>CALFOT010000138.1 GCA_937919925.1 uncultured bacterium | reverse complement strand
GCCAACGCAGGGCCGGAAGCGTAGCAAGCTTGGATATCGGCCTCGATTTCAGCCTTCTTCGCGGCTGGCAGGCGCTTGAGTTTGTCGAGGACATCGGCCAAACCATAGTTGACGTTGGCGCCGACTTCCGCCAAGGCAGCGGCATGCTTATCCAACGCGGCGGCGAAATAAACCGCGACACAGTGGCCGAACATGATGGGATCCGAAACCTTCATCATGGTGGCTTTTAGATGCAGCGACAGCAGCGTGCCTTCCTGTTGGGATGCGGCAATCTGCTCCGCATAGAAGGCACGTAACGCGGCGACGTTCATGCTGGATGCATCAAGGACTTCTCCCTTCAGGAGCGGCACGCTTGCTTTCAGGACAGTAACCGCCCCGTCTGCGGCCACAAACTCGATGCGCATCACGGTGGCGTGGTCCATGGTCATGGAGCGCTCGGTGCCAAAGAAATCCTGGCTGCGCATAAAGGCAACGCGCGTTTTCGAGCCCGACTTGGGCCAATCTTTCATCATCCGATGCGGGTGCTTCTGGGCAAACATCTTCACGGCAGCGGCTGCGCGGCGATCGGAGTTGCCCTCGCGCAGCACTGGGTTCACGGCCGAGCCAAGCACCACAGCAAAGCGAGCTTGCAACGTGCGTTCTTGCTCATTCTGCGGTTCCTCAGGATAGTCGGGCACATCATAACCTTGCTCCCGTAGCTCCTGGATGGCAGCCTGCAACTGCGGAATGGAAGCGCTGATGTTCGGGAGCTTGACGATATTGGCGCGCGGATTCTTAGCCAGCGCACCCAGACGGGCCAGCTCATCCGGCACGCGCTGATCCGCGCGCAGCCCCTCGGGAAAGTTCGCGAGAATCCGCCCAGCGAGGGAGATATCGGCAAGTTCCATTTCGACCCCCGTGCCTTGCGTGAAGGCTTGCATAATCGGAAGTAGGGAGTGGGTCGCGAGGGCGGGAGCCTCGTCGACCAGAGTCCAGGTAATCTTGGCAGCGGACATGATCAGGCGTGTGGTTGGGATCCAGCACCCGGTTAGCCGACGGAAACGACGGCCCACTGCGGCCTGGAACGGAAATTGAGCCGCGATTATAGGTGCGTTTCAGTTGCGCGACGCCGTCAACCAGACAAACTGCTCACCCCAGTTGCGTTTGGCTTGGAGAGTGAAGCCGTGGCGCTCGAGTTCTTCCAGCAGCACCGAAAGGGTGAAGCGGTCGTCGCGGGGATGATCCATCCAGCGGCCCCAGATGGGGTTTTCGATCAGGCCACGAAGGCTCTCCACTAAATAGAGTTTGCCGCCGGGCCTCAACACGCGCGCGACTTCTTCTACAGCGCTGCGCCAATCGCTGACGTGATGCAGGACTTGGAAATCAAAGACCGCATCGTATGCGGCGGTGGCGGCTTGGATTTCACTAGCGTTACCGTGCCAAATGCGTGGCGCATTCCCCCCCGCCATCAAGCGCCGCTGGGTGAGTTCGCGCTGCGCCAAGCCCACCATGGCGGGGTCAGCATCAAAGGCGTGGACTTGCTTGGCGCCGAACAAATCTAGCGCCGCTTCGACTCCGAAGCCGCGGCCACAGCCAATCTCCAACACGGTTCCCCCATCCACGCGGCCACCGAGTTTGAGTAATCGTACGGCATCAAAACGACGCAATACCAAGCGGCGTAGCTTGCCAGTGACAAGGAAGCGCTCGAAGGAATTAAGCTGCACCGACGTCGTAGCTATCTGCAAACATGCCCAAGTGAATCGAGGCCGTGTACATGAGCGCAATCATCAACATGGCCTGCAGAATGCCCCAGCGCAGTGCCAACTTCTGGGTACCAAGTTCTTCGCCGCGCGCCCAGGCATGCATGAAAGCCACCGGCGGTAACAAGGCGAACAACGCAAAGGCGAACTCGCGGCGTTTCAGTAAAATTTCGATGACGCGAATCTGATAGGCCAAGAATCCTAGCACCAACAATCCGCTAATGCCCAACGATAACGGCGATAAAAAAGAGTGCTCTGGATCAGGAATCCGAATCGCCATCAAGTTCAACAACACCGCCACCCACACGACCGTCAAAAAATGCCAATAGGTGGCGTTATTACGCGCGCGGTCCATAAACACACTGCCGCCTTGTTTGCGAGAAGCAAGAGCGCACAAATTATAAATGAGGCCGCCGACCACATGCGCGGCATGCAAGGCCGTCATCATGTAGAAATTAAAAGCGTACATGGGATGAACGCCGGCGCCGGTTTCTGCAGCGAGTAATTGCGACCAACAAAATACCTGACCAGCTAAAAACAGCGCGCCAAAGAGCAACGATAACTGCAACTGCAAGACCGCCGGACGCGCTAATTGGGCAGCGCGAGCGCCACGTTCGGCGCAATAGCTCAACACCAACAACAGCAACGACGTGGGCCACAAACCGCTTGGTAAATCCGGCAGCGCACGCCCAGCGACAGCGCCGGCGTCGCGAAAATACCAACCGCAGAAAATCGTGGCGAGGAACAGAGCACCAAGGGAAGCCAGTAAGACCAGCAGGCCCATTCTGGAGGTACCCGCTGGTAGCGGCCTGGGTGGCTGGCTACTCGTCGCCACGGTGGAGATCATTCTGTACTGATGTGTTCGGTTGCGTAGGTACGGATGAGGCCTTGATATTGGCCGGAATCGTAACTGACAAAAGCCAAAAACAAACCGACGAACAAAACGGACAACAAGAAGATCATGCCAAGGAACGGTTTGTCGTACTTCAAGTGCATGAAGAACAAACACACCAAAGTGGCTTTGGCCGTGGCAATCAACATGGCTACCGGCAAATCAAAGCCGT
>CALFOT010000137.1 GCA_937919925.1 uncultured bacterium | reverse complement strand
CGCGCGCGGGCATTTTGGCAGGCACGCTGGATAAGGCGGTCGGCAGTTACCTCGAAGCCTCATGCGCACCTTCGCGTAAAGTCAACGAAATCGACAACCGCGGCTCCACCTTTCACTTAGCCAAGTTCTGGGCTGCGGAGCTTGCGGCTCAAAAGGAAGATGCAGAGTTGGCCGCGCGTTTTCTACCGGTGGCTACGGCGTTGCAAGAAAAACAACAAACCATCCTTGGCGAACTACTTGCCGCGCAGGGTAAAGCGGTGGATCTTGGTGGTTACTATCACCCGGATTTGAAGCGGTGTGCAGCGGCCTTGCGCCCCAGCGACACCTTCAACGAAATCATCGACGGCATTCTCTGCGCGCAAACTTCCTAAGCGTTGCGCCCGGCTTTTTCAGGGGCAGTTAGCGCCCACTACAACGCCCGCAGCCATTCCGGCTTGAAGCGGGCGTTGGCTGGATTTTCTAGCACTTGGTCGAGTGCCGTCACCATCGCGTTTTTGTCTTTGGGTAGCGTGCCGGCCAAGGACAAATAGTTACTAGCGTGGTTGGAGCGAAAAACCGAACCAGTGAGTTCGGTGTGGGCTAGAAACTCGCGTAACTCCGCAGCAAGCTCGATGGGGGACAGCGTTTCAAATTCGCCCCGCGCGGCGGTTTCCCACAACGGAGTTCCTTCCACCGGCGTGACCACCAGCGTGGAAACGAATTTCGGCTGGATCGCATTGACCACCCGCGCGGAATCCACAGCATGTTCGCGGCTCAAGGCGCGCTGGCCCATGCCGAGTAAAATCATCGTGCTTAGTTTCACGCCCGCAGCATGTGCTTTGTTGGCCACGCGAATCATTTCAAGACTATCCACACCCTTATCGATGGCGCGCAAAACGTCATCGTTGCCGGATTCGATGCCGAGGTAATATTGCGTGAGTTTTTTCTCACGCAACATCTCCATTTCCGCCACGCTGCGTTGCGCTAAAGATTGTGGCGACGCATAACAAGTGACGCGTTTGACATCCGGCCACGCGGCGTTGATGAGGTCCAGTAGTTCGGCCAAAAAACTGGCCTTGGCCATGTGCGCATCTCCATCCGCCAGAAACACCTTACGCGGCGCTGGGAAGTTGTGCGCGTACCACTCAATTTCCCGTTGCAACTCGGCAATCTTGCGTACTCGGAAAGACTTTTCGCGGTACATCGCACAGAAAGTGCAACGGTTCCAACTACAGCCCAGCGTGGCCTGTAGGATGAGACTATTGGCTTCCGACGGCGGCCGAAACACCGCTCCCTGGTAGTTGATCATGTGCGTGTGTAGAAGGGCATGAGAATGCCGTGAACAGAGATGATATCGACAGCAGCAATCCTCGGTTTTGGGCGCTTCGGAGCAGCCCTAGGGGAGCGTTTGCTCGAAGCCGGAATCTCGGTGCGCGCTTTTGATCCAGCAGTCACCCCGCCGTCAGCGCTTGCCGCTAACAGTGCGTGCGCTGCTGTTCGGGATGTAGATTTGGTGGTCTTAGCGGTGCCGGTTTTCGCGTTCGCCGCAGTGCTCGAGGAAATTCGCCCGGCATTACACAGCGGCCAGATTGTGATCGATGTGGCGTCGGTGAAAACGGGGCCAAGTGCGGTCTTACAGGCGCTGCTCGGTGTACATATTCCGTGGGTGGCTACCCACCCGCTGTTTGGGCCCATGAGTTTGGCGCGTGGCGAATCGCCGTTGCAGGTCGTGGTGTGCCCGAACTTGCAGCACCCCGATGCGGTCGCAACCATCCACAGTTTCTTTCGGGATGTGGGCTTTCATCCAATCACGTTGGATCCGGAAGCGCACGATCAAGAAATGGCCGCCACTCATGCGCTGGCCTTCTTCATTGCCAAAGGTTTTATTGACGCTGATTTTCTCCTGAATAGTGATTACGCGCCGCCCTCCGTGCGCGGTTTGCGCGGCATGATTGAATCGGTGCAGGCAGATGCAGGGCAGCTTTTCGCATCTTTACAACTCGATAATCCCTACGCAGCCGCTGCCCGTCGGCGTTTATTGAGTGCGCTCAGCACGGCCAACGATAACTTACGCCAAATCGGATTTTCCTCTGCGTGCAATAGCAGTGATTCCGGGCTTACCATTGCCACCGCCGCACCTAGTCCGGCGTCGCCGTTGTTAGATCAAGCACGCCAGGGCATCGATGAGATCGATCGCGAGTTAGTCGCACTGCTCGCGCGCCGTGCCCAGCTGTCACGGCGTGCAGGGCGCGTGAAAGCCGAAATCGGTCGTGGTGTGCGTGACCCACAACGCGAAGCTTCGTTGTTAGAAGAGCGGCGTTTGATGGCTGCGCAATGTGGCCTGGATCCCGATGCCGTAGAAGAAGTTTTTCAATCCATCTTGTGCCTGTCGCGGGATAATCAACGGCAAGACCGCGGCAGCGAGTTATGAAAAACACGCGATGGCGTTTTGTCGATCTTGGCAAGATGGGGCCCGCCGCGTAACAATCCGTGCTCTAAGATAACCATGCAGATGTCCGTAATCCTTCGTAGCCCTGTTTTTAATACCGCACTGGCGGTTGCTGTTTCCGCATGTTTTTCGGCATGCGCGGATCAAGAAAACCCGGCGCCAAAGGCAAACGCCAATGGCCAAACTAGTGCAGCAACTTCCGTCATAACGCCCGGTGTGGTGGCGATGAAGAAAGATCTCATTGTGGTTACCGTGGATACTCTGCGCGCCGATCGTTTGCCATTTTATGGCGCAAGTCACGATACCTGCGGAGACCCGCAACAACCGTGGAGCCTAGCGTGGATGGCGGCCAACGGCACGGTCTTGGAGCAGGTTTATGCACCAGTGGGCATTACGCTGCCGTCGCTCTCGTCAATGTGGACCGGCCTCCCACCGTTGCAGCACGGTGTTTTGACCAACCGCGGTTTGTTGGCAGAACGCACCTTCATCATGGATTTGACCGAAGCCGGATGGTACGGAGTTGCGGTGAATGCGAGTGGTATTTTGAAGCGCGGCACGGGCTTGGAGCGCGGCTTCACTTTCTATCAAGCATTCTCCCCGAAGAACGAAAGGAAGGTTGCCAGCGCGTCCATCATTCAAGCCACAGAAAGCATTTCGAACCATCAACCACTCCTGCTGTGGGCACATTTTGTTGCACCGCATTCCCCTTATGCGCCTACCTCTGAATTCGCTGGGCGTTTTACCAGCAGTGCCGAACCCAAAGGCGACAACAACACGCTTCATGCGATTGAAGCCCATCCGGACTCCCTTACGCCGGAATTACGTGAGCATATTCGTGGCCTTTACGACGAAGAGATTCTCGTCGCAAACGATTACGTGCAAGAATTGCTGAGTGGCTTGGATGCGCTTTACCGCGAACAAGGGCGCGGCGGCTTATTGGAAAATGCAGTGGTTGTTTTTTCTGCCGATCACGGCGAAGAGCTCGGCGATCGTAATGGATTTATGATGCACGCCAAGAGTCTTTACGCCGGGGTGATTCAGGTGCCCGCCATCGTATTGGGAGAAGGTTGGCCAGCGCAACGCGACGGCAGCCTGCTGGCTTTGCAAGATTTACTTCCATGGGTGATGGCAGGTGAACAACCGCACTCAGCCGTGGTGGTCTCAGCTTTGAAGGATCGTTTTTTTGCCGTGCGCGATGAGCGTTGGACTTTGATTCACAACCCTCTCGCCGATGGTTCCGGCCCAGGTGGTCCACCCGAGGGTTCGGTCTATCCTTATCCCACCGTGGCGCTATTTGATCGGCAAACTGATCCACTTGAAATGCAAGATGTGGCAACGGCCAACCCGGAAGTAACGAAACGTCTGCTTAACGCGCTGCACGCTTGGTTCCTCGCTTTGCCTATGGTGCAAGAGGAGGCGCTCAATGCGGTCGTTGATGATGTCACTCTGGGCGAACTTGGTTATGCGACCAGCGATTCCGCGGTGGAATCTACCAGCTTGGCGCCATGGACAGGTCAGCAGTGGCAGGACCGCTGAAGCCGCGGGAGTATGGGTTCACCCCTGCGGCACACATATAATGCTAGGTCGAGCAGGGCGGCTTCACCCTGGAAACCCACTGTTGTGGGCTTAATTAAAGACCTGCAATGTCGAAAATAAAAACCGATGTCGTCGTGCTGGGCGCTGGTCCAGCTGGTTACGTGTGTGCCATCCGCGCTGCCGATTTGGGCAAGAAAGTGGTGTGTGTCGAGTTCGATAATCTCGGCGGCACGTGCTTGAATGTGGGCTGCATCCCTTCCAAGGCACTGATTTCAGCGGGCCACTTTCTGGAATCCACGCGCCACGCCGCAACCATGGGTTTCACTGTGGAACCGCCGCAGTTGGATGTGCAAAAGTTGATTGCGTGGAAAGAAGGGATTGTCAAACGCCTCACCGGCGGGATTGGTTTGTTATTCAAAAACCGCAACATTGAGTGGGTGAAAGGCAAAGGGCGCATTTTGTCGCCAAACAAAATCGAAGTCGAAACCGCCGACGGCAAAGTGGAAATCGAGTGCTTGGATATCGTGGTGGCCACCGGCTCCGCGCCAGCACCGATTCCGGGCTTTGATTTTTGCGAGCAGGTGTGGTCGAGCACCGAAGCCCTCGCGCCGCAGGAGTTACCCAAACGTTTGTTCGTGATTGGCGGTGGCGTCATCGGCATGGAGCTCGGCATGTTCTATGCGCAAGTCGGCACCGAAGTCACAGTGGTGGAGTTTATGGATCAGATTTTGCCGGGCGTCGATCCGGAACTGGTCAAAGTGGTGCAGCGGAAGGCCAAAAAAACCGGCATGAAGATTCACTTGAACTCTGCAGCGAAGAGTTGGAAAAAAACCGCAGATGGCGTGGAAGTAATTGCTGAAATCAATGGCAAGCCCCAAACTTTCCACGCTGACGCCATCCTGCTCACGGTAGGGCGCAAGCCGGTCACGGCGGATATTGGCTTGGAGAATGTCGGCGTGAAGCCTGATGCGCGCGGTTTCATCAGCGTGAATGATCAGTGCTGCACAAAAACGCCGCATGTTTATGCGGTCGGTGATGCCACTCACGGCATGATGCTGGCGCATAAAGGAAGTGCGCAAGGCTTGGCTGCTGCCGGCGCGATTTGTCGTCGACCGGGCAACGCTTATGATCCGAAAGTGGTGCCCGGAGTGATTTACACCGATCCAGAAATCGCCACCACCGGCCTGAGTGAGGCCGAATGTAAAGAACGCGGCATCAAAGTCAAGATTGGGCGTTTCAACTTTGGCGCCAACGGTCGCGCCATGTCGATGCAAGCCACCGATGGCCTCGTCAAAGTCATTGCCGATGCCAAAGACGACACCATTCTTGGGGTGCACATGGTTGGCCCGAATGTTACGGACATGATTGCCGAGGGTTCTTTAGCAATCGAGGCTGGCCTCACGGTTGAAGATATCGTGTTAACCATCCACGCACACCCAACCTTGTCGGAAGTGTTCATGGAAGCTTGCGAAGATGTGCACAACATGTCTCCGCACGCCATGAAAAAGTAGTTATGCGTTTCAGCAGCTCCGCCGATTTCGAGGTCATCGACCTCGGGCGGGTGAGTTATGAAACGGCCCATCAGCAAATGTTGGATTTGGTAGATGCCATCCGTGTTGGCTCAGCACCAGATACATTATTGATGGCGGAGTTTGAACCGGTGCTTACCGTCGGCCGCGCCGCCAATCACGAGCACTACCGTGATTTAGGTTTGCCGGTTCATGCGATTGCGCGCGGCGGCAAAACAACTTACCACGGCCCGGGTCAGTTGGTCTGTTACCCGCTCATCCAACTGCAAGAAGGTGTGCGCGATTTGCATGCTTATTTATCCGCTCTGGAAGAGGCGTTGATCCGCACTGTGCAAGATTTTGGTCTACAGGGAGGTCGCGACCCACGCAACACTGGCTGCTGGGTGGCTGGCCGTAAGATTGCTAGCATTGGTGTGGCAGTGCGTCGTTGGGTTACTTACCACGGCGTTGCGCTCAATATCAGCACCGATCTCTCCATGTTCCAACGCTTCGACCCCTGCGGCTTGGAAGCTGATGTTATGACCACCATGGAGCGTGAGGTCGCGGGTAAACTGCCGCCCTTCGCTGACGTGTCCGCTACCCTGGCGCGCCACATGAAGGAGATTCTTCGTGAAGAAAACTGATCTACGTTCTCTCGACGCCTTGTTTCGTCCGCAATCCGTTGCAGTCATTGGCGCCAGTCGCAAACGTTTCCAAATCGGCCACGAAATCGTGCGCAACTTGGTTTTCGGTGGCTTCACTGGTCCGGTTTATCCGGTCAACCCTAAGGCCAAAGTCGTGCACAGTATGTTGTGCTTTCCGAAAGTTTCGGCGATACCGGGCCCGGTAGATCTTGCGATTATCACGGTGCCGGCGCCGTTGGTGCTGCCAGCGGCGAAAGATTGTGCGCGCAAAGGCGTGAAAGGTTTGGTGGTGATTACTGCCGGCTTCGGCGAAATTGGTGGTGAAGGCACGGTGCTCCAAAACGAGTTGGTGGCGCTGTGCAAGAAGCATGGCATCCGCATGATTGGCCCGAACTGTATGGGCATTCTTAATACGGCGGTGGAGTTCGCGATGAATTCTTCCTTCGCAGCGGCCACGCCCACTCGCGGTGGCGCGGCGTTTTTGTCGCAGTCGGGAGCACTTGGCGAAGCCATTCTTACCGACGCCCGCAGTCTTGGTATTGGCGTGAGTATGTTCGCTAGTGTGGGTAACCGCGCGGATGTTTCGCCGTGTGATTTGCTCGACTATTGGGATGAAGATCCAAACACCGAACAAATCTTGATGTACCTTGAGGCTTTTGGCGAGCCCGAACGTTTTATGGATGCGGCGCGCCGCATTTCACCACGCAAACCGATTCTGGTGGTGAAGTCTGGCCGTTCGGCACAGGGTGCGCGTGCGGCGGTTTCGCACACTGGATCCTTAGCCGGATCGGAGGCTGCAGTGGATTCTTTGTTGAACCAGTGCGGTGTGTTGCGTGTTGACACCATGAAAGATTTGTTTGCCCTAGCAAGTGCTGTGCAAACCGGCAAACGCCCGAAAGGCAAAAGAGTGGCGATTGTCACCAATGCGGGCGGCCCTGCGATTTTGGCAACCGATGCCTGCATCGCCAACGGTTTGGAGATTCCAGAGCTCTCCGCCGCCACGCGCAAGAAACTGGAGAAGGGCATTCCGCCAGAAGCTTCGTCGGTAAACCCTGTGGATCTGATTGCTTCCGCCGATGCCGCACGTTTTGATTTAGCGCTCGGCGCCACCATTGCCGATCCAAACATTGACATGGTGTTGGCGATTTTTGTTTCGCCAATCATGATTGATGCCGCTGCAGTAGCGGAAGTTTTTGCCAAGCATGCGGCCGCCACCGAGAAACCTCTGCTTGCTTGTTTGCTCGGCAAATCACACAGCGAAAGAGCTTCGGATATCTTGCGCGAGAAGGGCGTGCCGAACTACCGCTTTCCAGAAGAGGCGGCGTTCTCGCTTGCCAATATGTACAAGCTGCAGAAACTGCGCACGCGCGAAAACAAAGCTGCACCGCAATACCGGGTGCGCAAAAGCAAGGCGCGCGCGGCTCTTGATACAGCAATTGCCGAAGGGCGCACCATGCTCAATGGTTTGGAGTTGAACGATTTATTCACCGCGTATGGCATTCCGTTGGTGCCGAGCCGCATCGTCAGCACCCGGGAACAAGCTTTACGTGCCGCGCGCAGCCTGGGATTTCCGATGGTTGCAAAAGTGGAAGCAGAAGATATCGTGCACAAATCCGATCGTGGCGGCGTCATCGTTGGGATTCGTAATCGCGAGGAATTGCTTGATGCTTACGATCGTCTAGAAGATATTTTCGGTGAGGAATGCCCGGACATGAGTTTGCTGTTGCAGGCTATGCGTAGCGATGGCGTCGAAACCTTCTTCGGTGCTGCCACCGATCCTCAATTCGGTCGTATGGTCGCTTTCGGTTTAGGCGGCGTGCATGTAGAAGTGTTCAAAGATGTGGTGTTTCGCCTGCATCCACTCACCGCCACCGATGCGCGTGAAATGGTTGAGGGGATTCGGGCCAAGGCTATGCTTGAGGGCGCGCGCGGTAAACCGCCCGTCAGCCAAGATGAGTTGGTGGATACCTTGCTGCGCTTGAGCCGCATGTTGACAGACTTTCCAGAAATCGCCGAGCTCGATATCAACCCATTTTTAGCCGGCTATCAGGGCAAAGATTCCTGTGCCCTGGATGTGCGTGTGCGGCTCGAAGTGAAATAGATTTACATGATGGTCATCGAGGTTGGCGCGGAGACTTGCCGCACCTGGATGTAACCTGGCGTATCGAAAGTATAAAACACCGCGTAAATCACCATGTTTTGGAACGCGGCGCGGTTTGGAACTAAGCCTGATACCGACATCACTTCGCTTGCGGGCACGGTGCCGAAGAAGCCTGGCATGTTGACGGTCATGTTGTAAGCGCGATCCTGGTTGCCCGGGATAGCTACGCCGTTGATGCTAAACCCAGGTGTGGTGCCGAGCGAAATGAAGCCTTGATAGAAAAATCCGTTTTCGCCGGGTGCTTGCCAATCCATGTTGAGCATGGCGCCCAGCACTGGCGGGTTCACGACTACGATGGTCAAGCCACTGCCACCGCCACCAAAGGATGTAGTATCGGCAGTGTTACTTTGGCCTGGGGTTCCCCAATCGCCATTGCCAAATTGGACGCTTGCGGCAGCAAAGTTACTCGCTGCTGCAGAGCCGAGTAAATCACGCCGCTCGGCGGAAACGCCATACGCAAAAGGCCAGCTGCTACTGTTGTAATCCACCCGGTCAAGAATCGTGGAGCCGTTTTGCAAAGCCACACTGTCGCTGCTGTTGGCCATGGAAAAGGAATTTGCTGGCCACACCATTTGCGGTCGTAAGCCGCCGTTACGGCCGCGCAAACCATCGGCGGCGATGACCATTTCTTCACCCTGAGCGAGCAGCAGCGGAGCGCCGAAAGTAAGGTTGTCGCTGCCGAAATCAGTGAGCTTGATGTTTTTGAGTGACACATTGCCGTTGCGCGTGCCGGCAATCTCAACCCATTCACCATCCACCTCCGAAGTCGTGCCGGGGTAGGCTAAAAATTCTGCTACCACCAGTTCCCCGGCACTCGCTTGAGTGAAACTTGCCTCATCCACCGCCATCGTGAACGTAGTGCCATCCATCGCGGTTACGGTGTATTGATCGCCATTGGTGCTGAGATGAATATGGCCTCCGGCATCGACAAATCCTTCGGTGCCAACGCCGTCGGTGGGGCACCACACTGGGCACACATGGGTGGCGGTGTTGAGGCGGTTGGTGACCTCTTGTTTGGGATAACCATAAGAGTTGGCATGGCCGCACGGGATGACCGAAAACTCCGGCTTCAAGGCCGCCACCCAATTGCTGTTGGTGGAAGTGCGGGAACCATGATGGTTGACTTGATAAACATCCACATCGCCAACCAGCGGACCAACAGTCGATTCCAAATCGGTGGTGGAGTTGCCGCCGCCGGTAAGGTCGCCGCCCATCCACATTTGAAAATCTCCGTAATCGATACGCCAACCAACGCTCGCAGAATTTTCCCACTGCGCAGAACCGCCAATATTGACCGAGCCGCCATTTATTAAATCACCATTCACAACGATACAAGTTAAGGTGACGCCGCCGCCAAGGTTCACAACTTTCCCGGGCGTGACAGCTTGCCGCACGGAGGAATAGCGACTGCTGTAATCGCTGTAAGACTGCGTGCCTGGAGTGTTGTTGAGGCCGCGGTCGAAGGCGGTGGTTGCAGTGATCCCAGCATTCCAAACTTCATCCAGGCCACCCAGATGATCGGCGTGATAATGACTCACGCCTACATAATCCAAATGCGAAATCCCGAGGGAGTTTAATAATGGCACGACGTCGGCATTGCCGTCGCCATTGTCGCCACCATCAAATAAGAAGGTTTCGCCGGTAGGTGCAATCAGCAGCGTGGCATCGCCTTGGCCAGTATCAATGAAATAGACTTCTAGGTTTCCGCTGGCAGCTGGAATGGAACAAAAGCCTGCGGCAAGCGCAAGAATGAAGAGGATTCGCATGGTGGTCGGGAGGGAAGGGGGCCGACCACCGGGAGGA
>CALFOT010000136.1 GCA_937919925.1 uncultured bacterium | reverse complement strand
GTAACTGTCCGGCGAACCCCATCTTTTCTTGGCTCCCCGGCCATTGCATGCTCCCTCCATGCAGCTCCCCGAAACCATCCCCTGCCTTTTCGGCGTAAATCCCAAGGCGCTGATTTCTACCGCGCCCTACTCGACGAACAAAGCCAAAGCGACGTGAGCGTCAAGCGCGCTGCAGAAAAGCACAGCATTCCCTATACGACCTTTTGAAAGCACATCCCGCAGGATTTGCTTATCAAGAGAAAGATCCGCGACTAACTGTTTGAGTCGCTACTTTAAGAACTGCGCGAACAATTCTTCCACCCGCGCCTGCGCTTCCAATGCCAGCGGTTTGCGTTCCAGCCCTGGCGGTATCGGTGCGCCGAAAATAATTTTCAGGCGGTGGCTGGGATGGCCAAGTAGGCGAAACATGTGCACTACGAAAGGGGTATCGTCGTGCCAGGCGTCGCCAGTGCGTGCGTAGTGCAGCGCGATGGGATAAGTAGGTAGGCCTAGATTTGCAGGTACGGCGAATAGGGAACGTTTAAAGGGCAAAATGCAATCGCCTTCACTGGTGGTTCCTTCGGGGAATAATGTGATGCTCGCGCCTTGCTCGAGATAGCCGCGCAGTTGTTCCACGGTGCTGCTGGTTTTTTTGCGATTATTACGATCCACAAAAACGGTGCCGATTGCTGCGGACAAAATGCCAATCAAGGGCCAGCGACGAATTTCCTGCTTCGCAACTAAGGATGTGGGATAGAGGCTCGAAATGACCAGCGCATCGAAATGGGTGATGTGATTGCAAATCGCAAAACTACCCGGCGGCGGTGGGGTGCCCTCCACTTCGGCGATCAAACCAAAAATCCAACAGAACACGCGGCTCCAAAGAACCGCTAACTTTGCGCCAATTCGCGCGCGGCGATAGACATTGCCCGCGGTGCTTGCGAATAACAGCAGCGCGACGGGGGCGCCGAGAATTAAAACAGCCACCGCCAACAGTATTCGAAGAATACCGAAAGCGGCGGCGCATGTTTTTCTCAACGGGGGCTATGCCTCTTTGAGTTCGTTGATGACATCGACAATAAACGCCTTGCCGTCACCAAAACACATATAGGTGTTCTCGCGCTCAAACAATGGGTTCTTGATCCCGGCATAACCAGGTGAAAGCGAACGCTTGATCATCAGCACGGTGCCGGATTCGTGAGCATTCAGAATCGGCATGCCGGCAATCGGGCTTTGCGGATTCTCAATCGCTTCGGGGTTCACAACATCATTGGCGCCAATGATGACCGTGACATCAGTGGTTTTGAAATCACCATTGATGCGCTCCAGTTCCCACAGTTGTTCGTAAGGAACATCGGATTCGGCGAGCAGCACATTCATGTGACCAGGCATACGACCTGCAACCGGGTGGATTGCATAACGCACTTCGGCGCCGCGTTTCTCCAACATTTCACCAAGCTCTTTGACGACGTGCTGCGCTTGCGCAACCGCCATGCCGTAACCAGGGATGAAGATGACGGAAGTTGCGGATTCGAGAATCATTGCAGCTTCTTCCGGTCCGGCAGATTTAACGCCGGTGTATTCATCAGCCGCGCCGGTACTTGCAGA
>CALFOT010000135.1 GCA_937919925.1 uncultured bacterium | reverse complement strand
CACTCTGCAAACAGGCCACAATGTGGTCTTCCTCATCCTGCGCGATAATCACCACACTCAGGGGAATTTTACTTGGGGCAGTCATGCTGGCACACTTTATCGTAACGATGCCTACAACTCCCGTCCATCTTCCGCCAGCTGATGCACCAGCCGCCGCTTTTCATGCCCTGCGCATGGCCGCGCGCGCTGGCGATCGAGCGGCGCGTGCCGCCATTCAAGGCCAACATCCAACGGTTTGGCGGATCGCTCCATTCAACCCCGCCGAGCTGGAAAACTTACTAGAGCGCTCCGCCGCTGAGGCTGGCGAACTTGCCGCCAGCGGCAACACCTTGAAGTTCGGCAACTCCTCTACCGTAAAAAGAGTTGTTCTTGCCGACGGCCGCCGCGCCGTATTAAAGCACTACTTGCCTACCAAACGTTTCGACCCGCGCGATCGCCTCGGTCACAGCAAAGCAATCCGCAGCTTACGGGCCGCGGAGGCGCTGCAACGCCGCGGTTTTCCCGTAGCCACCGTGTGGGCTGCATGGTCCTACCCAGCACGCGGCTCCTTTTTACTCCTGGAAGATTTCAGCGAGCTGTCACCTTTGCATGAAGCTGTGCTTGCCGTTTCGGGGCAGGCACGTGCCGCGTTATTGGCAAATGTTGCGGATGGGGTGCGGCGCATGCATCGTGCCGGCGTTGCTTATCGCGATTTAAAACCCAGCAATATGCTGGTGCGCTTACCGGGTACGGAACTCGCTGATTTGCGCCTGCTTGATCACGATCGCAATCGTTTTCTGCGTGGCGAAGTCCCACTAAAACAGGCCATGCGCGACTTGGCGGCTCTGCATGCCGGGCTGCCCCCGGCGGTGCGTGCCGCGGAACGATTGCGCGCCTTAGCCCAGTACGATGCGCATCTCACCCAGCCTAAGATGTGGCGTCGCAATTTACCCGGCTTGCTCGAAGAAGCCTCGTTGCGCAATCATCGCTGGATTGCGCGCCGCCTCTTATCCGGTGAATCGCCACCGCTGTCAGACTTGTAGTCCACTCCTAACCCAGCTAGTTTGCAACCATGGTTTCTAAACACCTCCGCCCGTTAGTGCTTTTGTGCCTACTTCCTGCCTGCTCAATCCCAGGTGATTCCGCCTGGAGTGATTTGCATGTGAACGGTTTCGGCGCCGTCTTCCCAGTCGGCCTCGACGCCACGGCTAATGATTTAAGCGTCGCTGATTCCTCCGGCAATGGCATCGCTTTTGATGGCGATTTGACCATGGAGAAAAACCGTGAAGTCGGATTCCTTTACGGTGCGCGTGCTGGCATTGCACCTTTTGAGGTCTCTGCAAGTGCTTTTGGCTATAACGGCGCACTGAACTCGAATGTCATTGGCGGCGCAACTTTTGCTGGTCAGCCACTGCCCATCGCGGAAGACCTCGCCGCACGCACCGACATGGATTTAGCGATTACTAAGTTGATGCTCAGCGTGGATGTGCTCAATACCCCTGTGGGGCGCGTGGCGGTGATGGCTGGCGTAGACTTCATTGAGTTCGACCGCTTTGTCATCACTGCAACGGAAACCGTCAGCGTACTCGGAGTACCTTTAATCTCTGCTGGCGATGCCCAAAACGTCCTCATCAACCAAAGCGTACCGATGCCCATGCTGGGAGTGCGCGGTGATCTGCAACTACCTTTCGGCCTCCGCCTGGGCGGCGAAATCAGCGGTCTCTCGGCCAATATCGATGCCGCCGATGTGACTTACTTGGATTTGGACATCAATGTCAACTACGAGCCCATGGATAATCTCGAACTCGTAGTTGGGTATCACCGCATTGATATCGATGTCAATGGATCCATCGATGACGCCACAGTTGATGTGGAGATGCTCATCGACGGACCCTACTTCGGGGTTTCGCTTTACTGGTAGTTTTCGCTGACGAAATCCCAGTTCACCAAGCTAGCGAAGTACACGTCCAGGTACTTCGGCCGCGCGTTACGGAAATCGATGTAATAAGCATGCTCCCAGACATCGCAAGTGAGCAGCGGCTTCTTGCCATCGGTCATGGGGTTACCCGCGTTGCCAGTAGTGCAGATTTCCAGCGTGCCGCCGTTATCCACTAACCACGCCCAACCGGAGCCAAACTGGCCCATGGCTGCAGCTTTGAATGCGGTCACAAAGGCATCGAAGGAACCAAAATCGCGCGTGATCGCCCCAGCCAAAGGACCTTTAGGTGCACCACCGCCGGAAGGCTTCATGCAGTTCCAGTAAAAACTGTGGTTCCAAACCTGAGCGGCCTGGTTAAACACCCCTCCTTGGGCGGTGCGAATCAGTTCTTCAAGGCT
>CALFOT010000134.1 GCA_937919925.1 uncultured bacterium | reverse complement strand
AGGTTTTCGTTGACTAGGTCGAGCATTTCCAGGAACGACATATCTTCTGATACGCCATCCACGGTGTACTCTTTCATACCGCCAGTGTCGGTACTGTTCTTCTGGCGCCAAACGTGGAGGTTGATTTTCATTTCTTTTCCTCTACTTGTAGCTACGGGTGGTAAGTTTGACGTTTTCGAAGATCAAGTCTTCTTTCGTGAGTTCCGGCGCAGCGCCTTCGCCCATGTATTCCCAAACCGAAGCGTTAACGAAGTTGACGTCGTCGCGTTGCGCCTCGCCTTCGGCGTTTTGGTGTTCTTCGCGGAAGTGACCACCGCATGATTCCTCACGCGTGAGTGCATCGTGGCACATGGTTTCGGCGAAGTCGAGGAAGTCTGCCACGCGGCTGGCTTTCTCTAACTCGGGGTTGAACTCGGCCACATCACCTGGAATGCGCACATTGCTCCAAAACTCCTCGCGGACTTTGGGGATCTCTTCGAGTGCTTTTTTCAAGCCTTCTGCCGTTCGTCCCATGCCGCAGTGGTCCCACAGGATTAAACCGAGGCGCTTGTGGAAATGATCCACCGATTTGGTGCCCTTAATCGCCATCAATTTTTCAATCCGTGCGCGCACTTCGTTTTCGACTTTATCGAACTCGGCGTGTGCGGTAGTAACTTTCTCCGTGGCGTTCATTTTGCCGTGCGTGGCAAGATAATCGCTGACGGTGTAAGGTGCCACGAAGTAACCATCTGCCAAACCCTGCATGAGCGCTGATGCACCAAGACGGTTGGCGCCGTGATCCGAAAAGTTCGCTTCGCCCAAGCAGAACAAACCAGGCACCGTTGTTTGCAAGTTGTAATCCACCCACAAACCACCCATGGTGTAGTGCACCGCAGGGAAGATGCGCATCGGAACCTTGTAGGGATTCTCGGCGGTAATCTTTTCGTACATCTGGAACAGGTTGCCGTAACGCGCGCGGATGACATCTTCACCCAGACGACTGATGGCGTCGGCGAAATCGAGGTATACCGCCCGTTTGGTTGCACCCACACCGTGACCGGCATCGCAACGTTCTTTGGCGGCACGGCTTGCTACATCGCGGGGCACTAGGTTGCCGAAGCTTGGGTAGCGGCGTTCTAGGTAGTAGTCGCGTTCGTCTTCCGGGATATCATTCGCGGCGCGCTCATCGCCCTTCTCTTTCGGCACCCACACGCGGCCATCGTTACGCAGCGATTCCGACATCAAAGTAAGTTTTGATTGGTGCTCGCTTGCAACCGGAATACAAGTTGGGTGAATCTGGGTGTAGCAAGGGTTCGCGAAACCAGCTCCACGCTTATAAGCCTGCAGCGCCGCAGTGACATTGCAACCCATCGCGTTGGTGGATAGGTAAAACACGTTGCCATAACCGCCGGTGCACAACAACACCGCATCTGCCGCGTGGCGCGTGATTTCACCGGTGACAAGGTTGCGCACCACGATGCCGCGCGCGTGGCCATCGACGACCACTAAATCGAGCATCTCGGAACGCACATGCATTTTCACCGAGCCCTTTGCAATCTGCCGGCTCAACGATTGATAGGCACCAATCAATAACTGCTGACCGGTTTGACCGCGGGCGTAGAAAGTACGGCTCACCTGTGCGCCGCCGAAGGAACGATTATCAAGTAAACCGCCGTAATCGCGTGCAAAAGGAACACCCTGTGCAACACATTGATCAATGATGTCGTTGGCCACTTCCGCTAAACGATAAACATTGGCCTCACGAGCACGGTAATCGCCCCCTTTGATGGTGTCGTAAAACAAACGGCGCACCGAATCGCCATCGTTCGGGTAATTTTTCGCGGCGTTAATACCGCCTTGCGCGGCAATCGAGTGCGCGCGTCGCGAGGAATCCTGGTAGCAGAAACAATCGACGTTGTAGCCGAGTTCCCCGAGGGAGGAAGCCGCCGAAGCACCGGCCAGACCGGAGCCCACTACGATGATTTTGAATTTACGTTTGTTGGCTGGGTTGACCAGCTTCAAGTTGAAGCGATGGTTGGTCCACTTTTCGGCGAGCGGCCCTGCTGGGACTTTGGAATCTAAGGTGAATGCCATGTCTTTACCCCCTTACTTGATGAGGCCGGTGAGGGCGGCTAGCGGCATCGAAAGATTGCCGATTAGAATGATGATGGCCAATACCGGGCCGATTTTATCGATGCAGCTGGCGTTGGAATCGTTGCGAAAGCCTAGAGTTTGCATCAGCGAACTGACGCCATGACTCAAGTGCAAACACAGCACCAGCGTGGCCAAGCAATACACCAGCGCGGTGAGTGGGTGCTGGAAGCCCTGAACCACCATCGCGTAAACATCTTTCCCGCCATCCGGGAGCAGCTGCCCGTAACTGCCTGCCATATCAATGGTGCCCGTCGTGAAGTGCAGAATGTGATAAACGATAAACAGCGCAACCACGATGCCACTCACCAGCATGGTGCGCGCGGCAAATCCAGTGGCCAGGTCTTTGCGCTTTTGGTAAGCCACCGGGCGGGCGGCGACGCTCATGCGCACCACCACCGCTGCAGACCAAATATGCGCGACCAAAGTCGTCAGGAGTACCAAACGGATGATCCAGAGGATTGGCCCGAGTGATTGCAGGGTGTGGGCGTAGTGGTTCAGCTGGTCCGGTCCGAGAAAGACCTGGAGGTTGCCGACCATGTGACCGATGACGAAAAGAACCAGCACAATGCCGGTGATCGCCATCAGCGCCTTTGCCCCAATGGAGGACTTCATGGTGGTGCCGAGGCTCATTGCGGGGGAAATGATAACAATGCGGAGCACATTCTCGTCTTTTTGTTTTGCGCGAAATCCGATTGAATTTGGCTCCCCAAAATTTTGCCATGAAGAGTTCAGGTGAATGGCTCGGAACGTCGATGAAGAGGCACGGGAAGGGATGCTCAGGCACACGAGTTCCACTCAGCTTTTTCAGCTCACGTTGCCAATACACCTCTTTTCGATGACCGCGACTAGTGATCTAGCCGCGGTCATATTTTTGATGCCCTCCGGTTTGGTTGCCGGACGCTACGCCGCGAGCCAACTACAGCAGCAAAGCCAGCATCGCGGTGGCG
>CALFOT010000133.1 GCA_937919925.1 uncultured bacterium | reverse complement strand
CAACACCCACGGCCATCGCGAGGAAAATCCACAAAGTTAGCCAGCGGTCCAGGAAGGAAAGGTGACGGCCGTCAGCGTTCATAGCAGTTCTCCAATCAACGCATGAAAGCGTTCCCGCACCATAGGGGCTAAGCAGTAACAGCGGCGTGGGCCATCGACTTCACCTTGCACCCACCCGGATTCTTTCAGCGACTTCAAGTGTTGGCTAACGGTTGAAGCGGCAAGCCCCACTTCAGCCTGCAAATCACCGGCGATACAGGAATCTTGAGCCAATAACACCCGCAAAATCCGGATACGTGCAGGGTGGGCTAGTGCCTTTGCCAAGGTAGCGAGCTCTGCTTCCTCCTCTCTCAGGCCGGGGTTAAGGGGCACCAGAGTAATGGTGCAGCAGGCCGCTTCGGGGGTGCTGGGCTTTGGCATTTCGTAATATTACGAAATGGTCATGTAGAGGTCAACGGATTCCCTCAGTTAGTGCATGGGAATCGCGGTGGCCTGGGTATCGATTCGATTCTCGCGAGCATTGATCTCGGCGGAAGCATCGGGCGCAGCGGGATCGGGCGCTGTGGAATCGTTTGCCATTTCCACAAAGTGCAAACTTGCCATCGCGGTTTGAATCTGATCTTTGACCGCAGCGTAATCATCAAACAAAAAAACCAGGTAAGCATCTGCGGCAGCGCGCCGATGAATCGCTAAGAACAACATCGATTGATACGCACCACCAAACTCTGGCTTTGGTTGAAGCAACGACATCTGCCCCCAATCGGCGTGGAATTCGTCTAAAGAGTTTTCACCGAAACCGCCACTGGCACTGTGCGGGTCACTTGCAATCTCTTGCACGATTGCGGTGTAAAGTAGCGGGTAAATGTGCTCCGGAGCAGGCTTCGAAGAATGTGGATCTTGGTAATCAACTTCGGCGTCGGCCAAGCAGCGCAAAGCTATGCGCACCTCTAGGCCGCCACTTTCCGCCACTAAGGTGGCTTCATAATCGAGGCCATGCGTTGATTGCCCAGGAGAAAATTGGAATCCCTGCGGCAGCACAAACTCCATATTGCAACGGGCAACCAGAGCCTCAAAAGCAATTTGTGAGCCAGAGGCCTCTACTTCTTGGCCCTTGTTTGCAACCACTGGAGTTTGCTTTTGGCAGGCCGCGAGTGGCAGCAGCAGAAGTAAAGATAAGTACTTCAAAAACATGCTTACTGCTCCTCCATAACCGGACCTTCTGCCCAGCGCTTCAACAAAGTATGCGCAAGGTTTTGATGGTCATCATTGGTTGTGCGTTCCAGAAACAAAATCATGTCGGCTTTCGCCGCCTCTAAATCACCAAGCG
>CALFOT010000132.1 GCA_937919925.1 uncultured bacterium | reverse complement strand
TCTGCCCGCACTTGCGGAGCAAGTTGCAAGCGCGCAACTGCGGTGCCCCAAGCGCCAGTAGACTGAATCACGTCATCCACGACAAGGTGCTGCTTGCCGAGCGCCCAGCTGCGCTGGTGAACCGGTAAACCTGGCAAACGGAAATAACCATCATGAGAAGCGCTTAATCGCCAAGCCGGAATGACATCTCCAACCTCACTTTGCGACACGTGAACATCTTTCACTGTGGCGCGCCGCGCTACACGGAAGCCGCCCCACACCTCAGAAGAATCCATGCCATTCACACACACGGTATTGTGGGCAGCGGTGCTTCGTTCATAACTACGTTGCCGCTCATCGCCGTAACAGGATGTGCCGGTATTCACAAAAACGCGCTTGCCACACCAAGACATTTCAAAACTCAACGTATCCGCGTGGGCGTGCCCTGGTTGATAAGCCGGGCCAACCGCTGCGGTGTCCGCCAGCACCACAAACTCCCCCTGCTGCATACGATGATAGCCTGAATTCTCCAGCGACTGAATGCCGTCTTGTGGCTCTTGCGGCGGAGTAATGCCAAGCGCGTTGGCGTACTCCATGCGGTCGGCAAAAGATGGCGCGATTCCGAATGAGGCATCATTAAAAAACGGAATCTGCATATCGGGATGCAACATCACGCGACTCCAATTGCCCATAACCTGTGCCATTTTCAACCAGCGCTTCGGAACCGCGCGACCATACACACGCAAGATTTGAATGATATCAAGCACATCCTCGTGGATGATTGCGCTGTACATCGGGCTAAGTTCAAAATGCCCACCATCCTGCAAAATCTGCTCGCGCAATTCTTTTTTTGCTAAACGCATGCCGCGCTTAAACCATCGATCGGCGGCCGGCCCCTGCAAAAATAGGCCGGCAAAAATCAAACCCTTGGCATTTGCTAACAAATGATTCCCAAGTAAATGATATTCCAAACGCTTGGACAAATGCTCTGCCTGCAATGCCATGGAATCCAGCGCGGCCGCCGACAGATCAAAACCTTCCAAGCCCGCGCGCA
>CALFOT010000131.1 GCA_937919925.1 uncultured bacterium | reverse complement strand
CGCGGCCAAATCGCGGAGTCCGTATTGATTTATGGCGCGGGTTCGGCCGGCTTGCAGTTAGCGCAAAGTTTACGTTACAGCGAAGACATGCGGCCGGTTGCTTTTTTGGACGACGAGCCCTCCAAATGGGGCATGCGGATGGGGGACCTCGGTGTTTTTCCGCCCGCGCGCATTCCCTGGTTAGTGGAGAAGTACAGCATTCGTAAAGCTCTGCTCGCGGCACCCTCGGTGCCCGCATCGCAGCGTCGAAAAATGATCCAGCATTTGGAGAAGGCCGGGCTGAGTATTCGAGAAGTGCCGAACTTTCTTGATTTGGTGCGCGGTCATCATAGCCTTGAAGAACTGGCTGAAGTCAAGGTTGATGATTTGCTCGGGCGGAGTGCTGTTTTGCCCGACGACAACCTCCTGCGGGAAGTGGTTCCCGGCCGCTCGGTGATGATTACTGGTGCCGGTGGCTCGATAGGCAGTGAGTTGTGCCGCACGGTTGCTGCACTCGGCCCTTCCCAGTTAGTCCTCTTCGAAGTCAGTGAATTCGCGCTGTACACCATCGAGATGCAACTTGGCGAACTCTACCCAGATCTCAAAGTTGCCGCGGTTCTTGGCACGGTGTTGGATGAGGATCGTCTTGAGGAAACTTATCGTCGTTTTGAGGTGGATTCGGTGTATCACGCCGCGGCCTACAAGCATGTGCCGCTGGTGGAGCAAAACCCAATCGAGGGTGTGCGCAACAACGTGTTAGGAACTTTTAGTGCGGCACGTGCTGCGGTGCGCGCGGGCGTCAGCACTTTCTTGTTTGTTTCCACGGATAAGGCTGTGCGGCCCTGCAACGTGATGGGCGCCAGTAAGCGCACGGCGGAACTTGCGGTGCTACTGGTCGCCGAAGAGGCGAAACAATCGCGTTTTAAGCGCCACGGCAAAGATACCACCACGCGCTTTACGATTGTGCGTTTTGGCAATGTGTTAGATAGTGCTGGTTCGGTGGTGCCGCTGTTCCGTCGGCAAATTGCTTCGGGCGGCCCGGTCACCGTGACCGATCCGGACGTGCAGCGTTACTTCATGACCATCCCTGAAGCCGCGCAGTTGGTGGTGCAAGCTTCCGCGATGGGCAGCACCGGCGAAGTTTATCTGCTTGATATGGGAGAGCCGGTACGCGTGCTTGATCTGGCCAAGCGGATGGTTGATTTGGCCACCCGTGGCGCTGGCCGCGAAATCCCGATTGTTTTCACCGGGTTGCGCCCAGGGGAAAAATTGGTGGAGGAGTTGTTGGTGGATCCGCGTCGCAGCGAACCCACGTCGCACCCGAAGATTTTCAAGGCGAAAGAAGACGGCCCGGATGGAGAAACCGTCACCCGTATGTTGTCTCAGCTTTCTCAGGCTTTAGATAAGTCGGCCCTTCCGGCGGTGTATGCAATCCTTGAGAAGCTGGTGGAGGGCTATGGTCGGCCGGAGTGTTCGCAAGATGTGCTGAACCGTGGAGAGTGTTGTTATTCCTTCCAGGTGGTTCCTGAGGCGGAGCCCGAGGC
>CALFOT010000130.1 GCA_937919925.1 uncultured bacterium | reverse complement strand
AGGCGAAGGCTGAGACAGAGGGCAAAATGCCGTCGCCACCCCCCACGCATATCGCCTCGAAATTACCTTCCGACGTCAAGCTCACCCTGCTTTCCGATCAGTCCACGTTCGTTGCCAACGCAATCTCCGAAGTCAATAGCGCTGCAATGTACGGTGGATTATTCGCGGTGATGGTGTGCTACTTTTTCTTGCGGCGCTTTGCCACCACCTTCATCATTGGCCTCGCGGTACCGATTTCCATTGTGGCTACTTTCGGCGCCATGTACGGCGCCGGCGTATCGATGAACATCATGTCGCTGGGTGGACTCGCGCTTGGCATTGGCATGTTGGTGGATAACGCGATTGTGGTATTGGAATCGATTACGCGCTGCCGGGAACAAGGTGACCCACCGCATGTGGCGGCGATTCGCGGTGTATCGGAAGTAGGAAGTGCTGTAACGGCAAGCACCTTGACTACGATTGCAGTCTTTGCGCCGATTATTTTCGTGGAGGGCATCGCCGGGCAAACTTTCGGCGACCAAGCACTTACTGTGGTGGCCTCCTTGATGATTTCGCTACTGGTCGCTTTGTTCTTTATTCCGGGCTTGGCGGCCAGGATTCAACTTTCCGATACGGAAAAATCCACGCTTTCTTGGCAGCGCCTCACTGCGGAATTATTCCCCCATTGCCGCTCTGGCTCTTTGCTGAAAAAGTTAGGGCTCAGCACAAACCGCATTCTGATTGCTCTGAGTGTGGTCGGCGTGGCTGCGGGTGCGGCACTGTTGTTGGCTGTGATTCCAGGGATGGATGATGAATGGATTCCAGCGGGTACTAAATTAACGGGTGATTGGAATCCTGTTCCTCCGCAAACGCGCGAGCAAATTGCCACTCTCACTCTGCTTGCCAAGGCTTGCTTCCTGCCCATCGTGTGGTTGCTGGTGATTCCACTGGTTACTCTGCTTTCGCGCTTGGCCTTTGACCTCATTGGAGCATTGGTTTTTGTGGGCCGCGGAATTTTTGCTCTTGCCTTATTTTTGTTTTGGGCTGTTTGCTGGATTCCAGCCACGCTGGTCAACCTGATCTTTCACGCCAGCGAACGGATTTATCCGAAGGTGCTAGCCGGAGCGATTCGCACCCCGGTGATTGTGCTGCTGCTGGCTCTGGCCGCGGCGGTATTTACGTTTCAAGCCGCAGGCACCATGGGGCGTGAATTATTACCGGAAGTACTGCAGGGAGAATTTACTGCCGAACTGTTCTTCCCTGCTGGCACGCCTTTAACCGCATCGGATGCACTTGCGTCACGCTTAGAAGCCGGCATTCGCCAAATCGATGGCGTGGAAGAAACAGCGATTACCTCCGGGGCGGATCGTGAAACCGTTTCCAGCGAAGAATCTGGGCCCCACACTGCGCAGATTTCCATACGCCTAGATTCTTCGGGCAGTGACCCCCACGCGGTGGAATTGCAAGCCGAGCAAGACCTGCGTGTGCTGCTTGGGCTGGAACCCGCCTTGGCGCGCTACAACCTACGCCGCCCCACGCTGTTGGCGCTGAACGCACCATTGGAAGTCGAAATCATCGGCGACAACCTCACGACAATCAACACGGTGGCCCGCAGCGCCGAAAACACCCTGAAGGGGGTACCAGGGTTGGTGGATATTCGGTCTTCGCTGCGCCGCGGAAATCCCGAAGTGCGCATCACTCCAGACCGCGAAAAACTGGCGCTGCATAATTTGACCGCTGCCGGAGTGGCCAACCGTTTACGCTTGGCTGTAGAAGGTGAAATCGCCTCAACTTTCCCGGGGCGTGATGAGCGCATTGATATCCGCGTACGCGCCGATACCGATGCGCTCCAACACATCGAGCAACTCAAAGATTTGCCGGTAAACCCCGAAGCGGAACATCCTCTGCCACTGAGCGCCGTTGCAGATTTTGTCATTCAAGATGGCCCTAGCGATATCCGCCACATTCGCGGCCGCCGCGCTGCGGTGCTGTCAGCATCCGTTTCGGGCTTTGATTTGGGCGGCGTGAATGAAGCCGTGGAAGCTCGCCTCGCGACGATGCCACGACCGCCGGAAATATTAGTTGCCGTCGGTGGCCAAACTGATGAAATGGCGTCGGCATTGGATTCGTTGCTCTTCGCGTTGGCGCTTGCTGTGTTTTTAGTTTATGCGGTGATGGCGGCGCAATTTGAAAGTCTGCTGCAACCTTTCCTTATTCTCTTCTCGGTGCCGCTGGCTGCAGTCGGCGCCATTCTGGCTATGCTGGTCACGCATACGCCGGTTTCGGTGGTTGCTTTGCTTGGCGCCGTCATTCTCGCCGGCATCGTGGTCAACAACGCCATCGTTCTGGTCGACCGCATCAACCGGAACCGCGATGCTGGAATGAGCGTCGATGCGGCCATCCTAGATGGCGCGCGCACGCGCCTACGCCCAATTTTGATGACCACCATTACGACGGTACTCGGCATGTTGCCGATGACGGGCTGGATTCCATTCTTGGGTGGCCAACAAGGTGCGGAACTGCGCACGCCGATGGCCTTGGTGGTGATTAGCGGTTTGATTTCTTCCACCCTGCTGACCCTCATCGTGATCCCCACGGGCTACCGCTTGCTTGCCAAGTTAGATCGGCGCAAAACCGTGGAGCTCAAGCATGCCTGAGCCGGAACGCGCAGCACCACCCAGCCAGGAGAACCCATCCCTGGTGCGGTTCTTCCGTGAGTTGGTGAACCATCCGATTGGGGTGTTGATGATCTGCATCGCCCTGCTGGGTATGAGCTTCATCGCCGCGAAGCGCATTCCATTGGAACTGCTCCCTTCTGGAATGACCGGCTCGTCCATCTCCATTGAGGCCGGTTGGGACGGGGCAAACCCCAGCGAGCTGGAGCAAAAAGTTTTGAAGCCCTTGGAGAAAGAGCTGCGCACTCTTCCGGACTTGGAGGAAATTATTGCTTGGGCTGGAAATGGTTCGGTCGGCTTCAATCTTGATTTCCCCGGCAATCTCAACATGGATTTGGTTTATAGCGAAGTTGCCGACCGCGTGGAACGCGCACGCCCGTTGCTGCCTGCCGAAGTCGACCGCATCAACATTCGCAAGCGCAGCATGGATCAGATTCCTGTCATGTTCACCGGAATCCAGTATCCGGGCATGGATGACGCTGTTGCCCAGGATTTGATTGAAAATGTGCTGGTGAAGAGAGTGGAGGCCATCGACGGCGTCGCCACTGCATCTTCCATGGGGTTAACCCCTTTATCGATCCGTATTTTGCTCGATGAAGAACGCGCTTATGCGAACCGCGTCGACATTGGCCAATTGGTGCGGCGCCTACAAGGTGACAATGTTTCTGCACCAGTCGGTGACCTTGATGATTCCGGTGCGCGCACGATTATCCGCGTCGATTCCAGATTCCAATCTCTCGAAGAGATTGAAAACTTTCCGGTACGGCCAGGCCTCTTGATCAAAGATGTGGCCCGGGTGGAACAGGTTCGCAGTGCTCCGGAGTTTTTATTCCGATTCGATGGCGTGTATGCCACTACCTTGCAAATCACCAAGGAGAGCACCGCCAACACCTTCGATCTGTGTGAACGCCTGCGTGCTGCTTTTGAAGAAGAATTCCCAGCCGATCCGGTTCTTGGGCGCTTCGATTATTTGATTTACTTTAACCAAGGAGAAATGATTGGCCAGAGCATCGAGAGCTTGGTTGACGACTCCCTGCTCGGCGGCGGCATTGCCTGTCTGGTGTTATTCCTGTTTCTGCGGCGCTTTTCGTATACGCTGCTCATTACGCTCTCCATTCCTTTCGCGGTCTTGATCGCGCTGAGCTATCTGTATTTCAGTGGACGCAGCCTCAACCTGATGTCCATGATGGGCATCACGATCTCCATCGGCATGTTGGTCGACAACTCGGTGGTGATTGTCGAGAGCATTTTCAAGCGCCGTGAAGGCGGTGCTACCACCGTCGATTCGATTAGCCGCGGCCCTGCGGAAGTCATGCTCGCAATCGTGACGGCCACCCTCACTACCGTGGTGGTTTTCCTGCCTCTGATGTTCTTAACCGAAGACCGCAGTCAGAGAGTCATTGCAGGTGCAATTGGTATGCCGTTGATTGTTGCTTTGTTAGCAGCCTTAGTGTTGTCGATTGTGATGGTGCCCGTGGCTGCACGTTTTTTACAACACCAAGGCAAACGCGACGCAAAATCTGCCTCCACCGCCGGGCACATGCCTAACTGGATGACCAAGCCTTTGTTAGCAACGGTTTCGTGGTGCATTCACCATCGTTTCCGAGCTGCAATCCTGTGTGCGTTGATCTTGATGTCTGGATCCGTTGCCAAAGCTGGGCGCTCCACCTCTGGCAGCGGCGGCGATGGCGATGGACAAATCGAGATTGGCTTTGATTTTTCCGAAGGCACGCTGCTATTGGATGCCCATGAGGAAGTTTTGCTGATGGAAGAAGCTGCGCTCGGCAGCGAAGATTTCCACAACCGCTTCCCCTCCATCCAAACCGGAATTTGGTTCGACAAAAATAACGGCCAGATGATGGTATGGCCTGATCACCCCCTCAAGGTCAAAGAAAGAGAAGACTTGCTCAAATACCTGCGCGAGCACTTGCCGCCGCGTTCGCGGGTCAAATACCGCTTTGAAAAAGACTTTAGCCAAGGTGCCAAAAACGACGTCGAATGGACTCGGATTCGCATTGAAGGAGAAGAGAGCACCACGGTGCAAGCCTTACTTGAGCAAGTGCGGGTGGCCGCCGAACTCAGTGAAGACTTCACCGAAGTCAGCAAAGAACGCGGCAAAGAACGTGAGATTTTAGTCAGCATGGATCGCGATCGCATGAGCCGCTTGGGCGTCAGTGGTAACAGCGTCATCGGCAACATTGAGTGGACCATGCGTGGGTTCATGGTGTCGCGCTATGAAACGCCGAACCTGGATTTACCGCTCATCATCCAATACGACGAGCCTGAAAACCCAAACCGCTCCAAGCTCGAGGAAATGGTGATTCCCACCACCACCGGCATGGTGCCGCTATCTACTTTTGCGAACTTCGCCGATTCGCGCTCGCCAAGTGGCATCTTTCGCCGCAACGGCAAACTGTCAGATTCCATCGGCCTGAAAGCCAAAAACGAAGACGTCAAAGAAGCGTATCTGGCGGCAGCGCGCCTAATGGAAGGCATTGCCATGCCCGAAGGCTACCGCTGGACTCAAGACGGTGGCTGGCAAAAAACCGCCGACGACATGCAGGAACTGGTGTATGCCTTAATCCTGGCCGTTGGTTTGGTTTTCTTGCTCATGGGTTTGCTGTTCAACTCGGTGGTGTTACCCCTTTCGGCACTCACCACGATTGCGTTTGCCATTCTTGGCGCCGACTGGGCTTTCTTCCTCATGAATCAACCAGTGGGGCCGATGGAATTCATTGGCTTGATTGTGTTAGCTGGCGTGGTAGTCAATAACGGGATTGTATTAATCGATCGCATTTTGCAGTTAGAACATACCGGTTTGGCGGTCAACGAGGCCATCGTCCAAGCCGTGCGTGACCGCATGCGCCCAGTGTTTATGACTGCTCTGACTACGGTTTGCGGCCTGCTGCCTATTGCACTTTCCGCCCCCACCGGCAACGGCTTCTCTTTTCAGGGCCTCGCGATCGGCATTGTGGGTGGCATTACCGTCGCCACTTTCTTCACGCTGACGGTGGTGCCACTGTCCTTCTCGTTGCTGCGCGACCTCGGCCATTTGTTCGCCAACGCCTTCCTCGGCCGCCCCTTGCCGTGGGCGAAAACCAAGGCGTCAACATAAGCAGCCTAGGGCGCAGACGAATCGCCCGGTTTGCCCTACAATATGCGGCTAACCAGTCATGGCGACGTTCCTTGAAGGCATTCCGACTCTCACTACCGGCCGCTACGCGGTAGTGGTTGCACGTTTTAACTCCGATATCACCGAGGCCTTACTCGATGGTTGTCTGCACGCATTTCAGCGTGCCGGACTGCCTGCAGAGGCCATCGATGTCGCGCGCGTGCCCGGCGCCTTTGAGCTACCCTTGGCGTGTGAACGCCTGGCTGCAAGTGGTCGTTATCAGGCCATCATCGCTCTTGGCTGCGTGATTCGCGGCGGCACTCCGCACTTCGATTATGTGTGCAGTGAAACCTGTCGTGGGGTCATGGATGTCAACTTAAAGCATCATCTACCCGTGGTTCTCGGAGTGCTCACCTGCGATACCCTCGAGCAAGCCTTGTACCGCGCTGATCGCGCAGTGCTCACCAGTAGCAACCAAGCGGACCCCCACCGCACTAGCAAAATAACTCCCCGCTCCAACAAAGGCGCAGAAGCTGCCGAAGCGGCATTGGAGATGGTCTCCTTGCTGGGAAAAATCTAGCATCGTAAAATTATGGCTGTCCCTCTCCGACGTCGAACCCGCGCCCGCGAGCTTGCTCTGCAGTTCCTCTATATGATGGAGCTCCGCGGTGAATCCGCCATGGAGGAACTTATTCCCTTCGTGGATCATCACACCAAAGGCAGTCGCGATACCAAAGGCCGCGGCGAAGTGGCGGACTTCACGCTTACCTTATGCCGTGGGGTGCTCGAAAACCGTCCCGAGTTGGATACTTGGATTGAAGCTATCGCGCGTAATTGGCGCATCGAGCGGATGGCGCATTTGGATCGCAATATTTTGCGTATCGCTATTTTTGAACTGGTCTTTGAAGAATCCACTCCCTACAAAGTGGTCATCAATGAGGCCATCGATATCGCGAAACGCTTCTCTACTGCCCAATCGGGTTCCTTCGTAAACGGCATTCTCGACCGCGCGCGCGTGTTGATTGAAGAATCACGCAAAAACACCAACGGTCACCCGCTGCCGCCCGATCCTGTAGAGCTCAAAGCAGCGCCAACAGCAGTTCCCACTCCAGCTTGCACTCCGCTAACTCCAAGCAGTGACGGCTTCACATCGGTGCAAAGCTCGACTCCATCGCCTCCGCGCGCACGTGCGCAGCACGACACCAACTAGTCCTACTGGCTTGCAAGATGGTTTTTTCGAAATT
>CALFOT010000129.1 GCA_937919925.1 uncultured bacterium | reverse complement strand
GGCGCCGATTTTGCGTCGGTGTTGCTGCAAAATAGCTTGGAAGTAGGCCCGATTGCGCCGCTTTATACGCAAAAAGACCTCCCGGATCAGGAAGCTGGAAACCCTGGAGCTGCCCCATTTGTAAGAGGTAGTCGTGCCGTCGCCAGCTGGAGTAATGTGCCGCGCTACGACCTTCCTAGTGCCAAAGCGGTCCGTGCCGCCGCCTTGGAGGATCTGCGCGGCGGCACCCATGGCCTGTGGCTGCAGCTGGATGCTTGCGCCCGCCTCGGTTTAGCCCCTGATTCCGATTTTGGTTCCGAGGCCTGGGGCGATGGCGGCTGTATGGTTTGGTCGCTCGAAGGATGGCGCACGTTACTTGCCGACGTCCACCTGGATATGGTTGATTTGGCTTTTGATGCCGGCGCTAACAGTTTGTGCAATTTTGCTGCGGTCGTCGCTCTGGCGCGCGAGCGTGGCGAAGACATTTCCCAGGCGCGCTGGAATCTTGGGCTCGATCCACTTGGCAGCCTTGCGCGCGACGGTTTCCTGCCGTTGGGTTCAACCTGCATGATGCATCAGGTGGGGACTTCCATTGCGTGGGCCAAGGAATTTATGCCGCACACCCGCTCGATGATGGTGAGCACCGAGGTTTATCACTCAGCCGGCGCTACTTTGGCGCAGCAAATCGGCATTATGGCGGCCACGTTCACGCACTATTTATCATTGGGTGAGCGTTTGGGTATTCCGCTGGAAGATCTCGCCGCTGGCACCGGTTTACGCTTGGTGCCTGGGCCGGAGTTGTTCCCCGGTATTGCAGGTTTGCGCGCCGCACGTGCCGTTTGGAGCCGGGTTTTGACCGCCTGTGGTTTTTCTGCCGACGAGATCCCCACACCGTGGATCCACGCTGTCAATTCACGGCGCACTCTCACGCGTTTGGATCCATGGACCAACCAACTGCGCAGCACTACCCAAACTCTCGCGGCAGTGCTTGGCGGTGCCGACATGATCACGACTTTGGCTTTTGATGAAGCACTCGGGCAGCCGTCGGCTTTGGGCCGTCGTGTGGCGCGAAATACGCAAACTATTTTGGCTGCGGAAAGTCATCTGGATGAAGTGGTTGACCCCGCCGGCGGAGCCTATGTGGTGGAGTCTCTCACCGAATCGATTGCGGCGGAAGGGTGGGCGTTCTTTCAAAGGATTCAACAAAGAGGCGGTATGGCGGCATCTTTGACCGAGGGTTGGATGGCCGAACTCCTTGCGGAGAGTCATCAAGTACGGCTGTTGGCCTTGCGCAGCCGCAGCTCGCCCATCACTGGCGTGAGTTCCTACCCACCAGCCAATCAGGAGTTGCCGATTCGTGTGCCCTACTTGGTGCAAAGTGATGAAGAGTTCGTCAAGCAGTGGGTGCATCGCCAAGACCCAGAAAATCGTTGTTGTGTACTTACCGTGGCGGGCGGATTTGAAGAAATCATTGCTGCTGCGGCGCGCGGCAATGATGTTTTTGCCCTGACGGAAGCCTTGGGGGATTTATCGGGCAATCACTGCGAAGGTCCCCAAGCAACGCCATTGCCGTTTTTACGCGACGCGGCGGAATTTGAACACCTGTATGATCGCGCTTTGGAATTGCGCTCTGCTGGATTCACACCGCAAATATATTTGCACACGCTCGGTAGTGCGGCCAGCTTCTCTGGGCGTTTAGGTTTTGCGCAACAACTGTTCACGGCCGGTGGCTTTGAATTGTTTGTCGGCCACTCGATGGAGGACTTTCTTGGTCAGTCGGCTGCCATTGTTTGTTTGTGTGGTAGTAATTCCTCCTACGCCGAAGTCAGCGTAGAAGAATTTGCAACGTTCAAAAATTCCGGTGTCCAGTTTTTATTGATGGCTGGTCATCCACCTACCCAACTAGAAGCCGATCGTTGGCAACACGCTGGTGTGGATGCTCATATTGCATTAGGTTGTGATGCCGTCAGCATCCTGACAACTTTGCAGGAGATCTACGGATGAAGCACGTTCCCGATTTTTCACAGATTGCTTGGCATGCGGCGAGTGGTCCCATGGAAGTCGGCGCGCCGCAGATTTGTGCCGTGCCTTTGGCCCAGCAGGAACCACTCCATTTTCAACGCCCCGAAGGCATTTCCGTTGCGCAGTTGTACACCAAGACCGCAAGCGAAGGTCTTGCCCATCTAGGTAGCCTGCCGGGCTTTGCCCCCTTTGTGCGCGGCCCCTACACCACGATGTATGTGCGTCGGCCGTGGACCATTCGTCAGTACGCTGGTTTTAGTACGGCGGAACAATCGAACGCGTTTTATCGCCGCAACTTGGCAGCAGGGCAGAAGGGTCTCTCGATTGCTTTCGATTTGGCAACGCATCGTGGCTACGATTCGGATCATCCGCGGGTGACGGGGGATGTGGGCATGGCCGGCGTGGCAATTGATTCCATTTTGGATATGCGTATTTTATTCGACCGCATTCCACTAGATGTCATGAGTGTGTCGATGACCATGAACGGCGCCGTACTGCCCATTTTGGCACTCTATATCGTTGCTGCTGAAGAACAGGGGGTTGCTCCGGAACAGCTCAACGGCACCATTCAAAACGACATCCTCAAAGAGTTCATGGTGCGGAACACTTATATTTTCCCGCCCGCGCCGTCGATGCGTATCGTGGCAGATATCTTCCGCTACACCGCCCAGCGGATGCCAAGATTTAATAGTATTTCGATTTCTGGCTATCACATGCAAGAGGCCGGCGCCACTGCGGATATTGAACTTGCTTACACACTCGCCGACGGCTTGGAATACCTGCGCACCGGTGTTGCTGCTGGTTTGGCCGTAGATGATTTTGCGCCGCGCTTGAGTTTCTTCTGGGCCATTGGTATGGATTTCTTTATGGAGATTGCCAAGTTGCGTGCCGCGCGTTTGCTGTGGAGCCAGTTGCTGCAGCGTTTCGCGCCACGCAATCCAAAGTCGAGTATGTTGCGCACCCATTCGCAAACTTCAGGATGGTCACTAACAGCACAAGATGTTTACAACAACATCACACGCACCTCGATGGAAGCAATGGCCGCCACCCAGGGGCATACACAATCCTTGCACACCAATTCCTTGGATGAAGCGCTGGCGCTCCCTACTGATTTTTCAGCGCGGATTGCCCGCAACACCCAGATTCAGCTGCAAGAAGAATCAGGTACTTGTGCGCCGGCCGATCCGTGGGGCGGCAGTTATTACGTGGAAAAACTCACGGCTGATTTGGCTGCGCGGGCGTTGTTGCATATGGAAGAAATTGAGCAGCTTGGTGGCATGACCAAAGCGATTGAGGCCGGGATTCCGAAGCTGCGCATTGAAGAAGCGGCGGCTCGGGCCCAAGCGCGCATCGATTCTGGGCAGCAAACGATTGTCGGGGTGAACCAATACCCACTTGCAGTCCAGGAGGATATTCCGGTCCTTGCGGTCGACAACGCGATGGTCCGCGCCGCTCAATTGGCGCGTTTGGAGCAGTTGCGCCGCGAACGGAATGATGTGGAAGTGCAGCGCAGCCTGGCTGCTTTGACTACCTGCGCCGCAGATGGAGAAGGTAACTTACTCGAGCTTGCGATTGTTGCCGCACGCGCAAAGGCCACCGTCGGTGAAATCACCAGTGCCTTGGAAGTTGTGTTTGGACGTCATCAAGCTACGGTACAAGCGGTGTCTGGCGTGTACAGTAGTGCCGTGGGTGATTCCAAAGAGCTCGATGTAGTCCGCGCCAAGGTGCAAGTTTTCCTTGCCGACCACGGCCGACGTCCACGCATCCTGGTTGCAAAAATGGGCCAAGATGGGCACGACCGTGGTCAAAAAGTGATTGCCACTTCCTTTGCCGATCTTGGTTTTGATGTCGACATCGGCTCGCTGTTTCAAACACCCGCTGAAACAGCGCGCCAGGCAGTAGAAAACGACGTGCACATCGTTGGTGTCAGTTCGCTGGCCGCAGGCCACCTTACGCTGGTGCCGGCGTTACGCGACGCACTCAAGAAACTCGGTCGCGAAGATATTCTGATTGTTGTAGGTGGTGTGATTCCGCCGCAGGATTATGACAAGCTGTATGCCATGGGCGCGGTGGCGGTGTTTGGCCCGGGTACGGTGATAGCCGCTGCGGCAATTGAGTTGCTCGAGAAGTTGGGTCGGTAGGTGGGGCAGCTAGACGTCACCACCGAAGCTTGCCCCCGCAGCTTATAATCCACGCATGAACCCCTCCTCTTTGTCGCCGGCCCGACTTGCCGAGGGTATCCGTGCGGGTGATCGCACCGTGTTGGCGCGGGCCATCACTCTGGTGGAATCGCAACACGCCAATCATCGCGCGCTGGCACAAGAGCTCTTGACCAAGCTGATGCCGCAAACTGGCGGCGCGCAACGTATTGGCGTCACCGGTGTGCCAGGCGTTGGTAAGAGCACTTTCTTGGATAGCTTCGGTATGTTTTTGGTTGAGCGGGGGCATAAGGTGGCCGTGTTGACGGTCGATCCATCGAGCTCCTTAAGTGGCGGCAGCATCCTTGGTGATAAAGCGCGAATGAATCGTCTTGCACAATCGGATTCTGCGTTTATCCGCCCTAGTCCTAGTGGCACCACTTTAGGCGGTGTAACGCGGCGCACGCGTGAAAGTATGTTGTTGTGCGAAGCGGCCGGCTTTGATGTGGTATTGGTGGAGACCGTTGGTGTTGGGCAATCGGAAACGATGGTCGCCGATATGGTCGATTTCTTTTTGGTGTTGATGTTGCCGGGTGCGGGTGATGAATTGCAGGGTATTAAGAAAGGTATTCTGGAACTTGCTGATGTCATCGCCGTGAATAAAGCGGATGGCGATAATCTTGGCCGCGCGCACTCCGCACAAGCGGACTACTCTGCCGCACTGCATTATTTGCGCGCCAAGTCGGATTTGTGGCAGCCGCAAGCGTTGTCGATTTCGGGCCTAAAAGGTAATGGCCTTGAGGAATTGTGGTCCATCATTCAAGCTCATCGTCTGGCTTTGATGGATGGTGGTGAGTTGGAAGGAAACCGCCGCAATCAACAGAAAAACTGGATGTGGGCGCAGATTGAAGAGCGCCTGCTGAGTAGCTTCCGTGCGCATCCAAAGGTTGCCGCTGCGCTACCTGCGATTGAGCAAGCGCTTGCCGATGGCTCGTTGCCGCCGTCGCTCGCCGCCGACCAATTGCTCGCAATGTTCACCAACCAGGATGTACATGGAAACTAAGGAGGCGATGATCGTCACCTTGGTGGTTTACAAACTGGTGCTGCTGGGGATTGGATTTTGGGCATCGAAACGCACCCAAAACGATGCTGATTTTTATTTGGGTGGACGCCGCCTTGGCCCTTGGGTTGCGTCGTTGAGTAGTGCTGCATCGTCGAGTTCGGCATGGACTTTACTGGGTGTCAGTGGCGCGGCCTACACCATTGGAATTGGCGCGATTTGGCTATTTCCGGCCTGTATGGGCGGTTTTCTGCTCAATTGGTGTGTAGTTGCCAAGCCGCTGATTCGCGCCACTAAAGCGAGTGGCGCCGTCACTCTCACCGAGTATTTGGCCGCCGGTGCGCCGCCGCAACTCGCGCGTAAGTTCGTGCTCAGTGCATCGCTCATCATCTTGTTGTGCTTGTTGGTTTATGTGGCCTCGCAGTTCCAAGCCGCGGGCTCCACCTTCGCCACCACTTTGGATATGGATTTCAACACTGCGGTGATTGTTGGCGGCGTGGTGGTGTTGATTTACACCACTCTGGGTGGATTTTGGGCCGCTTCGGTCACTGATATGGTGCAAGGATTGGTGATGGCGGCCGCAGCGATTGCGGTACCTGTGGTTGCTGTGATCAAGCTGGGCGGCCTCGGTGGGATGTTCCGCGGCTTACAGCAAGCTGGCCCGCAGTATGTGGATTGGTGGGCAGGTCATAGTGGCTGGATGCTCCTGGCCTTTTTGGCTGGTAAGTTTGGTATCGGCCTCGGTTATCCAGGTCAACCGCACGTCGTCAATCGTTTTATGGCCATGCGCTCGGAGCAAGAAGTGCGCCGCGGCACCATCATCAGTTTGGTGTGGGGAGCCATCATTTACGGAGGTATGTTGATCACCGGGTGGTGTGGGCGCGCTCTGGTGGCAAGCATCTCCAACGACGAAACCATTCTCCTGCACTTAACCACTCAGTTGTTTGGCCCGATTCCGGCCGGATTGATTATTGCTGCAGTGCTTTCGGCCATCATGTCGACTGCCGATAGTCAGTTATTAGTTTGCGGGTCTACCGTGGCATATGACTTGCCGCAGAATAAGCATGGCCATCGCCTGGGGCTAAACCGTCTGACCATCGCCAGTTTGGGTGGCGTCGCGATTGCCGCCGCGATTTTTATCGACGACACCATCTTCAACACCGTGCTGTTTGCTTGGTCTGGTCTCGGCGCAGCTTTTGGACCCCTGCTGCTGGTGCGTTTGAGTGGCCGGAGAGTGGCGCCCACTTATGCGCTTACCGCCTTGTGGGTGGGTTTTCTCACCAGCATTGTGTGGTTTTACACTCCGGTGTTGAAAGGCATGGTTTATGAATTGGTGCCAGCCTTCCTTTTAGCGCTTAGTGTTTGCCTCCTCGGCAGCCGTAAACTTAGGTCATGAAAATCCCGCCCGGCGTGGTTGACTTACACGTGCACATGCAGCCATGGGAGCAAATCCGCGCCGCGCCGCGTGCAACGATTGAAAAGGGCCGTTCTGATGTGGACCGCATCTTGGAATTTCAGGCCAATCCTGCTGCACTGGCTGAATATATGGATGCGCAGGGAATCGCGCGCGTTGGGTTGATCAACTATGTTTCGCCCGATTTGATGGGTTTTGATGCCAGTTGCAACGATTGGATTGCGCAATACCGCAACACCAATCCGTCACGGTTTATCGCCTGGGGTGGCGTGCATCCGGGTTTTTGCAGCGATGTGCCCGCCGAGATGAAACGCTTGTTGGAGGAGCTCCAAATCGATGGCATCAAAATCCATCCGCCCCACCAGGGCTTTCGCGCCAATGCTTATTGCACTCAGGATATGCGCGGATTACGCGAAGTTTATGCAGCATGTGAAGAGCACCACATTCCGGTGATGATTCACAGTGGTACTTCGGTGTTCCCTGGTGCACGTTCTCGTTATGGCGATCCCATGGACTTGGATGACGTCGCCATCGATTTCCCTGCGCTGCAAATTGTCATGGCGCACTGTGGCCGGCCTTTTTGGTACGACCAAGCTTTTTTTGTCGCACGCCGTCATCCGAATGTGTGGCTGGAACTCAGTGGGATTCCGCCGCTGCAACTGCCGCAACGCCTGCCGCGTTTGGAGGTGATTGCTGGCCGCGTGCTATGGGGGACGGATTGGCCGAGTCCGGGGGTACGCGACTTGCGCACCAACCTAGAAACTTTTTGCAGCCTGGTTGCTTACAGCGATATTCTCAAGCACAAGGTTTTGGTTGAGAATCCCAATAAGTTGTTTCCCAAGCGTTAATCAGAGCTTTCTTAATTCCGGTCAACCGGGATATCCACTCGCGGCGGATCCTACAGCGGTACCAAATTGATCTCGGTGTGGTTCTCTTGTGTGAGATCCATGGGAGGTAGCGTAGCCAGAAAATAGCGTGGTCGTTGACGGGGGGAATCAGCTGGCGGATTGGCGGAAATTTCTTTGCTCTGAAGTTCCGCCTGGCGTTGCAAAGCCACTGCCATGTGATAGGAAATCGCAACCGCGTGTTGGAGCCGTCGGCCGCAGATCTGGTCTTCCGGAATATCCTCACGCGTGGGCGGAACTGCAGTAAGCACCACCAAAACAGCGCACAAAACGGTTTGCGCGGGAAGATCCGCTTGCGCAATGGCGCGCGCCGAGCGAAATAATCGCACGCTGCCACGGCTTGCAAAATCCACGGCATCATCTGGCAGCAAAGTGCGGCACAACAGCTGAATTTCTTCGCAGTTTGCGGGCAGTGCACAAGTGGCAAAAGGTTTGCGTTGGCTGGCGCGACGCAAGTGCAAGTAGGCGCCTTCGATTTCCATCAAAATGGGATCGTCGGAGAGTTCGGCGAGGTGGCATTCCGCCCGCAATGGCTTTTCTGTGTCACCCGTGGTGATCTCCAGTTCTAAGCGGTGACTCGCAGCCGATGGAATCATCGTGCCACGCCAATCTGCTGTGTCGCTGTCGGCGGGGGGTGGTAAAGCTGGGCTATCCACCCACCAAGTTTCACCACTGCGCGCAAGTTGCGCTTCTACCCCACAGGCCTGCAGCATCACCATCAGCAAATGGGCACGATCCAACTCGCTGCCAGCGCCAGCCCACAAAGTAGCGACGGGGCCGCGTAAGGAACCGTGGTAGTCGTCTGGCAAAATCTGCTCGGCCACAAATTGAATCACCTTCTGCGGATTTCCTTCCAGCAACTGCACTTGCTGCGCGACATCATCAAAACCCAGCCGCTGGTGCAAGCGGGTGGCCAAATCGGCCAGGGTCCACATCACGCCAATCAAAATCCCCACCAACACGACCAAGCGGATCAGTCGCCGCCGGTTTGAGGAATCCTCTTCGATTTTGAAACGCGAGCTGGAACGCGTCATTTTAAATCAAACGTGCGGCGCCATGAATGCCAGCATCGTTGCCCAGGGTGGCTACGGTGAGTTGGAAATCGCTGGCACACCGTCCAAAGCAACGTTTTGCCATTTCTTTCAAGGCATGGGGAGCCAGTAAATCGAGAGCGGGGGCACCGCCGCCGCCAAACAAGAACACGCGCAAATCCAGCAATAGGGCCACTTGGGAGAGTGCAATGCCTAAGGCCAAACCGCTGGTGCGAAACACCGAGAGGGCATCGCGGTCGCCTTCACGCGCCGCAGCAGCAAGTTCTTTCAAAGACAAAGTACGGCCAAGTTGTTGGGCCGCCAAGGTTTCCATGGCGCGCGCCGAAGCAATCGCTTCCAGACATCCAATCGTGCCACACCCGCATTGGCGCTGATGACCGGTGTACATGTGGCCAATTTCGCCAGCCATACCGCCTGGGCCATGGAAGGGCGTGCCGTTTAAAATTACGCCGCCGCCGACTCCAGTTCCCAAAGTGATAAACATAAAGTTAAGAACGCCACGTCCGGCACCGATTTGCGCTTCGCCAAAGGCGGCAGCATTGGCATCGTTTTCGAGCAATACCGGGCAGTCTAGTCGATCGCGCAACATGGCCACCAGCGGTAGCTTCTCTAGGAACTCCAGGTTCGGCGCGTTCGAAACCTGCAGACGTGCGGTGCTAATTACGCCGGGAACACCAATACCAAGTTGGTGAATAGGGCTGCCGTCGGCGAGGGTGCGCACGCCAGCGGCAATGGCATCTAAACATTGCTCAGCGTGATGCGGGGTGGTTATTTCTAAGCGGGAGACTAATTGCTCTCCCTCCACGCGCCCCAGCTTGATTGCGGTGCCGCCAAGGTCGACGCCAAAGCGCGGCGCGGAGGAATCGGTGCTCACGATTTAGCGGCGTTGCAGAGCTGCTTTGTAAAGTTTGTTGGCTTCAGGCATCAAGGCCTGCAGTTTTTCTATACGAGTGTTCGAACTCGGGTGAGTACTCAGCCATTCTGGTGGTGCGCCTTGTGATGCAGCACCCATACGTTGCCATAAACCAATCGCAGCTTCTGGGTTGTAGCCGGCATTTGCCGCCAACATCAAACCAATCTCATCGGCTTCTGATTCATGACTGCGCGAAAACGGCAACATCACCCCGACATTGGCGCCTAGGCCCAGCCCGGCAAGCACCATGTTGCGGTCTTCCGGATCCATATTTTTGGTACTCATCGCAGCACCTAACATGCCCAACTGCAGCACCATGCCATGGCTCATCCGTTCATTGCCGTGGCGCGCAATCGCGTGCGCGACCTCATGGCCCATCACTGCCGCAAGGCTATCTTCATCTTGCGTAATCGGCAGCAAGCCAGTGTAAACTGCGGTTTTGCCCCCTGGCAGCGCCCAGGCATTGACCATATCCGGTGCGTCAATCAGCTTGAACTCCCAGCGGAAGCGTTTGGCATCGGATTTGGGCAGCAGGTCGATCGCCGATTGTGCAATCCGCTCGCCAATCCGCTGCACCATTTCCGCATCCCTGCCGGTGGTTATGATGCGCTCGGTAGCGAGCATTTCGGTATAGGTGTCCGCCCCCAGGCGCATTTCCTCGCCGGAACTTAACAGCAGCAGCTGCGAACGGCCGGTGCCGGGGACGTTGGAACAAGCGCCAGCAAGAAGGGCCAGGAGTAGAGAGATGAGCAAGGCACGCATGATGGCTCTATCGTAGTGCTTATCTCCCTCGGAGACACCCCTCTGAAACCGTGGAAACCAAACGCCCGACTCTGCTCATCGTTTTAGATGGCTGGGGGCACGCCTTACCGGGTGCCTACAACGCTATCACACACGCTCCAGCGGCCAATTTTCTCTCTTGGTGGGAGCAATGGCCGCACGCGCTGCTGTCGGCTTCTGGCAAAGAGGTTGGGCTGCCGCTGGGATTAATGGGCAATTCGGAAGTTGGCCACACCAATATTGGCGCGGGTCGGGTGGTGTATCAAACCATTTCGCGGATTGATGATGCTCTGGAGAGTGGTGAGTTTCAGCGCCTTGGTGTATTGCGCAACGCCATCGATCACGCGCGGATCCACCACGGCAATCTTCATCTATTCGGCTTGCTCGGCGACGGCGGCGTACATGCGGCCGATCACCATTCCGCCGCGCTGTTGGAGCTCGCCAAATCTATGGGGCTGCCGTCGGAGCGGGTGTTGTTTCATGCATTACTCGATGGTCGTGACACGCCGCCGCGTTCTGCACATGGTTACTTGTTGCAACTCGAAAAGCAACTCGCCAAATCGGGCGGACGGATTGCTTCTGTGTGTGGGCGTTACTTCGGCATGGACCGCGATACCAACTGGGAGCGCACCGCCAAGTTTTGGGATTTGATGATCCATGGCCACGCACCGTTTCACGCAAACGATGCCATCACCGCACTCACCAACGCCTACCAAAGAGGCGAAACCGATGAGTTCGTGCAAGCCACGCGGATTGGCGCGCCGTGTCCGATGACCGCTGCCGACGCCATCGTGTCTTTCAATTTCCGCGCCGACCGTGTGCGTCAAATCAGTGCCGCGCTGCTTGCGGATGATTCCTTCCAAGGTTTCGAGCGTGGCGTTCGGCCCCAAGCCCATTACGTCACCATGACTCAGTACCGCAAAGATTTCGCCTGCGGGGTAGCGTTCCCGCCGGTGGAGTTGCATAGTTTGTTTGGCGAGCTGGTGGCGGCACAAGGCTTGACTCAATTTCGTTGCGCCGAAACCGAAAAATACGCGCACGTGACTTTTTTCTTTAATGGTGGGCGCGAAGCAGTCTATCCGGGAGAAGAACGCTTCTTGGTGGCGTCGCCCAAAGTGGCTACCTATGACTTGAAGCCCGAGATGTCGGCTTATGAGGTTACTGCAGCCATTTTAAATCGCCTCGAGCGCGGTTTGCATGATTTGTACGTGATCAACTTTGCCAATTCCGACATGGTCGGACACACTGGCGTGCTTGCTGCTGCGGAAGCGGCAGTGCGCGCCGTGGATAGTTGTTTGTTGCAGATTGTGAATGCAGCACTCGCTCAGGGTGGCACCGTGGCGATTACTGCTGATCACGGCAATGCCGAGCAGATGATTGATCCAGTGACCGGCGAAATCCACACAGCGCACACCGTGAACCCCGTGCCCTTGTTGCTCATCGGCGAGCGGGTGCGCGGCGCCAAACTCCGCGCTCTGGGTGTGCTTGCCGATGTCGCGCCTACACTGATGGATATCATGTCCATCGACCAACCTGAAGTCATGGATGGCCATTCCCTGCTGATTTCTTAGTTTCCGTTTTTCTCCTTCGATGACCTCCAAACTTCTCGTCTTGTTCTTCGTGTTGTGCTCTGCAACTTCGTTGCGTGCCCAAACTTCGACGTTTTTTGTCGACCCAAACACTGGCAATAATGCTGCCGATGGTGCGGAAGGCACACCGTTTCTGAGCCTCACTTTCGCCTTAACGCAAACCGTTGCTGGCGACACCATCCGCTTGCGGGCGGGCACTTATTCCGGCGCAGAAACTTTCCCAATCGTGCCAAAAAATGGGGTGGCTGTGGAGGCATTTCCAGAGGAGCAGCCGGTTTTTGATGGCGGGGGCAGTGGCACTTTGTTCCGCGTCAATCAAAACATCACCTTAGCCACTTCGCTACGCGGTTTGGTGATTGCCGCGTGCCGCATTGGTCTCGATATTCCAGCGGGGATTGGTGTCGATGGCCTCACCATTCAGGAATGTGAGTTTAGTGGGTTTGTAGATAGTGCTGTAGGCGCGAACGACGGCTTTGGCATCCTGGCTGTGCTGAGTAGTGGCGGCACGAGCGAGAATTTGACGATCGATCGTTGCAGTTTTGTCGGTGCGGGCGCCGCAGCCGGCATAGCCTTGGAAGTGAATGGCACTACCGTTTTGGATGGGGGTGGCATTCTTGCCAACACCAGCACCGGTGGCATGGACCGCACGCTGTGGCTGGTCGCGAGCAGTGGCGGCACCGTGGCTGCCACCTTCCAAGTCAACGACAATGTCTTCGCCGGTTATAGTGAAGCGGGAATTTTTATGCACGCGCTGGGCGGTGGCCCCATTTTTTCAGTAGCGACCATTGCTTGCCAAGCCAATGGCAACTCCTTAACGGGCTCAGGAGCCCTTGAAATTGGCTATCTGTTACGTGCCCAACATGGCGTGTTGAGTCAAAGTGCGGTGCTTTCGCCGTGGATTACCTACTCCAAGATTACCGGCAACTACATCAATATTTTTTGCGACGCCATCAATAACGGTGGTTCGGTGGTCGATATCCTTGCGGATTTTTACGCCAATCGTATCGAAGACGGTGTGCGGGCTGGAGTAGAGCTCGCCGTGTTGGTACCTGCAGGGGCCAATGACAATAACGACCCAAACTTCGGTGCAGGGCATACGGGCAGGTTCGCTGGGCTGAATACCTTTGCTGGCAACATCACTGATTTCCGCATTGGAGGAGGCATCACCAATCCCATCCAAGCGCGCTTCAACTTTTTCCCCGCCGGAGGCGCCACCCAAATCGGCGGCGTTCCCAACACTCTAGGCATTTTGAGTGAAATCATTCATGGCGGATTCGCGCATAGTGTTGTTGCGGATACGGCCGTGGAAGTCCAGTTAACCGCAGCATCCGATTCTGCATTCGTGGATTACGCTGGCACTTCTCCCGTCGGCCAAATCATGGTTACCATCGACGGCACGCAACTGGATCCAGCGGCAATCGAGGAGCTTTCCTTCGGCAGTGGCTTAACGTTGCAGCTGCCTGCACTTGCGCTCGGCAGCAAAACGGTTTTGGTTACCAATCCGGGTGGCCAAACCGGTTCCTTCCTGTTGAGTGTGGTAGCAGCAGGCTCAGGTTCCAATCCGGCAACGGCGAACAATTGCTTTGTGGCAACCGCCGCCTATGGCGACTATTCCGCTCGGGAGGTCGTTGCGCTGCGTCGTTTCCGCGATCAATACTTGCAGGCAAGTGCTGCCGGGCGTGAGGTGATTGATTGGTACTACACCCATGGCCCCAGTGGCGCGGCATTTTTGCTGCAACACGAGTCGCTGCGTAAAGCAACCCGCGTGGCGCTCGCTCTACCAGTGGTGGTGGCCAATGGCACTACGCGCTGGAACCCCGGGCAACGCTTTGCTTGTGGCGTTTTGCTGCTCGGCGTGTTTTTTGGCCTGACCAAGCGTCGCGTTTAAGCCCAGCGAATGGCCTCTAATCGGCTTTTTTCTGCAAGTGTGGTAGTCGCATTTGTGCAACCGCATCATGAGTTGGTACCACGTGGAGCGCGGGATAACGTTTCATCAATTGATGTACTTGCACGATGGGGTACTCCATGGAATCTGAATCTGCATCGACCAGCCAACTAGAAAGCCAGAACTTATGGCAGGGGCGTTGAAAGCCTTCTACACTCCAAGTGGTATCGCCGCTAAACAGATAGCGTTCGCCGCTAGGAAGGTTCACGAACAAACCCAATGATCCCGCGGTGTGCCCGGGCATCGGCACGAGCACGATGCTGCCGTCGCCATAAAAATCAAAGCTGGAGGAGAAGTTTTCATAGGGGCCATCGGAAAACTCAGGGGAACGCCAGCGGATAGTTTCTGCATCGAACTGGTCGCCGAAATATCCAGCTTCCTCGTCGGCGCGAGCCACGGCTTGTTCCAGACCGGTTTTGGGAAACCAAACTTCGGCTTGCGGGAAACTCTCCAAACCACCGGCGTGATCCCAGTGCAGGTGAGTCAAAACGATGTGCTTCACTACACTCGAATCGATGCCAGCATTTTGCAGCGCGGATCGCACATCGGGGCCTTTCTCATAGCCCATGAAGGGTTTCAAAGTCCAAGGCATCTGCTCGTCAAACTGTTGATCAATATCAGGCCCAAGGCCAGTGTCAATTAGCAACCATCCACTTGGGTGTCGCACCAGAACTGCCGGGAAAGTGAGCTGGCGGCTAGTGAACCAGCGACCTCCTTGGAATAGGAAAGCCTCGGGTGTGTTATTCCAGCCAGTGTCGATCAGCTGTAGCTCCACCCGTGGCAGGCTGGCCGGATTTTCCAGGCGGGGATCGCCAACAAACACACACGCCGCCGGGAACTGCTTGACGTCAATACGCGAGGAGCATGCCAGCGCTAGGAAGCAGAGGAAGGATGGTAGGTAAAGTCGCACCGCCGACAGGGTACAATGCCGGGTCAAATGAGCGTCTCCTGCGGCATCGTAGGGCTTCCAAATGTAGGGAAGTCCACCATTTTTAGCGCCCTGTCTTCGGCGAAGGCAGATGTGGGCAATTTCCCTTTTTGCACCATTGAGCCCAACGTGGCGGTGGTAGAAGTTCCTGATGAACGTCTAGAAATCATCCACGGCTTCGTCAAAACGCAGCGCGTGTTGCCGGCGGTGGTGAAGATTGTGGATATCGCTGGCTTGGTCGCTGGTGCCTCAGAGGGCGAGGGCATGGGCAACAAGTTTCTTGGCAACATCAAGGAGTGTGATGCCATTATGCAGGTGGTGCGCTGCTTTGGCGGGGATAAAATTCTCCGCGAAGGCGCGATTGATCCACTCGGTGATATTGAAGTCGTAGAGCTTGAGCTTGCTCTGGCAGATTTAGAAACACTGCGCCGCGCCGCAGATCGCGTCATCAAAAAGAGCCGCGCCGGCGATAAAGATGCGCTGTTTGAAACCGAGGTCTTTAGCAAAGCCATCGAAATGCTGGATGCTGGTCGGCAGTTGCGGGAATTCGATTGGAACGACCGCCAGCGCCAGGTGCTGCGCCCGCTGTTCTTGATGAGCATGAAGCCGGTGCTGTACGTCGCCAACGTTGCCGACGATGATCTCGAGGGCACCAATGATTGGTGTCAGCTAGTGGCCGCGCATGCCGCCAAACAAGGCGCACAATGGGTGCCGATTTGCGGCGATTTGGAGTTGGAGTTGCGCTCGATGGATCTTGAGGACCGCGCCATGTTCATGGAGGAGCTGGGGGTGCAGCAACTTGGGCTGGAGCGCTTGATTCGCACGGTTTATTCCTTGCTCGGCTTACAAACCTACTTCACCGCAGGCGAAAAAGAGGTGCGCGCTTGGACCGTCCACGCTGGCGACGCCGCTCCAGTTGCCGCTGGGGTCATCCACACAGATTTCGAGAAATCCTTCATCCGCGCTGAGGTCTACTCGGTTGCGGACCTTCAAGAGCATCAGTCCGAAGCAGCCATTCGTGCGGCTGGGAAGTTGCGCACTGAGGGGCGTGAATACAAAATGCGGGATGGCGATATCGCCCACTTCCTTTTAGGGAAGTAGAGGCAGATTCCCCACGTTTTTGCGCGTTTAAGCGAGTAGGGGATCAAGCTTACCAGCGGTTTCCAGAGCGGCGAGGTCGTCGAAGCCGCCGATCAGTTTGCCGCTGATGAAGATTTCAGGCACGGACATTTTGCCGCCGCTACGCTCGATCATTTCATCGGTGCGCTCAGGATGCTGACTCAGGTTGATTTCTTCATACTCCTGGCCTTTGCTTTCGAGCAGGCGCTTGGCCATGGTGCAGTAGGGGCATGAATTTTTTGAGTAGATTTCGATTTTTGCCATCGTTCCAATTTCTGTCCTAGAAGCAGACTTGGCGACTCTTAGTACCAGAAAGGCCGGGTTGGTTCCCGGAATCGCCGCCACTAGGATAAAATAACGTGCCGATGGAAGCAGCCGCAGTTGAGAAAATCGTTATGGATGGGCTTCAGGGCTCATCCTGCAAAGCCACTGATCTCACTGGCACAATGGATCACTGGAACCTCGAAGTTCAGTGGACTGGTTTCGACGGCATGGCTTTGCTCGAACAGCATCGTGCCGTTCTTGAAGTTGTGCGTCCGTACATGTCCGAAGGTGATAACACCATCCACGCCGTGCAGATTCAAATCACTCGTTGAGCATCATGGAAATTAAAGAATCATTAGAACAGAGCATCCGCGAGCAGCCGATCCTCGTTTTCGCCAAGGGCAGCAAAATGTTCCCGCGCTGCGGCTTTTCGAAAGCCGTCATCGATACTCTGAACGCACTGGGCGTGCCTTTTGAGGTCATCGATATTTTTGAGCATGAAGATATTAAGCCGGCGCTGGTGGCTATTAGTAGCTGGCCGACTACCCCTCAGGTGTTTCTCGGCGGAGAGTTCATTGGCGGGGGCGACATCGTCAGGGAGCTTTACGCGAATGGCGAACTGCGCCGTATGGTGGATGCTGTCTTAGTGAAGTAGAACCGTAGCTGTGCGGGGCGCTAAACTGGGTGTTGATGCGAATTCTCGTTGCTTACCGCGGTTTGCCCTGGCCGATATCCGAGGGCTATCATTTGCGCATCCTGCATATCTTTCGCAGGTTGGCAGAGCGGCATGAAATTCATTTGCTGGCGTTAAATCATCAAGATGCGCAACGCCAGAAGCTTGCAGATGTGCAAGCATCGGGTATTTTCACCAGCATCTTGATGCGGGATGTTCCTGCACGAAATCCCATTGGGCGTTTGCGCACGAACCTTGGTTTCGCGCCGGTGGCAGCATTTCATGCCGAGTACCCGGGCTTTCGGCGTGCCTTGCAGGATGAAGTGCGCGCCTTAAAGGCGAAACTGGATTTGGATGTAGCTTATGTCTTTGATCCTTGGGCGGATTTGTGGTTTAGTGATGCTGCCTTGGAGATCCCCACTTTATTGGATGTCTGTGATTGCCGCACGATGTTCTATGAGCGGCGTTTGGAGCGCGGTCATTTAGGTTTGAAAGGGCGCTTGCGAACGCACCAGCTGCACCATCGTTTCCACGCTTATGAGCGCTTTATGTTAGAGCGTTACCCACTGTCCACGGTGGTCTCGCCGCTGGATCAGGATTGCTTGCAACGCATCAAACCTGGATGTCGCGTCGAGTTGATTGCCAATGGTGTTGATTTGGAAATGTTCAAGCCGGTTGTGGGAGAGCCTGAGCTGCCGGGCAATCTGATTCTCTTTGGCAATATGGATTTTCTTCCCAACTCGGATGCGGCGATTCATTTCGCCAAGGATATTTTGCCTTTGGTGCGGCGCACCCACCCGGAAGTTACTTTCACGATTGTGGGCACCAACCCTATTCCGGAAGTTGTGGCCTTGGCGGGGCTGAGAGGAGTCGAAGTAACCGGGCGGGTCGAGGATCTTAAGCCTTGGATTCAACGCGCCACCATGTTGGTTGCACCGATGCGATTCGGCGCTGGCATCAAAAATAAGGTGCTGGAAGCGATGGCGGTGGAGAAGCCGGTCGTCACCAACTCCACCGGAGTGGAAGCCATGGCGCCAGAAGTGCGCGATTTATTATGCATCGCCGATACTCCCATTGATTTTGCCGCAGAGGTTTGCGCACTTCTGGAGGAGCCATCCAGGCGTCGGGATCTCGGCGTGCGCGGCCGCGAGGTGATGGCACGCTTGCACTCTTGGGATACGGCAGCGGAGGCCTACGAGTGCCTGTTTGAAGAACTAGTGGCTACTGTTTGAGT
>CALFOT010000128.1 GCA_937919925.1 uncultured bacterium | reverse complement strand
GAAGCTTGTCGCCCCGGTCTGTCTGCAACGGCTTCCATGAGAAGTTTACTCCTGTTGACGTGGTCCAAATCTCCGCATTCCATCCAAGGTAACAACTAGCAGGTTAAATGCCCCTTGTGGGGCTGATGAAGCGTAGCGGAATCGGCCCCACAAGGGAGCGCTGCAAATTCCGCCGGGGTTAAATCGTCCAACGAACTATGTGGACGAAACTCATTGTACTGCACGCGCCATTGCTCAAGAAGAACGCGCGCCTCAGCTACGGTAACAAAAATTTCCATTTGCAGAAACTCATCCCGCAGCTTGTCGTGAAAACTTTCCACGACGCCATTTTGCCACGGGCTACCTGGCTTGCAGTAGCGCATCTTTGCGCCACCGTCTTTTTCCCATTTCTTCATGGCCTTGCCAATAAACTCGGGCCCATTATCCGAGCGGATGTAAACCGGCGCACCGCGATCAGCTGCCACGCATTTGAGCACGCCAAGCACATCATCAGAATTCATGCTCCGTGTGCAGGGCAAAGCCAGGCACTCACGCGTGTATTCATCCAGCACGGAAAGCACTTTAATTGGTTTCTTATCCACCGTACGATCAAACAAAAAGTCAATCGTCCAAACATGATTGCGATGCTTGCCACGATCCGGCCAAGGGTGGTCCTTTTTCCATTTAAGCCGCTTGCGGGACTTTTTTGGCACTTGCAGTCCCCCCTGTCGCCACAACCGATGCACTCGTTTGAGATTCACAATGCGGCCTTCACGTCGAAGTAAAACCGTGATTCGTTTGAAACCGAAGCGCGGATTTTCTTCCGCCAACTGGCGGATTCTTGCCACCAACTCTTCCTCATCAGGCCGCTTATGCGGCACGTACCACCACGTAGAGATTGCCAGCCCAACACGTCTGCATGCAATCGCCAGAGGACGCCCTAATTCCACGAGCTCTCTGACCACCGCACGCTTCTGCGCCGGGCTCACCACTTTTTTGCAGTAATAAAACGGAGATCGTCGATTTCCATCGCTTGCTCACCAACCTTCTTTTTGAGCTTAGCGTTTTCTTCAGTTAGGCGCTTCAGCTCTTTGGCCTGGCTGACATCCATGCCACCGTAGGTCTTCTTCCAGCGGTAGAAAGTGGCGCCAGTGATGGCGTGTTTGCGACAAACATCGGTGACTGTCAGCTCACCCTCCGCTTCGCGGAGAATGGCGATAATCTGGGGTTCGGTAAAGCGTTTCTTAGGCATGACTGTTTCTTTCGGTCTGCGCCAACTATCACTTTAGATGAAATGTGGTTTTCTGGGAGGTCGCCCTTTTGATAGGTTCCCTGGTTTCTGGGTTGCTGGGGTACATCGTGCTGCGCATGATGTCGGCCAAAGCCAAGGCAACATGATGCAGAACAAGTCGGTGAAGTTTTTTGATACCCAATTTCAAAAGCAAGATTCCGCGTCAGACTTTGTGCTCAATCCCTTCGAGCAATTGGCGCTGAATTACCTGAAGGGCAACGTGCTCGACTTGGGTTGTGGGCTTGGTAACCTGAGTCTGGAAGCAGGCAGGCGCGGCCATCAAGTGGTGGCAGTGGATGCCAGCCCCACAGCGGTGGCGCGGATTCAACGAGATGCGCAACGCGAAAAAATTGCTGTTCAAGCCACCCAGGCTGACGTCAGCGGTTGGGTTTTCCCACACACATTCGACACGATTCTGGTGATTGGGCTGCTTTCTTATTTCCCATGCAATCTGGCCATGCGCTTATTGCAGATGGTGCAAGAACACGTCAATCCAGGCGGGCGCACCATCATCAACGTGCTACTGGAAGGAACTACGTATCAGGAAATGTTTGATGGCGAGGGTTATCACTTATTTCAACGCCAGGAGCTCGAGCAACGCTTTGCTGGCTGGGAAATCCTCGTTGCCCAGGAGGATTCCTTCCCAGCTCCTTTGGGCACAGCGAAGAAACTGTTTACGCTGGTTGCAGAGAAGCCGCAACGAGGGAATTAAGTTTTGGGTCGCCTTTGGGGCTGATTTGGGCTAAGCTCCAAGGATGAGCGATTCACCGGCCGCATTTGTTGGCGAAGAACCCTCGCGCGTGGA
>CALFOT010000127.1 GCA_937919925.1 uncultured bacterium | reverse complement strand
ACTGAGAGCCAACGCGTGGCACGGTCTTGCTCGGGCTCTGGCATCATGGTGATGCCGGGTAAACCGCCAAGGCGTGACGCATAATCATCAAAGTTCGCACGCCTTGCAGCGACGCGGTCTTCAATATGGCTTAGTTGTCCACGACCAACGGCGGCCAGCAAATTCGACATGCGATAGTTGTAGCCGACAACTTTGTGCTCATAAAATGGCTGCGGCTCACGTGCTTGCGTCGAAAGAAAACGTGCGCGCTCGATCAGCTCTAGGTCATCGGAGACCAACATGCCGCCACCCGAAGTGGAAATAATCTTATTACCGTTGAAGGAGAAAATACTAAGCGAGCCAGTGGTGCCGACATGCTTACCATTGCGAAAAGTACCGAGCGCCTCGGCGGCATCTTCGATTAACACCACTTCGTACTTGGCGCAAAGTGCAGCGATTTCTTCGAGCTTGGCGGATTGCCCGTAAAGGTGCACCGCCATCACAGCCTTCGGAAGCGTGCCGCGCGCAGCATCTGTGGCCAGCTCTTCGGCCAATAGCTGCGGGTCCATGTTCCAGGTATCGCGCTCGGAGTCAAAGAACACCGGTTCCGCGCCGACGTACTTCACTGGATTCACCGAGCCACAAAAAGTGAGTGATGGCAGGTAAACCCTGTCACCAGGGCCGATGCCATGCAGCAGCAGCGCTAAATGGATCGCACCGGTTCCGCTGCTCAAAGCCGCAGCGTGCCCTGCGCCAACATAGGCGGCAAATTCGCGCTCGAAAGCATCCACATGTGGACCGAGCGGAGCGATCCAATTGGAATCAAAGGCATCGAGTAGCAGTTCACGCTCCTCGGTGCCCATGTGTGGCGGCGAGAGGTAGATGCGGGCCATTTTCAGCGATCCACTATATGACATTCCATTGGTCGGCTTTCCCTTCTAGTTTGCTGTGCATCCGTGAATCGTGTTGAAACATCCATGCTAACGCAAAGCAAAAGAGCACTCGGCTGTCATAGATGTCTCCGCTGAGCATCGAGAAGATGCCACTGACCACGACACCGGCGGAAAGGAACCCCCAGCTAGAGTGGATGGTCGGGAGGAATCGCCTGGCGAAGCCGATTCCCACAACCAGCAAAAGGAGTAGGCCAATACCACCGCCTTCCGCCCAAGCCTCTGCGACCAAGTTGTGCGGGTAATGGAGGGTTACCGTTTTCGCCGGATTCTCCCATTCGTATCCGCCCAAGCCCACCCCAGCAATAGGATTGTCCAGCCCCAAATAGAAGGCAGAGGCAATTAAATCCGTGCGGGAAGAGTCATGGAAGTTCTCCACGGTGTGATAGACCACGCGGTTCATTTGAACATCCGCGGTCTGCTGCCAAAGGCTTCTCTTGTCTGGTTGTTCGGCAGAGGATTCTCCATCCGAAGCAGCATGGCTCTCCATCAAGTCCTGATAGATGGCAGTAGATGCTAGTGGAAGAAGGAGCAATGGCGGGATCGCGATTCGAAGGAAAACCGAGCGCTTCATAAAGAACAACGTGAGCAACAGTCCAATGATGAGCTCAAGAAGGGCACCGCGTGAGCCCGACAACAGGACAAGGAAGGAACTAATCCCGGCAACACCAATCGACAAGACCGTCAGCCAGCCCTTTCTCATCTGGATCAGGAGGAAGAATGTCAGCAGCGCCATATTGCGCCCGAAGACATTTGGGCCACTACCAAGAACGAAAACCTTGCGATTGCCGGGGCCGACAATATTATCGTCTGCGAAATTAAGGTTGAGTAAAGCAGAGACCGCGAGGAAGCCCAGTAGCAGGAAGAAATATCGTGCAAATAAGGTGAGAAAAGACTCAACCCCGATTCGTATCGTGAGCTGGTAGAAGGAAATTAAGAATAGGCCGAGAATAGCGACGTCTCCTAGTTTTTCGACTGAACGTCCGGATTGAGTCGACCACAGAGAAGTTAATGCCATCCACGCCAGAAACGCGATGAGTGGGAAGATAAAGGGAAGGCTTGCGAGACGTGGTTTCTTCGTGGCGTAGAAAATAGAAATCAGCGCCAAGAAGAAAACGCCCAAAGCTCTCAGGCTAGGGACCCAGCTAAGATCAAGGTTCGGCAAGTTTAGCCGATCGAATGACCATCTTCCAACGAGCAAAACACATGCACTACCAAGGGCGGCGATATGGTGGATTGCTCGGTCAAGCTGCGGAGCGATCTGGGCGTTTGGTTGGTTATTTGCCGAGCGGGTAGCAATGGACATGTTTTGAATCGAATTTGAGGGTGAGTATGACCGAGATCAAGAGCCGCATCAGTCCACCAAGGAGAACGGTCCATCCTGCACCAATCGCGCCAAGTTCTGGAATGAGTATGAGCGAGGCGGTTGCGATGGTAATAACTGAGCCGCCAATTGAGAACATTTGGGCACGAAAGGCTCTCCCAGCCAAAAGAGCGTGTTCAAGCGCCAGCGAGGCAAAATTGGCTACCTCTCCGCTTATTATAAGCAATAGCACGGGAAGATAGGGAACGAACTCCTTGGTGTAAACAAGCCCCAGAATCGCTTCGCCGAATAGTTGAGCAATAATATAGCCTAGAACGCCGACAGAGCCAGCGGTAAGGACAAGGCGGATGCGCAGTTGCCGAAATCTTATACATCGCCCTTCTCCAAGAATGTTGGCCAGCCGAGGTCCGGTAGCTCTGATGGCCGCTTCAATCACTTTTCGTCCAACAGTGGCGAGCAGGAGGATGGCACCAAAGATCCCAACTTCGCCCTCGTAATCAGATGCCATCATGGAGTAGGTAGGAATATTGATCTGGATAGCGATCAAAACGCCGGAAAGGCCTAGGGGCAATCCTTCCTTGGCAAGAGCCTTGATGGAAGTAACATTTCCAGAGGGCCGTAAGGAGCGAGGTTCAACCCCGAGGGAAACCGTGCGCTCTGCATCGAAAAGTAGCAGGAGCAAGTGCGCACCTCCCCAGGCAAGAAGTGCGAGGGTTAGACTGTTGGTACGATGTAGGAAGTAGCCGAAAAAGGCGATAGAAAAAACACCCTTCAACGCCATCGAGGATGCAATGCCTCCCATTCGCTCCGCTCTCTGTTGAGCGCCATAGAATGTTTCGCCAATGGAATACACCGCTCGGTTTGCCCCAACAAGAAGCAGAGTGGCAAAGGCAGCTTGGTCAAAATCAGATAAGATTGCCCAAGCGGTTAGTGTCACTAGTGACGCTAACTGTGCAGCAAGGCGAAGGGTTAGAAAGTCCCCGAATAGATAGCTTTGTCTAACATCAAGGGCTTGGATAAGACGAAGCTGCAGATTGAAAAATACGATTACAGGTGCCGAGATTGCTAGAGCAATTACCAAGTTGTTGAGGTGCTCCTCATTTCCACTTTTTGTTACTAGCGAAATCATCAACCATTGGCAAGCAGAGTAGACGAGGCTACCGGCCAGTGTGAAGGAAAAGTTTGCGCGGATAGATCGCCTAGCAACTTGGGGCATCTCGGTATGATATCAACGCAGGATTCACGAATGCACATTCTCCTTCTACGTCAGCACTTTGCGCTACCTGACCAGGCAGGCTCCGGTCGCCCATACGAGATGGCGACACGCTGGATTAACGCAGGCCATAAGGTGACGATTGTCACTTCGTCCGCGAAGCTCTCAGATCACCCTGAATCCAAGAACGGCCTGATTCGCACGACTGTCGACGGAATCGACATAGTTGCTGTTGATGTTCCCTATGAGAACCACTTCGGTTACTTTAGGCGTACCTTGGCCTTCTTTTCCTTCGCCCGTAAGTGTATAAAAGCGTGCCGAAACCTCGATGATGTGGACGTAGTGCTTGGATCGAGCACCCCTCTCACCGTGGCGATACCAGCAGTACGCCTTGCGCGGAAGTTTCGAACCCCGATGGTTTTTGAAGTTCGTGACTTGTGGCCTGAAATGCCGATCGCGATCGGTGCGATTCGGAATCCTATTCTTAAGGCACTTGCAAAGTCACTGGAACGTTACGCCTATAGGAACTCCGAACGGATTATTGCCCTGTCGCCAGGCATGGCGTCTGGGATCGCCGCTACAGGCTACCCTGAGGATAAGATCGCAATGATTCCCAACGCTAGCGATGTCGAGAGGTTTCGAAGTCCAAGCGTCTCGGCAGAGAGATTCCTGGATGACTATCCCACCCTGAAAGGTCGCAAAATCGTCTTATATGCCGGCGCCTTGGGCAAGTTGAACGGGGTGGATTATCTGGTGGACGTAGCTCGGGAAATGCAGGAGTTGGATCCACAAATAGCGTTCGTCGTTTTTGGGGGTGGCGCCTGTAAGGCGGAATTACTCCGCAGCGCAGAGCGATATGGAGTGCTTGACAAGAACTTCTTCTTCCTCGGCTCAATTGCCAAGAACAAGATCCCCGACGCATTTGCTGCCGCGACGATCTGCACCTCTCTCTTCGTCAACATCCCCGAGATGTGGAAGAACTCCGCGAATAAGTTCTTCGATGCGCTTGCGGCCGCCCGTCCGATCCTGATCAATTACGATGGATGGCAGCGCAAGCTTCTGGATGAATATCGAATCGGAATCGGTGTGCCAGCGAAGGATCCGGTTGAGGCGGCCAAAAGGATTCATCAACACATCGCTAATCCAGAGGAATTAAGACGATTGGGTGAAAGAGCGGGAAAGCTCGGCAAGGAAAGGTTCAATCTCGACGACCTTGCCGCGCGAGCTCTGGATGCTCTTTGCGCAGCCAAAAACGCTTGTGATGAGAAGGTTTCTTAAGGCAATCAAGTCCCTGGATCCGGGCCTGCTGAAGCCCATCGAAGCCTGCGTGACACCCCCCATGGTCACGAAGCGTACTTCTGATGCACGCCTGATAATTCTCCTTGCCACCCCAAGATCAGGTTCCACCTTCTGTTATCAGGCGATATGCCACAGGTTCGAGGTGAACTATTTCTCGAACCTAGTTTATTTCGGTTCTAGATATCCGTTCCTGAGTACCAGGCTTGCCAATCGATGGTGTTCCGATTATGTCTCAGACTTCAGGTCTAACTATGGATTTGTCTCTGGCTTGAATGGGCCAGCGGAAGCTAACGACATTTGGGGCGACTGGTTCGGCCAACAATTGGTCGAGGTAACTCCTTCTCCAGGTGAAAAGGGCCTCGTCAAGGCGTTGAATTACTTCGATTGGCTTGGGGGATCTACCGGCAAGCCATTCGTGACCGGCTGGGTTGGTCATATCCTTTATGCGCAGCAAATGGCAGAGCTATTCCCCAATGCGATTTTCATCAGCCTGGAGCGCGGGACCCAAGATGTTGCCGTTTCCCTTATTCGTGCACGAAGGCAAGCCAATCAAGAATTCGAGCAATGGTTCTCGACTCGGCCCCACGATTGTCTTGGCGAACCCTCTTCGGACTCTTTCAAAGATGTAGCCAGGCAGGTGATCTCCTTGCAACAAAGAGCCGCTACATTCAATACCCTCAATCCCAATCGTGTTTTTCGACTGGATTACGAATCGTTATGCGCGAATGCTGAAAGCGAAATGAAAAGGCTGTCGTCGTTTTCAGCGCAAAGAGAAATCGAGCTCACCTCCAGGTCGGATACCCCCCAGATCTTGAGTCACGAGCGAAAGCCCAGGATTGATGAAGACTACATCCAGGTCCAAGAAGCCATCGCAAGCCTCATGGGGGACGAACATGAAGGCTGACTTCCAAGATTTCTTGAGAGAGTCAGGGGAGCGCGTCATGGCCGTCGGGGAGACCTGGTTCTTTCTCTATAACCGCGGCCTCATTCATGCCAACGCCCTCCCTCAGGATGGCAAGCCGGCGGAGTTGCCGGAAATGCGTCGGGCGATGAAGGAGAGCGGGGCATTGCTCCTTCGTTGGCAGGAGAAAACGGAGGTCGAAACCGAATGGTGGAGCATGATCTGCCGCGATACATCCATTTTACATTTGAAGAGTAAGCATCGTCGGACAGTGCGGAAAAACGTGGAGCAGGCACAGCTGGATTTTTCCACCCGCAAGGCTACCGCATCCGAAGTGGTTGCGATTGCCTACCCATCACATGTTGCCGCCTACTCGCGCTATAAGAACGCGGTACCCATGTCGAAGGAACAGTTTTCGGCAAGCGTGCTGAAGTCTCAGGATAGTGCGCAGGTTGAATTTTGGGTTTGCGCGTGCGAGTCCAGCGAGGAGGTGATTGGTTGGTGCATGTTCTGGCTCGATTCATCAGGTGCATTCCTGCATACCATGGACATCGCGCCCGAAGCCTTGATGAAGAACGCTGGATATGCGTTCATTAGCTCGTGCTTGGAGGAATATGCCGTGAGTAGAGGTTTGCCCGTCTCGAACGGCACAAGGCCAATCTCTCATGCTACGGGTATGCAAGATTTTCTCCGCAAGCTGGGGTTCCGGAAGGAATACTCCAGGCTTCATGTCGAGTACCCGCCATGGATGCGGGCACTCGTGAATGTCATGCTTCCGGTGCGCCGACTTGTTCCGCATATCGGCATTCTTCACCAAGTGCGAGCAGTGCTTGATCAAGAAAGGATCGCGCGGGACTGCCAAGGACCATCCGTGCTCAACAGGTCAATCAAGAGAGGGTTCGACCTTCTTGTTTCGACCGCCATGTTGTTGGCATTGTCCTGGCTGCTTGTTTTGTGCTGGGTTTTGGCAAGCATTGATACCTCGGCAAATGGTTTTTTCTGGCAAGTCCGGGTCGGGCGGCATGGCAAGGCGTTCAAGATCTATAAATTCCGGACGATGGTGGCCGTCGAGGGTGTGACCACAACCGTCACATCAGCTGGCGATAGTCGCATTACCAAGCTTGGAGCCTGGCTACGAAAAACCAAGATCGATGAGCTGCCTCAATTGATCAATGTTTTCCTCGGGCAGATGAGTTTGGTAGGTCCGAGGCCCGATGTGCCCGGGTGGGCCGACGTCCTGACAGGGGAAGACGCGGTCATCCTGGAGATGCGACCTGGAATTACTGGTCCGGCGTCGCTGCATTTTCGCAATGAAGAGGAGCTTCTCGGCAAGGAAAAAGACCCAGAGGTTTTTAATCGAGATGTGATTTGGCCCGAAAAGGTGGTAGTGAACCGCAATTATTACTACAGCCAATCAACGCTTGTCGATTTTTTGTGGTTGTTTCGCACGTTTTTCCCATCCAAACGATAAAGGGAGGGATAATTGCGCCCCGACAGGGGATGCCAGACCTCTGGTACAATGTGCGCACGCTAAGCCTTTGACTAAGCCATTGCCCCACCCTTATGCCTGAAATGATTGACGACCTTTCGCGCCGCCAGAAGCGTCAAATCTTGGTGACGATTGACGTTGTGCTATTCGCGCTAGCGCTGTGGACGACCTATGCCATCCGGCTTTCGACTTTAACTCCGAACTTTAGCGGCAATTATTTAGCGCTATTTCTGATTATGGTGGGTGTGAGGATTCCTGTATTTCAAATGGTTGGAATGTACCGGTTTGTACTGCGACATCCGAATAATCAAATAGTTGTCGTCACCTTAAAAGGTGTTCTGATTTCAACATTGGCATTTGGCGCGGCAGTTTTCCTCATGCGTCTTCAAGGGGTGCCGCGTTCCATTCTCTTGATTGAGCCATTTGTGGCCACCACCCTGGTAATTGCCAGCAGGGAAGCTTTGGCTTGGATTGTTCGCCGCATGACAAACCAAGGGGAACGGATGGAGCCGGTTTTGATTTATGGAGCAGGTTCTGCCGGCCTGCAGCTGGCGCAGAGTTTGCGCTTCAACAAAAAGATGCGGCCCGCCGCCTTCCTCCGCCGACGTGGAACCG
>CALFOT010000126.1 GCA_937919925.1 uncultured bacterium | reverse complement strand
GGCTCCGATAAGGCGGGGCATTGGGAAGTGGTGCGTGACTGAGCTGCTGCTTGCGATGCGTGGCCTTCGTATCGAATGTGACACAGTGTCACGCGAACCGTTGCACGAATGAAAGAGGTCAGGACATCCATAAGTGTGCCCATGGTACGGCCCACAAACCTGCATCATCTAGCGCATGGCAAAGGTGCCCGCCGTGAAGCAGCACACCGCCCATAAAGTTTTCGCCACACTGCTCGCGCAGCCGACGCAAACCCGCAGCATCCCGGGCATCCACCGAACCGGACAGCTTGACCTCAATCCCCCACACTTTTCGTCCGCGCTCCATCACGATATCTACCTCAACTTGATCTTTGTCGCGGTAGTGATAAAAACGCAGATCCGAATCCGTCCACCCGGCCTGTGTGATGACCTGCTGCACCACAAAGGCCTCCAGTAGATGCCCTATCGCATCGCGATTCTGCAGCCAGTCGTCGGCAGTGAAATCTGCCAACGTAGCCGCCAGACCAGAATCCACCACGTACACCTTCGGCGATTTGATCAGTCTTTTCGATTGATTGCCGTGCCATGCTGGCAAACGCCTGATCAAAAACAACTTCTCCAACACTGCCACATACACATCCAAACGTTGACGCGGAATTTGCAACGCCTTCGACAAGCTGTTGATGTTCAGCAGACTTGCATTCTGCAGTGCCAGCATCGATAGAATCCGATGAAGATCCTGCGGGTGCAAAATATTGGCCACCTCTGGAGCATCCATCTCCAACAAGCTTTGCAGATATTGCCGATGCCACTGTCGCGCGCGTGCATCTTGCTTACGCGCTACGGCTTCTGGGAAACCGCCGCGCAGGAGTGCCCCCTGCAATTGCCGTTGCCTGGCCGCTTCTTTCTTCATGGCCACGCCAGTAAGTTCCGGCTCAAAGTCCATCGCCAACAGATGCTGCACAAAGTCACCCGGCCGACGGGCTTTTTCTGCCTCACTGAGCGGTTGCAAGCGCACAACTTCCATCCGACCTGCCAGCGATTCCTTGACTTGCGGCATCAGGCGCAAGTTCGCCGAGCCCGTCAACAAGAACCTTCCTGGTGTGCGCTGTTCATCCACAGCACGTTTGATAGCCGGGAATAATCCTGGTGCGCGCTGCACTTCATCCAGGGTTACCTTCTCAGGCAAAGCTGCCACGAAACCAGCCGGATCTTCCCGCGCCACCTGCAATACCTGCGTATCGTCCAGTGTCACATAAGCCCGATCTGGTTCGACTCGCCTAGCCAATGTGGACTTCCCGCACTGCCTTGGCCCCAGCAAACACACCACCGGCGTATCCGCCAGAGCTTCGCTAATCTTGCGCCCCATCGGGCGCGCCAGCCAATTGGAAGGACCGTCCATTTGCATGACTATACTCCGTCTGATTGCATGATGCAATGGCGTCTACTTGTATGGCGCCAAGGCGGGAAAGAGGCACTCTATTTCGTAAGTACCGTGTGTTACTGCTTTTTGGGGGGTCACGTCAGTCCGAGCGTTACTTCTCAAGAACATCAATAAGTGAGAGCGTGGAGTCCGCGAATCAAGCCTCTTACTCATTCGTGGAGCAAGCAAACTCCCGCATGCGCTCGATTGGTTCATCGTTGTCAATCACCCCAAGAATCGTGCGGTTTAGATAGCGGGCCAACTCGACCATTTCAGTAGGCGATCCCGCAACCCGCTCCTCCAACCAAAGCCCACTCACAAAAGCTTGCTCATTCATCGAGCCCAACACGCGGCGGTTCTTGGTCGTGGCTACTTGCGAATTTCGACAATCCCGACGCAAAGCAAAAAGGAAGCGCGGATCAATCCCTTCGTCGGCCAGCACGGCCACCGCCCCCGCTTCGAACAAAGACCCAATGTCGCGAATGTCCTTGCGCGCGACCGACGTCATCAAAAAACTAAACGCCGTAGGTTCATGCATGAACTGCAAACACTTCTTGCCCCGCACCCACAGCAGGTTCACATACCACGCGCCCAAGACCTGATTTTCGCCGACGTCATCCGCCAGCTCCTTCGGCTTCAGCCCCATTTCCTTCAGGACCTTGTGCGTGCAGCGGAAGACCACCATGCGATTAGTTTACGCCGTGGGGGTCGTGAGAGAAAGCGAACGCTAACACCAAGTAGATGTGTAGTACTACACATCTTTCACCGCAATAACGAGTTGAGAAGCCAACGTGCGGGAAGTCAAAAATATCTTTCACTAAAGCACTTAGCGTTGGAGCGGGCGCCGGGGATCGACGCGAAGCGGGCGTTGCCTAGCGACGCCAACCGCGCACGCGGCGCCCCCGGCGCAAGCGAAAAACCTCGCCACGGAGCGAAGCTACGTAAGGCGAGGTTTGGAGCGGGCGAAGGGGATCGAACCCTCGACATTCAGCTTGGGAA
>CALFOT010000125.1 GCA_937919925.1 uncultured bacterium | reverse complement strand
GCTGTAGAAGTATGGAGAGCGGTGTTCCACTGGATCTGGAATGACCGCCGGCAAACTTTCCACGGCCGACAACCGCTCCACCAGATCTCTGCGCAGTTCTGTTACCGCGGCAATCATCGGGCCTGCGGTTGCGCCATAGGTATCTGCATCACGCCCGATCATGGCTACCCAGCTGAGGACTTCTGCGCCGGTTCTCAAAAAAGGCTCGGTAGGAAACTTTTCAGGAAGATATTCTGTTGGATACGGACAATCGCGAAATGCCCAATGCATGGCCCAAATACCAATTTGGAGGGTAGTGACACAAAAACCAATGTGCTTAATCGGCGCAAACGGACGGAAGGAATCGGGATCGCAATCGGCCGCCATGAAGATCTTCCAGGCCTCTGCATGATCCTCCCAAGTGGTATCGCGCCAGGCGATGACGAGAGGATCCGTTTCCGTACAAATCCACAGATCCCATTGCTTGCGGAACTCCTCCTTCCACTCTGGCAACAGAATTTCTCCACCCTCCTCCCCCACGCACCAAACATCGAAGTGATGAATTAACCAACTCTGCGCGGCACAGCAAAGCGCCGGGAGCGGAGCCCAGTGGGTGATGAGCCCATGCAATAAAGTATGGCGAAAAAGTTGATTTCTGCTCGCCCCCATGCCAGCGACGACGCCATTACGCATCAACGAACCGTTGCTCCACGCCTTCGGATTGCGTCGCCAAAATTCGTAGCCGCCTCTGTGCCAAGGTGTACCTGCGAGCACCGCCTCGAGTGTTAGGCGGGTGGTGTGGCCAATATCACGTGGTTTGGAATCCAACCACTTCACAAAGTTCGCAGCTATGCGCGCGCCGTCAAAATGTGCTACGGAAGATGCACTCTCCTTTGCAGTTTGGCACCAAGCATGCACTATGGCCAAAGCCATTTCGGAATCGTCTGAAGGGTGGCCGGCGCGAAATCCAAACGGACCACCTCCAACGGGCACAAACGGCCAGCCGCTTGGTTTGTGGTAGAGATACGTAATTCGCATCTTTTCAAGTGATTCAAATTCCGACGTGACACCTAAAGCATCCCCTGCAGCAAGACCTTCCATGAGTGTGCGAATATCCATGAACTAAAGCTCCTCCTTATTACGATTGGATTGTGGCGATTCCCGCCAAGACTGGATGTAGCCCACTTGCTTGCTTGTTTCCGGAGACTTACGCGACGCGGATTTGGGGCACTGCTTCCAGAGTTCGGCAAGGCGTTCCACCGCAGCATGCGGCTCGAAACCATGGCGCACGAGCCAACAACCCACAATCACACCGGTACGCCCAACACCGCCCCAGCAGTGCACATAAACGAGGCGCCCGGCCGCAATGTGTGTATCGATGGCATCCAGAATAGCACGCGTAAGCTCGGGCGAATCTGGTGTGGAAACATCGCGAATACCGAAGCGCTGATACGAGGCCGGCGCCACCAGATCGGCATACGGCTTCAGGCCATCGCTTTCTTCGGTTAAGTCGATAAAGGCAGCTACGCCGGCAGCCGTGAGCGCGTTGATTTTTTCCACTGCGGCGCTCCGCTCCAAAGCTCCGGGATATTCGCCCGCCAGCAATTTTCTTGGAGCCACCCAATAACAGTTTTCGATAGGACGTTGGGCCCCCACCGGCTCTGCTTTGCACTCCTCCTCGTATTGCCTTCCTGCTTGCACCAGTCCGGGGAATAACGGGCTCTCCTCTTGCACCGTTACCCAAAAATCAGGCAGGCGCACGATAAACCACGCGCAATACTGCTCCTCCACGAGGAGGGCGGCAAGTGCTGTGTATTCGGCGACCGCTAGCATTTCGGCAACGCTCACGGGGTTGGCTTGGTTTGGACCGACAACGGCATCGGCATCCAACAACTTCAACGCAGCAATAAGCGTTTCCGTGTGGACCATAAAAGCACCGCTTCTTCCATTAGGCATTGGGGGGGGTCTCCATATCACACAGGATGACACGTGACTCTGCCATCTAATGTCATACAATACACCAATGTCTGGGACACGCACGCAATCTGCTCGGTGGAAATCAATTATCTCGATTTTGAAACAAGGAAATAAAGTCACCGCCGATAGCCTTGCGACAGAGCTCGAAGTCAGCGCCCGCACGATTCACCGCGATCTCGACGTGCTCCGCGATGACTTTCACGCGCCGATTGAATTTGACAGTTCCCGACGGACATTTGTACTCACCGAGTGCGAATGGCAAATGCGGCCGGTGCAGTTGACGGAATCGGAGTTATTCCATCTCGTCGTTGCTGCTGGCATGGCGGGCCAATTTCACGGCACCCCCATTGCCAAAGGGTTGCATCAGTTGTTTCATAAACTCGAAAGCGTACTTGTCGAGCCGATTGATTTAGATCCAGAACTCATTGCCGATAAAGTTTCTTTTCACGGTGGCCATGCGCGTGCCATTGATTCGGAAGTTTGGCGCACCCTGGTGAGTGGCTTGCGCAACAATCAAGTGGTGCGCATGAATTACCAGGCCGCTGGCAGCGCCCGCCCCACCCTGCGCAATGTGGAGCCCATCCATCTGGCCTGCCGCATGGGTGACTGGTATTTACTTGCGCGCCTTCATGAAGAATCCGAAACGCGCACCTATGCGCTTTCTCGGATTCACCATGCTGAAACTCTGCGTAAGTTTTTTATCTCTGCACCAGGCGATTCCAACCAGGCCGCACGCAAAACTTTCGCGCGCTTCGTGGCGCAACGCGGCAAGCCGATAAAGGTGCGCGTACGTTTCACGCCGGCATCCTCCGAATGGATCCGCGAGCGCGAATGGCATAAGGATCAAAGTTTCGCGGAACATCGCGATGGTGGCCTCACCCTCACGCTGCCGATTGACGGCGAAAAGGAAGCGCTTGCTTGGGTGCTGCGCTGGGGCTCACAGGCGAAAGTACTCGCGCCACAATGGTTAAAGGAGCGTGTGCTGGAAGAAGCGCGGGCCATGGTGGGGAATTCCTAGCCCTTTGATCAAGCACCTCCACTCAGATTTCGCCTTGCTGCGGGAGTGGATGATCCCGAGCCACGCATAACAGCGCACTCGTAATTTGGGAAAGCAAAACGTCATGCTCGCCACAAACGCGCATTGCATGCTCTATTTCAGCAAAACAAAGGTTAACCTTGGAATCCACCTGTTCGGCGGACAGCCCAAGAAGTTCGCCGATTGCGCATAGCCGCATGTTGGCGAAGTAACGCATTAGGAATATCCTCTGCAGACTTGGCTTTAGCACCTGAACCCAGCGCGTAATCAGATTGGCAACCTTGGGGCCACCTCCAACTCTTTGAATGGCAATGCCAACAAAAAGTATGGTGTCCTGATCACGCGAACCACTCGTTCCCTGGGTGTCCGAATCGGAATCCGTTTCATAGATTTCCGGCACGACTGGCGGTCGCGAAAGTATCGGTTTTTCTTGCTCAGGAACCCAAGACCAGCGCTCGAACGAACTGAAAGCCATGGGCCAATCGACCCGGAAGGAATCCTTCATGATTTCCTGAACTTGTCGATTCGCGCGCGCGAGTAACCGAGAAACGCGTTCAAGGGGAAAACCCAATTTTTGCGCGATCTGCTGTGGATTCAATCCCACCATCTGGCGCAAGAGCAGCACCTGCTGGTGTTCCTGTGGTAACTTTTCAATTGCCGCCAAGACCTGTATCGCTCTAGTGCGAACATGAGCCACATAATCCGCCCCTCGTTCCGTCGCTAAGCATTCCTCTCGACAGCGGCGTTGGCTTTTGCGCATATTTTCAATCACTATGGTTCGAGCCTGAGCGGCCAGCCACCTCTTGTCATGCGCCATTTCGCTATCTTCCGTCAGCGCCTTCGCCATAACTTCCATAACGATGCCCTCAGCGGTCTCGTCATCCTTCACCAACCGGCGCACAAAATGCATTAGCCAATCTGCCTGTATAGCATTTTCCTCGCTACGTCTACGGTTTTTCCAGCTGCCGTACGGCTCCACCATAAAAGTTACAAGGCTTCGCCACCAAACGCCTCCGAGATCCTTCTGCTTAGAATCTTGCGCCTCAGTTTCTGTGCAAGTGGAATCTTCCTCCTCTGGGAGGAACAAATCCGACGCCAACAACAACAAAAATTCCTCCACCCAGGCCGGATTCTCCACATCTTTGGGAGTGCTTTTTAGCGTGGAAATCTTTTCACTCGCCAGTGGCTTCGAGAGTGCAGGGCCTGGTGTGAATCGCGGCTTCACGCTGCGCAGTTTGTGCAATTGAACCTCTAGTTCTTTTACAAATGCGTGCAACAGGTCTCGCTCGCGAAAAACTTCGGCAGCTTGAAGGCAATAGCTAAGGCCCGAGAGTGGGCTAAAAGTCCTCCAACCTTGGTCGTTGGGCAACTGAACCGTAACCCGACCATCCCAATCCAAGTTTACACAACATGGCCATAACCAACGCGCCAGTTCAGCGGTGTCTTTGGAGGATTGAGGATGGTTGTAAGTCATGGAGCGCATCCCTTTTGAAAAGGGCGGGCGGCCATGATACTCCTGGCGTTAGCAATATTGCAACATCCTAAGAAGATGGTTCCACCAACACCAAATGATGCACCGCGCGGCTCATCGCCACATAACGCAAGCGATCCGCCTGCTCTTCGGGCGCCAGCTGCATCTCGGCAAGAATCACCACATCACTTTCCTGGCCCTTGAAACTATGAATCGTTTCCACCACCACACGGCCGGACGCGATTTTTCCGGAAGATTGTGTTGGGCAACCGCCAAGTTCTTCCACAAATAAGGCACTCGCCGTGCGGCTTGGCGTCAATACGGCAATGTTTTCGGGCGCAATGTGATCTTTTTCGACCAAGCGCCGCACCAGTTCACCGACGACCTCCAACGCCGTGCCCGCGCCTGCCGACGCTTTCCCAGTTTCTGCACTCACGGCCACGCGCTCGGGCACCCGCCCGGCTGGTCCTAACGCGCGCTGCTTTCCACCCGTGTTGTACTTTTGAAACGCCATATGAATCTCACGCGTGTTGCGGAAGTTCTCATTCAAATCGACCTCTGCAGCGCCGGGCAAGAATACGCGTGCGTCGTCGCCCAGACCTGCGGCGTAAATCGCTTGATTGTTATCAAAAAATACCCACAGATAGTCTTCGTCGGGATGCTCCAACAGACGCGGAATCACCTGCCACCATGCGGGGCCAAAATCTTGACCCTCATCAAGCATCACCGCGCCCAGCGCATA
>CALFOT010000124.1 GCA_937919925.1 uncultured bacterium | reverse complement strand
TGGTGGAGGCGGCGGGAATCGAACCCGCGTCCTGAGAAGGCCAAACAGAAGCTTCTACGTGCGTAGTCCGTTATCAGTTGTCGCCGCCTAACCTGCCAACGGACAGGCGGGCCAAGCAGCCAGCACATTGTGTTTCACTTCCGTTCCCCGTGCCAGGGTCTGGTTGCTAGCCCACGATCTGACATCCGGAAAGCCCAGTGGGCGAAGGCAATCCGAATGCGCTACCTAGGCAGCGTAAGAGTAATTATTGTTGGCAGTTAAGCCTTTGCGAAGGGTTTAACGAGGCCATCTCCGCAACCTCGGCACGCCACTTAAGTACGAAAACTTCCAGTCGAAACCGATCGCCCCCAAACTCATGACAGGCTAATTGTATCACAAAAAACCAGGTTTCAACGATTATGCCGACGAACTTCGCGTTCTGCTTCGCGGTTCTTAATAACTTCGCGTTTGTCGTGCATGCGGCGACCGCGGCCCAGAGCTATTTCAACCTTGGCCCAACGGCCGGAAAAGTACATCCGCAGGGGAATCATCGTGAGACCTTTTTCCTTCAATTTTTGGTGCATCTTGAAGGCTTCCATTTTGTGCACCAGCAACCGCCGTTTGCGTAACGCAGGGTGATTATTTTGGTGAGCGTGGACGTATTCGCCGAAATGAGCGCCTTCCAGCCACAATCCTTCTGGTGTGGAGCGCACAAAAGCTTCGGCAAGGCTGACCAATCCGCCACGCAGGGCTTTGACCTCGGTGCCCATCAAACAAATCCCCGCCTCGAGGGTTTCGAGAATTTCATATTCGCGCTTCGCTTTGCGATTCACCACCTCTTCCGGCAGTGTATGTTTCTTTTTGGCGGCCATTTTTGGGGCTTGATTCCTAAGCAGGAGCAGATATCTTAGTCGCCCCGTAGGAAGCATACCTTGCCGAGGTGGCGGAATTGGCAGACGCGCAGGCTTCAGGTGCCTGTGTCCTTTACGGACGTGGGGGTTCGAATCCCCCTCCCGGCACCACACTTGTTTACAATGTGTGGGTTCCTACACAGAACAACAGGGCAGTAGCTCCAATGGTAGAGCGTCGCATTCCAAATGCGAATGTTGAGGGTTCGAGTCCTTCCTGCCCTGCCATCCTGTATGGCTTTCTCCGGCATCCCCGACCTCGAATCCGCAGGCATCTCCAAGCCTCCGCAGCCTTCGATGGATATCCTCCGCGCTGCCCTCGAGCCGCTCGCGGATTCGGTGGATGCACCGCTGGCCACGCTCCTCGAATACGGTGGTTTGCTGTTGGCTGCAAACACCGTCACCAACCTCACCGGTGCGCGCGATTGGCCAACCTTAGTCGAAGCCCATCTTATGGATTGTGTGCTTGCTGCACAATATTTGCCGGAAGGCGCGCGTTGTTTGTTGGACTGGGGGTCCGGCGGCGGTTTGCCGGGTTTGGTTTGGGCGAGCATTTTCCGCGAACGCCATTTTCATCTTTGTGAGAGGAACGGAAAGAAGGCTGATTTCCTGGTAGCCGCAGTTTCCGCACTGCAGTTCACCCACGTGGATGTGGCCAGTGCCCAGGGCGAAGAAGTTCTGCGCAACTTAAATCCGCGGCCAGATTGTGTGGTTGCGCGTGCTGTGGAACCGCTACCGAAATTTTTGCGCCGCTTGGGCCGCCCGAGCTTGCCTTTGCGGCAGCTGTACTTGATGGCGGGCCCAAGTTGGCAACGCGATTGGGAGGAAAACAGCGCTGAGTTGCAGAACTATTGGAGGTTACAGAAATTTGATACTTATCATCTTGGGCCAGACCGCGGTCACCGCTTCCTGCTGCACTTTAGGAAGAAAAAGGAGAAATAGCGGTGTCGAGCCCGCCTGAGCCCACCCGTACTCGCCCGCCTTTTCAGCGCAGTTATCTCAATCGTCAAGCCGTGGCGGTAGTGCGAACTTTGCAGGAAGAAGGCTATGAAACGTATTTGGTGGGCGGCTGTGTGCGTGATCTCCTACTTGGCACACGGCCCAAAGATTTTGATATTGCCACTGCGGCGAAGCCGGAGAAAGTGCGCTCCTTATTCCGTCGCTCGCGCATGATTGGGCGGCGCTTCCAAATCGTGCACGTGCATCATGGCCGTGAAGTGTTCGAAGTTTCTACTTTCCGTGCCGCACCGCCGAAGCAAGACGGCAGCCACGTCAAAATAATCCGTAACGATAATGTTTACGGCAGCTCTTTCGAAGACGCAAACCGTCGCGACTTCACCGTGAACGGCTTGTTTCTTGATCCTGTTGCGGGTGAAATCGTAGATTGGGTTGGCGGAATGCAAGATGTGCAAGACCGTGTTTTGCATTCCATAGGTGATCCTGAGATTCGCTTTCGCGAAGACCCGGTGCGGATTCTACGCCTGATTAAATTTATGCGCCGCTTGGACTTGGCACCTGGTGAGGCAGAAATCGTGGCCGCAGAACGTCACGCAAAAGATCTGACCCATGCGGCCCCCGCTCGTTTAGCTGAGGAAATCTTCCGCCTGCTTGCTACGGGGCAAGCCGAAGGCGTCTTTGAGGATATGCAAGCCTTGAAAATCTTGCGTTATGTACTTCCAGAGTTACGCTCTTGGTTGCGTCAGAGTGATGATAACCGTGAAGCCTTTAGCAAGCGCCTTGCTGCTTTGGATGAAATGACGGCGAACGGTTTGTGTGCTGATTACGATTTCCATTTGGCAGTGCTCTTTGGGGTGCGTGCGGAACAAGAATTCGATCCGCAACAACGCCGGATGAAACGCAAGGAGTATCCGCAAATTGCCGCCGCGATTCTCAGCGAGTTCCAACAGCGCGCCCGTTTGCCGCGCACTGCTGTGGCTTGCGCTACCAATATTCTGTTGGCGCAACTGCGCTTGGATCCGCCAGACCATATTTCCGCAAGTCGTCGCCAAAGTTGGAATCCCGAGGCTTTGATGGCGCAAGCTTGGTTTCCACTGGCTTTGTCCTACTTGAAACTGCGTTTAAAGGCGGATGGCAGGGGTTCTGAATTGTGGGATGAATGGCACCAGCGTTATCAAGTTTTTGGGCAAAGCAAAGCTTAGGCAAGCACGGATTTATTCTGTTTAGCAGCCGTGCTAAGCGTCTTCATCCTGGTTGCCCGATTGCTTGTTTGCGCGGCTATGATTGGCCTCGCAAATTTTGCAGTGGCTAGACAGCTGGCCAAGCAAAGTACCTGGCGATCACCCCCCCCGCCGGGCGTTTTTCGGCTTGCGAAGGCTGTGGGCGGCTGCTGCCAGGAATCAAGCCGTGCCGAGATTGCCGCGGTAAATGTCTTTGCACAGCGGCGCGGGGAAGTTACACTTTCCGGCCATTCGGTTGGGCGTTTAGCTCAGTTGGCTAGAGCACCAGCTCGACAAGCTGGGGGTCACAGGTTCAAGCCCTGTAACGCCCACCATCCGAATGCCGCG
>CALFOT010000123.1 GCA_937919925.1 uncultured bacterium | reverse complement strand
TGTAAACGCCGCCGCATAAAAAACCGTCGTGCTATTTCTTCAAGCTTGCTGCCTCTACGACTAGAGCACGCAAACCATCGTGAAAAGCGGCCACCGAAAATTTATCGGCTTGGGCTTGCAAGACTTTGGGATCCCAAGTCATCGCCTCGCAGCGTTGCAGCGCCGCAACCACATCTTGCACGCGCTGTTGCGCGAAGTGCACACCGGACTCCCCATCCACCACCGTTTCTGCGGTGCCAGCTTTACCGAGTGCGACCACCGGGCGCCCAGCGGCAAGAGCTTCGACGGGCGCAATACCAAAATCTTCTTCAGGCGGAAACACAAAACCGCGACAGCCGGCCATGAGATGATGCATCTCTAAGTCGGAAACAAAACCAAGAAACTCGGTGGTTGGTCCGGCGCTTTTACGCAATTTTTCCAGCAAAGGGCCGGTGCCGGCAACCTTCAGCGGCAACCCCAACTGTTCACAAGCATCCATCACCAAATCCACCCGCTTGTAACCCTCGAGGCGCAAGGCGGTGAAGTAATAATCACCCGGCTCCACCCCCACCGCAGCAGCGCGAAACGGCTCCACATCCACGGGTGGGTAAAGGACTCGCGATGGCTTGCCATAAGCATCGCGCACCATGTCGGCAACGTAGTTCGAAATCGAAATATACAAATCCGGCGCGTCTTTGTGTTTTTGATCCCAGCGCTTGAAGCGTGAAACCGACGCCTTCAACAGCGGCCGCAACAAGGGTGGATAGCCGGATAAAAATGCATCTTGTCGCTCGTAAGCGAACATGGCTGGACGGTAGATGTAGCACAGGTGGGGAACGCTGGCAGGGGTTTCGAGGTTCTTCATAAAAGAAACCGAAGAGGACAGCAGCAAATCAACATCAGCCCAATCAATGCGCTTGCCTAAGCGATCGACCATCCCCTGAAAGAGCGGCAGCGGCCAGCGATATTTTTCTGGCGGCACTTTACCCTGCAGCCAAGAGGAACGGATATCCCACTCTTGGTATTGCGGCAACTCCTCAGCCAGCAAAGTATGAATTGGCGCATCCGGCCATAAACGATGCATTTCCGCGAGGACTTTTTCAGCACCTCCATGGCGAATGAAATCGTGGGCAATAACCAGCTTCATGCTTGTGAAAAATCCTCGCCGGCAAGCAAACGTGCCCGAGCATCGGTCACGAGGTCATCCAGCAAACCATTCAAATCAAGAATAGGAGCAGCGCCAAGCAAACTCACTAAGCGAGTGGTGTCCCCCACCAAACGATCGGCATCCGCAGCTCCGCGCATGCGCGTTTCCTCTTGTACGACGCGAATGTCGCAATCAAAACGCGCCAGCAAGCCGTCGAGCAAATCACCCATGACTTGGCCCACGCCAGAACAAACGTTCACTAAATCAACAACCCCTGCTTTGGGCAACAACGATAGATAGACCTGCACAACCTCGCGCACATGCAAAAAATCCCGCACGGATCCTAACCAGCCAACCGGCAGTTCGCCGCCGCCTTGCTGTTCCAGCTTTGCCAAACGTAAGGCAAAAGATGGCAGCGCAAAACTGGGCAGTTGGCCAGCGCCCGTGTGATTGAATGGTCGCACCACCGTGACCTTGGCGCCGCGCTCACGAAAGCCCAGTGCCATCGCTTCACCTTCCAGCTTGGTGCGGCCGTAAACATTAACGGGCTCCAACGCCTGATCTTCGCGCAAAGGTGTTGCCGCCGGGCGATAAACATGCCCCGAAGAAACGTGAATGATCGGGCAATCTGGCCATAGTTCTAACAACTGCGCATAAAAACGCGCGGGGCCATCCACATTGATTGCTTGTGCAAGCTCCGGATTTGCCTCACATGCGGGCGGCGAAGAAAGTGCTGCAAGATGAATCAATCCCGCAGGTTCTGGTAAATCTTCCAACGCTGCAACCGGTTGCCCTGGGGTACGGCGCGCCGCAGCAACTAAATCCAGCGGCGCAAAAATTCCGTCACCCAACGCTTGGTCTGTGCCTGGCAAACCTAGTGCTGCCCAACCACGCGGCTCACTTTCTAGTGCTCTGCGCAACCAACCACCAACAAAGCCGTCGGCACCTGTAAGCCAAACATGAGCCATCAACTCAAACCAGCCCTTCAGGCAGAGAGCCACGTGTTGGGCGGTTACCCATCACCAAGCGGCGTTTGAGATCGGCATCCACCATCATTTCCACTAAGCCTTGAAAATCAATTTCAGGCACCCAGCCAAGTACATTTTTTGCCTTGGAGGAATCACCAAGTAGCAGCTCGACTTCGGCCGGGCGGAAAAACTTCGGATTCACCACCACGTAGTCTTCGTAGTTCAAACCTACATGCGCGAAGGCGATTCGGCAAAACTCGCGTACCGATTGGGTGGTGCCGGTAGAAAGGACGTAGTCATCAGCAGTAGCGTGCTGCAACATCAGATGCATGCCACGCACATAGTCGCCGGCAAAACCCCAATCGCGCCGCGCGTCGAGGTTGCCAAGAGCTAGCTGGTTCGTTTCACCAAAAGCAATTGCAGCCACGTGGTCACTGATCTTGCGGGTTACGAACTCGAGGCCACGACGTGGAGATTCATGATTAAACAAAATGCCAGAACAGGCAAACATATCGTAACTCTCACGATAGTTGACCGTGGCGAAGTGACCATACACCTTGGCGACCCCATAAGGGGAGCGCGGATGGAAGGGTGTGGTTTCACGTTGGGGCGTTTCAAAAACGTCGCCAAACATCTCGCTCGAGGAAGCTTGATAGAAGCGCGCCTCTGGAGCTTGCAAGCGGACGGCCTCCAACATGCGCATCACGCCTAAGCCAGTGACTTCACTGGTGTGAATCGGCTCATGAAAAGAGGCGTGCACAAAACTCTGTGCCGCGAGGTTGTAAATTTCATCCGGTTTATACTCCGCCAGCAGGCGCATCAACGAAGATTGATCGAGCAAATCGCCGTGGCAAATGGTGAGACGATCCTCGATATGTGCAAAACGCGAAGTATCAGGAGTGGCCGAGCGACGCATCATGGCCACGACTTTGTAGCCGAGATTGAGGAGATGCTCAGCGAGGTAGGAGCCATCCTGACCTGTGATGCCGGTAATGAATGCAGTCTTCATGCTTTTTGGAGTGGAGGGTGCGTCAGCGCCGCAACAGATGGGAGTTTACTGCCCACCAACGGGCCAAAACGACCTTATTATGCGCCTTCGGATGGCCCTTGGTTCAGTTTCTTCTCGAGCTTTGCCCACGAATCGCGCAGCGCAACGGTGCGGTTGAACACTGGTTTATCGGCACTGGAATCACGATCCATACAGAAATAACCGCTGCGCTCAAATTGCACCACCTCGCCGACTGCAACATCCATCATGCTGGGCTCCAATTGCGCCATCACCATGGTGAGTGAATCGGGGTTGAGGTCATCCATAAAATCGCCGTTTGCGCCGGGCACAATCTCACGAAAGAGGTGATCGTACAACCGCACTTCACTGGCAATCGCGTGTGCCGACGACACCCAATGAATGGTGCCCTTGACTTTGCGCTCATCGGCGGTGTTGCCGCCCTTGGATTCCGGATCGTAGCTACAGCGCACCACGGTGACTTCGCCCTTGTCATCCGTTTCAAATCCTGTGCAAGTGAGGTAATAACCATAACGGAAACGCACCTCCGCCCCGGGTTTCAGGCGGAAGTATTTGCCCGGTGCTTGCTCGCGAAAATCCTCGCGCTCAATCCATAACTCACCACTGAATGGGATTTCACGAGTGCCAAGTTCCGGCTTGCCTGGGTGGTTCATGGCTTCCACCATTTCCACGTGCCCAGCGGGCCAATTTCCAATCACCACTTTGAGCGGATCAAGTACCGCCATGCGGCGCGGAGCGACATCATTGAGATCATCGCGCAAGATGGATTCGAGCAGGGAATAATCAACTGTGCCCTCCGTGCGCTTGATGCCGATGGTGGCGCAGAAGTTACGGATGGAAGTTGGCGTGAATCCGCGGCGGCGCATACCACTCAAAGTTGGCATGCGAGGATCATCCCAAGAGCTCACCACGCCTTCATCGACAAGCTGCTTCAGCTTGCGTTTGGAAGTCATGGTGTAACTGAGATTCAAGCGCGCGAACTCGTATTGACGCGGCACTGCTGGAACCGGCAAGTGGCTAGTGAACCAATCATAAAGCGGGCGATGATTTTCAAACTCCATCGTGCACAAGGAATGGGTAATCCCTTCAATGGCGTCCGACTGCCCGTGCGCAAAATCATACATGGGGTAGATGCACCAAGCATCTCCGGTGCGCGGGTGGCTGCGATGTTGAATGCGATAAATTGCTGGATCGCGCAACACCATATTGTGCGACGCCATGTCAATCTTGGCGCGCAAAATCTTCGCGCCATCTTCAAACTCTCCGGCCCGCATACGCGCGAACAAATCTAGACTCTCTTCGATTGGACGATCGCGGAAAGGACTATTCACACCTGGCGAAGTTAAATCACCGCGATTCTTGCGCACAGCTTCGGCGCTCTGCTCCTCCACATAAGCCAAACCAGCGCTGATCAAAAAACACGCCCAGTCATACAACTGCTCGAAGTAATCCGAAGCGTGATACAGATGCTCGCCCCAATCAAAACCCAGCCAGCGCACATCTTCTTTAATCGCATCAATGTAATGCTGCTCTTCTTTGGCTGGGTTGGTATCGTCAAAGCGCAAATGACAGCGCCCGCCAAACTCTGCCGCCACCCCAAAATCCAAGCAAATTGCCTTAGCGTGGCCCACATGCAAATAACCGTTTGGCTCTGGAGGGAAACGCGTAACGATGGCTTGATGCTTCCCGGAGGCTAAATCCTCCGCGATGATGGTGCGAATAAAATCCGCTGCGCTTTCCTTGTCATTCATGGGTTTGGCCGCCTCCGGCAAGGCCGTAGTTTATCAGCGCGAAGGCCGCAGCTAGGGCTGTGATTGCGCGCCTACCAGGTGGCCGTGGCCATGACTTCGGGGCGTGCCATTCCAGTCCGCGCCCACGAGCGGATTAAATTTTTCCCGGTATCTGCCAAATGCGCCACGGAGCCATCATTCGACAGGAACAAAAAGGACAAGTACTCCCACGAAGTAGTTTGATAAACCAAACGAATATCCGCATGATCCGCGCCGGCGGGTGGGTTCAGCTGAAACTCATCCCAATATTGAAACGTGCCACCTACACCAGGGTTACCAAATTGCGTATCGGGCACTGGCAAACAGTTTCGCTCCAGGGCTGCGTCGTATGCCATGTTGTAAGGCGGAATGCGATTATCCGACAACACCACATTGTTCAACGCAAAGTGAAAAGATTCCGCAACCGTGCCCTGCGGCTGGGCAGCAAGACCTCCCAAAGTGTTGAGAACCGCGCCAGTCAGGCGATCAAACATCAGCGGGATGTTGGGATCGGTACCCAAAGCCAGCAACTGAGCCGCCCACTCCTGAGTGAGCCCGCCCTCTACTTGGTAAATGCGCGTGTTGGAATCATGCAAATCCAACAGTGATTCCACCTGATAATTGTGCCCGCCATAATGCACATTCAAGCGGCCATATTTACCATCTTCACGCATCAATTGATTGGCTGCGTCATACCACCGAATGTTCAGCCACATCCGCCGACCTTCCGGATAACCCGACGTCAACTTATGCCCAGTGAGGTTATAAACCTTTACAGTATTGCCGACGACCTCCAGTTGCGCCGCATCTTTGAGCATCGCACGTGCGCGCAAGGCTCCACGATTGATGTTATCGATATCGGTTTGAAAAAGACCCGAGCCGAGTTGGAGCTGACCGCGACTATCCATATCAATGATCATGGCGCCTACTCGAGTGTTGCCACCGGTTAAATCATGCACTGCCAAGTCGCTACGTTGCGGGGTTCCGGAAACCGAAGCCGCTCCGTTGACAGGCTGCATATGGCAAGTTTGGCAGGTGTAAAAACGCGTGCTACCGTCTTCAAAATCACCGCCATTGCCAGCCAGCTGCGCGGCATCATAAGCACTCTGGAGCACCCCATTTTGCAGTGGTGCTGGCAACGCAGGGAAGGCGCTGACCGCCAGCGCATCGAAGCCGCTGGCCTTGTGTTCCGAAAAGGTGCGTTCTACCACCCCATAACCGTGCGGCTTGTTGTTGAAGGCCGCCTTCAAATCTACCGCTGTGCCCAAAATGCCGCTAAAAGTGCCGGGGGCCAAATCGGTCATGGCGCCATTGTTATGCGCCAAATCGCCCACCACTGGATTACTAACATCGTGGCAAGTCCCGCACAAATCTGAGGAGCGATGAAACTGCGACTGATGGGTAGGGTGCGGCGCGAGGGTGGCGTATGGGCCATAACGATCATTGCTATTCGCCAACACAAACATGCCTCCGCCTAAATAGGCCTCAGGGTTCAAGCCGCCAGTATTCGCCACGAAGGGCGGATTTTGTACACCTGCATGTTCCGATCCATCGGGGTTTACCAAGCGGTGGCACAACAAACATTCCACTCCGCCACCATCTTCCTGATCCAACAACGCCGAGCCATCCGTCGGAGTGGAGCGGCCGTCTAACCAACCCGCTGGCGAGTGACACCGGATACAAAGATCGCCGACGCCGTCGAAATCTTGCTCGGCCACCGCCACCGTGGCCCAAAAGATAGGATCTCTCCCGGCGTGGGCCATCATCGAACCACTCCAGGTATCCGATGGAGCAATCGCGTCATCGTAATAGCCGTGGCAGGGCACACAGTCGACCGAGCGTAGCATAGAAACAACCTCTAGTTGTTGTGTTCCTGGCTCTTGAACCTCAGTGGGTACGGTCAAAGCAAAAAAGGCAGCACTCGCAGAGCCTACAACGGTCAAAACAATAAGAGATGGAAGCAGACGCATGCGCAAAAGCATACTCCATAAATGGCCCTTTCGCAGCCGTATTCGTATGCCGTCAGCCCTGCGGTTATGCTGAGGATTCATGTTGCGTCTCCTGCTGCCCCTCCTCCTTCTACTCACTTGCGGCTCCTGCTATATGGGGCAAGCCACCCATGACCAAGTGCTCGATTCCGCCGCCATCGAGCAGCTCCAGCCCGGCCAAAACACGGCTGGCGATGTCGTGCGTTTATTAGGCGCGCCCAATGAAGTTGTCGAGCTGGGCGACGGCTCCGCATGGCTTTATCAATCTACCAACGCCAAATCGATGGGAATCTGGTTGCTTCTTTTTGGTTCTTTCGGCACCGACAATCAGTCCGATCGCTGCTGGGTATTTTTCAATAGCGCCGGAATCTTGACGCACTACGGTGCGAGCTTTCACGCCAAGGATGCGGAGTATCACCTCAGTGGCAGCTAGGTGGCGCGGCGTTGGAATCTTGCTGCTGTGCACGCTGTCCTGTGCGAGTATCAATTTCACGAATCGACGCATCAATACACCGCTTGAAGAACGGCTGGTTGCCCAGGCGATTGTCGGTGAATCCGATTTAGCCCAGTGTTTAAGCGTTTTAGGCGCACCCACTTCGGTGACGCCTAGCGACGACGGTGAGCGTTACATCCTGACTTGGAAGTGGCTCGAACAAAGCGATTGGGGCTTCAATCTTTCCCTGCCGCTAGGCGACCAAAACGCATCTTTCAACTGGACGGACAGCGCATCCAATCCACAGTATGTACGCCTGTTTTTTGATCACGATTGGACTTTGATGGAAAAGGCCGAAGGTTAAGCGGCGCGCACCATCCAACAGCCGGCAAGGAATAAACCCAAGCCTAGCACTACGTTGAGCGCCACATTCAGGAGCATCCATCCCATGGCACCGGCGCGCAAATAATCGCCGCTCTCAAAGGCAAAGGTTGCGAAAGTGGTGAACGCGCCAAGAAAACCCACCATCACAATATTGGCTGTGTCGCTTTCGATGACGCCACGTTCCCGTACCAGAGTGAGGATGACTCCGAATAGCAAACAACCAAGGGCGTTGACCGCCAGAGTCCCCCAGGGAAACGACGAAGAGCTCAAGCCACGCACCCAACTGGCTAAACCGTAGCGAGCGAGCGTTCCGGCGGCACCGGCGATGGCGATCAGTAGGAGACGAGTCAAGGCGTCGGTATTCTAAGGCCAGCTTGCCCATGGACGACCCCGCTTTCTTTCCTCCGTTGAATGCCGCTTTGAATGGCCTCGCCGCCATCTTGCTGCTGGCTGGTCTTTGGCGCATCAAGGCTGGCGATGAAGCCGGACATAAGAAGTTGATGCTGAGTGCCTTTGCGGTTTCGGTGCTGTTTTTGTGCTCCTACCTTTACTACCACCTGCACTTTGCGGTGAGCGTGAAGTATCAGGGTGCGGATTGGGGGCGCGTAGCGTATTTGTTGATGTTGGTCACCCACATCACGCTCGCCGCAGCAGTTCCGTTTTTGGCGTTGCGCACCATTTGGCTGGGCCTCAACAACAGCCGGATTGCGCATCGCAAATGGGCACGAGTTACCTTACCGATTTGGCTGTATGTTTCGGTAACTGGGGTCACGATTTACTTGGTCCTTTACGTGTTTACCGAAAGCAGCCGTCACGCTTTTGAAGCTTTGCCCACATGACTCTGCCGAAGGCCGATTCGATCCCCCTTGCTGCGGTTGCACTGGCCACGGTAGTTGGATTGTATTTCACCATCGCCGGTACCTTTGTCGGTGTTTCGGCTGAGCCGGATGAGGCGTTCGCAAGCGTTGCAGAAGCCGAGTTGTTCGAGTTGATGCGTGCAGAGTTCGGAGGTTTTTTACAACCGCAAATGAGCGGCGACTGGAAGCTGGATGCTTTACTTGCAGGGCGCGCGGTTTATGAAGTGCAATGTGTGCATTGCCATGGCACCGATGGGCGCGCCAAAACTCCTACGGCCAAACTCCTCACCCCCCCACCACGAGATTTTGGCCTCGGGATCGTCAAGTTCACCAGCACTCCTGTTGGTTTGCCAGCCACGCGCGCAGATCTACTTCGCACCCTCATAGAAGGCGTTCCAAGCACCTCTATGAGCAGTTTTAAGGGATTGGAGGTCGAGTCGCTTGATGCGGTTGCCAACTATGCGATGTATTTGCTGATTCGCGGGGCGGTGTGGAGCAACGCGCTCGAAGAGCTGCAAGACTCCAGTGCGAGCGATGCTTTTGAGGCCGCCATGCTGAAGCAACGCCAGCAGTTCTCCCTTGCGATCGCCTCGTGGGGACGCCCGGATATTCCAGCTGCAGCGGATTCCGCGCGCGGTCGGGAGTTGTATTTCTCTGCGGAACTTGGCTGCGTGGTTTGTCATCAAGAAGATGGCAGTGGTGGCTTGGTCAACGCGGAAGATATTTGGGGCGTGCCGATGATTGCGCGGGATTTACAGCAAGGTGTGTTGCGCGGCGGCACCAGCCCTGCTGATGTGTACTTGCGCATTCGTAATGGTGTCAAAGGCACCAAGATGCCACCGATGGCAGAGCATCTGGAAGCCGAACAAATTTGGGATTTAGTCGCTTTTGTTCACAGCATGCAGGAGCACGAATAATGGAGCAACCCTACTTTCGTTGGCTACATCGCTTGGCCGTGATTGGGGTGGTGGTCACGATTGGGTTGACCATCGGCATTGGCGGCACCATTACGTCGGCAGAAGTCGGCATGGCCTACCCCACTTGGCCGGACATCAACGGCGGCTCGCTGTTCAGTATTTTCTATGGCAAACTGGCGGACACTTTTGGTTTGGGTTCTGTGGTGGAACATACCCATCGCCAAGCCGCCAGCCTCACAGGTTTGATTATTTTGCTGCTTGCTGGTTCGGCCTTGTTCACCCGCGGGGTGCCGAAAAAGCTACGCCTCTTGGCGGTTAGTTGCTTGTTGATTGTGATTGCCCAGGGCCTATTGGGCGCCAGTCGCGTGCTGGAAAATGCCTATTTGGTTGCCATTTTGCATGCGGTTGGGGCGCAACTTGTGGTGCTGTTGTTGGTGATATTGGCCAAGCAAACCGCCCCGGATTGGCACCGGCCAGTCGAATATTTTTCACTGCCAGCGGTGCAGCGTATACGTTTGTGGAGCTCAATTGCACTCGTTTTGCTGTTCATCAACCTCTTCACGGCCGCTAGTTTACGCCACAAGCAGGGTGCTTTTGAAGGACATTTGATCCTGGCCATCACCACGGCCAGCGTGATTCTTTACCTGATCCGCCAAGCCCTAACCGCCTTCCGCGGGCACAAGCGCATCACCCTTTTGGCGCGCAGTCTCGCCCACATTCTGGGCACGCAACTTGCACTTGGCGCCGCCGCATGGGCCTTCCTGCTTGGCCCGCTGGTGGGCAGTTTCCCAGATGAGGATACGCGCTTTCTAGCGCAAAGCTTTCTCGCCACTGGCCACCTACTGTGCGGCGTTTTGGTGCTGGCCGTCACCACAGCGTTATGGATGGAAATATACTTCCGCATCGGTAGCGGAGCGCGTCGATGAGAATCCTCCGCGTCAAGGGCACACCGCGCGATTGGGCCGAACT
>CALFOT010000122.1 GCA_937919925.1 uncultured bacterium | reverse complement strand
GCAAACCCAGAAGCAAGTGGCGCGCTTGAAGGATTTCCGCAGGATTTTTTCCTATCCAGCCAATCCTTACGACGATCACCTCGCCCATGAAGCTTTCGCTTTTGCCCTTTATAGTTTGCTCGAAGAACCACAAGGTTTGGCTCAGATGTTGAAAGGGATGCAAGAAGTGTATGCGGAGACAAACCCGGAAGGCGGCCGCTTTTTGATGACTGTGGAGCAAACCACGGAACTTTTAGAGGCTAGTTTTGAGACCGGTTTCCTGGAGCGATTCCAGACTTGGTGGGTAAAGCCGCCGATTTGGAAGCAGAAGTCCAAGAAGTCTAAAAAGTCCAAGAAGGAGTAGGCAGTTAAGGTAGGAGGCGGCAGTTGCCGTTATCCTGATGGCGATGCTCAAGTCGCCTTTCCTCAGCAGTTTTCCCTGGCTTTCCCTAACCTTCCTTTTTGCCGCGTGCAGCGATCAGGCCGCCGCACCTCCAGAGGCTGGCGCGAGGTTGGAAAACCAGGGATTGGAGACCTCCGTCGTCGTCGCTTCCCCAGGCGTGGATAACAGCAAGGTCGCCCTTCTTTTTCGAAGCAATTGCGCGCCCTGTCACGGCGAGCAAGGCGATGGCCAAGGCCTCGTGCAATTGGATCGTCCAGCGCGCAGCTTTCTAGAAGGGGCATTTAGCTTCGGTAATACGCATGCAGCAGTCGTGCGTACCGTGAGCAGCGGTATTGGTGGAACTCCGATGCCAGGATTTGGTGCCGCGCTGAGTGCTGAGGAAATCGGCACACTTGCGGATTATGTGATTTCACTAGGCCCGGAGCAGGATATTCCACTGGAAAGCGCTACGGTTTTGAACGTTGGTGACCGTCCGCAAATCGTGCGCGGTGGTTTGCCACCGATTGCCGAAGGGCTTGCGGTCGTGCCGCGTGGTTTGTTGCTTGGAGGGACCGATGGGTTGACTTTCCAGTACGACGCCGAAAGTTTACGTTTACTGGGCGTAAGACAAGGCGGTTTTGTAAAACGTAAAGATTGGGAAAACCGTGGCGGAGATTTATTGGAGCCTCTCGGCAAACTGATCCACCTAGTGGATGGTGGCGATCCGCAAACCATGTGGCAGATGGGGTCTTTGCTTGGTGGCACGGTAGATCTCCAACTGAAACTTCGGGCAACAGAAGTATCCGCAGGCCAAGCCTGGGTGGAATATGCCTTGCTTGATGGCAACGGCAAAGAGTTCATGGCGATGCGTGAAACGGGCAGTGCTTTGAGCTTGGGCGGTTGGTCCGGTTATCGACGTGTGTTTAAAAGCATCCACAGACCCCCAGGATTAACGCTCACTTTTCGGGAACCGCAATTAAATAGTCGCATGGTGAAGCTCGGCGAATCGGGGCGTTCCGCGCAGGTTTTTGATCAAGCAGATGGCACTGCTCTGCTGCTGATTTCCACTCTCGACATCGTTGCAGATGGCGAGGCAAACTCCACTCAGACCATCGATTTCCTGTTCGGCCGTGCTGATACGGCTGAAAATCTTGCAGAACTTGCAGAGGCCATTCAATGATTCCATTCGCCCTTGTTCTCGCTTTTTCTCTAGCTTCTCCACAACAGGAGTCGGATTACTACACGATTGATTACCTCACCCCGCCGAGTGGAGAAGTCCTCGAAGTGGGCGGTTTGGCGTTCCTTGCCGACGGCACGCTGTTGGTGAGTACCCGCCGCGGGCGCGTGTGGTGGGTAGATAACGCCATGGCCGAGGATCCGGCCGATGCCCGTTTTCATATTTTTGCCGAAGGCTTACAAGAGGGCTTGGGTTTGCGTGTTGTAGATGATGTGATTTACGTCATGCAGCGTTGCGAGTTGTCGCGTTTGATTGACTTGGACGGCGATCAAATTTGTGACCGCATTGAAACGGTGAGCCAAGATTGGGGCATGAGTGGTAACTA
>CALFOT010000121.1 GCA_937919925.1 uncultured bacterium | reverse complement strand
GGTTCTTCCTTAGGGAGGCAGCTGCGGCTGTCTCCCTTTTTCTATGCCACCGCCGCTAACTCCAGGAAGTCATCCACGCTGGCATTTCCCATAGCAAAACCCTAGCCTACTCACGAGGGCCAGGGTTTGGAATTGCGAGCTCCCAAGGAGGAGCCTGCCGACAGCATTTAGCGCAGGGCGTTGACCGCTGCTGCGAGGTGCGACTTCTTGCGCGCGGCAGTGTTGCCATGTAACTGGCTCCACTTGACATTCTTATCGATCATTTTGGTGGCCATCAAGAAACTCTTCTCTGCATTCTCGAGGTTGCCCTCTTCGATTGCATCGTTGGTGCGCTTAATCCAGGTGCGCATCGCGGAACGGCGACCACGATTACGCTCACGGCGCTTGAGGCTCTTCTTGAGGGAAGCTAGGGCTGACGGGGTGTTCGGCATGTCGTTGGTGGGTCCCGCTGAAACGGGCGGAACAGTTTAGAGTAATCGCCAATTAACGCAAGCGCCTTCTGGCCAGCTTTAATCCGTATTGCCTTCGCCGCGGGAGGCTCTTAAGAATGCGTCGGAATCCAACCCAGATGCCTTGGTGCTGTCGCTAGCGTGGCGCAGGGCTTGCTCGGCGGCCAGGTTTTTGCGCGCGCGCATCGCTTCGGTATCGCGGGGGTTCGCATCCAGGGCCTTTTGGAAGTAATCCAGCGCGGCATCGACCTCGCCTTGAGCCGCGGCCAGGCTGCCTGCGCGCTTGGCAGCCTCAGGGGTGTACCTAGCCAGAGCACCAAAAACACCAAGGGCGGCGCCGGCATATCCAGCGCGCTCCAGGGCATCTCCCCACGCAATGCCACGCGGGAAGTTCGCCGGATCCTTGATGAAGGCGCGGCGTAAAGCACGCGCTTCGGCATCTGGGTTGCGCGTAATCTTATTGAACCGCGCAGCTAACGCCGCAGGGCCAGAGCCAAGTTTCTTTAGCACACTAGATTTGCCATCACCATTGGCAATCGCAGCCGCCGTTAACAGCTCGGCCGCAAGACGCTCGCCAGGCGCAAAATCCAGGACCTGATCACACAGCTCCACTGCAAAATCGGCTTGCCCGCGTTCGAGGGCTTGGGCAGCCCTATCCAGATGCTTTTTGAGATTCATGATGCAGGTTGCGGCCTTTCAGGGATTGAGATTCCGCCACGGTATTCTAGGGTACTACAGCCATGGACATCGTCCTTTACCCAGATCCGCGTTTACGCGCCCAAAATGCTCCCGTCACCACTTTCGACGCAGAGCTCGAGGCCAACACGCGCGCGATGTTCGCTTTGATGTACGCTACCGCCGGCGTGGGGCTGGCGGCGCCGCAAGTTGGATGGAATGTGCGCCTGATGGTTTATAACCCCGAAGGCAGTACCCCCAACCCACCCAGCGAAATGGTGCTGTGCAATCCAAAGATTGTGTGGAAGTCCAAAGAGAAGGAAGATGGCGAAGAGGGTTGTCTTTCTTTCCCAGAGATACATGGCCAGGTCACCCGGCCCCTCCAAATCCGCGTGCAGGCACAAAGCTTGACCGGAGAAGCCCTAGAGATCGAGCTCGAAGGTTGGGAAGGGCGTATCTTTCAACACGAACTTGATCACCTCGATGGCATTCTGTTTATCGATCGTATGAGCCCGGCCTCGAAAGGCTTAGCGAAAGCGGCGCTCGAAGACATGATCCAAATTTACAAAGACCAGCTTGCTAGTTCTTAAAGGCCGCGCTGCGCTGCCCGCTGCATTTCACGGCAGCGGTTGCGTTGCCACCGTCGGAGTTTTCGACGGCGTGCACTTAGGCCATTTCCATGTGCTGCGGCAAGTGGCGTTACGCGCGCAACAACGTAACATGAAAGCGGTAATGGTGACCTTCGCCGATCACCCCAAAGCCGTGTTGCTCGGCCAAGCACCGTCCACCATCACAAGTTTGGAGCATCGCCTATTGTTGTTTCGGCGCGCCGGAATCGACGCCACGCTAGTCCTCAACTTCACCCCCAAATTACGCGAGCTCACCGCCGAACAGTTCACGCGCAAAATTTTGATTGAGGGTTTGGATCTGCGCGAATTGGTCTTTGGCTTTGATAGCAAATTCGGCAAAGACCGCGGCGGCAATCTCGAGTCGCTGCAACCACTCGCGCAGGAACTAGGTTTCGCACTTACCCAAGTTCCTCCCCTTATGGTGCATGGCCACGCCATTTCCAGCACTGCGATTCGGGAAGCCGTACAGCTTGGTGATTTGGCCAAAGCCGGCCTCATGCTGGGGCGTCCGGCAAGTTTGCTCGGCACCGTCGTGCATGGCGACGGCCGCGGCAAAAGTTTAGGTTTCCCCACCGCCAATCTTGATTTGCTACACGCATTGCAACCCCCCACTGGTGTTTATGCAACCTTCGTATGTATCACCGATGAAAGGCCAAGCAAGGTTTTGCCCGCAGTCGTCAATCTTGGGAAACGCCCCACCTTCGAAAACGCCGGACACTCCATCGAAGTGCACTTGCTTGATTTCGAAGGCGATCTTTACGGCCGCACCCTCGAAGTTTTCTTCCTGCAGAAACTGCGTACCGAACGCAGCTTCGCCAGCGCCGAGCAGCTCGCCGCGCAAATCGCCCGGGATTGTGCAGCCGCGCGCAAGGTGACCTCCGCTGCCGGTGAAGAATGGGTCATCCCTGGAAAGTTTCTGCCGATTGAAAGTCCGACGGCCCGCACCATGCTTGGTATGCTTTAATCGCAACAAAACTGAGATTAATTCAACCTATCCCCCAGCCTTTTTTCACCACGGCGCCGTTTTCTCGTTTATAGTCAAAATGGGCTGTCGCATTCTGTGCATCCCTTTCCTAATTCCCCTTTAACAAACACTACCCATGCTTAGCATTCTTCCCCTCCTCCTCGCCCTCCCTCAGATGGGTGCCGGCCAAATCTACGACTACAACGGTGATGTCCTAGCAAGTGGTCCTGGCTCCTACGCCCCAGGCGATGTTCTGAACACTCTTAATCTTAATGCTGCGAACTTCACCGGCGCATCCATCGACGGCACCACTCTGCTGCTGCTCAATGGCAGTGGTGCGATTTTGAAGTTCGATGAAGCCACTGGCGCTCCTCTTGGCTCTGTGCCAATTTTGGTCGCTGGCGATTACGGTCTAGGTTTCGATACCACCCGTAACCTTTACGTCACTACCAACGCAAGCAGCGACACCGTATCCACCTATAGCCTAGGAGGCACATTGCTAAATAACTGGCCAGCTCCAGGCAGTGGCCCCGTAGGCGCAGCATACGATCCAGGCCGCGATGCTTACTGGATTACGGATTGGTCCGGTAACTTCGTTGCGTCCATGGATGCCACCTCCGGTGCAGTCCTCACCAGCTGGGATTTGGCTGGTTTTGGTGCCACCCGCTCTGCTGGTGTATCTTTCAATGCTGCAAATGATCAAGTTATTGTTGGCAGTCGTGACACCGGCGCTGTTTACGTTTTGGATGCAGCAACTGGCTCACTGGTGCGCACCTTCGCCGGACAAGATTTCGGCAGCAATGATCCTCACGGAATGGGCAACAGCAGCAGCGGCAACGTTTGGCAAACTGTTGCATCGGGCGGCAACGTATACGAGTTGGATCTGGACAACGGTCCAACCGGCCCTAGCTATGCAATCACCGGCCTCGCTGGTGGCGGCACGGCAACCTTGACGGTCTCTGGCGCCACTGCTGGCGGCGGCGTTCTCATCGGTTATTCCTTGACTGGCGCAGGCCCTACCAACACTCCTTTCGGTCCTGTTGATATGAGTGCTCCTATCACGCAGTTGCCAGTTTTGACTGCGAACGGTGCCGGTGTTGCTTCCATGACCACTGGCGTTCCAGGGCGCGCGACTGGCTTCACGGTTTATACCCAGGCAGCTGACCTGAGTACTAGTGCGCTCACCAACTCGTTGGCCGAAGTCGTTCTCTAAGGCCTTTTGCCTTTGCCGAGCGGCCTCCCTTCTTTGGGGGGCCGCTCTTTTTTATTTTCCGCGCCTCCCCAAGGGCGCTGGACGATGCTATGATTTCCGCCCCACCGGAGTTAGATTCCTCTAAATCCATGGGCTGCGCCTCCTTAGGGCGCACGGGAGGATAGCTCAGTTGGTAGAGCAATGGACTGAAAATCCATGTGTCACCGGTTCAACTCCGGTTCTTCCCACCAAATCAAAAACCGGGCGGCTTATGTGAGCCGCCCGGTTTTTGATTTGGGCCAAGTCCGCGTTGTGATGCGAACTTAGTCGCCTTTTGGCTTCTTGCTGCCCGCCATCATCGCCGCCAAATCAGGCGCAATGGTGACGCCCTTTACCGATCGGACTGGAGTTGCCGCGGGAGGAGTTGGTTCCGGCGTTGGTTCCGGAGTTGGTTCCGGCGTTGGTTCCGAAGTTGCCACTGGCGTTGGCGCAGGCGTTGGTTCCGGTTCAGCCTTCACCGCAACTTCAGCTTCGGCCTCAGCTTCTGCCTCCGCCTTGATTGCAGCTTCCTGCTCAGAGAGCAACGCACCTTCTAGAGGTTCTGCATCAACCGCATCTTCAACTAGCGGCGTTGCAGTACGACGTCGGCGCGAACGTTTCCGCTTCGGGCCGTCGCCCTCTGCTTCCTCCGCTTCAGCCTCTGCTCCTACCTGCTCGCTGGAATCCAGTGCTGCAGCTTCCGCTTGCTCCGTCTTCTCTTCGACGACGCCATCTTCCACAGCGAACGGAGTGGGACGACGCCGGCGCGTACGCCGTGGTTTCTCAACCGCTGCCTCCACCTCAGCTTCTACTTCCGCAGTGCCACCTTCGGTAGATGCACCTTCCGTGGCTGCAGCTTTAGAAGACTGGTCTTGCGCATTATCTTCCTCTTCAAAGCGCGCAATAGGTAACGGCTCCAGGAGGCGGCCCCGCCGTGGTGCAACGCGCAATGCGCGCCCCTCAACAGAATCTTCTGCATTTGCGGCAGTGGAGGACCGATTTTCTTCGCTGCCTCCCTCTGTACGTTCCGTACGTTCTCCACCCTCGTGACCCTCAGGGGCACTACTGCGAGAACGATTACGACCGCCACGACGACGTCGGCGGCGGCGCGGCACGCCGTCCTCTTCTTCTAGGCTAGAGGCGGGCGCACCCTGCAAATTCACCCTGCCAAGCTTTCTGGCTGGCGCAGCATCTTCGAGTGGGATTTCCTCATCGGTGAGCGGCGCCACTTTGCCAAACTCATCCGAGTAGGCGCCCTCAATGGCATCCGCCAGGGGACGCTTTTCGACCAACGGCTCGCCGAGAAACACGCTGATGAAATTTTCGACTTCATCCAGCGACAGCAAAGTCATGTCGAGCATATCGGTGGCGCGCGAACGGGTATTCGCATCCGGTGGCTTGATCAACAACAGCGCTGCGCTTTCCCGCTCTACGCCGAATATCTTTACCAAACCGCGGAAACGCGCCGAGTAATCTTGCCACTGGCCAGTTTTGCACTCTAACCAGAATAGGCGCCCATCCACGGCAGCCATCAAGTCTGCTTCAAACTCCCGGCTATCGGGCAACATACCCTTGACGTTATATAGCAGTTGGAATTTCGCTGCGCTTTTCGACGCGCGTAAACGCCGCGTCAGTACCGCGCTAACGTAAATCTCCAACCAACCGCCGGTCAGGAACTGGCCAACTTGCCCATCCCGGGTAGGAATGACGCGCAGCTGCCGCTTGGGTGACCGGTGATAATAAAAATCTTTGAGCATGCCATGGCGATGCAGCAAAGTACCCAATTGCACGGCGGCCGATCGCTCCGCGTGGGTATAGCCATCAATATCAATCCGCTGGCCGCGCCCTGTTGCCACACACCGTTTCACCTTCTCGTAAAAGTTGGCGAGCAAGTGAAAGTGCATTCCAAGATGCCGCGCCAAGTGTTCGAAAGCCTCGTTGCGGTTGAGGTCGTCTTGCCCTTCGTACGTGACCACGCCACGTGTCTTCAGGTAATCCACCAACAACCCCACCGGGGCATCGTCTGGCACCACTTTCGGCAAGCTGCGGCGTTGCGGCGGTCGATGATCGGAACGCTCTTCGCCGTCGAAACCTATGCGCGTGCGGCTGGGCCGATCGCGGTCGCGATCACGGTCGCCACCTTCCTGATTTCGATCTCGTTCTTGTTCGCGACCACCGATACGAGATCGGCCGCCGCGTCTAGTTCGAGAGCTGGAGCTATCTGAAATAGTCCTACCACCGCTACCGATTGACTCGCGAAGCAGCTTGATTTCGTTGTGTAAAGCCCGTAGTTCCCCTGCTAAGTCTTCTGGGGTAACTCGGGCTTGGTCCGGGGAGCGAGTGCCACGGTATTCAGCGTCGTGGCCATCCGCTCCCGAAAAGAGGCGTTGGAACCAGCCCATGTTGGGGGGATTATGGCGGTTGACACACATCTTCGCAAGCAAGAATGCATCTTCTGCCTTAGAAGGGGGCATACTCCGATTTGGTCATGCTCGCCCTCTTCCTCTCTCTCCTGCTCAACCCCGCCAATTTCGTTCCGGCGCAAGATCCTCATCCCGTGAATCACCTCATCCACGAAACCAGCCCCTACTTGCTTCAACACGCACACAACCCTGTAGACTGGTATCCGTGGGGGAAAGAGGCCTTGGAGCTCGCCCAAAAACAGCAAAGACCGATTTTCCTCAGTATTGGCTACTCAGCCTGCCATTGGTGCCATGTGATGGAGCATGAATCCTTCGAGAACCCGGAGATTGCTGCTTTTATGAACGCCCACTTCCTGTGCATCAAGGTCGACCGCGAAGAGCGTCCTGATCTGGATGATATTTATATGGGGGCGGTGCAAAGGCTGACGGGCAGCGGGGGTTGGCCCATGTCTGTGTGGCTGACACCTGACCTAAAGCCATTCTACGGAGGCACTTACTTTCCACCAACCAGTCGTTACGGGCGCCCTGGATTTCTCGAAGTCCTCACCAACCTGGAGGGCGCCTGGCAAAATCGCCGCGAGGAAATCATCACTGCGGCGGATTCGCTGACGGAAGCCCTGGAACTGAAGTTCGCGGATGTGAGCGAGAGCGCTGGTCTCTTGAGCTTGGCCGCCCTGAATCAGGCGGAAGAGGATTGGGTGGCAGCGATACGCACTTCTTTTGATAAGACCGATGGTGGATTTGGCGGAGCTCCGAAATTTCCGGGCGCCGAGAAAATCCGCTTCTTGTTAGCGGCAGCGCAACGTCATCCGGGCACGGAGGCTGGGCGGCATGCCAAAGAGATGGCGCTGTTTACGCTGCGCAAAATGGCGTCGGGCGGCATGTACGATCGTTTAGGTGGTGGCTTCGCGCGTTATTCGGTGGATGGCCAGTGGCTGATTCCGCATTTCGAGAAAATGCTTTACGACCAGGGCACCTTGATCCCTGCGTATTTGGAAGCTTGGCAACTCAGCGGGGATGCGTTTTTTGCCCGCGTCGCCCGCCAAAGTTGTGACTATCTTTTGCGCGAAATGCAGGCGCCCGGTGGTGCGTTTTTCAGCTCCACCGATGCCGATAGTGAAGGTGAGGAAGGTAAGTTTTTTGCGTGGACCCCCGAAGAGTTGAAGGAAGTGCTTGGTGAGGAACGCGCGAATTTTGCGGCCGCACTTTATGGAGTTACGCCGGAAGGAAACTTTGAGCACGGGAAATCGGCTCTGCGCGCGGCGATGTCGGCAGCGGATGCCGCCACAGCGGTAGGGATTGCTGGCGACGCCAACGCTCTTGAAGAATCCGTGCGCGCTGATTTGTATGCCGCGCGCTTGCTACGAATTCCGCCGGCCACCGATGACAAAATCCTCACCGCATGGAATGGGCTGGCCATCGATGCCCTCGCTTTAGCCGGGCGCATCCTCGGCGAGGAGCGTTACACCACTGCTGCTGCCCAAGCGGCAGACTTCCTACTCGCCAATCTGCGCACCGAAGATGGCCACTGGTTACGCGCCTGGCGCGCAAACAAAGCCCAGCACTCTGGCGTACTCGAAGATCACGCCTATCTATGTCGGGCCTTTGTCACGCTGTTCTCCTCCACGGGCGAGCGGCGCTGGCTGGATGCGGCGGAGCAAATCGGCACGCGTATGTTGGCCGATTTCTGGAATGAGCAAAACGGAATTTTCTTCGATACCGACGGCCGCGATCCACTGCTCTTACAGCGCCTGCAGCAGCCATGGGATGGTGCGATTCCAGCACCCAATGCCGTCGCCCTGGAAAGTTTGCTCAAGCTCCACGCGCTCACCCAAAAGGATTCATGGCTGACGCCGGGGCAGCGTGGCAGTAAAGCGATTTACCCGCTGCTGCAGCGCAGCCCGACTGGATTCTGCACGAGTCTGCGCGTGTATCGTTGGGCGGTGGTAGAGCCGGCGGTGGCGGTGGTGATTGGCACTGGCGCAGCGGCATCCTTGAATGGTTGGCGGCAAGCGCTCAATGCTGCGGAGTTTTTTGACGCCGTGCCCGTGCTGCTGCCCGCTGCAACCGCTGAAAGTACTCTCAGCATTTTTCACAGCCGCGTGGCCGTCGATGGCGAAGCAACGCTTTATTACTGCGTAGGACAGAGCTGTCAGCTGCCCCGTACCAAGCCCTAGGCTTAGCTAGAATAACCCTGCATGGTCGCCCCGGCTCCAACTCCACTAACCCGCACGGAAGTCGCGGAACTCTACCGTCGCCCGTTGCTCGATTTGGTTTTCGAGGCAGCGCGCATGCACCGTGCGCACCACGATGCGCAGCAAGTGCAATGCAGCACGCTGTTGTCGATTAAAACTGGCGCTTGTCAGGAAGACTGCAAGTACTGCTCGCAGTCGGCGCATAACAACAGTGATTTGGAGCGCGAGAAATTGCTCCAAACAGATCAAGTGTTGCAAGCTGCGCGTCTCGCCAAAGCCGGCGGTGCCGATCGTTTTTGCATGGGAGCTGCTTGGCGCGCCATCAAGGACAACGCAGATTTTGACCGCGTTTTGGAAATGGTTCACGCAGTCAAATCTTTGGATTTGGAAACCTGCGGAACCTTCGGCATGCTCACCCCCGCGCAAGCGCTGCGCTTGAAAGCTGCGGGCTTGGATTATTACAACCACAACCTCGATACGTCGCCCGAGTACTACGCGGAAGTGATTACCACGCGCACCTATGAAGATCGCCTCAACACTTTGGCCGCGGTACGCAAGGCTGGCATGAAAGTTTGCTGCGGTGGAATTCTTGGGATGGGAGAAAGTGAAGAGGATCGTATTGGTTTACTCCATCAACTTGCAATTCAAACGCCGCCACCGGAATCCGTGCCCATCAATGCCTTAGTGCCCATCGAAGGCACGCCACTTGCAGATGTGCCGCCGCTAGCTTGGGATCAAATGGTGCGTGCGGTAGCCGTAGCGCGAATTTTAATGCCCAATTCCATGGTACGTCTGGCGGCTGGCCGTCACGCCATGAGCGAAGAAGCGCAAGCAATGTGTTTCCTGGCCGGTGCCAACTCCATCTTCTTAGGTGACCAGCTGCTCACCACTCCAAACCGCGGTAAAGATCGCGATCAAGAGTTGTTCCATCGATTGGGGCTAGAAGGCATCCACGCAAGCGAAGCGGCTGTTGTGGTCGAAGTTTGAACTCCCCACTGAATGACCAGTTGCGGGCCGCTGCAACAGCATGGCAAGCCGCAGGGTTGCAGCGCACACTCAGTACCGCCCAGGGAATTGATTTCACCACCAACAATTACTTAGGGTTGGCCGGCGATGATCGCGTGGCGGATGCCATACGCGAGGCACTTGCAGGCGGTGAGGCTGGTTTGCCAGCTTCGCGCTTATTGGGTGGTCAATCGCCATGGCACGCCAGCGCCGAGCACGAAGCGGCTTTTTGGATGGGCACGCCAGCGGCGTTACTGTTCCCGAGCGGTTGGCAAGCCAATCAAGCTTTGCTGACTACTTTCGCGGATGCCGATGACGTGCTCTTTAGCGATGCACTCAATCATGCCTCTTTGATCGACGGCATGCGTTTGAGCAACGCCAAGGTGGTGGTATTCCCCCACCAAGACATGGCTGCCTTGGCACAAGCACTGGCCGGTGCTGGGGGCGCGCGCCGCCGCTTGATTGTGGTAGAAGATTTGTACTCGATGGATGGCGACGCCGCGCCGCTCGCCGAATTGCTGCAGCTATGCGAGGATTTTGATGCCTACCTGATTCTCGATATGGCGCACTCCGCAGGCTTGTTCGAAGAACGCGTGCCCAATCACGCACGTTTACTCGCGCGTATGTTCACCGGCGGCAAAGCCCTGGGTTTGGCCGGTGCGTTTGTGTGTGGAAGTCGCGAAGTGATCGATACCTTGATCAATCACGCACGCAGTTTTGTCTTCACCACCGCCACTCCACCCATGTTGGCGGCAGGTTTGCGGCGCGCTATTCAAATCGCGATGGGTGAAGAGGAACGAAAATCCACCGTCTTGTCACGCGCCGAACTGTTGCGCACACTGTTGATTGCTGGTGGCGTAGCCGTGCAGGGTGACGCACCGATTGTGCCGGTGATTGTTGGCGATTCCCAACGCACCATGTTGGTCGCTGCCAAAATTCAGCAAGCCGGTTTTGACGTGCGTGGAGTGCGCCCACCAACGGTGCCTGAAGGCACTGCGCGTTTGCGTGTGGTTTGTCACGCCAACCACACGGTGGAGCAAATCCAAGACTTAGCTGCGGCCATCATCAGCGCCATGGCTGAAGAACAACGCCGCAACCGCATTGAAGTCATTGCGCCGCCAACGACACCTCAGCCCTTAGTGGTTTGCGGCACCGATACCGACATCGGAAAAACTTTAGTTGCAGCATTGCTAGTGCGGGCCGCGATGCGCTTGAAGCATCCGGTGCATTATTTCAAGCCGCTGCAGACAGGTCGCGATTCCGATACCGCAACGGTGCTGCAGCTGACCGAACTTGCGCCTGAAAACGCACCTGCGCCGGCGGTTCAATTACCTCTACCGGCCTCGGTCGATCAAGCCGCTGCACAAGCGGGCGTCGTCGTTCAAGTTCAGCAATTGCTCGAAGCCACGCGCAAAACTCTACAGAGTGTTGCCCACGCCACTTGGGTGTTGGAGTGCGCGGGCGGTTTGCGCGTGCCGTTGAACGCCCACGAGGATCAGGCCGATTTCTTGCGCCTCTTGCACGCCCCGGTGGTGTTGGTGGCGCGCAGCGGCCTCGGCACTTTGAATCACACTTTGTTGGCGGTGGAAGCGCTGGCGGCGCGCCGCATTCCACTGCGGGCAATTTTTGTAGTTGGCCCACCGCACGCGCCAAACATCGCCAGCTTGCAAGCGCGGCTCGGCACTCTACCGCTACTGGAAGTGCCAACCTTCCGCGAGCTAACGGTAGAAACTCTGGATTTCTGGCTCGACGCCGAGCCACGCATCGCCGCTCTGTTTGATACCCCGCGCGCGCCCTAAATCTCAGTCGGCCGCACCAACTTAATGGCACCCACCCTCCCTGAACGTGATCGCGAAGTTTGCTGGCATCCATATACGCAGCATGCGCTGGATACCGAACCGCTAGCGGTGATTGGCGCCAAAGGTGCTTGGCTGGAGCTCGCCGACGGCACCCAACGTTTAGATGCAATTGCCTCGTGGTGGGCAAACTTGCATGGTCACGCACGGCCCGAATTGCTCGCTGCAATGCACGCGCAGGCAGCACAACTCGACCACATCCTGTTCGCTGGCTTTACCCATGAACCGGCCGTGTTGCTGGCGGAACAGCTGTTGGAAATCGCGCCCGCACCGCTGTCCAAAGTTTTCTATTCCGACAATGGCTCCACCGCCGTGGAAGTCGCACTCAAAGCCGCTTACCAAACTTGGGTGCGCCGTGGCGAGCCGGCGCGCACCGTATTTCTTGCCTTAGAGGGCGCCTATCACGGCGATACTTTTGGCGCGATGGCGGTAGGCGAACCGAAACCATTCTTCGCCGAGTTTTCACCTTTCCTATTTCATGTCGTATTGGTGCCGCCGACCGCCGCCGCCTTGGAAGAGGCGCTCGCGGATTTAGCCGGGCGTGTTGCTGGTTTCATTTTCGAACCACTGGTGCAAGGTGCCGCGGGCATGCGTTTCCACAGCGTGGATTTTTTGCGCGACGCCCGCCGGATCTGCGATGCGCACAATATTTTCTTGATCGCCGATGAAGTCATGACTGGCTTTGGTCGCACTGGCTCGCTTTTCGCCTGTGATCAAGCAGGCATCGGCCCAGATTTGATGTGCCTAGCCAAAGGTTTGACGGGCGGTATTTTTCCGCTCGCAGCAACCTTAGTCAGCGAAGAAATTTATGCAGCATTCCTCGCTGAGGAACGCGCCAAAGCCTTCTTCCATGGCCACACTTTTAGCGGGCACCCGATTGGCTGCGCCGTGGCCCTGGCTTCGCTAAAAATTCTGCGCGCCGAAAACACGCCACGAAAACTGCAGCACATTGGCCACGAGATGGAGCGAGCTCTGGCACCGGCGCGAGCACTACCGCAAGTGAAAGAAGTACGTCGCTGTGGCGGCATCGTAGCTGTGGAGCTGCATCAAAATACCTTGGAAAATGGCTACCTAGCTGCCGTCGGCGAATCCTTGCGCAAAGCCTGCCGCGCGCATCCAAGGGTGCTGCTGCGACCGCTTGGCCCGGTGCTCTATGCCATGCCTCCGTCGTGTGTGACCGATGAAGAATGTCATCTCATCGGCACCGCAATGCTGGAGTTAGTGGAAGCCCAACCAGATTTCTAGGTAAGGCCCAGGGACCATTTGCGTATCCCCCACGTTGTAGCTGATGGGCAGACGCGCGCCGACAAAAATGCTGGTCTCGTTGAGCGAAAAACGCAGGCCAGGGCGCAGGGCAAATACCGTCGAACCGGTGTCGATTAATTCCGTGCTTTGTAGCCAGTCTTTGCTGCGATACACCCCTTCCAAGCCAAGGCTGGCTGAAACCGTCGAGTGCGCTTGCCAGGCCAAACTATAGTAAGCCTGCAAAAGGTTGCCCGGATTCAACTCGGCATCGGATGCGCCAATGGGAAAAATCCCCACCACGCGCGCATTGTGTGCAACCGAATCTGAGATGGATCCGGACCACAGCACGCCAAGCAGAGGATCCCAAGTGCCGCTACCGAGCTGCACCAACGATGGCGGAACGACTCCGGCTGGTGGCGCATCCAACTGCTGGCCGGTAGGAAACTCCAGCCCGGCAAGTAACCCCCACGCTTTGCCATCCCACGGTTGCCAAATGTGCGTCAACAAAATGTCGCCGATTCCAGACGCGCGCGCCAGCACTGCAGTATTGCTGCGTTGCTCCATTTCAAGGCGCGGTAAAATCAAACTCCAACGATGACGATGGTTTTGAATGAATTGAAGATTCAGCGCCCACTGCTGAAACTCCGTGCGCATGCCACCAGCATTCGCTACTTGATGCGCTCCCGCATAAATTTTGTCGCTGACCGTTGCGCTATAGCCAATGCTGACGCTCAGCCGCTCCGTCCAAGGCAAACTGTCCACTGCGTACTCCCCAGTTACAGGATCCACCATTTCCAACCCACCGACCGGCAGGTTTGGGGTTTTTCAGCCACCTCATTGCGAAAATGCAGGGGCAGCAAGAGCCGCGCTTGCGGCAAGAACGGTCAGTGTCCATTGGAGTGTCATGATTGCGGAGGCTAGTTTACGGGCTTGCTAATACGAGAATTCCAAAATCGGGTATGATGGGCGGTTGTCCTTAGCAGACCGAGGACATAAACACCGCGTTTCAGCGGCGCTTTCGCATTCCAGAGAGCACATTTCTCACGGTCTGTTTGGGAATCCATGTCAGAAGAAGAAACATCCATGCCGCGTTTTGCGGATTTTGGGCTTAAGCCCGAATTGTTACAAGCCGTCGAAGCCTCCGGCTACGAAACTCCATCGCCGATTCAGGCGCGCACCATTCCGCCCCTGCTAGCGGGCAAAGATGTAGTAGGACAAGCGCAAACGGGCACCGGCAAAACTGCGGCCTTTGCGTTGCCACTGTTGGCGCGGATTGATCTCAGCATTGCGGAGCCACAAGTCTTAGTGCTGTGCCCTACCCGTGAACTTGCCATTCAGGTTGCGGAAGCTTTCCTGCGCTACGCGAAATTTCTGAAGGGGTTCCACGTGCTGCCAATTTACGGTGGTCAAGCGTACGCAACCCAGTTGCGGCCCCTCAAGCGAGGCGTGCATGTGGTCGTGGGCACTCCTGGTCGCGTCATGGATCACATGCGCAAGGGCACGCTGAAGCTGGATCATCTGCAAGCTCTGGTTTTAGATGAAGCGGACGAAATGCTACGGATGGGTTTCATTGACGATGTTACGTGGGTGCTCGAACGCACACCGCAAGAGCGTCAAATTGCCTTGTTCTCGGCCACGATGCCGGATCCAATTCGCCGCATCGCGCAAAAGCACTTAAACGATCCAGAAGAAATTCTGATCCGCGAGCGCACCGCCACCGCCACCACCATCCACCAGCGTTTTCAGGTGGTCAGTGGTCCACGCAAGCTGGATGCGCTCACGCGAATTTTAGAGGCCGAAGAGTTCGACGCCATGCTGGTGTTTGTACGCACGCGCAACTCCACTTCGATTCTCGCTGAGAGCCTCGAGGCGCGCGGTTATTCGGTACGCGCTTTGAGTGGCGATATTTCGCAAGTGGAACGCGAACGCGCCATCGAGCGCTTGAAGAATGGGCAGCTCGATATCATCGTTGCTACCGACGTAGCAGCACGTGGTTTGGATGTAGACCGCATCTCCCATGTGATTAACTTCGATATCCCAACAGATACCGAGTCCTACGTGCACCGCATTGGCCGCACTGGGCGTGCCGGCCGCACCGGCGAAGCCATTCTGTTTGTTTCACCGCGCGAACAACGCATGCTGCGCACCATTGAGCGTGCGATTGGCTGCAACATCGAGCCCATGACTTTGCCAACCACTGAAGATGTGAACCGGCAACGCACTGCGCGTTTCAAACAGCGCATTGTGGATGCCGTCGCGCAAAGTGAGGATCTCGATTTCTACGCCAACTTGGTGGAAGAATGCCTCGAAGAAAATCCCGAAATGGATCCGCGGTCGGCGCTGGCTGCGTTGGCCTGCATGGCCCAAGGTGATCAGAGCTTGCTGATTAGCAGCGGCCGCGCACTACCCAATGAGTCTTTCCAAGGCAAGAACACTGGGCGGGGTGGCAACTTTGAGCGCGATGATCGTCGCGGTGGCAAGTTTGATCGTGATGAGCGTCGCGGTGGCAAGTTTGAGCGCAAAGGGCGCAAACCCTCGCCGCAGCAAGCTACCGAAGCGGGCATGCAGCGGTTCCGCGTGGAAGTCGGACATCAGCATGGGGTAAGCCCTAGCAGCATCGTGGGCGCGATTGCCAATGAGGCTGGATTGGAAGGCAAGCATATCGGCAAAATTGAAATCTACGACGATTTCAGCACCGTGGATTTGCCCGAAGGAATGCCGAAAGATATTTTCCGCTCCTTGCAGCAAGCGCGGGTCTGTAACCAGACCATGCGTATTTCGCCGCTGCGAAGCTAGTCCGCCCAGGCAAGGCTTGCTTTGTGATGCATCTATGGTTTTGGGTAGCTTCCTTTTGCTCCCAAAACCATAACGCTGGAACCCCCTTCCCGTAAGCGCAACATCATGCCAAACTGGTTCAAAATCTCGCTGTTCGTTTTCGTTCTGCTCGGCGTTTCCGTGGGATCGATCATGGCTTTGAGGATAAGGAAACTCCCAGCTGCGGCTTCGGCCGCATACATCAACCTTAGCCTGGCCAGTGATTTGGAGCTCATCCGCGCGGTAGCTAGAGATTCGATGACGTTAGACCTTGGTTTCGATCTGGATGCGTTTCGCGAAGATCTGCTTGATGACCACAACAAGAATCAGGCCATTCACGCCCTGGTGTCTCGTTCGGCAAATATTGATCTTCTCGAAGAACGCTTGCAAGTTCCACTTGCCAATCCACTCATTCGCAAGATTGGTCTGCGACACCGTTTCGATTCGAGGGGCAACAGCATGGTCATTTCTACTCATGATCATTCCGAGTCGGGTTGGGCGCCCTTTCAGGCGCGTCCTAGTCTTGGCAATCCCGTAGTTGCACGTTTACTGGGCACCAAAGCCCCGGCTGTTCAATATGCTGAGGTGGTTGCGGTGGATGAGCAAGGCGCCGATGTTCTCTTTGAACTCGTGCTTGATTTGAATCTGCTCGAAGCGCATTTCGCCGATCAGAATCACTCAGAGCTTCGCTAAGTTCTGAGTGCTCGCAAGCGCTCGGTGAGCTCCGCAAGCTTCCGCTGTGATTGAGCCTCGCCCTGCTCGGCATAACGCGCTTGCACTAGCGCTTGCACCGTGGTGTGAAGCTCGGCCGCAAACTCCACCGGAAGTCCAGACCACACCAGCCGTTGATGGAGGTCGTCGGCATAAATATCCGCGCGACGGCAAGCCAGGTGTACCGCAAGGTGATCGATCAGATCGTGGGGAACAGCCGTGCGCGTGGGTGGCGCCATCTTCGCTGTGACGAGCGCAGTGCGAGGTGCAGCGCGGCGGCGAAGCACATGAAACATGCCCAAAACGAACAGCAAACTGCCACCCACAATCCAAGGTAACTTCGATTGTGGAAACAGTGGCGCGGGCGGCAAATTACCTGCGGTTTGTAAAGTTTGGTAGTGGCCGGTACCGGAAGGATCAAAGTACGACCACGTGATGGCTGGAAGCTCGGCACCGGGATGTGTAGAAAGCACTTCCCCGGCCCATACAACTCCATCACTTAGAATTTCCGTCACCGCACCGCGCGGATGGAAGCCGTCGGAAAATTTTGGATTCCAGTGCAGTGAAGGATTTAAATAACCGACGCCGCGGATGGAAATGCGTACTTCCAATAATTCTTGCGCAGCGGCAAGCGGTTGCTGGCTGGCGCGCTGGGCTTCCAACTCCATGGTGTAGCGGCCAATCGCTCCATAGAAATCAGTGGGTTTTCCTAAATCTGGGGGGGTGATGGCAACTCCGCTCCACGCAGCACTGGCGACCGTGGTCTCTTGACGATCGAGCGGCACCGCTCCACGCACCAAATCATCCTCAAATCGGGTTGCCCAGGCGAACTTCATCCAGGCAGCCGAAAGTTGTAGTGCGCCAAGATGAGTCACTAGAAGTTCACGGCGCACGCGAAACCGCACTCTTCCATCTGCAGAATCTGCCAAGCGCTGCACCATTCCTTTGCTGTGGTTGATGACCAAACTGGTATCGCCCACAGTACCCTGCCTGTGCACCGACCAAAGCGCGGATTCCTCCGCCCACGGCGTGCTGAGCTCCACTTGCAAGTCCAGCGGCTTGCGCCACAGATCTACCATTTGTTGCTCGAGAAACTTTCGTTCGAAGTCGAGGGTGACATCGACGTAAAGCAACTCCATCTGGTAAACCTGTGCGCCGTCAGCAAGTCGTTGCTCACCTACTGCGCGCACCACGTCCATTTGCACGGTTGCGTTTTGCTGGATCGCGGGCGCTGGTGAGGAGATTGGCGCAGGCGTTTGTGCGGAAGTTTGTGCGGACATCGCCAACAGCGTGCTGCAGAGGAAAGCGATTACCATTCGTAGCCTCCTTGTTGCGTTTGCTGCTCTGCCTTACGCGCAGCATTCTGCATATCTAAACGTTCGAGTTGTTGTAGCAAGCGTTCCTGTTCTGCTGGATCTAACGGGGCGGCCGTCATGTCTGGCGGTGCCGCCATCTTCTCTATTTCCGGGTTGCCGACGCCAGCGCTAGCTTGTAGTTCTGCGCGCAAAATGGAAAGACGTTCGGCGACGCGCGTTAGGTTGCGTTGTGCCTCCGGCCACTCGCCTTGTGCTTCCAAGGCCACACCCCAAGCCTCTTGCGCGGCTTCGGCAAAGCCGATGGCGCGTTCCATCGCTCCGGCCGGTGGTACGGGCCCATGTGCTTCAATTTCTGCCAACTCACTGCGCCGCCAGGCAAGATTACCCATGAAAAAATCGCGCCATGCAAGATCACTGAGCCGGCCACTTGTTGCCAATTCATCCGCGGCAAAGGCTGCTCGTTCCAAGTCCTCGGCGCGCAGTGCTGCCAAGGATAGGTTGCGCTGCAGCGTTGCGAAACCAGCCTGAGAGGAAGGGGGGCGTGGCGACAGGGCCTGCTCAAATTTCTTAACCGCAGTGGCGAAATCTTCGTTCTGATAAGCGAACACCCCAGCCTTCATCAAAACATGCGGTTGCAACACAAGCTTGCGTGCTGTAAATAACAACACGCAAGCAGCAAGAATCACCCAAGTTCCACGCGGTGCTTTCATCGACGCCTCCTGCCGAAACCACCTAGGATTGCTACTGCCCCCAGCAAGGCAAATGCAAGCGGGATTTGATAACGATTCGCGCGTTCGAGATTTGGATCACCGCTGGCGGCAACGCGAGCTTGCGGCAACAACGTTTGTTCATACCAATCTCTAAGCACGCCCACTTCCGCGCCGAGCACCAAAGCCTTGCCGCCAGTCACTTCAGCAATGCGGCGCAAATCCATGGGCGCAAGTTTCGACACCACTTGCGTACCTGCTTCATCTTGCAGGAAAAATTCGCGGCCGTCGGCATCGGTAAGTGTGATCTTGCTGCCCAGTTCGGTACCGACCCCTAGGGTGTGAATCACCACTCCTGCATCCAAGCAGAGTTCGGCTTCTGCAAGCGCGCGACCGACGCGGTCTTCACCATCCGTAACCAGTAAAACATTTTTTTGCGTGCCCGGCGCTGCTTCCAGTAAACCACGGGCTTGTTGCAAGGCCGCCGCGAGATCGGTGCCGCCTTGACGCACACTTTGCGGTGTAGCCATATCAAGCAAGGCAAGAAAACTCGGGTGATCCGAGGTGAGTGGAGCCGCGCGTTGCGCCTCCCCCGCTACCAAAATAAGTCCTACGCGATCAGCGCCGAGCGTTGCAACGAGAGCATGCAGCTCCGCGCGCGCGCGACCGAGACGATCGGGAGAAACATCACGCGCGAGCATCGATCGCGAAACATCCAAACACACGAGCAAGTCAATTCCACGTTGGCGCACAGCATCTTCTTCCACGCCCCAGCGCGGCTGCACCACAGCCACAAGGGCGCCAAGCAAGAACAAAATATGCGGCCACCAATACTTCACGATTGCACCTCCCAGAAGCGTCGACGCAGCCAAACTCCAGCGAACCACAACAGCAAGCCACCGAGTATAAATGGCAAGAAACGATCCACTTGACGCCATGGCAAGCGTTGAAAGCGGGTGCGTTCCAATTGATCGATTGCGGCATAAACTTGCTCTAAGGCTGCGCCATCGCGTGCGGCGAAAGCACGTCCACCAGTGGTTGCCGCAACATTTTGCAACGTGGAACGAGTGGCTTCGGCATCAGGACCGGTGGCAATAGCGTACACCCGTACATTCCAATCGCGGCTCAGTGCGGCAGCTTCGAGCGGCTTGATAGCGGCACTGGATGGATCGGTGGCAACGGTTTCTTCGCCGTCGGTGAGCAACACCACCACTTTGGAATTGGCAGGTGTATCGCGTAAATGGACCGCCGCACGCGCCAGTGCCGTACCAATTCCAGTGGCATCATCTTCACGGCCCTCAGGAACTAATTGTAAATCACCCAACAAGGTGAGCAAGCTGCGATGATCGAGCGTAGGAGGACAAATCAGCTGCGCATCGCGTGCAAAGGAAATGAGACCGATGCGATCCGAGGGGCGTCCTTCGATAAACGCAACGGCAGCAGAACGTGCAAAATCAAGGCGCGTGGCTGCCGCAGAAAGAGCATCCAAATCGGTTGCGCTCATGGACGAAGATAAGTCCATACACAACAGCAAATCAATGCCTTCTTCCTCAATCGGTAAACGCTGCTGTTGTTGTGGGCGCGCCATCGCCGCCACCAACAAGAACCACGCACAACCTTGCAACAGCAGTGGAACACCACGCGTATGTTGACGCCGGCTGCGCGGCAAAAACGGCACAAAAGCATATTGCGCAAAATCTTTGGCCGGAGGCCGCCGCAACAAACGAATCAGTAGAGCTACTGGCATGAGCAGCGCCAGCCATAACAACTGCGGATTGGCAAAACTCCAAGTTGCGTCAAAGCCGAACCAGCTCATGCAGAAACTCCCTGCGTATCCAACAACCACGTGGAAACTTCCTCAAGAGTGGATTGCCATTGGGCGATTGTGGATGGGCAGTCGGCGTACAGAATCGCGGTTACAAAACCCAGCCACGGAGCGAGTGCAGCCTGATCGGCAACCACAGCAGCGGGCCGATTCAACAACTGCTGGGCGGTGGCACTGTGGCAATCACAGCACCAGCGGCGGCCGACCTCTTCCCGTAACAACCACGACAAACGTTCGGCTTCTATTTTTTGTGTAGCAGACAAATCCACCAGCAGGGCACGCAATTCCTCCAACGAAGCAAGTGCCGAGGTGGGCCGGGCACGTGCTACAGCAGCTTGCAAATTTGCGTGTTGCGATTGGCGCCGCTGCAGAAACTTGTGCCCCAAAGCTGCGGCCCACCACAGTACGAGCATTGCGGAAGCGAGCAGCAACACCCAAGTAGCCACATCCAGCGGCAACGTGGCCACATCACCCGGAAGTTCAGGAGGGCCTTCTTGGAAAGTGATCATGCGCGCGGCGCTCCGGCAGCGCGGCGTTGGAAAAAGCGCAGAATCGGACGCGCCACGGCGTCGGCATCGGCGGTGACGGGAATCCGCACATCCAAACGCGCCACACCGGCGCGGCGTAACATCTGCCGCACTTCTTCATCCCACTCTGCAACGCGCTGTGCATAACGCGCAACTACTTTTGGATCGCTGCCATCCACAATGCGGCGGCCTAAACCTTCGGCATCACCCAAGCGCCACATGCCCGCAGGTGGGTTTTTCAATTCCGGCGCGAGCAATCGAATCGCGATCACCTCATGGTGACGCGCACATTCTTGCAGGGCTGGTTGCCAGCCGTCGCCGAGAAAATCGGAAACGATGAAGACGGCACTGTGTTTGGGCAAGGCGCGCGCGGCCAGGTTGAGCGCCACTGCGGGGTTACTGTGTTTACTTTGCGCTTGCAGGGAAAGAAAATCACGCACGATGCGCAACACATGGCTCAAGCCTTTGCGCGGTGGTTCAAAACGCTGCACTTCTTGGTCGTAGCCGAGAAAAGCGACACGATCATCGTGCTGCACGGCTGCCAACATGAGGCAAGCGCAAACCCGCGCCGCCATTTGCCGCGGCGACCACGCGCCGAATCCAGCATCCATCGATGCAGATAGATCGAGTAAGAACGCCAGATTGAGTTGTCGTTCATCCACGTACTTCTTCACGAACGGCCGCCCCATACGTGCCGTAACATTCCAATCAATACTGCGCGGATCATCGCCTTCGACGTATTCGCGCACTTCTTCGAACTCGATGCCGGTGCCGCGAAACACCGAACGATAACTACCGGCCAGCGCGCCTTGCACCAAGCGACCACTCTGCACACGAATATGCCGCACCTCACGCAGAAGTTCCTGCAGTTCGTCGCCGGCTAACGCACGCGCCATGATGAAAAAGCTTAAGGAACCGGCACAGTATCGAGCACCGTGCTGAGGATGTCTTCAACTGAAACCCCTTCGGCTTCAGCTTCGTAGGTGGTCATGATGCGGTGACGCAGAACTTCTGGCGCCACGACTTTGATATCTTCGGGAGTCACAAAAGCACGGCCGCGCAAAAATGCGTGCGCGCGCGATGCTTGCGCCAGCGATAAAGAGGCACGCGGCGAGGCTCCATAAAGAATCAACGGCGCGAAATTTGCTAAACCAGCTGCGGCCGGTTCGCGCGTGGCAAAAACCAAATCAATGATGTATTGACGTGCAGCCGCTGACAGCAGAACCTCATCGAGCAAAAGGCGCGCCGCCAGGATTTGCTCGAGTGACGCAACTTTACGCGGCTTTAAAGGGCCACCACTGTGCGCCATACGATCAATAATCAAAGCCTCTTCTTCGCGGGTAGGATGATGCACCAACACTTTCAACATAAAACGATCCACTTGCGCCTCGGGCAAAGCATAGGTGCCTTCCAACTCCACCGGGTTTTGCGTAGCGAGTACCAAAAACGGATTGGGCAGCAAGCGCGTATCGCCGGCCAAACTTACCTGCCGTTCTTGCATCGCTTCGAGCAATGCCGATTGCACTTTGGCGGGTGCGCGGTTGATTTCATCCGCGAGTAAAAAGTTACTAAACACCGGGCCTTCGCGCACCGTCCAGGCACCACTATCCGGGTGATAAACATGCGTGCCGAGCAAATCCGAAGGCAGCAAATCTGGGGTGAATTGAATACGTCGGAAAGTTCCGCCGAGGGCGCGCGCCAAGGTTTCCACCGCCAGTGATTTTGCCAAGCCAGGCAAGCCTTCGAGCAAGACGTGGCCGTCGGCGAGCAGCGCAATCAGGAGCGATTCAATCAGCCCTTTTTGCCCCACAATCACGCTCTCCATCTCACGCCGCAACTCGTTCAGGAATGCCCCTTCCTGCTGTATGCGTTTTGTGACTTGTTCGATGGTATTTTCCACGGCAGAAGTTTAGCAGGGTGCAGGGTTGGGGAACTCGGTTGGCCTAGGATTTGCTAGCCTAATGGCATCATGCGCGCGCCTTCCTTTTTCGCCCTGGCTCTTGCTGTTTCAACTTTTATGCCAACTGTGGCTGCAGCCCAGCAAGGCAATGGCTTGCCCGAGGGAGTCACGCGCGAGCAGATGTGGTTTGCCCCTAGCGCCGCGGATTGGGCAAAGCCGTGTTTGGTGCCCTGGCAACGCACTTGGGCCGATGCCATCGACCTCTCGCAGCAGACTAAAAAGGCGATTTTGGTGTGCGTGAACATGGATGGCGAGATTGCCAGCGAGCATTGGGCGGGGATTCGCTACCGCACGCCAGAGATTGCGGCGTTATTTGATCAATATGTGTGCGTGATTGCGTCGACTTACCGCCACAATCCCAGCGATTATGATTCTGACGGCAACCGCGTGCCATGCCCACGTTTCGGAACTGTGACCTGCGGGGAACATATTTGGATGGAGCCCACGGTGTTTGGCAAGTTCCTCGATGACACCCGCGTGGCCCCGCGCCACATCATGGTGGAGTTGGATGGAACAGAAACCTATGATCTTTTTTACGCCAACGATATTCAAACAATTGTGGAAACCGTAACTTTAGGCATTGCGGAGCGCGAGATTCAGCCTGAGGAGCCACCCACAGGCGATCGCACTTTAGCCGAATTGGTAGCCAGCCCGAATGCTGTGGATCGCGCACGGGTTGAGGAAAACTGGCAGAGCGGCGATCGTCAAACGCGCTTCGAAATTCTGACGGCCGCCCAAGCCACGGGTGCCAAAGCGCCGGTAGATTTACTGCGCAAAGCGGCCTTCGGTTTTGATGGTGAGTTGAGTGACCAAGCGCTAGATTTGCTGGCACAATCCGGCGATGACAAAGCCGTTGGATTGATTAATGATTTACTTCATGGCCCACTGGAGCCGGCGCGGCGCGAGCAGTTGCTCACGGCTCTGGAACGTTTGAGTGAGCAAGTGCCGGTGGCGAAACGCTTAGTGAATGTGCACCGTGGTTTGCAAGGTGGCACCGCGCTGCTGGACTTGGATGCCTGGAATAAAGGCTTGTCCCAAGGGGTAACCGCCAGTATTTCAAGCGAAGCCTCCATGCTGCTTGCCGACGCCGTCCTACCGGAAAACCTCGCAGCCCTACAAAGCACCAATCCACGGGTGCGAAAAGTTGCTGTAGAGCAATTCCGCTTAGCATTGGTTGCCGGCCAGGCTGAAGTGAATGCCGATGCCACTGTTTGGATGCCCCATGCTGTGGTTGCCATTGCCAACAACTATCTTGGAGAGAGCGCAACAGCCCTGGCGGCTGCACAACGTGCGGTTAGCTTGCTGCCACCTGGTGAAACCAGCTGGAACGCGTTTGCGGTTTTATCCATTTTTGCTGACGGTCGGCGTACTGCAATCCGCAAAGCTGCTGATGCCCACAGTCCATGGCCACCGGCCTGGTTAAGCGAAGAACAATCTGCTTTTGCGGTGTTGTCAAAGCATCCATTGGCCACCGCAACCGAAGTCATGCGGCACTACGATTTCCTCGTGAGCTTAGGCGCCGTCGCACCGGCCAGTCGCGCTTTGCAACAAGGTTTGCAGCGGCATGAAAATTCGGCAGGATTGCATGAACGGTTCCGCTTGTTGTTAGTTGCGGAAAATGGCGTCGATGGCGTGGAGCCGGCTTATGAATCTTGGCTGCAGCGTGCGGATGCAGCGCAGTATTTGCGTTGGTTTGCGGGGCAGGCATCGCTGTTCACCGCCGAGCAGTTACGCAAAGTCAATCGTTTGCAAGATGCCGATGGCGCTTACCAACGCGCCCTCCATCACTTCGCCGCGCAAACCGCCGCAGCCCCTGAAACCGCGGCAAACTCCGCGACTTTTGAAGTGCTGGCTATGGCGGGTCGCGCGCGCATAGCCTTAGAAACCGGCAACACCAACGCCGCGCTCACCTTGATTCTTGCGGCCTTCGAACACCAGCCAGAAGCTGCCGCCACCCTTGATGGCCAAAACGTTTCCGCAGTTGGTGTCGCCAAGAAAATCCTGGCGGCACTGCAAGAGGCAGAAGATGCCGAGCGCGCGCAAGAACTCCAAGATGCGCTGGATGCATTGAGCGATCTGGATACCGGATTGCTGGAGCTGCCGGAGTTCGAACGAATGCGTTGAGGCGCTGCAACCTTCCATGCTGCAGCCACGAAAACAATTCTTCGGAAACTTGCAAGGAAAACGCTGACGTCTGCACTACTCCGGGGAAGACCATGACTGATTCCCTGCCGATTGCCGATCTCAATGCCCTACTTGAGCATGGTGGATGGGTGCGTGCGCTTGCATTTAGCCTAGCTGCGGATGCCGCAACGGCCGAGGATATAGAGCAGAAAACTTGGCTGGCGGCAATCGAACGTCCACCAAAGACTGGTACCAATCCTCGCGCGTGGCTCGGAGCAGTCGTGCGCAACATTGCACGCATGCATTGGCGTGAGCAATCGGCAAGGCGTCGGCGTGAAAAAGTGGTAAGTGAAAACCGCTGGGTGCAGGAATCAAGAATTGCGACGAGTGTGCAACCCGATTCCCTCGCGGAACGCTTGGATACCTTCCGGAAACTTGCAGTCGCACTTGCGGAGCTGCCCAATCCTTATGGAGCCACGCTTTATCTGCGCTTCTTTGAAGGGTTAACCGTGCGAGAGATTGCAGAGCGCATGAGTGTGCCGGAACCTACTGCGCAGGCGCGACTCGCGCGCGGACTTTCCAAACTGCGCGCCGAACTCAACTCCACTCTCGGCAAGGATTGGCGCGATCGTTGTTTAGTCTTCACAATCCCATTCACCAAGGTTGCCAGTGGCGGCCTCATCACGGTATTGACGATGACTTTAAAGACAAAGATTTTGATTGGTGCTGCTGCACTTGCGGTGGTTTCCCTACTGACTACTCAGCCATGGGAGAAAAGCCAGGTTCCAATTGAGCTCGGGATTGAATCCGTTTCATTGGAAAATAAAGGTCCGTCTGGGAATTCCGATGTCGCACCCGAAGTTTTTACCGCCATTGATCGAGCCCCATTTGAGCCGAGTACAAGTAAAGCCGATGAAGCCTTCGCCGCTGACAACAAGGACCTTTCCTTTGTAATTCAAGTCCGCGATGGAAACTCTCTGGAAGCGATTGGCGGTGTTGAAATCCTCTATTTTGATTACGAAAACTCGAAATTTATTCAAGCCAACCAACTGGCCCGTGATGAGTACATGGACATCGAGGAACGACTTGAGCGCTTCGGCACTCGGCACCAGACGGATGAGAAAGGAATGCTACACCTATTGCCTCCTAAGGGGGCAGTCGAGTTTGTTGCGCGGAAAGGAAACCTCTTCGGATACAACTCCTTCGACCCCAAAAGGCGATACCAAAAAAATCCCATTGAAGTGCTGATGCACCCGGTCATCAGTCAACGTGTGTTCGTTAAAGGAGAAAATGGGCAACCGGCCGCAGGGGTTGTTGTTGGATTTTCACCATACCCTGCAGACCAGGCGACCATGATATTTAGTAGGGCTTCCACAAATTCCCTCGGGGTTGCCGATTTCTTGCATTTGGAGGTGTTCATGCAATATGGGAAGCAGGAAAAAGGCAACACCGTTTGCCTCACTTGCCCTTCTGCCACGCCTCAATACTTAGAACTAAGTGATGCAGAACTGGGCCAACGAGATTTGTATTTGGTCATGCCAGCAACGGGTTCTGTAAAAGTTATTTGCAAGTACACTGATGGGTCGCCGCTAGAGGACGGCACAATTCTAAAATTTCAAACCGCCGCAAACAACCCAATCTTCAAAGGGTCCCTAGTCAAAGGATTTCAACAAGTACCCGTGAAGAATGGCGTCGCCATTTTCCCTGTGGTTGGTGTTGGAACGGAGTTAGTTGTGGCAGTACGTTCTGCATCACGCAATGGCCACCACACTAGTACTGGGAGTGGGCCCTCCCGGCCCGGCGAAGAAGTAACGATAGAACTGGTTTTGCCAACGAAAGCTACGCCGGTAAAAGTTCGTCTTGTTGGGCCCGACAAGACCATTCTCCCAGCAGCTGAAATGGCTATGACATTCAACTTTCTCTCTCTGTTAAGAGGGCCAGGAGAAACTTTTTCGACGGCCGAACGGGATTCTTCCGGCTTGGTTTTAGTCCCCATGGATGGCCCCTCGCAAGCCATGGCTTCGCAAACCAGCGTTGTTCTTTATGAGCGACCGAGTAGCGCCACTCCCGGACAAATCGATTTTGCAATCCTCTCAATCAATCTTGAGAATCTAGAAGTACAGCATGAGCCTCTCCAGAAAGTCCTTGGTGAATCCGTTGTTGTTGCAGGCTCGGTGGTTGATGCCTCCGGTCAACCGGTCAAGAACGAGGAGCTGCAGCTGACAATTTTGTTAACTCCAAACTCGCGGAAAAGGGCCGAACCCCTTGCTGTGCTGCGCCTCACCACCGATGAGCAAGGCCGCTTCCGAATCTCCGGTCCCTCGCAGAATGAAATCTATTCCTATAGCCTTCACTTGGCAAGGGATTTGATTTCCCGGAAAGGGTTGTCGTTCCGGCATGGGCAGGAGGATTTAGTTGTTGAAATACCCGGACAGGAAACTTTCTCTGGCCGCATACTGTTGGACAATCCAGAATGGTATCGAAACCTAAATGTTCAAGCTGTCCGCATCGGTGATGAGCGCGGTGAAAGCAACACCATCTCCTACTCTTCCATAGAATATCCGAATGGGCGTTTTGAATTGAGGCGCTTACCTGCGGCTAACGTAGAGTTGCAGGTGTATCAGAGAGGTGGATTTGAATTATTGGCACAAATCCCATTAGTTTCCCTTGCGAGTCAGGAGAGCCAGCAGGCAGAGTTACCCGTTTGGGATCTTCGCAATAAGTTGTTCCTTCACCAGTTGAACGTGAAGACCGAGAGTGAAGCACCTTTGTACAACCTCATTGTGGTTACAGATCATGACCGAGCGAGTTCTCGTTGGGTGCCTGATGAGCCATTCTTTCTTTTTGCTAGCGAAGCCGTCTTGGATATGGAGATTGGTGCAGACAATTACCGCTCGCAACCATGCCGGTCCACAGGGGTCGTGGATATCGTCCTACGCGCGGGCCTTCCAATTCACCTAGAGTTACCAGAGGGGTTGCTGCTCCCTCAAAACTCTTATTGGAATATTTCCTTCTCTTCCAATAATGAGATGAACGAAGGAGCATCTCAAAAGCAGAATGGCATGTTAGTGGCGGAACTTCGCAACCATGGTTATTCCACCGAAACTATCTTGCCAACTCCTGGCATTTGGCGCGTGGAAATAAACCTGTACGGTTTCCTGACGGAGAATAGCCGCTTTACTGAATTGGGACCTGCCCTGTACTTCATCGATGGCACGACCTCTTTTACCATTCATGTTGAGGACATGAGCTCCGAGCAAGTCTTCACCATCCCCGTCGCCCCTGAAGCAATCGAAGAAGCTGTTTTGAATTCCAAGAAATGAACCCGCCTAAGTGTGACTAGTTGGCAACGCTTGGTTTTTTGAAGGGTGGCCGGTAACTTGCAGTACAGTAGCGACATGCGTTACTCGGCTGTCCTCCTAGCTTTTACGTTCCTCATGTGGAATGCGCCCGCATTGGCGCAGGTGCACTATCAACCCGGCGGCGCGCCGTGGAGCAACAAGGCGGGCGGCGGGCCGGATGCAAAAGTGGATGGCTGGTACTACAACTTGGGCATCACTGGTTTGCGCGTGGAGCTGATAGAGGAGGCGCCGGAGTGGTTGTTGGTGCGCCACGTTTTTGATGGCTCCCCCGCTGCAAAAAAAGTGAAGGTGGGCGATCTCATTGCCGGGGCCGGTGGTGTAGCCTTTACCACTCCCCATCAAAACGGTTATGGCATGGATAAGTTCGGGCCGCAGGGGCCGATTGCTGATTTTGCCAAAGCACTGGAAGCGTGCCAAGCTACGAATGCCGACGGCAAGTTGGCACTCACTTTGATGCGTGATGAAAAAATCAAAGAAGTGCGCCTAACCATCGGCAAAGCTTACGGCGCTTTTTCGGCGGAGTTCCCAGCCCCCGGCGCGAAAAGTGAATTGATTCTGCAGCAAGCTTGCGAGTACTTATTAGAGCATCAAGGTGCGGATGGTTCGTGGGGTTCGCCACCACAAGATACTTTTGCACCACTTGCACTGATGGCAAGTGGTACGAAAAAGCACATGGCTGCGGCCAAGAAAAATGTGCAGATGCACGCCAAGACCACCAGTAGGAAAGATGATGATGCGCTAGTCAACTGGCGCTATATGGCTGCCGCGATTGTGATGAGTGAGTACTACCTCATCACCGAAGAAAAATGGGTGCTGCCGGAGTTGCAGGAGGTTTATGATTTTTTAATCGCGAGCCAATACGTCGATATCGCGCAGCTCAATCCAAAGTCACGCGAAAGCCACCCGGGCGCGGTACCCAAAAAACCGGGCGATGCAGAGGGCGGTTGGGGACACAATCCAGGCTTTGAAGGTTATGGCCCCATCGCCATGCTCACCGCGCAAGGAGCAATTGCATTCGCGTTGATGAAAGAGTGCGGGATCGACGTCGACCAAAAGCGTCACGATGCCGCCTATGATTTTCTGCGCCGTGGTTCGGGTCACAATCTTTATGTTTGGTACGCCGATCAAGCGGCCGGGGAAGATGATTGGGCTGACATGGGCCGCACCGGGGCTTCTGCAGTTGCAAATCGTTTAAGCCCGTGGCCTGGCGATTATGTCGCACGCAGTTTGCGGCATGCCAAAGTCATCGGCGATCACCCGGAAAGTTTTCCCGATACGCACGGCTCCCCCATTATGGGCATGGGTTACAGCGCGGCTGGCACCGCCGGCAGCCCCGAGGCCTTCCACAAGTTGATGGCCGCCAACCAATGGTGGTTCACGCTCGCGCAATGTTGCGACGGAAGTTTCTACTACCAGCCCAATCGCGACAACGCCGGTTACGGGGCCGATTCGCGCATCTCTGCAACCGCGGTAACGGCCTTCATTCTGTCGATTCCAAAACACAATCTGCGCATGACCGGGCGCGAGTAATTCACCAGCGCATGATCAAAATACGGAAAGCTCAAGCGCGCGGTCACGCCGATCACGGCTGGTTAAAAACCTTTCATTCTTTCTCCTTTGCCAACTACTACGATCCTCAGCACATGGGCTTCCGGCACTTGCGGGTACTCAACCAAGATGTGATGGAAGCCGGCATGGGCTTTGGAGAACATGGACATCGCGATATGGAAATCATCAGCGTGGTGTTGGAGGGTGCCCTGGAACATCGCGATAGCTTGGGCAACGGTTCCGTCATCCACGCGGGAGAAATTCAACTGATGTCGGCAGGAACCGGGATCACGCATAGTGAATTCAATCACTCCAAAGACGCGCCGATGAGTTTTCTGCAAATGTGGATCTTGCCCAATCAAAAAAGTCTCGTTCCTTCCTATGCGCAGCAAGCCATCCCGCAGCAGCCGCGGCGCAATGCTTGGTGCCTCTTAGTTTCCCCCGACGGCAGAGCGGATTCTTTGCCTATTCATCAAGATGTCTGCCTGTACGTCACCCAACTCGACCCCGGGAAAACCTTAACATTCACTCTTGCCGAAGGCCGCCACGCCTGGCTGCAAGTCATCCACGGCAGTGCTTCCCTCCATGGTTTGCTGCTTGCCGACGGCGACGGCGTGGCAGTGAGTGAGGAAACTTCACTGGAGCTTGTTGCCACGCGCACTGCGGAAATCCTGCTGTTTGATTTGGCTTAAGACCTGGATTTTCAACTCGGCCGATTCTGGCAGGCGACTCTCTAAAGGGCGGCTAAAATCCCGGCGTGAGTTTGTACACGCCCCCCTCCTTTGAAATCGCCGTGGTGGGCGCTGGTGCTGCTGGTTTGATGGCGGCACTGTGGGCGGCGCGGGGTGGCGCGAAGGTGGTTTTGCTCGACGGCCAGGAAAAGGCCGGCGGCAAGATTTTGATTAGCGGCGGCGGGCGCTGCAATGTGTTGCCGATTGATGCACGCGATCCAGTAGAGGCAAGCTTCCATACGTCAGGATCGCAAAACGTTTTGAAGCGCTTGTTCAAAACCTGGAAGTTGGCGGAGATTCAAGATTTTGTGCGCTGGGAGTTAGAGGTGCCGCTGGTTGAAGAAGACGACAACAAGTTGTTCCCCGAATCCGGCAAAGCAAAAGATGTCCGCGATGCTTTGGTGCGCGAAGCCGAACGCTGCGGCGCCAGCATCGTTTATGACTGGCGCGTAACGGAAATCGAGAAATCTGATCCGAACAATAGCCGCAAAGGCTTTGTGCTGCGCTCTGAAAGTGGCGAAGAGCTACGCGCGCTCAAGGTGATTTTGGCCACTGGAGGAGAATCGGTGCCGGCCACCGGGAGCGATGGCTTCGGCTATCGACTAGCCAAAAAACTCGGCCACAAACTGGTGCCAACTTACCCCGCACTGGTCCCGCTCACTACCACCGATGAAGCACTCACCGCCCTTGCTGGATTGAGTTTGCCAGTGGCGTGGCGCGCCGTGGTGGAAGGCAAAGAAGTTGCGCGCGGCGAACGCAGTTTTCTGTTCACGCACAAAGGCTACAGTGGGCCGGCGGTGTTGGATGCCAGCCATTACGTCATCCGCGACAACGCTACCATTCACATTGCCTGGGAGGCCAGCACGCGTCAGGAGTGGATTGATTATTTGCAATCGCGCGCGCGCCGCACAGTCTCGAGGACGGTCGCCGATTTACTGCCGAATCGCTTGGCCGCATTGTTGGTGGAGCGCTCCGGGGTGCGCGGTGAAATGCGTTGTGGCAACTTAACCCGCACCACTTTCGATTACTTGCTTGAACAACTGTGTGATTTTCGCCTACCGGTAAGCGGCAATCGCGGCTTTGCGGTGGCGGAGGTGACTGGCGGCGGCATTGGCTTGGATAGCCTGGATCCTTCCACTCTGGAAAGCCGCAAAACTCCGGGGCTCTACCTATGTGGTGAGATTCTCGATGTCTTCGGGGATATCGGCGGCTTCAATTTTCAGTGGGCCTTTCTCAGCGGCAAGTTAGCCGGTGAGTGCGCAGCAAAGCCGCTCTAAGAAATCGCACCAAGTAGCAACGGCAAGCTGATTTCATAGCGCTTGTCGAGCGCGAAATGACCGCCTTTACAAAACTCGATGTGAGCTGGGATTTTGAGCTGCGCGAGTTTGACCTGCAAACGCTTTAGCCCCCACTGCAGTGCGAACTCATCGGTTTCACCCGCATCGAGATAAAGCATCTTCAGCTCACGCAGGCCGCGCGCATATTCCGCCTGATCCACCATCCGCAGCGGATCAAATTGGAGCCAGCGGTCGAAAATATCGTGGCGAATTTCGCCGGTGGCTGGATCCACCGGTAGATTCACGCCCAACGGTGCGGAAGGATTGGGCGAATAACAGGCGGCCATGGCGATTCCCTCAATCCCGGCATGTTCCATGCTGCCAAAACGTTCCAGCGTGGGCAACTGCCGCACAAACTCCTCGGGGCCGCCGTACTTAGCCCAGCAATTGAGGGCGTCGGCGAAACCACGAAAGTGGCTCATATCAAAACCCATATCGCCGGCATGAGAACCCACCGCCGAGAAATAGCCCGGCCGCCGCATCGCCAAACTCAACGCGCCAAAACCACCGCTTGATTTGCCGACCACCACGCGTTGGCCGCTGCCGCCGCACGCAAACGCCGCTTCGATTGCCGGAATCACTTCCTCTAGCACATAGGATTGATACTTGCCGGTTCCCACACTATCCACATACTGGCTGCCGCCGAGCCGCGTTTCCGCCGCCGGCCACACAAACACTGCAGGCGGAATCGCACCGCTGGCCATGCCTCGCGCAATTCTTTCGGGTACATTTTCGCCCCACATCGACCCGGTATTGAGCACCTTATGGTTAAAGCCGGTGTATCCCACTAACACCGCTACCAGCGGCAAACCGGCCGGCGATCCGGGCGGTAACAGCAGCGGCTGACTGCGTTTGGAAGGATCGCCGAGCGGATTGCCGCGCAGCAGCTCGGAGTCAATATCCAGCGTGGTCAGAACTGCGCCGCCACTAAGTTCACGTCGGTATTCGAAAAGCATGCGCCCACAGGATACGCTGTCACTATGCCGCGCCGTCTCCTTGTTCTTGCCACACTTTGCGCTGCTGGATCGTGCGTCCAGCCGGAAATCGAAGCCGAAGGCCTCAGCCCCTACGATTATGCGCTGGAAGATGGTTTGTACGGCATCGAAAAGCTGCCCTATGCCGAGCCATGGCCCGATTTTTCGATCGGCTGGCAGCGCCGCGAGGAACTGATCGAAGCCACGCGCGCCAGTTTGGCTTACCTCGGCAAACCTTCCTCAAAAGGTTTCTTCCCGGTCGGCCCGCATGACGAAATCACCCATGATCTCATGAGCCGTTCGATTGTGCGTTTTGGCGAAGTGCTCGCATCCGCCACCTCCGCCGAAGATTTTCTGGGCGCGCTCAACGATGATTTTGACGTATGGGTAGCGCGCGGCCGTAGCTCCACCGGCGATGTCTTTTTCACTGGTTATGGTACGCCGATTTTGGATGGCGCCAGACAACGCGGCGGTGCTTTTCAGTTCCCGCTTTACAACGCGCCTGATGATCTCGCCAAGGATCCAAAAGATGGCACCATTCTTGGCCGCTTGGCTGCCGACGGCGGCATCGTTCCTTATTACAGCGCGGCTGAGTTACGCGATAACCATCACTTAGATGGATTAGAGTTGGTGTGGCTGACCAACCCCTTTGATGCTTACATCGCGCAAGTCCAAGGCAGCGCGGTGATTCGTATGGAGGATGGGGAATTATTTGAAGTGGGCTATGCCGGAAAAAACGGTCATGAATACACCAGTATTGGCATGATCCTGATTGAAGAGGGCAAGATCGAGCGCTCGGAACTTTCCCTGCAAAAACTGCGCGATTATTTCGCCGCCAATCCCGCCGAAGCCGCACGTGTGTTACCGATGAACGCCAGTTTTGTGTTTTTCCAAGGTAGTGCCGGTGGCCCTTTCGGCTGTTTAGGACAGCCTGTCACCGCCATGCATTCCATCGCCACCGATAAAGAAATCTTCCCTCGTGCCGCGATTGTTTATGTCGAAACGCGGTTGCCAGATTTCGATATCAACGGGGCATTGGTGCAACGCCCGGTGCGTTTTTTCGCGCTCGATCAAGACCGCGGCGGCGCAATTCGCTCGGCCGGTCGCTGCGATGTTTATATGGGCCTCGGCGATGACGCCATGGCACGCGCCGGCCATGTCAGTTCGCGCGGGCGCATGTACTACTTGTTCTTGAAGCACTAAATCTGTGCTTTACCCTGTACTGGCGGCGATTGGGTTTGTGGTGGCCACGGCATCAGGGTTGGTAGGCGGTGTCGGGCCGGTACTCAATCCGTTTTATTTGAACCTGAAAGTGCACCGCGAAGAGATGGTGGCCACCAAAGCATTCAATGCATTCTTCATGCACTTAACCAAAATAGGCACCTACCTTAGCTTTGGTGCGCTCGACGCACGCTTACTCGGATTCGGCCTCATTATGGCAATTGGTGCAGTAATCGGCAATCTAATCGGCCGCGGCTGGCTCGCACGGATTGGTGAAAAGCGTTTCCGCACCGCAGTGGTATGGATGATGGCTTTCAGCGGTGCAGTGATTTTAGTGACCAGTTAATCACCCTATCCGGTGGCCATACTAGCGCCCCAAACTCAGGCTCAAAAACACCAAACCCGCACCAACGAGTTGCGCCCAGCCGGGGAGTCCGTCGCCAAGAAAACTGCCGAGCAGCATGGCGAAAATAACTCCCACAAAACTGATCTGGGTGGCGCGCGATGCCGTGTGGTATTTCAGTCCGTAAGTTAGGCAGACTTGAGCAATCTGCACCGTGATTCCGAGAGCCAACAACCACAGCCACTCCATCCCCACCGGCATACGGAAGGTGTGGCCGCCGCCAATCAGAGAGAGCGGAATAGAAACCAAAGGGAATACCAGCACGATGGTGAGTGCGTGCTCGGTGCGATTCAACATACGCACCAGCGTGTAGGATCCGGCAGAAAAAAGCGCCGTGCCCATGCCGAAAAATACGCCCGGCCAAGAAACTTCCGGCGTAAATCCTTTGATCAGGGCAACGCCGCCAAGCCCAACCAGCAAAGAAACACCACGCAACCAGCGCAACTTCTCGCCGAGAAACACCACGCCAATCAGTGCGGCGAACAAAGGCGTGGTGTTATACACCGTGACTGCGGAGCCCAACGGAATGCGCGCGATGCACTCGAAATAACACACCAAACCAATAAATCCAAACACCGCGCGCCACAACAATAACTGCTTGCGCACCGGTGGCACCCAGTTGCCCGAGCTGCGAATCATGGCGATGGTCAGCGCAACTGAAATCAAACTGCGCACGAAAACCTTTTCGAGACTCGAGATGTCCGGAAGCATTTTTGACGACGCCGCCATCAATGCGAAAAAGCATGCCGCGGAAACCATCCACCAGGTGCCTGGTGAGACTTTCTGTGCGCGACTCAAATTCCGCTGCCGCTGCCTTCGGGAGTCCACCAACCGTGCGACATTCCTGGCGTGGTCCAGAATTGATGGGGGCCGCTATGGGGAGTGATCAAAATCGCCCCGCCGAAACCGCCGAAGAAATCGCGCGTGCGCAATAGCATGCGCTCCAAGGTAGCGGCAGGGTCTTCGCCATAACGAATCGCATCCGCCACCCGTGCACCAAACACCGCACGCATAAAAGCTTCACCATGCCCGGTTGCGCTCACCGCGCAATAGTGATCGGCATAAGTGCCGGCACCGATCAGCGGAGAATCACCCACGCGGCCAGGCTTCTTACCCATGGTGCCGCCGGTCGAAGTAGCGGCGGCCAAATGTCCGCTGCCATCACGCGCCACCGCACCCACCGTGCCCCCGGCGAAATTGGGATCCGCGCCTTGATCCACAACTCGGCGCCACTGAGCTTTCACGGCTTCGGTGGTTAACTCATCTTCTGGAACGCGTCGGAAGCCGCGACTCACAGCCCACTCAGAAGCTGGGTGACCCACCAGCAAGACTTCTGGTTCCTCGAGCATCGCTTTGGCGATTTGAATCGGGTGCGGGAAGGCATCCAGGGCCGCCAAACCTGCGGCATGACGCGTATGACCATCCATCACCGCCGCATCCAGCGATACGCGGCCTTCCCGAGTCAAAGCACAGCCAACGCCGGCGTTGTAAATCGGATTCGCTTCCAAAATCTCGACTGCGGCACAAGCGGCGTCAACCGCCGAGCCACCTGCCGCAAGCACTGCGCCGCCTACTTCGGCGGCCTCTTGGCAACCCAAAGCGTGGGCTTGCTGCGATCCTGCCGGGATCGAGCCCGCGCCGCCATGAACCAAGATGAGAGGGCTAACCATTGGGCTGAATTCTACTCATCCTCAACCCTGACGTGGTGCCCTGCTTTCCGGCTTCGGGCAAGTAGTTCCACGTTGACGGTTCGCTAAAATGCCAACTGTGAGCCACGCCCCAACGGACTACCTAGTTGCCCCCACTCTACGCCTTAACAAAGGAGAGGGCTTGGCCGAAGGCTTGCGCTGCCTGCGCGAGTTTGACCCGCGCGTCTTTATGATTTTTGGCGGCGACGCAGAAGATGTGCAATGGCTGCACGAAACCCTCGAAGACCAAGCCGGCCACCCGATTTTGTTTGCCGCCGATTTGGAGCGGGGTGCTGGTCAACAATTCGGTGGGCTCACGCCTCTACCCGATGCCTGGGCACTCGGCTTACTCGGTGAAGAAGCAGCCTATGCGGCCGGCCACCGCACCGCCGCCGAAGCCGCCACTGCGGGCGTACGCTGGATTCTCGGCCCGGTGCTCGATCTGCACCAGATGCACGCCGACGCCGTGCGTTCCCCCATCATTGCCAATCGTGCTTTCGGTGGTGAAGTACAACGCGTGATTGAATGCGGCGGCGCCTTCTTACGTGGCATTGCGGATGCAGGCGGAATCGCTTGTGGCAAGCACTTCCCAGGGCATGGTAACTGCCAGCAAGACAGCCACACCGAACTTGCGGTGTGTTTTGAAGAGCCCGGCGTGCACCTCGAACCGTTCCGCGCATTACTTTCCTACATGCCGAGCATCATGGTAGGGCACTTGGAGTACCCGCTCATTGACCCAAGCGGCAAACCTGCCAGTCGCTCGCAAATGATGATGGATATCCTACGCAAGGATTGGAAATACGATGGCGTCGTCGTCACGGATTCGATTTCTATGATTGGCTTCGGCGATGGCCCGCAAGAAGAATTGGCGGTCGATTCGATTCTCGCTGGGGTCGATTTGCTGCTCGATCCAGCAGATCCAGTGGCCCTAGCAATCACCTTGCGGGATGCCGTGCAGCGCGGCGATCTCCCTGAAGAACGCGTATTTGAGGCCGTCGGCCGCTTGGATAAATTGGTGCGCTTATCTCTCGATCGCGAAGCTGGCAAACCGCGGCCACTGGTGCTCGGCGGTGGTTCGAAAACTTTGCTGCGGCCCCTTCCAGGTGGCGCAGCCGGCCGCACCCACTCACGCCCAGCGCTCGCCTTGAACATGGCTTCGACTCCGGATGCCATTCAGTACCTCGAAGAATGGGAAATGCCCATTTTCGCCCCCGATTCCGAGCCGCCCGCTTCCTTCCCTGGCCCGCTGCTGATTCTGTGCGGCGCACGAGAAGGGCATGGCCTACCAAACATTCCGGGCCCGTGGCTAGAGGCCATCCAACACCACCATCCGGCGTTGTACGTGGCCGGCTCGCCAGATGCTGTGGACCTCGCACCCTCCGCCGCACGCGGTTGGTACCTCCCGGGCCTCTCTCCGGCATTGCTCGGCATGCTCCTCACCGCAGGCGAATAACTACCTGCGAATCTTTGCCGCGCTTCGCCCTTCTCGATTGGATCGCCATTGGCGGGTATTTAATTTTTGCATTAGCTGTCGGGATTTTGCTGACGCGACGCGCCTCGCGTGGCACCGGCGAGTTCTATTTAGCCGGCCGTACTTTGCCCTGGTGGATTGCCGGTACTTCCTTGGTTGCAACTTCTTTCGCCGCCGATACGCCACTCGTAGTTGCTGGCTGGGTGCGTTCCGACGGCATCGCCAAAAACTGGTTGTGGTGGGGCATGGCTGTAGGTGGCAGTCTGGTGATTGTGGTGCTCGCAGCTTGGTGGCGACGTTTAGAAGTCACCACGGATGCCGAAATCATTGAGCACCGTTATCACGGCCGCCCGGCGCGGATTTTGCGCGGCTTTTACGGCGGCTACCATGCACTGATCACCAACACCATGGTTTTGACTTGGGTGTTGGTGGCGATGAAAAAATTGGTACGCGTGATCTTGGATCTCGGCGATCAAAATTACGACGGCTGGATTGTTGCCGGCGCCTTGTTGCTGGCCCTCAGTTATTCCTTTATGTCGGGCTTCTGGGGCGTGGTCATCACCGACTTATTTCAATTTGCACTGGCCTTGCTTGGCGCGGTGGTGCTCGCATGGAAAGCAGTGGATGAACTCGGCGGGCTCGGCCCAGCGCAAGCCGCTTTTGCTGCATTGCCGCAGCACCTCACCACCATGTTCCCAAAAGATGTCAACCCCGAAACCGGCATTTCGACTGGATGGGAGGCACTTTCCTGGTGGATGAAGGGTTTTGGCAGTTTCGTGATTTTTGTTGGTGTGCAGGGCTGGCTAAACAAAAATGCCGATGGCGGCGGAATCGGCGTGCAACGCTATTCCGCATGTAAAACAGAAAATCACGCCCGCGGCGCGGCACTGTGGTTCCACATTGCTCACTACTGCTTGCGCCCGTGGCCATGGATTTTGGTCGGCCTTGCATCTCTTATCCTGATTGATCCCAGTGCCTTGCCCCTGCTCGAAAATGCCGACGGCACTTTCCGGCCGGATCATGAAGCTGCCTATCCCATGATGATGGCGATGCTGCTCGGGCCAGGTTTGTTCGGTTTGTTATGTGCAAGTTTCTTGGCGGCATTCATGAGCACTTTGGATACGCACTTCAACATGGCGTCGGCGTACCTTGTGAATGATGTGTACCGTCGCTTTATGCGCCCGAACCAAGGCGACCGCCACTATGTTTGGGTAGGGCGTTGTGCGGAAATCGGCGTGGCTTTGCTTGCTGGTTTGATGGCCACTGCGGCAGATAGCATCAGCGACCTCTTTGTCCTTTCGCTTTCACTGCTCGGTGGCTTAGGCCCGGCGATGTTGCTGCGCTGGTTTTGGTGGCGCGCAAACACCTGGACGGAAGTTTCGGCCCTGGCCAGCAGCACCGTCATGACTCTACTGCTGAACACCACCCAACTCGGCGCGGCTCACAACTTGCTGGATATTCCGTACCCCCTGTCCTATCCGCTGGTGGTGGGTACTTCGTTGGTCATCTGCCTCATCACCACCTTGCTGACGGCCCCGGTTGATCGCGATCATTTGTGTGCCTTTTTCGCCAAAGTGCGTCCAGTTGGCCTGTGGGGCCCGATTGGACGCAGTGCGCCAGGCCAAAAACGTGCGATTTTCTTGGGCTGGGCTGGTGCTCTGGCCTTGATTTACGGGTTGATGCTCGGCATTGGCGAATTTTTGATGGGAACGCCATTTATGCTGTCTTTCTGCTGCGCTGGCGTAGGTGCGCTCGTATTGCGTTGGACCTGGCCGCGCACTGCGGTTTAGACTCCCTCGAACCCACCTCTTTCCACTCCCTCCCGAAGCTAGAATAGTCCTCATGAGTATGTTCCGCAGCCAAGCTGTAGGCGCGCGCGTCGCAGCGCCCGAAAGCGTCATTAACGCCGATCCCGCAACCCGCATTGCTTTCCTGCGTAAGGTTTACACCTTGTTCAGCGGCGCAATGGTGGTCTGGATGGGCACCACTTTGTTGGTCACTTTCAATGAAGCCCTGCTCGCCAAAGCCATCGGCCTGTTGAGCGGCGGCATGATCGGCTTCATCTTGCTGATGGCTGCAATGTTTTTCCTGCTGCGCCTCACTGCAAACGCTGGCGCCGGCATTAGCATTCTTGGCCTTGGCCTATTCGGCGTGCTGGAAGGTTTCCTCACCGCCCCTTTGGTTTATATCGCCCTCGCCCAATCCAGCGGCGCCGAAATGCTCATCCTGGATGGCTCGGTAATTCTGGATCCCGCCATGCTGGCGGATGGCTCGAACGTCGTCACCCAAGCTTTCGGTCTGACGCTGGCTGTGTTCGGCGGTTTGTCCACTTATGCGCTCACCACCAAGCGTGATTTTTTATGGCTGCGTGGTGCTTTGTGGATGGGCTTTTTCGGGCTGTTTGCGATTGGCATCATGTCGATGTTTGGCATCGGCGGCGGCTTAGTAAGTGGCTGGGGATACTCCGCGGCCTTCGTGGTGCTGATGGGTGGTTTTGTGCTTTTTGACACGCAAAACATCATGAAGCGGTACCCGGAAAACATGGCTGCTGCCGCTGCGGCAACTCTGCTGATTGACTTCATCATCATGTTCCAGCACATCCTGCGCTTGCTATCGCGGCGCAACTAGGCCGCCTTTCCATAATCCGATTTCCTTAAGTTGGCCATTTTTAGGCTTTTTAGGGATGATTTGCGGGGTACACCTTAGGGATGCTGGTGTTCCCCCTGTTACGGCAAGCCATTCTTCTCACGCTGCTCGCTGGCTCCGCTTTCCCCCAAAGCTGGACCGACGGCCTCATCACGGTGGAGCCTGGGGTCAGCGTACGCAGCAGCATTGGCTCGCCACCGCTACCCCCCAACAGCACCGAAATTTTCGTCGATTCGGGAATCTATACGGGCTATTCGCGCAATCTTCAAAATGACGCCATCCAGGCTGGCTGGTCTTACTGGGCCCACGCCGTGCGCCTTACGCCACCCCCCACGGCCCAAGGTCGTCTGTTGGAAGTCCGTTATGTCGCGGTGGCTCAGTGGGGTTTGCACCGCGCTTTCGATGTCGTGATCCGTGATGCCGCCAGCGGCGCGGTGATGGCTACCCTGCTGAATCAAACGGCGGTATTAGATACGCAAAACTGGCAGGTCATCGATGTCGCGGCGCTGAACTTCACCGTGGGCGCATTGGATTTTTTGATCGAGCTGCGGCCCGCGACCGCCTGCAATGGCGACAACGGATTCACTCTCGCCTACAGCGCTACCTCATCCACCTTTGGCTCGAGCGTGTCGAGTAGCTGTAGCGATTTATTCAGCGATTTCCACGCCGACCCACGGGAATTGTTTTTACGCGCAGTGGTGGAAAATGGTGGTTTACCAACTGTTACGGCCAGTGCTACCCGCGCCGGATTCGCCACGACCCTGACGGCAGTGAATCTAAGCGCCAACGCGCAAGCCGTCATTGCCTACAGCTTGACCGGCGCCGGCCCCGTCGTGACACGCTTTGGTGTCTACGATTTATCACTCCCGATTGGGCGTATTACGGTTTCCAGTGATGCCAGTGGCGCGGCCACCACACAAATCTACATTCCAACCGCACTTGCCGGTGCATCAGTGTGGTTGCAAGTGGTGGATTTGGTCCGTGGCGTCATCGGTACGGGCGTGGAATTCCCGATTCAATGACAACTCTAAAAACGCGAACTTGTTGCTAATCTAAGGGACGTGTCTCCGAGTACCCTACCTCGCCCGCACCCAATCCTAACTTTCGTTTTGAGTGGTGTGGCCTTGATGCTCTGCACCGCTAGAGCAAGTGCGTTGCAGCCGCAAGTGACTGCCGGCACCTGGCGCGCAGTCGCTGGCTTCGAGCATCCCGACGGCGCGCTTATTGGCGCTACCCATGGGCCCGAAGATTTTCTCAAGGCGATGGTCGTCGGCGAAATGTGGCCAGGCTTAGAGCACGACTTTCAAGAGGGCGGCGGTGCGCTGGCGTGGAAAACTGTAAAAGGTGTGGAGCCGCGGGGCAACAGCCCGCTTGATAGTGGCAAATTTGATTTGTGGGCCGTCGCTGGGCGCACCGGAAAACTCGCCGCGTATCTCTATGTACCGCTGACAACCAGCGTCGCCACCGAACTACCAGTTTTGTTTGGCGCCGACGACGGCTGTGCGCTGTGGCTCAATGGTGCACAGATTTTCGCCGACGGTAGTGCGCGTAGTCTCAATGCTTTTGATCATGCTGTGGTTTTGAAGCTTGAGCCCGGCCTAAATCACCTGTTAGTCAAAGTCACCAACAATGGTGGTGCGTGGGCTTTCGAAATGCAGGAACCGCGCGGCGTCGGGCAGGCGCTCATTAATTCTGCGGTGGATCGCGGAGTCGATAATTTACTCAGTCGCCAATTGATTGATGGATCTTGGGAGCAAGTGCAAAACGACTATCGCAACGGCGCGACGGCGCTTGCGGTTTATGCTTTGTTGAGCTCTGGAGTGGATGGGCAACACCCTGCAATTTTGCGCGCGCTGGACTACATCAGTTGCGAGCCTTCCGATAAAACTTATGCGGCGGCGTGCGAACTGATGGCACTGGCTGCGCTCCAGGATCCGCGCTATTTGGAGCAGATTGAAGAACGCGCAGAAGACCTCATTTCCTGGCAAATGCCCAATGGCCAATGGGCTTACCCCGCTGGTGCAGAGGATTTGTCGTGCACGCAATTTGCGGTCCTTGGCCTGCGTGCTGCGGCCATGTCCGGCGTCGAAATTCCACCCAAGGTTTGGTACGACGCCATCGGTGGTGCCTTGTTGAACCAGGAAAGAGTCAAGCGCGGGACTGGGGTCTCGGCCGCCGGGTTTTCTTATCGACCTGGCCCGCAGGGTGGCATTTATAGCGGCTCCATGGCCACTGCTGGCATTACTGTGTTGGCGATTGCGCGCGAGCAGCTTGGAGACAATATTAAAAATGGCCCGGCGGAAAAAATTGAACGCGCCCTGCCTTTAGCCATGGAATGGATGGCACAGAACTTTGTGGTGCATGAGAATCCTAATATGACCTACTCGCATGTGTATTACTGGTTATATGGAGTGGAGCGTGTGGGTGCATTGATGGATACCAAAACCATCGGTCGCTTTGATTGGTATGAAAGAGGTGCGGCTAACTTACTCGCACGCCAGGGCGCGGAAGGTCAATGGGCAGATCCATGGGGAGCCATTGATGTCTCTACTTCCTTTGCGTTGTTATTTCTAAAAAAGGCAACTGCTGTAGCCACTACTGGCAAGACGGTCGATAACGCGCGGCGCAAGAATCCACACCACACATCGAACCCAACAGAAGGGTTGTTGAGCCTCCATGTGATGGCGGCCAATCCACTTACGATGTGGGTGGTGCCACCTGCAAATGCGCGGCCCGATGCGGTGGAATATTTTATTCGCGCTGTTGGTGAAGAATGGGATTCGATTGGAACTTCTTCCTATGACCGTTTCGCCAAACAGCACACCATGCCAGCGAGTGGCTCCTTTGAGTTGCGTTCGGTGGGGCATTTTCAAAATGGCACTACCTGCGAATCTGGGATCGTAAAGATTGATCTGCGTTTCGGCCTCGACGCAACCACGATGGCTTATGCAACGGATTCTTTGCGCAATGTGATGCCGAGTAATCGCCCAGAAGTTGCCATTTCAACCAACGCCAGTGGCCATGATGGCAACATGCTGGTGGATAACCGTTGGAATACGGCATGGGTTTGCGAAAGTACCGATTTCGCACCCACGCTTACCATCACTCTGAAGCGTAAAGCGAAAGCCTCGCAAATACTGCTCTCGCATGCACGCACCCGTGCCTGCGATCAAAAGGACAATCCACGGCCTGTGGAAATCGAAGTGTGGTTGAATAAGGATAAAACTCCCCAAGTCTACGCCATTGATCCGGACCCACAGCACAAGACCATGATTGAGCTGCCCGCCAAATCCAAAATCAACCTGCTACAAATTCGTATCACCAAAGTAACCGGCGGGGAACTCGGTGCGGCCGAAGTGGGCTTCAGCGAAATTGAGCTGCACTAATCAATCACCGGCACCCGCTTGACCGGGGCGCGTGTGATCTTGATATTCGCGCAATAAACTGCGCAGTTCCTTCGGCAGTGAAACACGCGAATTCGCCAAGCGTTCGTGAAAACGCAAGATTCCGGCAGGATCGGCAAAGCCGAGTAGAGGGCGGATCCAGCCCCCCACAGTCATACCGCGCTCGGTGATATCCAAATCTGAGCGGTGCGTCGCCCAACGCAAACCGCCGCGCGGCAGTACAAATTCATCTTCCCTCGGTTTTAGGAATGCTGCTGGCAGTGCTTCGCGATCGGCAAGCAACATGGATTCTGGCAGTACGACCGTGATGCCTTGACTTGGATCTTCCACAGCCCAACTTTGCAGGAAAGTCAGCAACCTATCCTGAACCGCGGCACCCCACTCCCCAGCTTCCATTTCGCTCCGATGTTTCTCGCTTTCACCGGGTATCCACAAAATGGCGGTGCCGGCGCCAGACAGCGGTAATCCGGTCACTGGTCGGCCAACAAAATCGCGCAAACGGTCCGCACCTTTACGCCACGGATGTAAGCCGCGCCCGGAGCTCGTTGCGCTAGGGCCGAAGAGTTCACGATCTAAACGCTCAACCTGTGGTTCAATCACCCGCACCGTGCCAGTGGTCGTAAAAAATCCGAAGTACCCTTGAATCGGACGTGCATCAAGGGTGGTGAGAGTAGCGATTCGTTTGTCGTCGACAAAAATTTCCACTGTTGGCCCATCCACCAAGATTGATAAATCCCAAGTTGTTTTGTGGCGATCAAAGCCGACGCCACCACTGAGCGCTCCCTGCCGCGCGAAGAGGCCATTGAGGCTCCAGTTAAATCCGTAACCCCCCTCGCGATCTTCGGTCTGATTGGTTGCATATTGGAAATCCCCGCCACTGAAGCCAAAACGAATATTCCGATCGCGACGCGTGTATCCAATGATGACTCCGGCGCTGTAGTATTCGGTAGTCTGCTCAATTTTTGTGGTGAGCCGATAGCGTCCTGGATCTTGCCACTCTAAGGAATGTACGAAGGCGTTGCTGCCGCGTGCATCGCGATCCATCGTGTCGGTGCCGGAGCGCGCGGTCTTGCGCCCGACGTGTAAATCATCTTGATAGTCGACAAACCAATTCCCCACATTGCGATTGTCTTCCAGGCCGGTTAAATCACTTTCACCCCACCCACCCAATCCAAGGTGCCTGCCGGGCTGGGTATAAGGATGCAAAAATTCCCCCTCGGGGCGTGCGTACTGCAGTGCCTCTATGCCCACAGCCGAGGCCAACAAATCATGGTCTGCAGCAAGAGCGGCGGCGGCATACAGCAAGCCGCGTTGTTGATAATCCGCCGCTGCTTGGGCGCGTTGTTCCACGAGCCCCTTTAACTTGGGCAGCTTATCCAGAAACGGCGCCGGGCCCAGATTGCGTTGTTGATACTCACGCAAAGGCGAATCAAATCGACGCCAACGACGCATCACCCAAGCCGCATCGTCAAGCTTCATGCGCTCCAAATCAGCAACCAATTGTTCTAGCGTGGCATCGCTGGGTTCATCGACCGCCAAACACCAGCGATAAGCGGCAACCGCATCTTCCATGGAACCAACTTCGGAAAGTAACTCTGCGGCTACCCGCGCTTGGGATTGTCCAAACCAAGGCTCCGCACGATTTCTTAACCACGTGAAAGTAGGTTCATCGGGCACCCGCTGAGCAGAGTCACCCGCGGGTGCGCGCGGATCATACAAATTCACCCAGGGCTGCAATTCTTTCCAATAGAACCCTCGTAGATAACGCTCATAGTCTGTGGCAAACGCGGCCATGCCATCGGGCCTGCCATCCTTGCCGTCAGCAAAATACTTAACGAAACCGGCAACGGCACCACCGCGCGCACGATTGGAATCGCGTTGAAACTTCTCCAACTGCTGGGCAAACAGCGGCGTGGCATTTTCTTCATGGTGGTAAACAACTGGCTCGCCTTCTTCATCCAACTCATCCACAAACCCTGTCCAGGAACGCAAGTAAACAAAGAGCGCATAACCGGCCGAATAATTATCCCGGTACTCCTCGATGGTTCCGGCAATGAGTTCTTCCAAGTTTTCCTGCGCGCCATAACCTTTATTCGCCACATCAAACATCGTTCCATAGTTCACATAATCCTCAACGAACTCGCGCTCGTACATGGAACCATAACTGCCGCCGGTCCAAACGGCGCGCCCTTCGGCCAGCCATGCGGGCAGGCCACCAAAAACCCCGCCATCAAAGCGGTGCGTGAGTTCATGGGTAAGCCCGCGGCCCAAAGCCGGAATCGTACTCATCGTGAATTGCAGCGTGGTGATATTCCCACCCTGAAAACCTCCCACCCACCAAAACGGTGCGCCCTCCATTTCCAAACCATAAGATTCAGTCACCAGGCGCACGATACCTTGCTGACCAAGAAATGGATCATAGCCATAAAAATTCACCAAGCGCTGGTGATGCTCTTCCACCGTTTGCGCAGCACCCAGGAGAGTCCAATATCCACAGTTGCTCTCGATCAAGTACCAGCCATGCGGCGAAAGTGCCACACCCGGTGCCGCAAAGGAGCCATGCTCCAAAGTAAAGGCTCGTTGTTCATCCTCATTCAGGTCTTCGAGTTCCTCAATACTCCACACATGCACGCCGCTGGTGGCGAGCAATTGCCGCGCGCGCGCCAAAGCTGCCGACGCCGTCTGCATTTCTCCGCTCATATCAGGCGGTTCTGGGCCCTTCAAATCTTTGAAGTTTGCTTGCGCGCCCAAGCCCCGTAAACACCGCGCCGCGCGAATCACGACATCCACACCGCCAGCGCTAAAGCCATTGCGAATTAAATTTTCAAGCGCCCGGGTTACTTGTTTCTGTACCTTCTGATCCACTTCAAAGCTCGGACTTAATTTGTCCGCGAACTCCGCTTGGAGAGCCGGCGATTCCAAAGCAAGTTGACGGGCAAGATCTTCCGCCCACTCGGCCAATAACGGATCCCCAACCCGCTTGCTTTTGGCGCGGTTGTCGCGAAACTTCATTAACTCCCGTACCGCTTCGGCGCGCGCAATTGCCAAGGCTGCCGGATAAGGATCATCCACTGGCATCCATTTGGAGACCTCGGGCTTTATTTTCAGGTGTCCACGATGATCCGCGCCTAGAGCGTAAAAATCATGAGCCCACAACACGCGCGCGTCGGCATCCTCGGCCAACATGGCGTTTTGCAGCAATAATCCAACCACATCAAAAGGCTTGGTGCTGTGTGCCAAACTGAAAAGAAAGTGCCCGAAGGCACCCTGGTAATCACCGGCGGCCATTGCATCGCGTCCATATTGAATACTGACGTGCTCCAACGGGGTGGTGGCTTGCGGTCTTTCCTGTGCAACCGCCACGCGGCAAAAACAGCTGCTTAGGGCCAAGGCGCCGAGAGCAATCTTGAAGGTGGCGTGGAGGAGGGTTGAGGGACGAGTCAATGCAATCACAAGTTACCGCTGCCGAGTCGCTAACCTAGACACATCCATGCTCCTGGTTTCTTTTTTCCTTCTGGCCGCACCCAACTTGCTGCCGCAACAAGACCTCACCGAGGTGATCCCAGGTGTACGCCCGGGCGCCTGGAAGGTTGTGGGACCATTTGCGCCCAACTCCAGCAGAGCGCCACGCACAACGGCCGCCGCCATGAAGGCTGGCCAGCCATGGGCAACCTTACAACAAACTTTTGAAACCACCAAGAGGCAGCAGTTGTCGTGGAGCTCGCCGGATATCGACGCCCTGCTCGCCCTGAGTGATCGTCATCAGGCAAATCCGCGCCCACGCTTGTTACTGGATAGTGGCGCTCTCGATTTACGCGCTATTCTCGCCAGTCAGGGCACTTCGACTGCCGCTGCAAGTAACAGTGTTATGTATTTGTACCGCCCCATTTACGCGAGCGAAGCGGCCACCATGGTGGTGAGTTATGGCGTGATTGGGAGCTCCTCGTTGTGGTGGAATGGCAAGGCCATGGGCTCATCGGTTGGCTCGCAGCGCCTGCTCCCCGCAAGTTCCGAAATCATTTTGAATGTGCTTCCGGGGTTGAATCACTTATTGATTGAAGTGCAGGATGTTTATCCGGATTGGGTGTTTGAAATGCGTAGCAAGCGCAGGATTGAGTCGCTACGCATCAACCGCGCGATTGAGCTTGGCGTGGATTACTTGCTTGATACCCAACTCATCGATGGCTCGTGGCCACCCTTTCACTCCTACGTGAATGGCACCACCGCCCTTGCCGTTTACACCCTGGTGAAAAGCGGAGTCTCGCCACGCAGTGAAGCGGTGTTAAAGGGACTGTCTTTTTTGCGCCAACAGCGTGCCCAGGGCACTTACTCGGTAGCTCTAGAGTTAATGGCTTTTCAGGCTGGTGGTGATCCTCAGGATGCCGAATTGATTGCTTCGATTGCCAAACGCCTGATTGCTGGCCAAGCGACGAATGGAATGTGGAGTTACGGTTTGAGTGGAGGCCCGGACAGTGGTGATTTATCCAATACTCAATACGCGGCCCTAGGTTTACGCGCCGCGGCAGCAGCTGGCATACAAGTGCCCGATGAAACCTGGGCTTCTTTGGCGCGCGCTGTGTTGAGCTGCAAACAGAGCGGCAGCGGCAAGCCCACTTCGGGAAGCGCTGCGGGATTCGGCTATTCCGTCGGTGGTGATGGCGTGACCATGTCCATGACGGCGGCGGGAATCGGCACTTTAGCGATTTGCGTGGCACACCTGAGCGATAACCGTCACCACAACGCAATCGTGGAGGCGACCAGAGCCATCGATCGGGGTTGTGAGTGGCTTGGCGCAAAATGGAGTTTGGCCGAGGGAATCACTTCGATGCATCACTACTATGCACTCTATGGGCTCGAGCGCGCGGGAGGCTTGACGAATCGAGAAGTCTTCGGCAAACACGCGTGGTACGACGAGGGGGCGGAACATATTGTTGGCGATCAATTAGAAAATGGCCGCTGGCAAGATGACCCAGCGCCGATTGTGGAATGTTTTGCGCTGTTGTTCTTGCGCCGCGCCACCTCCCGGCTGGCTTTAACCAGTGTAGATTTCAACAACGAACACTTGCTGCAATCAACCCGCGCCGACGGCCCCCTGATTCTGCGCCTATCGCTGAACTACCCGCATTCTTTGTGGATTGATGGCAGCAGCGAAAATTTCGACTCCATGGAACGCGTGGTCTATTGGCTGCAACCTCCGGATGGCCCCTGGCAACGCATGGATGAAGCCCTGGAAAAACGTTTTGCGATTCAACCCAATCTAGATATCCCTGGCGAATGGAAAGTCCGCGCCGACGCCAAGCTCAGCGATGGTCGTTTACTAACCTCCGGCACGATTGAATTCCTCCAGCGCGAGGGCATCTCCGCAGATCGCCTTGCCTATGTCAACGAAGGCCATTCCAATCTTGCACCCAGCGGCCGTCCGGAAAATACGGCCTCGACTTGTGCACTGCGATATCCGCAGAATGCCTTAACAGATGGTGATTATTCCACATCTTGGCGCTGCTTAGCAAAAGACGAAAATCCGCAGATTGAAATTGCATTCCGCAGCGCACGCAAGGCGTCGGCGTTGAAATTGGTGCTGGCACCACGCGAGATTGCTGCTGGTAAAGAAGCGCCACAACCTACGCGCGTGGAAGTCACGATAAACAATCAAACGCCGGTGATTTTGCGCATTCCAAATTACCGGCACGAAAAAGCGGTGCTCCTGTTCGATAAAACCACTGCCGTCAAAAAAATCAGGCTGCGCGTCATCTCTTTGGACCATGGGCGCCTCGGTAGAGCCAGTATTGGTTTTGCCGAAGTCGAGCTTTACTGAGTTGCGCAAAGACTAAGGCGCATACGGATCCCAACCAATTGGCTCAAAACCACAAGTGAAGTGGCGCAGTGCCGAGGGTTCCTCAATGATTTTTAAGCCACCGAGTTGGGCGCGACGTTCAAAGACATAGGTGACTGCTTCGATCACATAATCCATATGCGATTGCGTATAAACGCGGCGTGGAATCGCCAGGCGCACTAAATCCATCGGGCCGGGCGCTTGCGTGCCATCGGGCAAAGTATGACCGAACATGACGGTACCGATTTCGCAGGCGCGCACGCCACCTTCCAAAAAGAGCGCGGCGCTAATCGATTGACCAGGCAAGAGGCCAGAAGGCACGTGCGGCAGGAATTTACGCGCATCTAAATAGACCGCATGACCGCCGGCAGGGCGCAGCAACGGCACCCCTGCTTGATCCATGTGGCGCCAAACGTATTCCGTGCTGCGAATACGGTACTCAAGGTAATCCTCCGCGAGGACTTCCTCGAGACCAATTGCAAGTGCTTCCAAATCGCGTCCGGCAAGACCGCCGTACGTTGGAAAACCTTCGGTCAGGATCAACAGATTGCGACACTCGATGGCGAGGGCGTCGTCTTTTAACGCCAAAAACCCGCCGATGTTGCCGAATGCATCTTTTTTCGACGACATCCAAGCGCCATCTGCAAGGCGAAACATCTCTTCGGCGATGGCGCGCGGGGTACGCTGTTGCTGACCTTCTTCGCGCAGTTTGATGAACCACGAGTTCTCGGCGAATCGCGCGCAATCAAGAAACAGCGGCACTTGAAAACGATCGCAAACGGCGCGCACTTGCTTCATATTCTCCAACGACACGGGCTGCCCGCCGCCGGAATTGTTGGTGATGGTCATCACCACCAGGGGCACGGAACCAGCCCGCTCTTCGAGGACTTTGGTTAAGGCCAGCACATTGATATTGCCTTTGAAGGGGTGTTCGGCAGATGGGTCTTTGCCTTCTTCAATCACTAAATCCAGCGCTTCGGCGCCACTGGCCTCGGCATTGGCGCGAGTGGTATCAAAGTGCGTGTTGGCTGGAATAGTTTTGCCCTTGCCGCCAACGGTGGTAAACAAAATACGCTCAGCAGCGCGGCCTTGGTGCACCGGAATAATGTGCTCCATGCCAGTAAGTTGCTTGACCGTATCGGCAAAGCGAAAAAACGAACGCCCACCAGCGTAGGATTCGTCGCCGCGCATGATTCCGGCCCACTGCTCCTGGCTCATTGCCGAGGTACCAGAATCCGTCATCAAATCGATGGTCACTTGATCCGCGTGCACGGAAAAAAGGTTGAGCTTAGCCTCTTGCAACGCAACGGCTCGCTCCTGGCGAGTGCGCATAGGCAGAGGCTCTACAACCTTCACGCGGAAGGGTTCCATGATGGTTTTGGGCTTAAACATTTTGGGTGGCTCCATTCTCAAGAGAAGCGGAGCATTTTATCGCATCGGCGGCCGCAACTGAGCCTCGTTGTGCAGTAGACTTTCGCAGCCTGTGAAGTCAAAAGCCCTCGCCCTACTCGCTTTTTGTGCTACTTGTTGCCTCCTTGCTGCGCAGCAGCCGGCAGCACCTTCGGCCGGGTCCATGCCGGTGCCCCTCGCGGAGCAGTTAGCTGATTTCCGCAAGTTGCAAAGCCAGGAAGCCAATGCCGATCTCTGTTTGGCACGCCTGCGCGCGATTGGCGAGTTGCGCAACGATTTGGCGGTCGATGCGCTCATGGAGTTGGTGCCGCAGCTCCAGGGTGCGCAGCAAATGGCCGCCGTACACGCCATCTACCTGGCCAGTTCCACCTACGCGTTTCAGCAGCTCCAAGGATTGGCCAGCGCTTCCCACGCCGACGCCGTGCGTCGTCAAGCTTGCCGCGATTTGCTGTTATGCGGTGGATTGCAGCTTGCTTTTTTGCGCGACCAACGTTTAGTGAGTGAAGAGAACCGCATGATCCGCGGTGAGATTTTGCGCGGTTTGCTTGAGCGTCAGGTGCCCCATCTGCGCGCAAAAGTACTCGAAGCCGCAAAATCGAAAAACAGCATTTATGCTGCTGCAGGCATTTATGGAATCGGGGTTTTACAGTTAGAGAGTGGCCGTAAATTGGTCGAAGTAGCTGCGCAAAATAACGATTTGCCGTTACGGCGCGATGCTTTGCTGGCGCTCGGTGCATTGGGTGGCGCGAGCAGTTTCTCACTTTTGCTCAAAGCATATGCGGACGAAGACAACCTCATGTTGCGCAACCCCATCACCGCCGCATTGCAGCGCGCCGACGACTTAGACGAAATCGCGGTGATGATTGCCCGTGGCTTGAATTTTCAACCGCCAGAGCTGGTGCGCACGTGCATCGATGTCATTGCACTCGCTGCGCCGCGTTTCCCCGAGCTGTGCAACCCAGTTTTACAAAACGCCCTGGATCACGAAGATGTTCGCGTGCGCGAAATTGCCCTGGAAGGCTTGGTGCATGCGGGTTCGAACGCGGTGATAGAAACGTTAAGCAAGCGTTTAAGCAGCACAGATAGCGACCAAATTCGTGATGCTTTATGGGGTTTGAGTCAGCTCAACACCCTGCCCACAAGCGTCGAAGCGCGCATTGTTGGCTTCACTTTGCACGCCGATGCCAGCGTGCGGATGCAAGCCGCGGCAGCTCTGCGGCGTTTCCCCCACTCCGACCTCGCCTACCAAGCCGTGTTTTCTTTGCTCGCCGATGAAGCTTGGCCGGTGCGTTCGATGGCCGCAGAATCCTTGCAAGCCTTTCCACGCCTCGAATCGGTTGCGCGCTTGGTTCAACTTGCGAGTGAAGAACAAGGTCGGGTGCGCGAAGATGCATTCCATACGCTCCGCTTGTTAACCGGCAAAAATTTTGATGCGCGTACAGAGAATGAAAACAAGCAATCGGTGGTTAAGAACACCTATCACGGTCTAGATGTGCCGCGCGACAATCTGGTATTTGTGCTGGATATCTCTGCTTCGATGGCAAGCCGTTTTGATGACGACCATACCTTTCTCCAGTATTTCGTCGCTGCGCTACACGACACCATCAACCAGTTGCCCGTCGACACACTCTTCAATGTGGTGCTCTTTTCGAATGACGTGCAGATTTGGCGCGATGATTTGGCCTTGGCCTCCCCAGACAATATCGTTGCCGCACAGAACTTCCTGGCCGCGGCCACCCCCGGCGGAGGCACGAATTTACACGCTGCTTTGATGGCATCTTTAGGCTTTGCAGAAGTACAAACCGTTTTCTTGCTCTCCGACGGCGAGCCCACCGTCGGGCCAGTTACTGCACCCGCGGCACTTCTACGCGCCCTAGAGCGGCGCAACCGCAACCGCCGCGTGCGTTTCCACACCATTGCTGTCGGTCCTTCAGGCGCAAACTTCCTTGCCGAGCTCGCGGCCGAAAATTGCGGCCAGGCGGTAGACCGCACTGCGGATTCACGCTAAGGAAACTCTGTTCGATGCTTGTCGGTGTGGCTGTGATTGGCAATCGTCAAGAACTTGTGGCGGCTGCAACTAGCGGCAATCGCTGGCCCCGCTAGAATTCCGCAGCCCATGCCTACCGACGTTCAAATTGCCAACCAATACACAGCCCGCCCGATTCAAGAAATCGCCGAGCGCCTCGGAGTTTCCACCGACGACCTTCTTCCCTATGGTCGCGAGATTGCCAAGGTCGATATCAATGCCCTGAATCGTCCACGCACGCGACCACAGCAGAAATTAATTCTGGTTTCAGCGATTACGCCTACCCCCGCTGGTGAGGGCAAAACCACCACTTCCATTGGTTTGGCACAAGCACTCACCGAACTCGGTGAATCCGCGTGCCTGGCCTTGCGCGAGCCAAGTCTCGGCCCATGTATGGGCATGAAAGGTGGCGCTTGTGGTGGCGGCCACAGCCAGGTGATGCCCCTGGATCGCATCAACCTACACTTCACTGGCGACTTCCACGCGATTACCAGTGCCCACAACTTATTGGCCGCATTAATCGACAACCATCTGCATTTCGGCAACCAACTCAACATCGATCCGCGCCGAATCACCTGGCCGCGCGTGCTTGATATGAATGATCGCGCGTTGCGCAAAATGGTCACCGGCCTAGGCGGCCCCGGTCAGGGGGTGCCGCGTGAAAGCGGTTTCGATATCACTGCTGCGTCGGAAGTCATGGCGATGCTGTGCTTGGCCACCAACGCCGACGATTTGCGCGCACGTTTGCAGCGCACCCTGGTGGGTTACTCGCGCACCAACGAGCCGATTTTGGCCGGTCAGCTTGGCGGCGTCGGCGCGATGATGGCGCTGCTCCGCGATGCGATGAATCCGAACTTGGTGCAAACTTTTAACGGCACTCCAGCCTTCGTCCACGGTGGCCCGTTTGCAAACATCGCCCACGGATGCAACTCGGTGGTGGCCACGCGGATGGCGATGCACTTTGCCGATTGGACGGTCACCGAAGCTGGTTTTGGTGCGGATTTGGGTGCTGAGAAATTTTTAGATATCAAGTGCCGCGCAGCGGGTCTCAATCCAGATGCCATCGTTTTGGTGGCCACCATCCGGGCGTTGAAGATGCATGGCGGCGTCGCCAAAAATGCGCTCCAGGAAGCCAATGCCGCCGCCGTTCTAGCTGGTCTACCCAACCTCGATAAGCATGTGGAAAACGTACGCCTGTACGGCAAACCCGCGGTGGTAGCTCTCAACCAATTCGCTGCCGACACCCCCGAAGAAATTGCCGTGGTGCGCAAGCGCTGTGAAGAACTTGGCATTGGTTTCGCTGCTTCACGGCATCATGCCGAAGGTGGGCCGGGTGCTGTGGATTTGGCGAAAGCCGTCATGCGTGCTGCTGCTTGCGAAGCAACGCCGCTGCAACCCGTCTATGCGCTGACTTCGGCAATCGAGGATAAAATCCGCGCGGTTGCAACCAAGGTTTATGGCGCGGATGGTGTCGATTTTGACGGCAGCGCGCACAAACAAATCGCCCGCGCCGTTGAGTTAGGCTACGGCGATTTGCCAATTTGCATCGCCAAGGTGCCAGGTTCGCTAAGCGACGACCCTACAAAAATCGGCCGTCCTACTGGTTTCCATATCACCGTGCGCGGCCTTCAAATCAACGCTGGCGCCGGTTTCCTAGTCGTGCTCACTGGCGAAATCTTCCGCATGCCTGGACTGCCGCGCCTACCTGCAGCCTTGGAAATTGATTTGCTGCCAGATGGCACCATCGTTGGCGTCGAATAATTCACCGCTAGGGTGAATGGAGCTGCACCATACAACGCGCCAGCCATTGAGGGGCAACCAGGCCCAAAACTACAGCGAGTCGACGCTAATCCCCTGCTTCTGACACAGCGCGTAAAGCACCTCGCGTATGCGCGCTAAACCACTGTGGCTCGTGCGAATTAAAATCTGGCGGCGAATGCGGCCGCGAATTTTTTCGACCGGGGGTGCGGCCGGGCCGAGGATTTTGATTTCCGCAGCCCCGCCAGCTGCGGCGCGTAAGTCGCGGGCCGCAGCATTGGATGTTTCCTCCACTCGGCTACGATGTTCCGCTTCAAAGCTAATGCGCAAGGCAGCGCCAAAAGGTGGGAAGCCAAACAACTTGCGCTCGATTAATTCTTCTTTGGCGAAACCAGCGTAGTCGTGATTCTTGGCCGCCATCAGAGCAGGGTGTTCGGGCATCCAAGTTTGCACCACGACCTTGCCGCCATGATCGCTACGACCGGCGCGACCGGCAACCTGCGCAATCAAGTTGAAACAACGTTCACTAGCACGAAAATCAGGGTGATGTAAAGCGGTATCGGCATTGAGCACCCCTACCAGGGTAACTTCTGGAAAATCCAAACCCTTCGCGACCATCTGTGTGCCCAACAACACATTGAAATCGCCGCAACCAAAAGCCCTCAAAACTTCTTCGTACGATTCGCGGCGCAACATGGTGTCGCGATCCATCCGTGCAAGCCGTGCTTTGGGAAACATACGTTCCACGCTCTCTTGCGCGCGTTCGGTGCCCACTCCCACCATGTCCACCGGACCTTTACACTCCGGACAAGTCTTAGGCGGGTCTTCCTCATGCATGCAGTAATGACAGATCGCTTTACGCCGCCAACGATGATAAGTAAGCGCCACATCACAAGCTTTGCAATGCAAACTGCCGCCACAAGCGCGGCAATGCCAAGCCGGGGCGTAACCGCGTTGATTTAAAAATAAAATCGCGCGCTCGTCACGATCCAGCGCTGCGCCAAGAGCGGTGCACAACGGTTGCGACATCACCAACCACTTGCCCTTCTCGGGTTTTTGCACCCGCATATCGACGATCTGAATCTGCGGCAACTTGCCGCCGGCGACGCGCTCGCGTAGCTCCAACTTCACTAAGCCGCCTTCTTCATGCGCGGAAGCCCACGATTCCAATGATGGTGTGGCGCTGCCCAAAACACAGACCGCATCCTCCAGCCGTGCTCGCTCGCGTGCCACATCCCGTGCGTGATAACGCGGCGTGGAATCTTGTTTGAAAGAGGATTCATGTTCCTCATCCAAAATGATCAGACCCAAATCAGGCATCGGTGCAAACAAAGCCGAGCGCGCACCCACCACCACGCGCAAACGCCCTTCGCGAATCGCCACCCACTGGTCATGCCGTTCGGCGTCGGTTAAGCCCGAATGCAGTACCGCCACATGGCCACAGCGTGCGCGAAAACGAGAAACCGTTTGCGGGGTCAACGCAATCTCTGGCACCAACACGATGGCGCCACGCCCCTGTTCTAAACAACGTTCCAGCGCGTGCAAATAGACTTCGGTTTTGCCGGATCCAGTGATGCCAAACAATAAAAAATCGCGGTGGTGGCGGGCGTCCACACTTTCCAACACCCGGTCCACACAATGTTGTTGCGCGGCGGTGAGCACAGGCGGTTTATCGCGCAACAGCGGGACATTGGCGAAAGGGTCTAAGAACGCTTTCTTGTGTCCAAACTTCACCAAACCCTTGCGCTCTAGGGTATCCAACGGCGAACGAGTTAAGCCCGTACGGTTTCTAAACTCACGCAACTCCATCGGCCCGCCAGCTTGCAACAAATAGGCCAGGGCTTTTGCCTGTTTAGGAAAACTCTGTTCGAGTTTTTGTAAGTCTTCGGTGGAGGGCATGGTGACCAACTCCACAACCGCAATCGTGCGGCGTGGGCGATCGCGACGCAACGCCGCCGGCAACATGGCCGCCAGCGCCTGCCCCCATGAACAGTAAGTGGTATCGGCAATAAAATGTGCCAAGCGCAACAATGCCGGAGTTAGCAACGGCTCCACATCGAGCACTCCGTTTAACGAACGAATGCGGTCTGGCGGCACATCGGCGGGTGCAAAATCTTCCACGGCAACCACCACACCCAAGCCTTCCCGTCGGCCAAAGGGCACGCGCACGCGGCTACCTGGAAGCAAAGGTTCGCAGGATTCCGGCACGTGGTAGGAGAACTCGCGCCGCACTGGGGTATCGAGCGCAACCCGCGCAAAGCGCCCTTTGGGCGCGCCGAATAAGGACCCCTGGAAACCCGTCGTCATGGGCGGATTGTAGGACCGCCCACGGTCCAAAGCTGTGGCACGCTTGACGAACCGATTGTTACAGCAGGTAAATCAAACTGAGCGAAGTTGCCGCCAACACCGCCCATTGCAACACGCCAACCACCAGCGGGCGTAAGCCTGTGCGCGCCAAATCCAGCAGGTTCGTTTGCAGGCCGACGCCCGCCATGCCGATGCACATCAACCAAGTCACTGTGGTTTTTGCGCTGGCCATGGAAAATGCACCCGCCTCGGGCACAATCTTCAAAGAGCTGATGGCGGCAAACACCACGAACATCACCAAAAACCAGGGCACCACGGGCACCTTCTGAGCAAGGCTTTGATTAGGGTTGGCGAGCTCGCGCTTGGCAACTTCGCGGCCGAGGTAAAAAACAATCGGCGCTAACCAACAGATGCGCACCAACTTCACCACGGTGGCAACTTCTTTCGATTCCTGGCTGAAGCTATCTCCAGCAGCCACCACCTGCGCCGTTTCATGCAAGCTGGCGCCAACCCACACACCGAAATCAAAATCGGATAAGCCGAAAATCCACCCCAGCTCCGGGAATAACAAAATTCCGGATGTGCCCAGCAAAGTGATGACGCCAATCGCCATCGCCGAATCTTGCTTACGGGCCTGGACCACCGTGTCGGCAGCGACAATCGCAGATGCGCCACAGATTGCTCCACCCACACCGAGCAACAAACCAAGATCGCGATGCAACCCAAAGCGCCGCGCCAACCACCAACCAACCACTAACGCCACCAACGTACTCAAAGAAACAATGATGAGAGACGGGGCGCCAATCGCGAGAATTTCTGAAATCGTTAAGCGCAAACCAAGACCGGCCACGGCCCAACGTAGGATTGGCTTTTTGGCCATTTCGATACCCGGCAAAGCCCATTGTGGCACCGGCAAAACTAAGCGCCAAAGCATGCCAATCAGTATCACCAACAACAACGCACCGAAGTGAAGCTGATCGTGGAACAGCGGTAGGGCGGCCAATTGCAACGCAACTGCGGCCAAAGCGGTGGCCACCAAAACGCCAGGAATCCAGCTAAGTCGAGTTTGCAGCAGAGAGTTCAAAAGAATCAGTCCGAATATGTGAGGGGGCGGACTTCATGCTGGTAGCCAGAATCCTTGGGGATAAATACGTTGCACGTTGTGATTTCGCCACCATACACATGCAGCGTTGCCGCCGGAGTGTTGCTGTGATTATGAATGATGTGGTAATCAAACGGTGGGATTAACACCCCCGCGGAGCCCAAGCCCGCCTCGACCGATTCGACCATTTCAAAATCGCAAAGCCCGGACTCACTACAGCGATTCGGCAGCCGCGCATAACTTTCCACCGTGATGCCACCGGCACAAACGCACTCCACACACCACATGCCTGAATGATCATGCAAGGGTGTACCTTGATTAGGCCCCCAGATCATCAACACAATGCTGTACACGCCGGCTGGATCCTTATGCAACAAACGACGACCGTATTGGCCAGCAACCGGCTTGAGCAAGGCAGCATCAAGTTGGCAGCCGCCATTGCCGACGTGCGCTGAAAGGACAGTCTTGATCCGCTCACAACGCTCTGCGTCATCTGCCGCCTGGACAGCTTGATCCAGTTTCGCAGCCAGTTTGGCAATCCATTGTTCGCTAGTGGTTGTCATGATTCAAAGTATAGAGACCGGAGAACGCAGCGCTTGGCTGAGAAGTTCGATATCCGTATCGAAAGAACTGGGGGCCAGCGGCCCAAAGGAGAAGCGGAAGAAATTCGCCAGTGGCGATTGCGCTCCGCGACGCGCCATATCGCAAGCAGGGCCTTCCAAAATCGCAGCGCCTCGCACGAACAGATTGCGGTTCAAGGCAGCAGCGGTAAGACCATCGGGCAACTCACACCAATGGTAGAAGCCGCCATCGCCGGAATGAAGCTTTAAGCCTAAGCTTTCAAAAGCTGCTCCGTAACGAGCGCGCTGGCTCGCATAGTAACTTGCTATCGCAGCACGCGCCTGCTTCACCCGCTGCGGTTCTAGCAGCGCCACCGCCATGTTTTGCGAAGGATGCGCAACACCGCCGATTCCGAAAGAAGCGAAATTGCCAAGAATATCAATATTTCGTTTGGAAGCGATCGTCCAACCGATGCGCAAGCCGGGAGCTTGCAACCCCTTGGTGGCCGCGCCGCAAACAAACAAATTGGATTCATTCAGGTTGTCGACATGCGCAAGTGCACTCTCTGGCTGCGCGTGAAAATACTCATAGGCTTCATCTACCAACAAACCCGTATCGCCATATGCCGTGGCGTCGACCAAAGCTTTCAACTCTGCGCCGTTGCGCGTGTGGCCGGTTGGGTTACAGGGGTTGCTGAGTAAAATCAGACGTCGGCCTTCTTCAGCGCTGCCGAGAAAATCGGCAACACTGGGGCGAAAACCATTCGCAACGTTACTTGGCACGATCGTGTGCTTGCGTTGAAAAGCCTTCAGCATGTCATAGTACGGCGTGTACTCGGTTTCTGAAATGCGCACGCTAATATCTGCTTGCAGAAACAGCAGCAAGGCAATCAAACCTGGGCGTCCGCCAGCGAACACCATGACGTTTTCTGCCGCGACATTGGCACCGTAACTATCGCGGTAGGAACGCGCGATGGCTTCGCGTAATGCTGGCAACCCCCACGCTTTGGGGTACATCAAATCCTGCGACGAAACGGCAATCGAAGTGGGCAGTGATGGGCCGCCTGGCAGTTGTTCTGTGCGCGGATAACCCTGGCTCCATGGATGCGTATGGGGCTGCCCCATTGCACTTCCAAAAGTTGCCTGGAAAGCATAAAGGGTTTCGTAGATGCCCATCGGGGCAACGTAGCGTAGAAAGCAAGGGGAGGATTGGGGCATGGCTTGGGGCATTCGCTCAGGAAAACCTCTAATTCGGGACAATGATTTTAATCCACCAACCAAAGCGGTCAAGCAGGAAGTCAGCCGCGAGAGTGGCTTGGCTTGCGTTTCAGAGCAGTATCCTGGGGGCCATGTCAGACAATGCCACTCATGCCTTGGTTGCGCCGGTCACGCTGCTATCCGGCTGGCTAGGCGCCGGCAAAACTACCCTGCTCAATCACTTGCTCGCGAACGATTCCGGCACCCGTTATGCGGTGTTGGTAAACGAGTTTGGCGAGATCGGCATTGATGATCGCCTGGTGGTGCGCAGCGATGACAATCTTGTCGAATTATCAAACGGCTGTGTGTGTTGCACTGTGCGCGGCGATTTAGTCAAAAGCCTGCTCGATCTACGCAAACGCCGCCTACCCACCTTTCGCCGTCGCCAGTTTGATCGTGTCATTATTGAAACCACTGGCATTGCCGAGCCAGCACCATTACTGCGCACTTTTTTGGTAGAAGATGAAATCGCCACATATTATCAAGTGGAATCCGTAGTCACTTTGGCCGACGCCGCCAACCTCCCCCATGCCCTGGCCACGCGCTCTGCGCTGGAACAAATTGCGCTGGCCGATTTATTGGTGCTGAACAAAATCGATCTAGTTGGCGACGCCGTCCAACAACAAGCTTTGCTGGATTTGCGCTGCCTCAATCCCACCGCGCCGATATTCCCAACCAGCAACGCCAATGTGCCGCTGCACGAAATATTAAAAGCACGCGAGCGCACATTTTTGATGACCGATTTTGATTCTAGCGGACACTCCGCTCATCACGGTGGTATCACGGCGATTAGTTTGCGTAGTGAACATCCGCTTGATGAACTAAAAACTCGCTTGTGGCTGGACTCCTGCGTGCAACAATTTGGTGACCAGTTAGTGCGCTACAAGGGCTTCCTGAATATCCAGGGCATCTCTTATCGGTGTCTGCTACAAGGAGTCTATGATTTGTATTCTGTGGAAGCTGATTTACCTTGGCCGGAAAACTCTAGCCCCCTCACCGAAGTCGTTTTTATTGGTCACGACCTCGACCGCGCAATGCTTGAGCGGGGTTTGGCGGCGGCGCAATCGCGATAATGCCCGGTGCGCCAAACGATGATTTAGGGAAGCCCTGAATCGGCTATGGCTTGCGCCCAATCGTTTCTAAATCGCGCTCTTCCTGGGTGCGCATATCGGCATCAAAACGCGGCGGGGCGGCAATGGGAAAAGAAGTTCCGCCAGCTTGGTTGCTCGCCTTTCCCTGAATCCGCTGGTGATGGTCGATTGCGGCGCCATCTAATTTGGACTGCGGAGAAACGCAGGCACCGAGAAGTGCGCTGGTAACAAGGGCAACGAAAAAACGTAGGGGAATCATGCTTGCTCCGGATCTGGCAACTGCACCAGTTTAGCCAATAACGAGCTTTCGAAGTTCTCGCGTTGCCAATCATTCAGTTGCACCACGGCATTCAATTCCGCGGAAGTTTGCGGACGCGCGCGACAGATGGCCTCCAAGTGACGGCGGTGCATCAATCGCTCACTTGGCAAATCCAATTCACGCGCAACAGATTTTCGCCAATCGCGCATTTCATCCAGATTCTCACGCAGCACCCGCCGCCGCCGCCGCTCCTCCGGAGTGACTTTCGGCACATCAATCTCAATGCGTTTGCCGTGGGCCTTGGCAAGCGCAGCGAGAATATCTTCACCGTAACGCTTGGCTTGTTTCCAACCCATACCTTTGATGTCCGCGAGCTCCTTGATGTTGCTTGGTGCCTGCAGCGCAATATCCAACATGCCTTGATTCGCCAACACACGGAATAACGGTACGTCACGTTGCTCGGCAACTTTTTCACGCCAGAAGAAAACTTCCTTTAAGCGTGCGAGTGATTCAGGATCCATACCGCGCGCCGCTTTCATTTTGCGATAACGTTCTGGATCCGGAGCCCCAGCAACCAGGATTTCAGTTTCTTGCCGCAAGAACTCGCCTTCCGCTGCCGCCATCATGTCGGCTTCTAATAACTCCGCCGTCAAGCGTCGGTGAAGGTCCACTAGGAAATGGGTATCAATTCGCGCGTAAGAAATTTGCTCTTCGCTGAGTGGGCGGTAACCCCAGTTGGAGCGCTGCTCCTTCTTCGAAAGCTCCATGCCGTAGTAAGACTGAATGAGCGCCGCCAAACCGGTTTTTTCGTGACGCAAGAGAGTCATGGCCACTTGTGTATCGAACAAACCACGCACTTCGACATCCAAATCTTTTTTCAAAATCATCAAATCGAATTCCGCCGCGTGGAAAATTTTGATGACCGTGGGATCCGCCAACAGCGGTGCAATCGCTTTCAAATCCTCTCCCATAGCAATGGGATCGACAATCCAATCCTCTCCATTAGCCGAAACCTGCAGCAAGCACAAACGCTCGTGATACGCGAAAAAGGAGTTCGCTTCAGTATCGACGCCAATGATGCCCGCAGCGCGCCATATTTCCATGGCTGCAGTGAGCTGTTCGATGCTATTTACATGGTGGACAGGAGCCCACTCAGAAGGTATTCGATCCGGCATGATTGCCGCAGATAGTAACGCTGCGGCCAAGGCGCACCCTATTGCATGTGGACGAACACTGGTGTGGTCAGGGCTGATTCAGTAAAAATCGAGTTGTGCACTTCGGCACGGTACCAGCAAGTGCTCTGTGGCAAAATATCAGGCACCTGAAGGGTTCCTGCACCGGTGAGGCTGCCAATCGATGAAACCAAAACTTCGCCAACGCCAACGACGCCACGAAAGACCTTAATCGTCGAACCATTGTTATCCACGTTGTACGGCACTGAAATGGTGATTGGGTAGTTTGGCGGCACCACGCTAGCGTTAACCGTTAAAACTTGCCCCATTCCCAAACCGCGGCCGCCATTGTCGCTGATGCTCACATCAAGGAACGGGCCGTTCGACAGATAGTTCAAGCCCGACTTCAAGGCGTCGTTCAGGGAATTAGGGGTGAGCGCTCCGGAAACGAAGGTATGCGTCGCGCCAAAGTTCTGGGCGGAATCGTGCGTATCGCTGCCTGAATAAGGATAGAGCAACTTGCCACCTACCATTCGCGCCACCCACCAGTTACGGTGAAACGATTGGAAGTTGGTAGCACCTTCGGAGCCATTCCATACTTCCACGCCCCAAGCGTTATTGCGCTCCTGGCCACTCAAATCGGCAAGGCTGTTGAAGCCCCACATACTCGAAGCCGGATGATTAATGACCGCGAAACCGCCTTCGGAATTAATATTATTTACGTTGTATCGCTGGCCCGACATGGGGTTGTCGCAGAAATCCAAAAAACCGTCTTTACCACCTGGCTTGCGCGTGGTGATGTGATGCGCCCCCATGTGGTGCACTTCATTGGTGGAGAAGCCAAGCAGGCACAAGGCATTGGAAGAATCGCTGCCTGACTGCGGGCCGGTTTCAAGACCGGAAACTTCGGTACTTGCGAGCATCACAAAGGATGGATCGGTCAACGCCACGGACTCGGCCAGCACGGCATTGAACTCGCTCGTGGTATTGATGCAGTAACTGTGGGTGGTGGAGCTGAAAAAATCGAAGCCCAGAGCTTGAAACTGCGGCTTCAGCTGTGCATTCGTAAAGGAGCCGGTAATGTTGACGGATTCCGCCGCGCAAGAATCGCAGCCATTGATGGCTTCATCGCGGCAGTTGTGCACGTGCAAATCACCCGTCACCCAAGCGCCCACGGCGCGACCATAACTCCAGTGTCCTGGAGGCGCAGCGCGGAAGGGTGCGAGTTTGGTGATGGTGCGCGCCAAGGTGTTACTTTGCATCGCGGTGCCGTCAAACCAGCGCACCACGATTTCGAAAGGTGCGACATCGCCAGTCTGTGATTGTGGTCCAAACAAAGCTGCCAAATCCATCTCAAACTGGGCATCCAACATCTGTGGCGCACCGCTCTTTTTCAAATCGCTGACACCTTGCAGCACACGGCGCATCGCTTCGGCTTCGCCTTCCGGACCAAGGGCGACATAATCCTCCAGCGGGATGAACAGACGCTTGGTGTGCCGGTGACTGAAGTCGGGATCGGTGCGCTCCATGTCGAGATACAACTCGTTCAAAAAACCACCGTCGCCAGCCAGCGCCTGGTTGTGAAATGCCTTGTGACCAAGCGCAACACCCTCGGGGGTTTGTACGAGCAGCTCCAGCAGTTCCACGGAGGCATTTCCGGAGTTGTAGAGCTGCACTTGCATCGGCACAGAAAAATCTGTGACCCGCACCTCCTCGAGCAAGCCAAAAGGCAAAATCTCAACCTGGGAAGGGCCAAGCTCTAAGGATGTTGCGCCGGCGTCGGCACGCGTGAGCAAGCCAACACCGAAGCCAGCTGCACAAACTAGGGGAATCCACAATCGCTGCATGCCCCTAGTTTGCCACGAATTCAAGGAAATCGGCGGCATAATCGCCGATTCAGAGCGATTTCCATGCGAAACGGATCGCGTAGCAACAAAAACAAGCTGTCAGGGGTGTTTCCTTAAACGAATATCAAACTCCTCCCAGAAATGCACCTTCTTAACCCGCTTTATCCTGTACAAATAAGGGTCTGGTGCTGATTTGTTCCCCTCGGTATTCCTCGCCGCGGAATTCAGGGAACCAAATCGAACTTTCGCCTGTCCCTAGTTTAGCCTTGGCTCGTTGTTAGCCTTGGATGGTCTCCTTTTCCCTTAGAAAACCCTACTGATGAAAACACTACGCTGGCTACTCGCCGCGGCCATGACCGTCCTGCTCGTGCAGGGGGGCTCCGCGTGCATTGAGGAGTTGGATCTTGCCTCGATGATTGCTAAGACCGATTCTGCGGTCCACGGAACCATCACCGACGTGCGCACCGTGCGCTTCGTTCCGGAAGGCGATGACCGACTCATCTTCACCATTCTCACCATTGAAGGTAAGGATCTCTACACCGGTAACGCCACCACCACGGAAGCTGCCTTCCTTGGCGGCACCTTTGAAAGTGACTCCATGATGGTCACTTCGATGCCAGCTCCTTCCGAGTACCGCTTGGGCAACGACGTCGTCGTTTTCCGCGGCGCTGTAGAAGGTTGGGGGCCTGAAATCGATCATGCCGTTTATGCCGCCATGGGTGGTATTTTCCGCACCATCGAAACCAAGAAGGGCACCGTGGTACTTGGCAAGGGCGAAGGTTTCGCCGTTGAGAGCAACCTGCTCGTCAGCAACTTGGTCCGTGAAATCAGTAACCTGCAGGGGGTACAACGATGAAAAATATCATTCGCCTTGCAATCGGTAGCTCGCTGCTTGTTGGCTCTACCTTGATGATTGCGCCGCAGCAGGCAGACGGTTTCACCACCATTGGTGGTAGCCTTGGCCTCGCCCAGCGCGATCTTCGTTTGTTCAATAACTTCAATGGCTCTAGCGCCAACAATAACACCACGATTCACGCGAACTGGCCTCAATACGATGGTGCAGAACTAGCCATGTGGAAGGCTGGTGCGGAATGGAACTCGCGCGCCCACGGTGACGGCAGCGGTGATTCCTCGCAAGGTTCGGTGGGCTCTGGCACTGCGAACTTCAGCTATGCCTGGAACGGCAACGCTAGTAATGTTGGCGGCGGCAATGACAACATCATTTCTTCGATTGGTGGATCTTCCGGCGGCGTCCTCGCTTACACGGAAACCCCGATTAGCGACGGCTGGCGCATTCGCTTTTACGGCGATGCATGGAACTGGCAAGATGGCCCAGGCACGGTTAGCAGTGGTATCGATATCCAAGGTGTTGCCTGCCACGAGCTTGGCCACGCACTGGGTTTAGGTCACACCACGGTGAGCGGCTCCACCATGCTTGCTTACATCAGTGGCACTGGCCAACCTCAGCGTTCGATTCAATCCGACGATATTAGTGGTGTACGTTACATCTACGGTGCCATGAGCGCCGCGATGCCGAGCGTGGCCAGTATCACCGGCAATGCCAACCTAGGTGGCAACATCACCATCACGGGTACGAACTTCTCCGCTACCGGCAACACTCTGTGGCTGCAGAGCAACGTGCTCGATAGCGGCGCCGCTGGCGGCAACTTCGTCAAAGTGACTGGTCTTAGCTCCAGCAACGGCGGAACGGTCATCAACATGACTCTTCCTAGTGCTGGCTGGGAAGGTGGAGAAATCCACGTGCAGTCCAATGGTACAAACAACAGCAACTTGTCGGAAAGTCACCCATTCGGGGGTACCGGCGGCGGCGTGTTGAATGACACCATCACCATGACCATCAACGACAGCACTCCGAACCCAGGTCAACTGGTTACGCTGAGCTGGAACGGCGCACCGGCGAATCAGTCGTACACCATCGTTTACGCGTTCACCAACAACAGTCCTCTGTTCACGTCGTGGAGCGGGATTGTTGGTACGGGTGCCACCTCCTCAAGCGGCATTGGTACTTACAGCAAGATCATCCCTAGTCGCGGCGCTGGTCGCACCGTGTACGTTGAAATGCAGGTTCCAGTAGGTGCCGACATCTTCAACTCCAACACGGTTACGGTAAACATCAACTAGGAATCATTTCCTATTCCAAGGGAGGCCGGGGATTTTCCCTGGCCTCCCTTCATTTTTACCCGAAATTGCGACGATAAAGGCCTGGACACTTCCCCTGCATCCAGATGACCTCTCCCAAACACCTCCTCACCCGCGCCCAGCATTGCCATGACGAAGGGCGCTTTGTTGCCGCTGCTGATTTTCTTCTTGAAGCCTTCCGCCAAGAACCAGAAAATCACGAAATCGCGCGCGAACTCGGCAAAGTATTACGCGCAGTCGGGGATTTAGAGGGTGCGGTAGCCTACTTAAACCGCGCTTGGCAACATGCTCCTGCCGATCCAATCACCGTGGCGGAACTGATTTTGGCCTTACATGAATTGAATCGCCCAGGTGAAGCTGTCAACGTCATGCTACGCAGCTTGGAGGCGGGTCTTGATGACACCGGTTTCGCGCTAGGTTTACTGAAAGGCTGATCCGCGCCCACGGGAAGTTGGTGAAATCGTGCCACATGGCGCGGTTCGGCGTAAACTGTGGTTTGCGTGATTGAACCGTCACCACAACTCCCTGCCAAACCACAAAGCAGCCCTTATGCCGAGCAGCCTCGGACGGATCCGATTGTGCTGGAGGATTTAGTGGCCCTCGTGCGTTTGCCTGGTTTGTTTACGCGTGTGGCGAAGGTACTCGACCGTGCGCGCGCAATTTTTCAGCTTCCCATTGATTCGCCTTTTTTGTTGGTTGACTCCGAGCCTGGCGACGGCCGCCTCGATTTCGGTTATCGCTGGATGGATAAAAAGAATCTTCTGATAGTCTTCGTCGGCATGACTTGGGGAGACCAGAGCCGGGATCCAACTTGGGAGGTTCGTGTCGAAACCAACAACCTGACCTTGGCGGAAATGCTGCGAGCGGGCGACTGGCATCACCTTGCCGCGCGACGCGCCGAATCCCGCTTCAGTGATTGGGGTAAATTCTGGCACGAAGACCTCGCTGGAACCGGATTGCTGCTGGGGGCTTCCGCTGCGGTCACGCGGTTTTTTGAAGATGAAAACGCGGAGGGTTTAGCTGCCGAATTTTTGGCCGGTGCTTTTTATGCCTTGCATGCTTCTGGTGCTTTGCAAGCCTTACTAGAAGTTGCCCGTCAAAACACCAACCCAGGCCTCGGTTCTCAACACCTTAATGTCTAACCGCTGGAAACGATTGCGCTCGCAAGCGTGTGGGGATTTCCGCATTTTCAAGGTGCGTGAAGATTTCTATTCCCATCCTGATAAAGCTGGTGAGCGCTCATTTTTTGTGATTGAAACCAGTAACTGGGTGAACGTCATTGCGGTCACCCCAGAAGATGAACTTGTTTTCATCCGCCAGCATCGTCCTGGGATTTGCGGCGTTCGTGTCGAGATTCCGGGCGGCGTCATTGAATCCGGCGAAGCACCAGAGGTTGCTGCGGCGCGCGAGTTGCGGGAAGAAACTGGCTACTGCGGAGACCCTCCCGAATTGCTCTGCACCACCGAACCCAACCCTGCCACGCATAATAATCTGTGCCATTCTTACTTGGTGCGCAACGCTCGCTTGCTTGAGAATTGCGAGCTCGATCATGATGAAGTCATCGATGTTTTTACCCGTCCAGTTGCCGAGCTCCCGAACATGATCGCTAACAATGAGGTGAGTCATGCGTTGTTGCAGGTACCGCTGCTTCATTTCCTGAGACTGCGTGAAACCAGCGCCGCCGCAGCGCCTAAACCACACTAGTTTTATGCCTTCCCCCGAAACCGTCGTGACCTGCCCTGGGTGTAGCTACGCCGTGATTACTTTCAGCGATGCCGTGGAAATTCTTGAAGGTGGGTGCCTGTGTTTATTGTGTGGCGGCAAGCTCAATCGCGCTGCACTCGAAAACGCCATTGATGCATGGGAAACTCGCGCCATTTGGGTGGAAGGCCGCGCCCAGGCTCTGGAAAAAGACGAGTGGCTCAAGGAAAATGAGTGGATCGAAGGTGGCCACGACTTCGGCGACGAAGGAGAAGATGACGACGATGACGAATCCTGGCCAGGCGCCTAAACCCCTGCTCTGAGCGCCTCGGCGGCCCCGTCGCGCTGACTGCCGATACGGCAGGTCTACCTTGGCACAGAGATTGCTATTTGCAGGCAAGGTAATCCCATGCCATTTCGAATCCTCATCGCCGACGACCAGCAAGAGCAGATCACTGCTATGGTGGCCCTGTTACGGGGCCTGGATGTCACGATTGAAATCGCAACAGATGGTAGTCAGGCCTTGCAATGCCTACTAAATGGGCCCTTTGACCTTTCCCTGCTCGATATGCACATGCCCCGCTTAACTGGGCTGGAAGTGCTTGGGCAACTTCAACAAGCTGGACAGCTTGTTCCTAGCATTCTGATGACTGGCAACCCCTCGCGCGAAATTGAAATGGCCGCGATGGATTTGGGAGTGATCACCTTGCTGTACAAACCAATCCCGGCGGAGGTGCTGCGCATCACCGTCCAACAATTCTTTTCCCTGCCTTCGGATCATCCCCGCCCTCTCATGGGCCCTGGAGATTTGCCCACTACGGGTGAACCCTGGTAATCCAGCGCACCGAGAAACACATTACAACCATGGCCAAAACCGCCAACAAAGTCGCAATCCGCCCCTTGGGTGACAAAGTCCTCGTCCAGCGCCTCACCGCTGCTGACATCTCCGCTGGTGGCATCGTACTGCCAGACTCCGCCAAAGAGAAGCCTGCTGAAGGCACCGTCATTGCGCTCGGCCAAGGCCGTTTGCTCGATGATGGCGCTCGCACCGAGTTCACCGTTAGCGTGGGTAACACCGTGCTATTTACCTCCTACGCCGGCACTGAAGTTGAGTGGAATGGCGTTGAATACCTCATCATGTCTGAGAACGATATTCTCGGCATCGTTGGCTAGGAAATAAAATCATGGCTGCTAAAAAAATCGCTTTCGACCAGGAAGCCCGCGAGGGAATTCGCGCCGGCGTGCAAAAGCTCGCTGCTGCGGTAAAGGTCACACTCGGCCCCCGCGGTCGTAACGTCATCATCGAGAAAAGCTTCGGCACTCCGATTGTCACCAAGGATGGTGTTTCGGTAGCCCGCGAGATTGAACTCGAAGATCCCTTTGAGAACATCGGCGCACAGCTGGTGCGTCAAGTTTCCGCTAAGACCAGCGATATCGCTGGCGACGGCACCACCTCGGCAACTGTACTCGCCGAAGCCATCTTTGAAGAAGGCCTGCGCAATGTTGCGGCCGGCGCAAACCCAGTCGAGCTGAAGCGCGGCATGGAAGCTGCTGTCGATGCTGTGGTGACTTACTTGAAGAAAATGTCCACCAAGGTGAAGAGCACCACGGAGATTCAACAGGTTGCAACCATCGCCGCCAACAACGATACGGAGATCGGCTCCAAGTTGGCCGAAGCCTTCGATAGAGTTGGTAAAGATGGTGTCATCACTGTGGAAGAAGGCCGCTCGCTGGAAACCGAAATCGAGTGGGTTGAGGGCATGCAGTTTGACAAGGGTTACTTGTCGCCACACTTCTCCACCAACATGGAGAAAATGGAAGCTGTGCTCGAAGATGCATTCGTGCTGATCTTCGAGAAGAAGATTTCAAGCGTGCGCGACATGCTACCGGTTCTGGAAGCCGTCGCGAAATCCGGCAAGCCTTTGTTGATTATCGCAGAAGATGTCGATGGCGAAGCTTTGGCAACCTTGGTGGTCAACAAGCTGCGTGGCATTTTCAAGTGCGCGGCAGTGAAAGCACCCGGCTTTGGAGATCGTCGTAAGGCGATGATTGAAGACATTGCGATCTTGACTGGTGGCACTGCGATTGTGGAAGACCTTGGGCTGAAGCTCGAGACCACTACTTTGGAGCAACTCGGGCGCGCCAAGCGGATTGTCATCACCAAAGATTCCACCACCATTGTGGAAGGTGCTGGTTCGAAGTCGGCGATTTCTAATCGTATGGAGCAGATTCGCGCCGAAGTGGAGCGCACGTCTAGCGATTACGATAATGAGAAGCTGATGGAGCGTTTGGCCAAGCTGTCTGGTGGTGTTGCCGTGCTCAACATTGGCGCCGCCACAGAGGCAGAGATGAAAGAGAAGAAAGATCGCGTGGAAGACGCGCTTGCTTCGGTTCGCGCTGCTGCAGAAGAAGGGGTGTTGCCTGGTGGTGGTACTTCTTTGCTCCGCGCACAAGCTGTGATTGCCAAGCTCGCCTTGATTGGTGATCAAAAAGCAGGTGCGGAAATCATCTCGCGTGCATTGGAAGCTCCGATTCGTCAGATTGCCAGCAATGCTGGTGTGGATGGCTCCATCGTGGTGGATAAGGTGCGCAACGCCAAGAAATTCTCCATGGGCTACAACGCCGCCACGGGCGAATACGTCGACATGATTGCTGCTGGCATCATCGATCCAACCAAAGTCGTACGCATCTCTTTGCAGAACGCTGCTTCGGTAAGCACTTTGCTGCTCACTACGGAAGCCATCGTCTCCGAAATCAAAGTGAAGATGCCACCCATGCCTGCCGGCGGCGGTGACCCAATGGGTGGCATGGGTGGTATGGGCGGCTTCTAGAGCTGCCAGCTGGCACCGCGCCGTCGCAGCCTAAACAGCTGAGGGCGCACATCAAAAGGCCCGCACTTCCGAAAGGAGTGCGGGCCTTCTTTGAGAATAGGAGCCACTGCTTAAGGCAGTGGCGGCACATATTGCAAGCGACCAATCCGTTTGCGCCAAAACTCAGCAAGGAAAATATTGCCGCTTGATGAATCCACCGCAATACCTGCCGCAGACCAAGCGCCGCTTCCAGGAGTAGAATCCATTGGTGAGAAGCGTGTCATTTGACTCCATGCAGGATTGAGATAACCGACTGCCGCTTCCAAACCTGGAGTGTTGGCTGTATGCAGGGTGTACCACAAGTTGCCCGCTGGATCGTAGGCAATGGAATGCATTTGCTCATGACGTCGGTCGTGGCGCGGTACTTCGCGATCGATCATGCCAGGGTTAAGGCCGTTCGCATCAAGCTGCCACGTTAAGGGATCATCAGCGCGGGTGATATCAAAACGCGTGATGGTGGCGTCGAAAAACTCATTGAAGACGATGTCGCCGTTAGGGGCTGCGACGATTTGCCAGGGGCCCGCACCCACAACGTATGCCGGAGTTGCGCGCGACACGTGGGCCGGAACTGGGTAGGTGTTGAATACGCCTGTGGTTGGGTTTAGGCGCCCGATGGCGCTGCCCCAAAACTGAGTAAACCAAATATTGCCGTTAGGCTTCACCAGTAAGTGCGCGGCGTGCGCGCCAGTGTTCGGAACAGTGTAGTAATGATAAACGGGATCCGAAGCCAAACCTGGAGTGCCGACGAGATGGGATAAAGACGTGCTGAAATCGAAATGGTTATCCCAGGGAATCAAGTCCGGATCAAAACCTACGATACGAGAACCTGCAGCAAGGCTGCCTTCTGCAAACCAAACCCAATTGCGTGTGGGATCCCAAGTTAAACCGATCACTTCATTCCAATCATTGGGCGCATTGTAAACGCGGAACTGCAGCCCGCCGGGTGCATCTGGCAAGACACAAACAACGCGGCTGTGGTTCGGGTGGATGCCAGAATAAAGATTGGCTCCGCCTTGAGTGAACCAAATGCGACCGAGCGGATCCACCATGACGTCTTCGCCGAGGATCGACATCTGCGTACGCGAATCAGCAAAAATCGTACTGGCGAACGGGCCCGGTGGCGGCGGTTGCGGAATCGACAAACCCGTGACAACACCACTGGACAAATCCAGCCGCTGGAAAGCGAGATGAAATTCTTGGTTGACCCAAACACGCTGGGCAGCATCTACAGCAATCGACAGAGGCGATGCATTGGTTCCCGAGGTTGGTGGAATATCAAACCAATCGTAAGCATAAACTTCCACCTTGGCAGCAGGGCTTAAACCGACCGCGCTCAAAACGCGAAGAGTGCCGCTTGGCACATCTGCAGGGAGGTCGAGCACAATGCGATGGTCTTTCCACAACCGGATCGCCGCCGAAGAAGATGGAATCAACTTCGTGAACGCGCCGCTTTGTAAAACCAAGATTCCAGCGCTACTCGATGTACCAAAGCCACTGCCATGGATTTCGATGCTGCCACCTTGATAGGTAGCGATTTCCAGATTGTGAATCGTGGGGGCTCCCGTCTGGAAGAGGAGCAGGATGACGCTACAAAACATGATCCTCTAGGTTAACCGAAAACTGCGCCTAGCGCCGGCGGCTACCATCGTGATTCCCGGTGCCGCGATTCCCTTTATCGCGACTCCCGGTGCCGTAGTCGCGACCGCCGCGATTTTCAGGAGCAGATTCGTTGCGCCGCTCAACTTTCTCCTGCACTTTCACGCGGCGCAATTCCTCAGCAGCAGGCTTCTTGAAAATCAATAAGTGGTTAAATCCGCGCAAGAAAAAATTCTCTTCTTCGGCCGCTTTATGATAGTTGCCCTTGCCAAGATCTTTGTTGCCGCGCACCACGGCAATGTGATCCACCGGCAAAAAACGTTGCGCCAACATGCTACTCACAATAGAACCAATCGGCACAAAGGCACTACGCTTCCAAACGTCGCAAACGTAAATCGCCAAGTAGCGCCCGGGTTTTAGCACCCGATCGATTTCCTTGAAAACTTCTTCTAGAGCGACAAAGTATGCTGGATCGGTAGCCGCCAATTCACCGATACAGGCGCGTTGCCCAGAATACTTAAGATTATCCCCATAAGGCGGATCCATAAAAATGAAATCGGCCTTACCATCTTCCAGCGGCAAGTTGCGCGCATCAGCCTTGAACACGCCCGGATGATGCGGCTGCAAGTCATAACCTAAAGCGCGCCGTTCCAAATCGCGCGCCACATCAATCGTTGTGCCACTGCCGCAGAAAGGATCTACCACCAAGTCTTTCTTCTTGGTGTAACGCTCCAACAAATTCCAAATGATATAGGAAGGGGTGGCGCCGCGATAAGTAGAACTGCCTTGCTCCGTATTGCCGTAATGCTGCGAGGCGTACTCCCACAATGTGGTGGTTTGAGGGTTTAGCTTAGGACTTGGCATGGCAGGTTCGCTGACTGAATGACTTTGAAACCGAGCAGCTCAATTTCAGGGGTAAGATAATCATCACGGACGATTTCTTGCTTACAGTAATCGGTACTCAAATATTTTTTATTGCTGTCTGCAAACACGGTAGCAACGGCAGCGCCGGGGCCCTGCTCCAAAGCAATTTTGATTGCCCCAAGCATGTTGGCGCCTGAGGAAATCCCCACTGGCAAACCACATTGCACCGCAAGTTTTTGCGCCATCAAAATCGAATCCCCATCCCAGACATCGATAATCCCATCGAGCTGATCGAGTTTCACAATCTTGGGAATGAACTCGTCGCTAATCCCTTGAATGCGGTGACTACCAACTTTCTTGCCAGTGCGCAAAGTGGGTGAATTGGCCGGCTCCAGCGCAAATACAGTCGCTTCTGGCACGACTTCACGAAGGTAGCGCGCTACCCCCATCACCGTGCCACCAGTGCCGACGCCCGCCACAAATGCAGTGGGCGTGGCTCCTACGAGGTTCATCTGCGCCACAAGCTCCGGGCCGGTAGTCAAAGCATGCGCTGCGGCATTGGCGTCGTTCTCAAACTGCAACGGCAAAAACACATGCTCATTCTCTGTGGCATATTGATTGGCGCAAGCGATGCTGCCCAGGAAACCGCCTTGTTCGACGCTAATCGGAATCACCGTAGCGCCAAGGCTTTGAATAATCAGCACGCGTTCGCGACTCATCCAGTCCGGCATCAAAATGCGCACGGGATGCCCCAGTGCGCGGCCGATTCCCGCAAAAGCGATTCCTGTGTTGCCACTAGTGGCTTCCACAATCGTATCGCCGGGCTCGATGCGACGATGTGCATAAGCATCGCGCAACACATGCAAAGCCATGCGATCTTTAATGCTGCCGGTAAAGTTCGAAATTTCGTACTTGGCATAAACCGTGAATTCACGACCTTGAGTTTGGCAGCGTAACGCCAACAGAGTGGTGTTTCCCACGAGATGAGATAACGCTTCCATGCGCTCCGCAGGAGAGCCAATCGCGCCGATATCGTTACCGTTCATGGGTGAATTCTAGCGCAATGCCCGCATGCGTCCATGTTAGACCGCAAGGCAGCCGTAGCAGCGGGGCAAGAAAAAAACGAGCCACCCGAAAGTGGCCCGCTGTGTTTGGTGCCGGGAACAGGGGTCGAACCTGCACTGAGAATTACCTCAACATGGCCCTCAACCATGCGCGTCTGCCAATTCCGCCACCCCGGCAGGCATTGGAGCGGAAATTCTAGCCCACCCCGCGTTTTCGTCTAGCCAAAAACTCAGCTATTCGGAAATCGCACCCTGAAGGAGAAGTTCCGCATGCCTACGACTTACCCGAAAACCAAGCGAGACCCAATCCATCAGCTGGGAAGGCAACCAGTCACGTCGCGCCGATTCGGTCAAAATAGGCAAACGCTTGGCCGCACCACTATCCGCCGCGAGTAAGGCTTCATCCACCGCCACCTGCAACCTAGAGGCCTCATTGACGGACAAGCTTTCTCGTTCACCGAACATCTCTTCGCGCAAGCGCTGCTCCTCGGTTGGTCGAAGTTCCCGCCAGCGGACCTCGCTTTCGATACGAAAAGCTTCTTCCGCCAGGCCCACAGCAGTGGCCTCCATCCAGCCGCGACCTTTGCTGGGATCCATCCATAAAAAAGCATGTGCACCGTTGGCGTTGCCATCTATGGCAGATTGAAAGCTAGGCTGCTGGGACAACAATAAGGAGCGGGCGCGAGCGCTCTTCTCATCTGTAAAAGAGGCATCGGAAATACGATAAGCAAAATCCGCCGAATTGGTCACGACCAACATATCCAGTGCGCGAATGTGCAAAAGCACAATCTCGCCAGTTCCTGGAATCACCGTGCTAACGAAACTCAGGCCCTCCGCGCCACCTCGGTCGCTCAACCTCTGAATCGTTTCATCCCCGCGATTGTCGGTAAAACTCGCCCAGTTTGCTTCCAGGAAATGCTGCACACGATCCAGAGCACCTGGATCATCCACCCGGCCGATAATCGCAATGAGCGGCACCGGCGCATGATCGTGCTTGGGACTCGACTCTTGTACGGGCAAATCATTATTGCGCAAAATCACTGCCAACCCCGGTTTGTACACCTGGCCAATCTCTTGCAACAACTGGAACATGCCCTGGTATTGGCCGCTATCGGCGACGGCAGCATCGAGGCTGCGACGCAAATCACCTGCGACCAAATCGTAGCCCTCAATCAAGACTTTGCTGGGGTCGCCGGCCAGGGTCATGAAGGCAAAACAATCGGCAGGGGTCATGTTGGCCAATTCCTTGATGCGGTTGGCTCCCAAAGCCGGGCCCTGCAACCACGCTTGTTGAAACACGCTGCCAGCGCTGAGATCCAAATCGCCACTCAGGCGCACCTTCAATCCTCTATCCATCGCGAAATAGCCCGATAAAAAACGCAGCAACTGCGTATCAAAAAACCGCCCGATGAGCTTGGAAGTCATGCCCACACTATTGGGCTGTGGCCAGCGACCAACCTGTGCTCCAATCTTGTCCCAACGCAAAAAAAGCTCAATCGGTTGCTCGTCGGGGCCCAAAAAAGCCGTGACGTTATCGTAGAAATTCGACGCCTTCGCCAGCGAGTCTTGCCCGCTACGACTATCCAAATCGGCGGCAAGGTTCAGGAATTCCTTGCGGCTCGCCAAAATCACGACATCTTTTACGCGCCCAAGATATGCATCTTGAAAGCCGAATGGCTCGAACTGCGGCAGTCGGTAGA
>CALFOT010000120.1 GCA_937919925.1 uncultured bacterium | reverse complement strand
CGATTGCTTCTCCATGCTTCCCATACCCTGGTCGTTGAAATCGACGAGTAACCAACTGCCCATCGCGCCAAATCTCCTCTACAGTTTCTCCATTTAACTGAAAAAGATTCACACCAGAATGGATAGTGTCAGTCGAACTGAGTGGGAAAAAGCAACGTTGAAGGTCAATGAGAATGAAACGGCCTGGAAATGGAAACTCGCCATCTACAAATTCTTCAAACGTTGAATCGAGCCCATCTTGGCGCAAAATAAAAGACTTAGTCCCCATCGGTGATAGGCCAACCACCAACAAGACCCCATTACTAGATTGAACAACTGCCTGGAATGACTCCTCGCGATCCTGGAATGATGCAGAAATGCGTTGGCGCCAGAACAAATCTTTGCCCAAAGAATCTGAAGGCAATAGCTCCCAGGGGTAGTCTGCCTCCTCCAAAGTATGTTCTACGGGGCTCGCCGATGCACAGCAAACACTCATGGAGGCCAGGGATGCGAGAATCACAAGCGAAAGAGCGGTACGTATCATCATTCAATGGAGCGAGTCTGAAAAGGTGGAAAAATCATCGCGTTGAGGAAGCTGAGGGCCACACCGGTGGCTGCGACAAATCCTAACGCACTTAGAGCTGGGCTTGAAGAAAGTGCTAATAAACCGAAAGCCAAAACGGTGAATAAGGCGGACAGTGAAATGCTGACAAGGGCCGCATTTTGTTTCCGACCTCCAGCTCTGGCTTCGGCAAGGAAGATTCCATAGTCGGTGCCCATACTGAAAATTAGGAGCATGCCAAACACATGCATCAGGGAGACTTCCATACCGAGTATGCCGAGGAAGGAAAATGAGACGCCGCAAGCAAGCAAAGCGGGCGCACAAACCTTAAGGCTAAATCCAACTCTCCGGTAACGCCACAAGACCAGAAGGCACACCACTGCCGCTCCGACAAGGATCAAACGGAATGCATGGCTGCGATAGGATGAATAACTCCGGTCAAGAAACTCTTTTTGATCAAAATAAGTGACTCCAGGGATAACTCCAGCGATCTCCTTTAGGCGCTCAGGGTTCTTCACCTCTCTTAGGAAGTTAAGTAGAAAAAATCGACCCTCTGCTTGAAAGTAAAACGGTTGGGAAAGAAATCCAACCGGAGAAGCGACAAACTCTGAGAAGCTGACGGGTGGCATCAAGCGATTAAGATCTTGCTGGAAGGGTTCAAAGGAAGCTGTCCTGAATCCAGCCCTTCCTAAAGCCTCGAGCACTTTGGAATCTAAGTCTTGATTTTCCTTGAGAAACTGAAGGTTGCGATTTTGGAGGTCCTTGGACCATAACAAGGAGTGGAAGCTGCTGAAGCCTTCCAAGGCTTCCTCGCTTTGCGCAAGCTCAAGCTGGAGAAATACGCGGTCATTGATCTGTAAACCAATCTCAGCATCATCGGCAACAACCACGATGAATTCCCCCACCTCAAAATCCGAAACCATCTGACGGACAGCTCTGTCCTCCTCGCTTAGCTCTGGATCAACGACCGAAAGTGCGCTTAGACTATCGCTCCATTGAACTTGTGGTAACCCAACCACGAGGACAATACCGGAAAACACTAGGGCCAGCCTCTGTACGGTACCCCACGACTGTTCCGTCCGCAGCAGGCGATGCCAACTTGAGATTGTCAAAGCGAATGAAGCCTTCCGCGATTTGAAGAACATCAGCATCGAAGGTAATAGATATTGCGAGCAGAAAATCGCAGCGACCACTCCAACCATCGCAAACAAGGCAACCTCCTGGATACCTGGGTACTCAGAAAGAGCCAGGCAAGCGAATCCAGCAAGGGTAGTCAGGCCCCCTAGGCGAATCCCTGGCCAAATTGCCTTGGCGCTTTGGCAAGGATCGTGACGCTTCACAACAAGGTAGTGGTTCAATAGGTGAATCGGATAATCAACGCAAACACCGAGAAGCGTAGCGCCAAAGGCCAGGGTCAAACCATGGATGCGGCCAAAGGAAAAAAGGCACGCTGCTGTTCCAGCGAGCAATCCGAATATCAATGGCAGGAACAGCAGGCCAAGCAAACCGAGGGATCGGTAAAGGGATAGGAAGACAAGGACAATCGCAAGAGATGACAATATGGAAATTCGAAAAATGTCCTCGGTCGTCGTCTTTTGAACCATGACGGCGAAGCGATTCAAGCCACTCAGCTCCATCTTCAAGTCGAATCCTAACTTGGATTGGACCTCATCCAACACCTGATCAAGGCGCTCTAAAACAATCTCTTGGGCCGGTACATCCAAAGCAGGAGATACTGTGCTCAGGAAGAGGATGGAATTTTTCTCGTCGAGGCTGAAGTAGTGGCCATCAATAACCTTGATTCCGCTCGGGATCGCGCGCTCTAGAGCTTGGATTCGGTGAAAGAAGGACAAAAGCGGATCTGATGGCACTAGGGGCCGGATTGCTGGCCCGCGCACAGAGGCCATTTGCCTTCGCAAGCCCTGCGCCATATCGTCCAGGCCTTCTTTCGAAAATTGCTCTGGCAGAAGTGCCTCCGGCGACGAGGAAAGAAATCCAAACCGATGTTTGAAAAACAACTCATAGAAGGCTTTTTCCAATCCAGAAGCTGGCCCTGACCGGACCCAATCGATCCCTTCACTTGCTTCCAAGGATTGAGTGAAGCTGAGCGAGGCGTCACGAAGTTCTTGAACAGTTCCTCCCGACAAGCTGATTGTCATGGATCGACTGATTGGCGACCGTGCGATTTCGCGTGAGATCTCTGCAAGACCTTGCTCATCTGCCGGTGGCAAGAAATCCGTGATGTCGGTAGAGATCCGGAAGTGGTGAAAGATATAGAAAACTAAGCCGAGTAGAACAGCAGACGAAATCAGAAGCCGCCACAAGCGCTCACTGCGAGTCATCTTTCCTTTCCGGCGTGGGGAAGAACCTAACCATTTCCTTCTTGGTGAATGCGGCGTCCAGCACATGTGAACTGAATCGGGTGACAGTCTTGTCGCCACTCACTTCGAGCAGTTCCATGCCGGACACAACGACGCCTTTGCCATGAAAGGTAATCGTCTTGATGATTTTATTGATTGGCTTGACAAGTGGCTCCAAGCGAATCTCCCAAGCATTACCTGCAGCGGTTTCTGGTGTGAATACAACCTTGAAAACCTTCTCTAAGCCTTTCTCATCTCCAGACAGGAGCATTACGAAGCTCGATACAATCTGCATGATCACGGGTTGGCGATCCAGGTCAGCCTCTTCCCATTTCGAGTCTTCCAGGATTCCGACCCACTTTTTGGCAATCACAAGGATGGACGGGAACGGCTTTTCGGTATGGCGTGACAATCGCTCCCCAGGGGCGTCGAAATAGATCACCCCACTGCTGCTCAGCGGCTCCACAAGAAATTCGATTTGTTTCTCTTCCTGGAATTTGGCCGACAAGGTCTTGGTCTTCGAGAAGCCTTTCAGAAGGGCCGAGAAATTCTGATAGAGCTCCGGCTTTGCCTTTTGCTCGGCCTTTGGTGATTGAGGCGTGGTTCCCTCTTGAGCCACAGCTTGAGGGAGCAAGACTAGACTCAGGGCAAGGTTAAAAAGGAAGTCGCGTGCGAATTGCATCGGGTGTTCCAAGAAGGAGTTCGCCAGATTTGTTGAGGATTGCCAGAATCATTTTGGCTTTGGCCACTCGCTTGCCAGTTCGCTTGTTCCACAAGAAATACGAAATCCTTATCGAAAAATCGACCTGTGTGAACCAAGCACTGCAGCAAAACTGATCTCCGTAGCGGAGAGGGGCAACGTGGCGAATCTGGCTGTCTACCACGACTGAATGATACCCAAGCCGCTCCAGCTCATCATTATCCAGGTCAACGGACCGCAGAAGAGCCGTGCGCGCGGTTTCAAGGTACACGAAGTAATGACCGTGCCACACGACCTTAAGGAGGTCTACGTGATGGAAGGGTACTTCCCCTTCGATCGTTACGGCATGCTCTGGCGGACGGATCATGAAATGGCTTCTGCGCCCTCCTCAACGGAGGGACTCCTAAAGTGTACGGTTTTCAGTATGACCAAATCAGTCTGAGTGCTCCCAGAAGGAATAGAAATTAAACCAGTTGAATGGGTAAGCTTTGCAGCAAATCTCCAACTGTTCAACATATCGACCGGCAAGTTCCAAGACAGCTTCATCGCGCTCGCCACGGCTGACGTCAATCCCTGCATGCAATTTCCGACAAATCAATTCGTAACAATTGGGTTCGGAAAAAACCGCGACCGCGAAAAATACCGGGCAATGTGAAAGTGCTGCCAGCAAAAACGGACCTGCAGGGAATGACACAGGAGACCCCAGGAAATCCACCTCCAGAGTTCGGTCGCCAACTCCAGTTCGATCTGCTGCAAGCGTGACCCCTTGGCCCTTCTCAAGAAGATCGTGAAGAAGAACCATCGAACTTGCTCCGATTCCTTCTAGGTTGATGATTGTCGGTGCTTCAATGCTCGATAAATTTGAATAGATCGCATTGATTCTCTCAGCATTGGAGTAATAGCCAGCAATATTCATCTTGAACCCTTCGGGTAGAAGATCTGGGCTAAAGGCTGCTGCATTCCCCATGTGTGAAGTCAAGAAAAGTGCGCCGCTCCCGGATTCCGTCAGCTCAGCCAATTGCCCAACATCTTCATCTTCGGTGTACACATCGAAGGAATCCTGTTTTCCTGAAATCCATAGGACCCGGTGAAAGGTCACTTTTGCGAACATGGTGACATGATGCTGAACCTTCCAGAAGCCCGGTGGTTGGACCAGGACTCGCTTCAGAAACCCTCGAGAAGCTTGGCGAATTCGGGAGTAGAAACAGGTGTAGTACAGAGCCACCAGCCAAAGGATCCACCCCATGACGCATCTTCCAAGCACTCGGTAAAGCACCAGCAATAGGCGGACTCCAAAAGTGGAGCCGAGCTCTTTCTGCTGCATCCAACTGGCTTTCACTGCGATGACCTGAAAGGGGTAAGTCTGAAAATTCGTCGGAAGAAAGCAGACACACACAGACGCGTGTGGAGCCAAGAGACACGAGCATTGTCTCCGATAGGCTGAAAGCTGGAGATTCCTCCTTCCTCGGCAGTCAGATAGCGTACACCGATAGGTAGATTGCGGACTGACAAGCCTGCCCAGGCCAAACGCACCGCGATCTCGATATCAAAGTCCATGCGGTCGGTTAACCCCCTCAAAGCCAAGGCTGGCTCCAATGGATAGACCCGGAAGCCAATCATTGCGTCTTTGATTACACCGCGACCAGCTTGCCAGGCAACACATAGATTGGTTAGCTTCCTCCCGCGCACACGGGCGGCCGGCGCATCGGCACCGAAAATCGGATAGCCCAGGATCAGGGATGTTGGGTTCGCCTCTGAAGTCGCTAAGAACTCTGCGGTTTGGCTTAGGTCGTGTTGACCATCCGCATCGATTTGAAGTACATGGGTAAATCCCAACTCATGAGCCAGTTGGAAGCCATCCTTAACCGCAGCGCCCTTTCCACCATTGCTCGGTCGATGGTGGGCAATGATCAGTCCTTCGCGACCTAGTTGTGAAACCAAATCACGAGTCGGCTGCGCGCTCCCGTCATCCACCACGATGATGCTTGATATGGAAAAGCTAATTTCACCGATGACTGCTCGGAGAGTGGCGACGTTGTTGAAAGTAGGAATTACCACACAAGGACGAAAATGGCGCGCACGAAAAAACAGCTTTCCACTTGAGCAAATAGTCTCATCTCGTCTAATTGTGAAAGTAGCGAGGCGGTCTTTGTCCTGAAACTGGAGAGTCAGCTCCAACTTGTCTAAAGGACGAATTGGGCGAAGAAACTTCAATCGTTGGAGTTGAAATACGACACCCCACTGAGGCCGAGTTTGATTCACGCACGGAATCACAAAATCATGCAGCTGGACCACACCTGGCAGGACTGGGAAGTCTGGGAAATGACCCTTGAAGATCTCGAGATCGGGAGGGATTTCGACCTGAAAACGCACTTCGTTTCTGGAGCCTCCGTGGCCGACGCGCTTTGACTCTAGCATTGCTCCTTGCTCCAGCCTTTACTGGGGAAAACACGCTCTATCAAGCGATCGAGGAGCGAAACACCTGAGCGCCGGAAAAGGAACTTCCGTACAATAAATTCAACTGCGAATAAGATTCCTATTAGGAGGTATACAACCAGGCCAGTGTATAGGGCCCAAGCTTTCGGGCTTGCCCAGCCAGCTAAACCTAAGCCGAGCAACGCGTTGAGCAGAAAAAAAATGGACCAGACTTGGGTGACCCGCCGGCAATATTTTATTTCACGCTCACTCAAATCGGAGACCTGCTCCTGTGCAATCCTTTCGACGAAGGTTTGCTGCGTGAGGAGCGAACTACCGAAGATCCAAAGGAAACCAAGGCTAATAAGTGAGGGCAAGGAAAGAAGGAAGGCTTCCGGGAACAGGAGAACCCAAACGCAAAACACTGCGCCTACCGTCGCTAATGACAGGAAAAAGCTGAGGCTTCTGCGCGGTAATTGCAAAGCTCGAATCGTACTGAAAACGATCGGTAGAAAGCACAGCATAAGGATGAAGAAAAATAGTGACGTGAAACGGCCAAGGAAGTCCCAGTAAATCACTCCAGGGTAAAGAAGCATAAGCGGCCCCCGAAGAAAACTGAGGACTGAAAAAAATCTAGTCACTGGCCGCCTTGATTTGCCCTTCTTTGAGCATCACGTCCATCAACTCAACAACATCAGAAATGGTGCGAAGATTCTGAAAGGCCTCCTCATTTACCCTTGTGCCGGTCTTGGACTGAATTTCAACAATCATATCCACCGCATCGATGCTGTCGAGGTCGAGGTCGTCTACCAATTTGGCCTGCAAAGAGATTTGGCTAGATTCCAGATCGAACAATCTAACCATAATCTCTCGCACGACGCCAAACGTGTCTTGGGGGGATTCAGTATTCATACTATTTCGTTTCATTCGTGACGAACTCGGCCAAGCTCCGAACTGACTGGAAGATCTCCTTGTTGTTCTCATGCTCTGGCTTGACTTCGATTCCGTAGGTTTTCTTCAACGCAAGAACGAGCTCAAGTGCATCGACAGAATCTAAATCGAGGCCACCCCCGAACAAGACCGCGTCGTCGTCGATGCTAGCTGGATCACAACCGTCAAGCATGAGGGTCTTGACGAGTAATTCTTTCATTTCAGCAGTATTGCACTCCATTTCTTCGCTCAAGGCTTCGACAACTCAACATGTTTGGCGACGGGAAGATGCTGTCGAAAAAGTTCTTCGGCGTGAGAGGCCATGGCCGCTGCATCTCCTTTCCAATCTTGGGGATTGAGCTTAGGAAGCTGAACAATAGAATACCGTGAGGACTGCCACAATGCCTGGAACAGGGAGGCCTCTCGATTGAGAATTACGGGGTCACAGGTCACCAGAAATGGCAATACCGGAACTTCAGCTCGAATAGCCATTTCAAAGGCACCGCGCTGAAAGGTCTGCAGTCCACCTATGGGAGAACGTGTGCCCTCCGGAAAAATCAAAACACACTGGCCTTCGTTCAAACGATTAATCCCGGCAAGAACGACACTTGAGCCCGCAAAAGGGCCACCAGTGGCCCCAGGAATGTAATCACATTGCTGGAGGATTGGCCCCATGAATGGATCTCGAAACAACCTCTTTTTCGTGACACAACACAGATGACCGTATCTTGCCAGAAAGGCGGTCACATCAATCAAGGTGGGGTGGTTTGCGATGAGAACGCAAGGCCCAAGTGGCAGCTCGGACAATCCCATGCCGGGTTGAAAGGTGAGAAAGCGACAGCGGCGCCCGATTCCAAATAGCGCTCGAGCCCAAAGGCCAACCACTCTCCTGGAGATTGGAATCCTGTCGGCCTTTTCCCTCCGGAGGAGAAGCAAAAGGGGGATTCCAATCCAAGAAAACGCGGCAGCTCCACCATAGAAGAACAAAAAGCCCACAGCGAGCAGAATCGCTCGGACTGGGAGAGCCAGTGCACGCCACATCACAACAGGGACTATAGGGTTGCCTCAACACTTCTCCCCCCTACTGTGCAGTGATATATTGCTTCTGTGCACGTATCCCAAGAGGCGTACCCTATCACCGCCAGCAGCATCCTCTCCCCCCTTGGCTGCGGTGTGGAAAGCCACCGGCATCATTTTCGCAATGGTATCACCGGGTTGCAGCCCACCGATTCCGGCAGCCCTGTATCGACTTTTCTCGGAGTGGTCGAGACTCCTCTCCCGGACCTGCCACCCTCGCTGACTCGTCATCAAACTCGAGCAACGCGCATGGCGGCCCTCCTTTTTGAAGAGATTAGACCACAGGTTAAAGCCGCTTTGGACCGCTGGGGTCCAAGTCGCATTGGGGTGTTTCTTGGAAGTTGCAATGCAGGCACTGCTGGCACTGAAAATGCTCTTCAATGCCATCTGGGTGGTAAACCTTTTCCCGCTAACTTCGATTTCCACAACCAACATCACTTCTACGGCATTCTTCACGTCGTGCGATCCCTTAGCGGCTGTACCGGCCCGGGAAGCGTCATCTCCACTGCCTGCTCCTCGTCAGCGAAAGTCTTTGCAACTGCCCAAAGGCTTCTCAACGCCAACGTCATCGATGCTGCAATCGTAGGCGGCATCGATACCCTTTGTTTTTTGACCCTCAATGGCTTCAACGGACTGGGTCTAATCGCAAAGCAGATGTGCCAACCTTTCGGGCAAGACCGCGACGGCCTGAACCTTGGGGAAGGCGGCGCACTCATGCTTTTGGAGCGTTCTGGTGAAGCTGCCACGTCCTTGATTGCCGTCGGCGAAAGCTCTGATGCACATCACATGACTTCGCCTTCGCCAGGAGGGGCCGGCGCCATCGCCGCGATTAAGGCTGCCCTATTACGCGCCAACCTCCGCGCCGACGACATTGGGTTTATCCAGGCGCATGGAACCAGCACGCGTAGCAATGATGCAGCTGAAGGTGCGGCGATTCTGGACGTTTTCTCTACTCAAACAACTGTAGTTGCCACCAAGAGTTATACCGGTCATTTGCTCGGTGCTTGTGGCGGCATTGAGGCCGCTTTCACATCGCTCTCCCTTGAAGAAGGCTGGTTGCCAGACTCTTTATTGAAAGGAGAAGTTGACCCCAAGGCTCCAGTACACCTTACGCGCCACTTCCAGGATTTTTCAGGTACTTATGCCGTAAGTAATTCCTTTGGCTTCGGTGGCAGCAATATCAGTCTGGTTTTGGGGCGCTCAAAATAATGGAAATGGCAATCGCTGGAGTCGGGAAATGGCTGGGATCTGAGAATCCTGGAACCAAGCCGCCCGCACAACTATTACCGAGCCGTGTGCGTGCACGCGTGAGCATCTTGACCTGTGCCTTGGCGGAAGCCTTGCAGCGCGCGGTCGACTTTCAAAAAATTACTACGGAACCGAGTGCAACGGTCTTCGCCTCCGCCTTTGGCGAGACCGGCCCATTGCTTTCACTTTTGGAGCAAGCGCTTTCTCCCGAAGGTGAGGTCTCTCCGCTCATGTTCATGTATAGCGTGCACAACAATGCCAGCGGCTGCCTCAGTATTGCACGCGGCGACCAAGGGTTCACGACATCCATCGCTGCTGGTGAAGAAACATTCCTCAGCGCCTTGTTCGAATGTTACGGACTTCTCAAAGACGGCTGGGATAGCGTCACTCTGATCCTGGGTGATGAAGCCCCACCACATTTCTTTGTTCCCGCCGAGCAAAGATTTGAAAGCATGGCAGTGGCCCTTCACCTAGTAAATTGCAGCCCTTCGGGGCCACGACGCGCACTTCCACGGATTCGCCTACACACGAGACCTGAGGAAAACTGTGGAAAGGTGCCCGCCCCACCTAATTCGCTCGTCAACCATCCTTGCGTAAGCGCCTATCAAACGGCGTGCTTGCTTGAGGCCTCACAATCTGGAACCCTACGCCTTGCTGCCTGGGGGCCTTGGCTTATCGACGTCCTCCCCCCCTTGGATTAATTGTGGTGAACTACCCCCCCCTAGCAGAGACTCTTCCACATGAGCCACCTATGGTGTTACTCGACCGAATTTTGCATTCGGACTCTTCACGCACGGAATGCACGGTGAAAATCCAACGCGACTCTCCGTTCCTGAAGGGGAATGGAGTTTCTTGTATCATTGCATTGGAGTATATGGCTCAATGCATCGCCGTTCGGGCTGGGTTAGAAGCATTAGAGCGCTGCGAGAAACCAGAACCAGGGTTTCTTATCGGCTGTCGTAAAATGGAATTCCACGTTGCTGAATTTCCCCTTGGGTCCGACTTAATCGTGACCACAGAAAAGAGCCTGAGCGTTGCTGGCTTTGGTCATTTCCATTGCGAGATTCGAAATCAGGACCAGATTATTGCTGCTGGCGTCCTGAGCGTGGCCACATTCTCATCTCAAAATACTGATTCAAATGGCTCATAAACCTCGTGCTCTAGTTACCGGTGCAAGCAAAGGCATTGGAGCCGCCATTGCCACTTCTCTTGCAGCCGATGGCTTTGAAATTGTCCTGAACTTCCGCAGCTCTCAAGACGCTGCCTTGAGGGTAAAGGAACAAATCGAGGTGGCTGGAGGCTCCGTGGTTTTGGCCCAATTCGACGTCGCCGATGCCGATGCCTGTGCTGCCGCATTGAAAACCATCATGGCAAATGGACCGCCCATTGGGGTGCTGGTGAACAATGCCGGCGTCGTTGCGGATGCGAGTTTCCCCATCATGAATCGCAAGGCTTGGGAGACGGTAACACGTACGACTTTGGATGGATTTTTCAATCTTACGAATGCGCTGGTCACGCCGATGATCCGCATGAAGTGGGGTAGAATTATCAATATTTCGTCCATCTCAGGGCTTGTCGGAAATCGTGGACAGGTCAACTACTCCGCTGCTAAAGCCGGTTTGATTGGCGCCACCCGCTCCCTTTCGCTTGAGTTAGCCAAACGGAAAATCACCGTAAACGCAATTGCTCCTGGCTTCATCGAAACGGACATGATCACAAGCGTTCCAGCCGAAGCCATCCGCTCTATCCCCATGCGACGCTTCGGCCAACCTTCAGAAGTTGCCGACCTAGTCTCATTCCTGGTGAGTGAGCGAGCCACTTATATCACCGGGCAAGTCATCGGCATCAACGGAGGCTTGGCATGAGTCGGCGGCGAGTCGTCGTTACCGGTATGGGCGTTGTCAGCCCCATTGGTAACACGCTGCCCGATACTTTAGATGCTCTTCGCTCCGGCCGGAGTGGAATCGTAATAATGGACGAATGGGCAGACATCGGCAATCTGCGTACCCGCCTCGCTGGTCCCGTGCTTGGAGTGGAGCGGAAGGACTACAAGCGCAAAGAAACTCGCACGATGGGGCGCGTCGCAATCCTAGCGGCAAATGCTTCCGATCAAGCGATTCGAGCGTCGGGCTTGACTAGGGAGCAACTTGGGTCTGGCCGGACAGGACTGGCCTATGGGTCTAGCCATGGATCTTCGCAAGAGCTTGAGAAGCATGGAAAATCACTGTTCGAAAGGCATAGTCTGGATGGTTTACCAGGCAGCGCTTACCTTCGCATCATGAGTCACACCTGCGCGGTGAACCTTGCAATCCGTTACGGCGTGAAGGGAAGGATTCTCACAACATGCTCTGCCTGCACGAGCTCCAGCCAGGCAATCGGCTACGGCTTCGAGAGCATCAAGGATGGTTATCAAGATGTCATGATTTGTGGCGGCGCAGAGGAGTTGCACTTTACCCATGCCGGTGTTTTCGACATCTTGCTTGCGACGTCAACCCGCTTCAATCAGCAACCAGACCAATCCCCGCGCCCTTTCGATGAAGCTCGCGATGGTCTTGTGGTGGCCGAAGGTGCCGCCACGCTTGTCCTTGAAAGCTTGGAGCATGCTCAGGCTCGCGGTGCACCTATCGTTGCTGAGGTTCTGGGCTTTGGCACCACCTGCGACGGCGAACACGTTACCCATCCTCGAGTGGATGGCATTTCTGAAGTCATGCGATTGGCATTGGCCGATGCCGAATTGGCACCGAGTGCTGTGCAATATGTGAATGCACATGCCACTGGAACTCCTCTGGGCGACATTGCCGAAAGCCTGGCGATAATGGAGGTTTTGGGGCCGAATATCCCTGTCAGTTCGACAAAAGGATTGACCGGTCATACCCTCGGTGCCTGCGGTGGTATAGAAGCCATTTTCTGTATTCAAATGATGCAGGAAAGTTTCCTTGCCGCGAACCGAAATTTGAAAAATGTTGATGAGCGATGTGCGCCACTTGACTTCATTCGGGACTCGATCCGTCAGGCATCGCCGAATTGTGTCATGAACAACACCTTTGCCTTTGGGGGCATCAACACTTCATTGATACTTGGGCGACCACCAGCGCCATTAACGGGAAATGCCCGATGAAATCCGTACCTGGCCTTGGCCTAGATTTGGTTTCCTTAAGCCGCTTTGCTTCCGTCCTTGAGCGCGGTGGCGACATCTTCCGCGATGAAGTATTTACCCTTTGTGAACAGGAATCGGCAGAAGCCAGAAAAAATCCAAGCCAACACTATGCAGTTCGATTTGCCGCGAAAGAAGCTGTCCTCAAAGCTTTGGGCCGTGGACTTGGACAAGGAATAGCGTTGAAAGAAATCGAAATTCTCAGCGATGGCCGAACTCCTCCTAGTATTACGCTTCACGGTAATGCATTAAAGGTAGCAACTGGACTCAGAGTAGTTGGCTGGTCCATTTCACTCAGCCACAGCAGGGATACTTGTGGTGCGATAGTCAATGCACACTTTACAAAGGACTAATCTCTCCTGTTCGGTCTCCGCCCAATAAGCAAAACGCAGTCGGCTAGAAATATCTTTCTCTAAAAAAATCCGAAATGGAGCGGGCGACGAGGTTCGA
>CALFOT010000119.1 GCA_937919925.1 uncultured bacterium | reverse complement strand
CGCTTGGTGATTTAGAGGCGGCGAAAGCCGACATGATTTTGTTTCTGGAACGCACGACCAAGGAAGACCACCAGAATCTTGCGCATACTTTGCTAAAGCGTTGGGCACAAGATGCGGCTTCGGAGGAGGAACAATAAGCGTGCTTTTCAAGTACCTCTTTGCGCTTCTGCTGCTGCCCGTCGCTGCCTGCCAAAAGCAAGCGCCAGTAGTGAATCTTGAGCAGGAAGAAGGAGAAGCCTCTGCGGCACAAATTTCGTTTGCGGCGCTGGTAACCCGTTGCAACATGGAATTTGCGCTGCCACCGGGATTCCGCTTTGCTCCTGGGCAAGCCACGGATGGCCTCGATTATGAAGCCACCTTAGTGGCGGAAAATGGCGGTTTAGAGGTGCGCATAGCTCTGCGCTGTTTGGCCGACGCCGAAGTCGATTACCAAGATCCGCACTCTTCCAAGCCTGCTCCAGAGCACATTTACCCGCTGCTCTACACCGCAATCGTGCAACAGATTGCAAGTGACCCCTACAGTGCCAGTGGCGGCTTCGGTGAAAACTCTTTAGGAGAGTTCCACGCCGACTGGGGGCAGATGTCGTTGCTCCAACCCAAACCAGAATTTGGTGGCGCCCATCAAGCGATGCTGTTCTTGGCGATTCATCGGCGCGCGGCCGCGGATGCTTACATGGTTTTTTTGTTTGATGATTACGCTGCCGTCAAAGACCAGATTCAAACGGCGATGGCAAGTTTGCACTTTGTGGAAATGGCAAACGATTCCACAGCGCCCGATCCCGCTGCGCCCGATGCTTCCGCCGAGATCAATGCTCGCGAGAATCGAATCGATACCCAGGCCACCGCGATTCCCATGCACTAACTGAAGGAATCCGTTGACCCTTGCGACTCCATTTCGTAATATTACGAAATGGTAAAGACCAGCAATCCCGAGGCCGCCTGCTGCACCATCCCCCTGGTGCCTCTTAGTGCCTCCCTGGCAAAGGAGGAAGCAGAGCTCGCCACCTTGGCCAAAGCACTCGGCCACCCTGCACGAATCCGGATTTTACGGGTGTTGTTGGCGCAAGATTCCTGCATCGCCGGCGATTTGCAGGCCGAAGTGGGTCTTGCCGCTTCGACCGTCAGCCAGCACTTGAAAGCGCTGAAGGAATCCGGGTGGGTGCAAGGCGAAGTGGATGGGCCACGCCGTTGTTACTGCTTGGTACCAAAAGTGCGTGAGCGCTTCTTTACTTTGCTGGGAGAACTGCTGTGAACGCTGACGGCCGTCACCTTTCTTTCCTGGACCGCTGGCTAACTTTGTGGATTTTCCTCGCGATGGCCGTGGGTGTTG
>CALFOT010000118.1 GCA_937919925.1 uncultured bacterium | reverse complement strand
CAACAATGATGTGGTATCTTTGGAAGCCCTGGTTCGTCTTCTTTACGCCCCACCCAAAAACATGTTACTCACCATCCTGACCGCCTTTCTCCTCTCCACTCCAAGCGTCGATTCCCCCAGCACCGCAGGGTTGGCCGCCCCCATCGTGGAATCCGTTGCCACCTCACAGACTACCCAGGTGAACTTGGCGCAGGCGCCAGTGATTTGGTTGGTGTTCCCGGCCGAGGGTGCCCCGCTCGATCCGGTTGTTTTGATTGGCAAAAACTTCGGCGATTTGCCCATCCCAGTGTTCGGCTTCATCCCTTCGGTGCCGCTGTATATCTTTAACACACCTAGGATTCCGTTGATTGGCGTCATTTCCGTAACCATCACCGCCGTGCCATTTGTGTTCTTTCCAGGCCACGTCAATCTCACTGTGGTGAGCAATTTTCAAACTAGCAATGCGGTGGACTTCCGCATTCTATAGGGCTTTTTCACTCTTTCTTCGCCCGAAACCCGTACTTCGGCACGTATAATCTGCGCGCAAACCGACCCCCTTCGAGGAGGTCGATACTCCTTGCTTTTGTCCGCCCCCGATTAAAAAATGCGTACACCTCTTGCCATTCTTGCAGCCGTTTTCCTGAGCAGCGCTGCTTTCGCCCAAACCGTCAACTCCGAACTCGTCTTTTACCATGGCGATACCACTCTCAATGACTGGGGGCTCTACCGCCACCTGGATGTCGATGGTGATGGCTTGTTTTTTGCGATTGATGAATTGATTCCGTTTGCCGTAGATGGCGCGGTTCAAATCACTCACGTCGAAGATCTCAAGTACCGCGCTGAAGGACTGAATCACTTTGTTTACATCATTAGCACCAATGATTTGATTCTTCGCCTACAAGATTTGGATGGTGATGGCGAATGCGCAGGCCCGGGTGAAATTACTCAATGGGCAGACACGCGCGGCGGCCCCGGCGTTGCCAACACGTCACCCGATGCGATGGACTTTGATCCAATCACGGGCACCTTCTACGTTACGGATGATAACTACAGTTCCGGCTCCCAGCCTGGCTCCGGTATCCACGCTTACACCGATTTAAATGCAAACGGCAACGCCGATGACGCCGGCGAGTTTGTGCAGTTTGTGGATGCTACTGGCACCCTGACGGTACCCGGCTTGTCCGGCCCGGTCGGGATTGATATCGGCGATTTCGAAGGCCTGATGTTCGATTCCACCAATGGCTTAGTCATCGCATTCGAGCAGCAAGATTTAGCTCTTTACGCCTTCCAAGATCTCAACGCCGATGGCGACGCAATGGATGCTGGGGAAGCTTGGAACTTCTGTAACCTCAGCGATGATGTAGCTGGCCTTGAGGTGAACGCAGATGTCTTTTCGGGACTGCTGCAAAGCCCAAGCTGCCCATCCTCTAGCGGTGTCGGTTTCTACGCCAGCCTAGAAGTTCTCGATTTCGCCCCAGGCGCTGGCCCACTCGGTGAGGATGTTTATTGGATTATGTCCACTGCTGCAAACGCTTCCTGCGCTGGCGCTGGTGGTCTTGTGTACCAAGGCATCGACCGCAACCATGATTTAGACCTCAACGACGCCGGCGAGGTCACGCTGTTCACCGGCGGCCCTGGCTCCGCATTTCCTTACCCAGCTTTCTACGGTGGGGCCGCACATGATGGTGGCTTTTCCGCCCGCTCCACTGGCGGCGATGTGCTGTTTTACATCGACCTGGATGGCAACGGCAATGCCGAAGGCCCCGGCGAAACAACCTTAATGGGTTTTGATACCCTAGGTCACTTTGTTGGCGAAATGGATGATGTGCCAGTTGGCGCTTTCGCGCACCCAGTGAGCTTGGTGAACTGGCATGAATTCGGAACTGCAGGGACTAGCTCCTTGAACTTGCTACCGGAAATCGATCACATCGGCTTCCCTGCAATTGGTAGTACTTTCACTGTCTCGGTTGCCAACGCCATCCCGAACAACGTTGCGGTGCTCCTGGCTGGTTTCTCCAACACCATTTGGAATATGCCTCCAGTGCTAAACCTACCTTTCGACATGACGGCTGCAGGTGCTCCTGGTAACACGCTTTATGCTTCTGGCGAATACCAGTTCATCGTTGCCGTGAGTGCTTCTGGTGATGCTGACTACACGATTTCCATTCCAAACAGGGCTTCGCTGGTCGGTCGCGATCTTTTCTTCCAGTGGTACTGCTTGGATTCGCTTGCCAACGCGCGTGGCGCCACGATGTCGAACGCAGCGCAATCGACAATCGAATAGAATCGCATCCCGGCTTCGCTTGGAACCCGTCTGCATGGAGGGGACCCCACCGGGTCCCCTCCTTTCTTTTTCACCATGTTTGCTGCCCTTCTACTTAGCCTCATACCGTGCGCCCAACTCGAAGCGCTCGGCAACACCTTGCGCGCCGCAATTGATAAAACCTCCTATGAAGATGGGGCTTATGCGGCGGCCAAAGAACTCGCTGAAATGCGCTCTGGTGAAGCGATGGAGCTGCGCCTTGAACTTTTTGATACCAAGCAGAATACTTACCGCGGGGTTTATCTTCGTGATTGGTTTTTTAGCGGCTACTTAAAGGCATCCGCTGCCGAAGAAGCCGATTTGATGGCGGCCGCGGCCGCCGATCGCAAACGCAGTGAATGGCAACGCATCTTGCTCCTACGCGCGCTTGGCCGTTGTAGTGCCACGGTTTCCGGCGAGCGGATGCTAGCGCCAAGTTTTGAAAAAGCCTCAGCGGCTGTGCAGCGCGAATGGTCGGCTACACTCGGCATCCTACTGGCGGAAAAACGCCTCGATTTGAGCGCTGTGAAGCCTGGTAAGCTGGATTCCGCTGAAGCGGTAGTGCGTGCAAAAATTGGGCGCGCGGATGCCCCTTGGTCAGGATTAGCGTTTCTTGGTCCTCTCCAGGCAGCAGAAATAGAAATGCTGGCCAAGGCGGTGAACAAAGCCAAAGACCCCGGTGATCGTGCCGAGTGTTTGCGGATTCTTGCAACAGATTCCCATGCGTGGAGCGCCTTTACGAACGCCGCCGTGGGTGTCTTCCAGCAACCAAACGCCGCCCCCAAAGCGGTTTACATTGATGCCGCTGTGAAGAACAAAGTGGTATCAGCGGTGCCAGGATTGATCAAGGCGCTGGAATTGGAAGTGGTGCAGGAACCGAATCGCTTTTGTGGTGATCTGGGCGCTGCCTTACGCCAACTCACTGGCCAAGGCTTCGGAGATGACCCAAAAATTTGGAATCAGTGGTATGCCGAAGCCGGCGCGGAATGGCTGGAGAAGGCCTTAGCGGGAGAGACGAAAAACGTGACTTCCCAACGTGTCGAGCGTGATACGGTGGCACGCTTTTTTGGTTTGGCCATCGATAGCGCGAATGTGGCCTTTCTGGTCGATGGCTCGGGCAGCATGAGTATGAGCAAACTTGGCGAGTTGAGCTGTGCGGATGCCGCCGCTAAAGAGCTGGAGGGGTTTATCAATCTGCTGCCTAAAGGTGTGATGTTCCAAGTCGTGGTGGTGGAGGCCGAACCCATTTTTGCGTTTAAGCAACTGATGCCGGCGAATAAAACGAATAGTGCGAAAGCTTTGAGTTTCCTGCACTCGCGTCCCTATAAGAGTACGTCGGCACTATTTGATGCACTGGAACAAGCGCAGGCTGATCCCATGATTGACACCATCGTTGTGATCAGCGATGGCGGTAGTTCAGCCGGCAAGCATCAATACGGCGGTCACATTTTAGATGGTGCGGCACGGCTGTTTGCGCGTAGTGGTGTGCGCATTCATACGGTTTTAGTCACCGACAGCACCAACAATGAAAAATTCATGCGCGAGCTGGCTGCGATTACTGGTGGTAAGATGACGATTCCAAAGGATTGACCTCCTCCTCCCGGTGGTCGGCCCCCTTCCCTCCCGACCACCATGCGAATCCTCTTCATT
>CALFOT010000117.1 GCA_937919925.1 uncultured bacterium | reverse complement strand
CATGGAAGGCATTTGATGAACCTGCCACTTTTACAGAAAAGATGTTGCTTAATCATTAATTCACAAGGTTACAGATTTGTCTGCAGCAGGTGACAGTAATTAATCGGCCATAATTAACCTAAAGTTCCGACTAATAGGGGTTTATTAATCACAAATTCGGGGCATATAATTCCCACAATTGATTCATAGGTCCATTTGCGTATTTTTCTAGAAAAGCAACGGTCGAAAAGGGCAAATAGGGGGTCCTGGGCATGTTAATATGCACCTGGGTAGAAATTAATGAATAACCGCGTTTTAGTGATTGGCGTCGACGCCCTCGACAAAGACGTTGTCGGTAGCCTTGGGCTTCGATTGGGACGGATATCTGGTTTGCGATCCTCTGGCGTGGATCTTCCACTCAGATCCGTGTTTCCTCCCGATTCATGTCCCGCGTGGGCAAGTGTTTTTCTTGGTGTCTCGCCAGCCCAACACGGCATCATTAATTTCCTGAACTTTGCAGATGCAACTGGTGGATATAAACCAGGCATGCATGTGCAGGATTCCATGTTTCAGGGCCGGACTTTTTGGGACATCGCTGCCGCCGCAGGCAAGCGTTGCCATGTTCTGCTGCCCCTCAATATTGCGCCCGGGTGGCCAACAAATGGGCGCATGGTTTCAAGAGGTGGCGACCCTTCGAGAATCACGTCGCATCTTGAAGAGGGCGATCGATTTTCCACGCCTTTAGATTCCAAGGCCCTGCTTGGCATTGGTTCCGGGTTCATCGCACGCAAGGATTTGCCTCGCGCGATTCGCGGTTTTGAGGACCAGCTCGAGGCAGAAACGACCTTGGGTTGTGAAACCTTCGCACGCAGCGATTGGGACCTCGGCTTCATCTATATGTCTGGCCTTGATGGCCTGCAACATATGTTCTGGGCAGATCATGATCCTGGCCATCCGGACCACAAGCCAGATGGACCATACAAGAACGTGGTCGAAGAGGGTTATGAAGCCGTCGACCATGCTGTCGGTCGCCTGATCGATGCCGCCGGAGAAGGCGTCACCGTAATCCTGCTCGCGGATCATGGCCACGGCCCACGTCCTTGGCGCTTATTCCAAGTGAATGAGTTGCTTCGCCAAAACGGGCTGTTGACGGTCAAGAAAGGAGCACGCAAACCTGCCATCGGCGCGGCCACGTTGAAGAAGATGATCTTCACGACAGTGAGGCGCTTCGGCACCACTCCTGCGCTAATGAAACTCTCCAAACGATTCCCAGTGTGGAAAAAGTTGCTGGCCCCATCTTCGTCGATTGATTGGGATCAAACGATTGCTTATGTCAGCGACTTGAGCACCGTGAAATCTTACAGCTACGGTGGAGTGCGTATGCACCGGCCTGGAAAATCAGAGGAACAAATTGAAGCGAATATCGCTGAGGTCATCAAGGTCCTGAAAGGTGCCTTGGGCGAAGACGGTCAGCCGTTGTTCCGATCTGTCTTGCGCCGCGAAGATTATTACGCGGGACCGCAGCTCGACAAATTTCCTGAAATCCTGGTGCAGCTACCGGACTGGTGCGGCTTGGGTTGGGAAACCGGTAAGGGATTGTGGGGGGAAGGTGCCATTCACTTGGTCCAGCCCGGCAGCCATCGATTCGAGACCCCAGTGTGTTACGTCTCCAATCCAAAGGTCATCGAAGAGCGAGACGGGCCCGTGGAGCTGATGGATATCGCCCCAAGTGTCCTCTCCCTGTTGGATGTGGATTTTGATCCAGCCATGTTCGATGGAAAGGCGTTTGTGAAGAGTTATGCGACCAGTTCTACTGACTGAGTGTCTGACCGAAATTCTTGGTGGGCAACGCGTCGCCTTGCAAATCGCGGAAGCCCTTCAGGAGCACTTTCGCGTAGTGTTCGCCTGCCCTGGCGAGGGCTCTCTGTCCGTCGCCGCACTTGACCTTGGGCTCGATGTCCGGTTTGCGCCCGCGCTCGCGCAAGGGTCGCCACTGGCCGTCCCTGCGGGAGGCCGCCAACTTCAAGCTTTGCTGAATGACGTTCAACCTGGGCTGATCTACGTCAATGGACTGACCGGTCTTCCGGCAATGTATTGGGCGAATCGCCGCAGTAAATTACCATTGGTCTTTCACCTCCATCACTTGGTGAAATCTCCGTTACATCGTGCAGCCATCCGCTGGATTGATGGGCATAATCCCACTGGGAAAAGCGTGGCATGTTCCTCGGCTGTGGCGAAATATAGCGGCCTGCCAAGCCAAACAACGAGGATCCTGTACAACGGCGTGGATGGGAACCGTTACCGATATCAAGAATCACCCGACATGGATTCTCGAATTCCGCTTGGTTCCTCCGCGGCCCAATTCCTGGTCGCGTTCGTGGGCGACATCGGCGGGATCAAGGCGCATGAGCTGGTTTTCGAAGCCGCACTGCTTGCCGTGAAGCACCTACCCGATCTCCAGATCCTGTGCTTGGGGCGTATCCTGCCAGCGGGCGAATCGATCGTAGCGGAGGCGAAGGCGTCGGCAAAAGAGGCGGGAGTTCCAGACTTGTTCTTGTTTCCAGGCTGGCGCAATGATTTACACAAAATCTATCCTATTTGCGACCTGACAATAGTTGGCCATGATGAAGGATTCTCCCTGAGTGGTCTCGAGTCAGCCGCTTGCGGAACCCCCTTGGCTTTGCCGGCGAGTGGCGGGGCCGATGAATTGGGGGCGCTGCTGGAAATCGGGCCACGTTATGCTCCGATGGATTCAAATAGTCTTGCTCAACAGATGATTGCCGCCACCATCAACCCAGGTGAATGCGATCGCAAACGGCTTGCACAAGCCGTCAGCGAAAAATTCTCCACTTGTACATTCCGAAGCAATATTCTTGACCTAGTGGATAATCTGATACTCCGATGAAGGTCCTCTGTCTAAATCCCCCATTCCTGACCGAGCACGGTAAGTTCTCGCGCTCGTCCCGGTCTCCGGCAGTTGCCAAGTCCGGAACCACTTATTTTCCAATGTTCTTGGCGTCGGCCGCAGGCTCGCTGGACATGGACGGCATGGAAGTTTTGCTGCTCGATTCGTGCGCGCGCCTGCTCGATAACGAAGCCACCCTGGCGATCGTGCGTGACTTCGCGCCCGATTTCACGCTGCTGGATACCAGTACCCCGAGTATCTATTCCGACGTCGCCTTCGGTGCCCGCATCAAAGAAGAATGCGGATCAGCGATCGCCTTGATGGGAACTCACGTGACAGCCTTGCCGGAGGAGTCGCTGCGTCTTGATGTGGCAACCGATTTTATCCTGCAGACCGAGGTCGATGCCACGGTTGTCGAACTGGCCCGGCTGCTCGAGCGGACTGGCGGCAAGCCCTCCGTGGAAGACTTGACCGAAGTCGCGGGCATCAGCTTTCTGACTGGAGAGGATCTTGTCACCACGGCCAAGCGACCCTTCATCAAGGATCTTGATGAGCTGCCGTGGTTGGCGAAGGTCTACAAGAAGTGGTTCGACTCCAAGGACTACTTCTTCGCGGCATCCGATTGGCCGATGATCCAGCTGATGCAAACGCGTGGTTGTCCGCACCCTTGCTTTTTTTGTGTATATCCGCGCACGGTCCACGGCGACAAGGTCCGTTTCCGTACCGCGACCTCTATTGTCGATGAAGTGGAGTGGGTCGTGGAGAACATGCCAGAGGTGAAGGAAATCGGCTTCGAAGACGATACTTTCACTGCCTGGGCAAAGCGCACCAGGGAGTTCTGTGAATTGATGATTGCCCGTGGGTTACACCTCAAGATCAAGTGGTACTGCAATACGCGTGCGACCCTCGATAAGGAAACGATGGTACTGATGCGTCGTGCTGGTTGCGTGTTGCTGATTGTCGGTTATGAATCCGGGTCGCAGACGGCGTTGGATGGAATGCTGAAGGGCACGACCGTCGCCGAGATGATGGAGTTCTCGAAGAATGCCAGCCGTGCTAAGTTGCTGATTCATGGTTGTTTCATGGCCGGTAACCGTGGCGACTCCCGCAGCACGTTGAAAGAGACCCTGGCTGTCGCGAAGAAGTTCAACAACGACACCATGCAGTTCTTCCCGCTGATCGTTTATCCGGGAACGCCGGCTTATGAATGGGCGAAGGAGAATAGCTTGCTTCGAACTGAAGACTATCGGCAATGGTTGACCGCCGAAGGCAATCACAACGTCGTGCTCGACATGCCCGACATGGACCGCTCCGAGATTCTGGCATGGTGCGATCGCGCGCGGCGTGAGTATTACATTCGGCCGCGTTATCTGATCTACAAGGTCATGCAACAAGTGCGCCACCCTGGGGAGATCACGCGCACCTTCAAGGCCTTCTGGACCTTCCGCAAGACTTTGTTCAAGGGTTCCTTGTCTGCGCAGGAAAAGCAGCAACAACGAGATGAACGGGCACCAGTAAGGGATCCACATGAGGCCATCGACGTCTAAGGTTCCTCCGCTCGAGGCGGTTGTCCTCACCTGGAATTCGGTAAGTGAAATCGAGATTTGTCTCCGCTCGATGGCCGCTTGTTTCAAAGAGTACCAACCGGGTGGGGTGATTCATGTCGTGGACAATGGTTCCACCGACGGGACGGTCGCCATGGTGGAAGCGCTGGCGGAGGAAATCGCAGGAGTCGAGATCCGTTGCCACCCCCTTGGCGAGAACACTGGCACAACCTTCTCGAGGAACGTCGCGTTGAAGCAGGTGACTGCACCTTTTCTCTTGGTCGCTGATTCTGATACGGAGTTTCCTCCTGGTTCCATCACGGCACTGGTTAAGACTCTCAAATCCCATTCCCACGCCGGACTAGTCGCGCCGCAACTGTTCTTCCCAGATGGCGAAGAGCAAGAGAACTGTCGTCGTTTTCCAACCATTTGGACCAAGGTTTTGCGCACTTTGGTTGCGCGGTTTGGCGTGGGGGAGAGGCTGCGGGAGAAGAACGAGAGTTATGCGCCACAACCTTCGCTCGAGGTCGATTGTGCAATCTCGGCATGCTGGATGTTGCGCAAGGCCGCCGTCGACCAGATCGGTTTACTGGATGAGGAGATTTTCTATTCGCCGGAGGATACCGACTATTGCGTGCGCCTACGCCTGGGTGGTTGGAAACTGGTTTGGGATCGAAGGATTAAGGTGACACATCACACCAAGCGCTTGAGCCATAAGGGATTCTTCAATTCCCACGCTCGGTCGCACACGCTTGGTCTACGCTACTTTTGGCGCAAACACGATTTCCGTTGGCGCCGTGAAGGCCTTTATGCGCGATTCCCTGCCGCACCTTCGGTGGCAGAAGAACAAGGCGTAGAGGAGTCGAGTAGCGATGAAGTCAGGCTCCAAGCTTGAGCCAAGACCTTTTCAGGCGGCTGCGCTCCGTCGAGCGCTTGGAAACCTGTAGCAGATGTCATCGTCAAGTAACGCTGCCGACGGCTGGTGAGATACTCAAGATCAGGGATATCGTCCTTGCGATCCATCGAGACTTCCGGCGCGACATCAAGGAAGAGTTTCAGTTGTGGCTTGGGAACCAGGTAGCTCCAGCGCCGCGCCCTTCTGATTAGTAGCTCATCGCTTTCATCACTGTTCGCCGCAAAGGCGACGCACAGGTCGTGGACAAATCGATCGGAAAGGACAACCTGACCGCGCCATAGCGGTAGTCGCACTTTCCAGAACATCTGCAGCGCGTATTCGAAACCCACGAGCATGCGATAGATTGGTCCGACGAACGGTCGGTTCACTGCGCCGACCATCGCCTTGCGATAACCGCGGTAATCACTTTCCATTCGCTCGGGACTGGCGCCGGCCAGTCGTTTGGCGAGCTTCACCAGCGGCCGAAACAGTTTCATCTCATAGCCACCCCAAGGAACCACCACGCGATAACCGCAGCCGCGTAGTTCGGTCGCCAAGCTGGCGAGCAAAGTGGATTTCCCTGCTCCATCAAGGCCGGTGACGACGACAAGCTTGCCGCCGCGCCGTCGCCCAGTGGGGATCGCCGCCAGCGCTTCTGGAAGACTTTGTTTCCAATCAAAGGCGCTGAGATTCATGTTCGGCTTCTCGTTGCAAGCCAATGCCGAGGAAACGGCTTCTCGTAGGTCGCCGGCGTCGGCAACGATTCGCAATCCAATGCCTCCTTGTGGGAAGTGGTCAATCAACCCCCCGAACGGCAACGACACCACCGGCAACCCACAGGCCAGCGCTTCGATTACCGACAGCGGGATTTCAATACAACCGGATGGATCGGTGGTCGGGAAGACCATGAGGTCGGCACTGCGATAAAGGTCCTCGATCGAATCGAGATGATCTATGAAGACTTGAATGCCGGCGCTCTCGAGAAACTGCCGCAAACCGGAGTCCTCGCCGCTTCCTGGGCGAGAAATAATCGTAACGCAAACCCCAGGCAATGATGCGATCTCTGTCAAGTGACGTATGCCACGGTTTTCGCGAATCGGGCCGACGTGAATCACCCAATGGTCCTTCTCATCGATGCCAAAATCTTTTCTGGCATTGCTTTTGGCAACGTCTTTTCCGAAGCGATTTAGGTCAACACCGCAGCGGATCAACCTAGGAACCACTCCGGTCTCGTGAAACATTTTCGCTGTCATTTCGGACAGGCATAAGATCGAATCGACAGCCGCATGTCGTCTGGGTTTTTGTAGCGGTGGCTGCAGAGCCCACAAAGTGACGCGGGCCGGCACCAGTAGATCGAGCAAACGAAGTAGCCGAGCGAGTTTTTTGTTGTAGCGGAAAACCAAATGGATCCGCTGGAAGCGGCGCAATCCCAACACGAAGAAGGGATTTATGAGAGCCGACTTCAGGTTTCGGTGTGTGGTGGGGACCGCATGTACACGCAAGCATGTCTCCAGATGTTTGGCGATATTACTTTGACCCTCCGACAAGCCAGGCAACAGATTGCTGAGGATCAGTGTGCGGCCATGGCGTGAAAGCGAAAGATGCTTGCGCAAGGTCTCTTGTGAGACTTCCAGCGCATAACGACGCAAGATGCTCGAGCGGCATGCTGTGCTATGTTCCTCAAGATCGCGGCGTTTGCTGACGGCAGCAATGGCATCGAGAATCGCGACGCTGGAAACCGCTTCGATCTTCTGACCAAGACGGAAATCCTCAAGTAGATGGGGAATACCTCCAACCGCCGTTGCGATCGGAATCGCGCCGTTGGCCATGCCTTCCATCAATGCATTCGGCAAGCCCTCCGTCTCACTGGGCAAGATGATGTAACGGCATCGTTGCATCCAGTCCTGCAAGGCATCGCTTCCGACCCAGCCGAGCAGGCGTACATTGCCTTGATCGGCGGCGGCAGCCTCTATGGAGTCGCGCAGTGGACCATCGCCGGCAATGACAAGTTCAAGCCCGGCCGGCCAAGAAGGGCTACGCGTAGCCTCCAATAGTTCTTCTAGCCCTTTGCATTCGGCAAGTCGGCCAGCATAGAGCACGATGCCTTCCCTGATTAACTGTTCCTGCGTTGACGGCTTGTTGATTCCTAATGGGATTACGACCGTCTTCCCTTCCACTCCATTCGGCAGGTCGATTCCAGGCGCTTCGATCGCCACTTGCGTCGCCAGCTTGGTGGTCCAGAATCGCATGTTGCTGCGCACACCAGATAAACAGCGCGATAAAAAACCCGAACCGGGGATATCTTTCGGTGTGCCGTATAGATAAACGATCGTATTCTGGCGCCGCAAGCGCAGATAGAACTGTGCGAGAATCTGTTCCGCTCCGACCCAGAACAGGATGGCGTCAAAGGGGCCATGCTGTTTGATCGCAGCACGGCAAAACATAACCATTTTCAGCTGGGAACGCAGTTGTTTCCAGGCCTTGCCGAGCAGGTTGGCCTTGCGAGCATCGTGGTCGTAAGTGAGAACCACGGCATTGGGGAACGCACTCGGCGAGGCATTGGCAGTTACCACGACAGGGCGTTTGCATGAGCCAGCCAATAGATGAAGTGCCTTGGTCAGTTGAACCTCACCGACACCGGAGTGCAATGGCAGGGGGTTCATCACAAGGAGCACCTTCATATCGGCGGGGCTTACTGGGCTCATTTCATGTAGGATAACGCCGGTTATGCCCGAATCGAAGGTCGTCAAGGATTCAGTCAAATTGATGAGCGGAACGATGGTCGCTCGTTTGGCTGGCTTAGTGCGTGGTTTGGGAGTTCCATTCTTCCTGGCCGAGGCCGCGCATTATGGATTGTGGCAGCTGGTACTTGTGGTTTGGCAATATGGGATGTATTTACATCTTGGCTCCTTTGAGTTTTTGAATCGTGAGTTACCCGGGCTGGAGATCCAATACCAGAAAGAAAGGCGAGCGCGTCTGTTGAGTGATGGTTTCTGGGGCACGATTCTAGTCGGATTGATCGCTGCTATTTGTGTTGCGGCATGGCCAGTGCCGGCAGGCGAGAACAGTTTTCCAGGCAGGAGATTCATAGCTTTCATCGCTGCCATCGGTGTGGTTATGCTTCAAGTTGTCAGCTTTCACATCCTTTGTTTCCGAAGCACTTCGCAGTTCGGCAGAGTCAGTTTGGTTTCGGTTGGAATGGCATTGCTCGGGCTTCCACTGGGGTTGGGCGGAGCATGGCTATGGGGTATCCGAGGACTCGTTTGTGGAGTTGTGCTTTCGATCTCGGTCGTGGCCTGCAGTGGGTTCTTTTGGAATTCATTTCCAGCGCTTCGATTTAGCTTGGCCGGTTTTTGGAAACAGGCCAAGAACGGGCTGCCTTTATCTCTCGTGACCTTTTTAATTGGAATCCTTCCAACGATTGGCACCGTCGTTTCCGCTTCGATGCTTGGCTTGGAAGAGGCCGGTTATTTAGGCATTGCAGTACTGCTTGGATCCTTGTCCGTCATGCTCCCCCAAACGATTGGCACTGTCATGTATCCAAGATTTCTGAAGGTTGTGGCTGCTGGGCGGGACAAGGTTGTCGTTTCAGATATGTTTCGTCTGTTGATTAAGAACGTTTCCATTCTCACGCCAATTGTGATTTGCTGCGGGGCCGTTGTCGTCACTCCTGTGCTTCAACACTTACTGCCGCAATATGAGCAATCGATACCACTGTGCTTCTCCTTGCTTGGCTCGTCTTTTTTCTACTCCTTCACTCTGGTCATGATGTTTCCAGCGAAGGCCTTGCACTTGCATGGGGCACTGACTCGCATTCTCGTTGTTGGTGTAGCAGTCGCTGCAACTTCTGCAATCATCACAGTCAGTCTTGGCGGAGGCATACTTCCTATGGCCATCGCTCTGATGGTGGCGAACGGCTTGATTGGAACGGCCACTTTGGTGGGCGGCATGATCATGGCCGGTGGACGTGGATACAATCTTGCAGGTTCGATAGGGGCGACTTATTTGCCCGGGATTATGATGGGCGCACTTACTTTCTTGCTCATCAAATTACCGCTTGATCCGGGCACAACCGCTGGTGATTTCGGCATGGCCGGCCTGCGATTGGTGATCTTCCTGGCGATTACGACGCCCTTTGCTTGGTCGAATCTAAAAGGACTTCGCCGGTAACTTCTTTGCGATGATGCCGCCGTAAGGGGAATACAACTTGCGGTTCTTAGGAAGCAAGGCGCCGAGCGGTTTGCGGATACCGCGCAAGAATTTGACACAGCAGCGGGAAAAGAAATTCCGCTCTCCCAGGCCGACCCAGAAGTCAAAGCCATCGAAGTAGCCTTGATAGACGACCTCGAAGCCGGCGTCCTTTACGATGGACACCCATTGATCTACATCCATGGAAGGAATGTAATGGCGGTCCAAATCTTCTTTGTCGAATCTCGAGTGGAGCCAATGTTGCCAAGCTCCGAGGTAGTTGGGGGTTTCAATAACCAAATACCCATCGTCCTTGACGAAGCGCAGATGTTTTTCGAAAACTTCTTTCCAATTCGTAAAGTGTTCCATAAATCCGAATGAGGCAACGAGATCGAATTGTCGCAGGGGTTCAAAAGCCAAGAAATCCTCTTGCCAAAACTGACCGGTACGAAAGCCCATATCTTCCAACCACGGACCGATAGCGCCAACGTTCTTCTGTAAATCTACTCCATTGCACTCATAACCGAGTTCTCCGAAAACCGGTAAGTATCTTCCGGGGTAGCACCCTATCTCGAGGCACGATCCGGTTGCCTTGGGCAAAATGTGCCTGCGAATCCAAAGTCGGATTGAATCCGAGGAATCAACTGCCGCTAGTCGCACTCCTTGAAAGGATTGGTCCCAGTAGTCTTGGCTTGCCTTATTCGTCATACAAGTTCTTGGGTGGTTGGTGTGGGAATGGTGACCAATCCTTCCCTTTGCGGTTACTGCTTTCCTTTTTGTCCTTGCCGTAACCATAGCCGTAACCATAGCCGTAGCCATAACCATAGCCATATCCGTAACCATATCCGTAACCTGAGTATCCACTGCCGAAGCGGCTGGACTTCACATTGTTGAGGATGGCACCGAAGAGTTTTCCGCCACCTAGGCGCAGGCGATGGGTGGCGCTTTCAATGACTGCGCCAGGGACCGAATCGGCACGACAAAGGATGAAGATGGCGTCGAGTTCTGGAATGAATCCGGCTGCGTCGGCCACAGCCAAGACGGGTGGGACATCGAACAGAACGAAATCGTAGTCATCACGCGATTCCCTGACGAGGTTCCCCATGTGCGCTGCAGCAAGGAGTTCACCGCAGCGCTCGGCCGTTTTGCCGGCAGTGAGAAGGCTTAGGTTTTCCTGACTTGACTCGCGAACTGCTTCTCGCCAATCGCCGGAAGTATCGAGGACCTCCGACAGGCCAGGAGACTGGCTCAACCCGAAATACTTATGCACAACAGGGCGTCGGATATCAGCATCAACCACAAGCACCTTTGAGCCTGCTTGAGCGAACGAGATGGCCAGATTGAGAATGGTGGAGGACTTACCCTCTCCTTGGCCGGAGGAGGTGACCGTCATGGTCTTGAGATCCTTACCCTTTGCCGCGAACTTCACGGCTGCACGCAGCGAGCGGTAGGAGTGAGAGGCTGGGCTATCGGGCGCATCGCGCACGGGCAGGAAGTTCGGGCTCTTGCCACCTTTTGAACGGGCGCGCCCACGTTTGAAATTGGGGATTGCGGCAAAGACGGTGAGGCCACTGAAGGCTTCAAGGCCAGCGACGGATGCAACCATGAGCCCTCGCGTCGAGCGCAAGAATGCGAACAGCAAGCTAAACATGAAGCCGCAAAGAAGACCGATCGCGCCCGAGAAACTGAGGCGTGGGCGGTAGCGTTTCTCTGGTGGAAGCGCGCGGTCGATGACTTCGACCGAAGCGATCGCCGATGCTTCGGCGATGCGTGATTCCTCGAGCTGGGTCAAGAGGAAGGTATAAATCCCTTCCAGTGATTTGGCCTGCCGCATCAACTGAGCGAGTTCGCGCTCGGTCTCGGGCAAACCAGAGAGCCTTGTCTGATACTCAAGAAGAATCGCTTCGATGGACTTCAACCGTTGACGATCACCTTCAAGGCGGCCGACGAGATGGCTGACGAATCTCGCAGCAAGTGCATCGATCTCCTCCTGGACCTGCACCATGATGGGGGCGCTGTCATACCATTCCGTTGCGAGATGTTGCCGACGCGCTTGTGCTTCGCCAAGCGATTCCAGGAGTGCCAGTGCTGCGGGATCGAAGGCACCTTCCGGAGCCGAGGAAAGTGTCGCCATGCCACTGTCCTTGTTCTCCCGAGTCCATTCCAGGGCGATCTCTTGCTCTTCGATGCGATAGCCAAGCTGAATGCGGTTCAGCTCAAGTTCACTTGATTTCTCGATCAAGACGAGGGCTTCTTTCGTCAAACTGATCGCTCCGGACTCACTTCGGAAGTCGACTAGTGCGGATTCAGCTTCCAGCAGATCACCACTGACGCGAACGATTTGGGTCTCGACATACTCGACCGTCTTGCCAGCTCGCTTGGAAGTGCGTTCGCGGCTACGGATGATGTAGGCACTGATCACATAGTTGGTGATCGCCGCCGCACGCGCCGGATCCGTATCCTCAAAATCCAATCGCACCACGCCGGAGCCATGCGCGACCTCATCGACGGAAATCCGATCAGTCATATTTTGAATGGCCGCCATCTCCGGCAAGTACTGCAGCAGCAGATGGCGTTCTGTGGTGACCGGAATATTGGAAGTCAGGGTGAAGCGAATTCCATTCCACTGGATCTCCTCGCCGGATTGGAAAGGAAGTCGCTCGCCTTTGATGCCCCAGGAGAAACCGAAAGGTCCAGGTTCGTTGACTTCCATCCAATCAGGACCGACGGTCAACAGAAGGGAGCGCGACAAGCCACTGTCCGGCCACTCTTGAACTGCAACATGAAAACGTGAGTCCGGCAAGTCATTGCGTGAAATCACGCGCCATAGAATTCGGCCGGGAGCAAAGAGATCGAGATCGTCGAGGCTGACCTTGAAATCGACGCCAGCTTCGGCGGCGTTCGCGAAGGCGTCGGCCATGATGCCACGCGAGCGCAGGACTTCCATTTCGGCCTTGGCAGGTGGCGCTGACGACAGCGAGCTCAGTTGGCCAAGGACACCACCAGAGAGTTCATCTTCAGTCAAGAAGACGGTGGCGTGTGCGCGGTAAGTCGGCCGGCTTAAGGCAGCCAAGAGGATTCCGAGAAGGAAGCCGATAAGGCTGGTCAAGACAATGGCACGGCGCATGCGCCAAATCACCAGAGCGACGTCGCCGCCCATATCTCTAGATTGATGTTTTTTTTGCATGACTCTTGAATCTAGTTGTTGCGCAGCTGGTCAATCCAGACGACATCTCTAGCTGTAGAAATGGGCAGGCTGATGGCTTGCAGGATTGGAATGAGATCCCGTGTGGCGCGCGCGGTACTTGCGAAAGACCGCTCGGTCACGAACACGATATCGCCGGCTTGCAATGGGAACCTACCCTCAAGAGTGATCGTCGTGGCGTCGAACAACAACACTTGCGGATCTTCCAGTGAGCCACGAATCACGGCGACGGAACCGCGTTCGGCGGTATCGGTCATGCCACCGGCAAGACCAATACTTTCCACTGCAGAAGTGGGGCGATCCAAAAGGATCATGCCTGGGCGGGCAACTTCTCCGAGTACGAAAATCTGGTGGGATTTCGCTTCAAGCAGCACGACATCAACAATCGGATCGCGTAGGAATTCGCCGAGTCTGGCGGTGATGATGTCGCGAATCTCCCACACGGATCGGCCTTGCGCTTCAATCACCCCAACCAGCGGCATGCTCAGCTTGCCGGTTGGGTCGACAGGTGTTCCCAACATGTTCTCCTTATAGGGAGGGGAGGATAATTCCGGATGACGATAAACGATGATCCGGAGGACGTCGCCCGGGCCAACGGGATAATGGAAGGCAGCATTTGGATCGAAGCTGATGGCCTCGGTTACCGGTTCCAAACGCTCGCCTTCAGGCATCTCTGGCGCAGCACACGCACACACCAGAGCCAACATCAGGAATGTTAGGAGACTTGAAGGGGGCGCCGCTACCATAAGCTTCTAGTATAGGAAATAGAATGCTGATAGCAGTTCTTCTGACGACCATTCTCCTCGCATTGCGATTTGGAACTCCTGCGGCCATCTTAGTCCTGGCGACGGTCGATCGCCTTGGGTTGGATTTCGGCATGATGTGGAAGCCGTTCTATTTTTTCTGGCCTATTCTGGTCTTCGAATGCATTAACGAATACCAAACAAAAGGCCCACCTGCGCTTTTGCGCAGCGCTTCATCGCGATGGGCGCTGCTTTTTCTCGTCGCCTGCTTACTGTGGGTTGGAATCTCGGTGTGGAGCACCGGCGGGGAGCCAGCAAGCGTGAACTACATGGGAGTCGTGTTAATGCTTAGCGGTTTTACGCTGACTTTCGGCTTTCGGCTTGGCTTCGGAGATTCCATGCGCCGCCTCTTGGATTCCTTGCCTTGGGTCGGCATCTTGGTGGGAGCATGGGGGCTCGTGGTCTTCGGCCTTTTCATTCTCGATCCGTCCAAGACTCCCATGGCCGATGGGCGTGAGACGGGAATCTTTCTCGACCCACGTTTCTTAGTGCCACGATTGTGTGGTCTGGCTGGCGACCCAAACGCTTGGATGATGCAGATCCTCCCCTTGTGGGCAGTCAATTGGCTTCCGACGACGAGCCGTTCGGCAGCTTGGCCGCGTTGGATCGCCCTCATCCTCTTGGGGCTCAACCTGTTCATGGTCGGCTCCAGAACCGGCTGGGTTTTGGCCGCTTTGGTTCCCGCGGTCGCTCTCCTGACCCGCGCCGCACGTCGCTCCCGGGTCCACCTTGCGGCGATTTCGATGGGGCTGGTGTTCTTGGCGATCATCGGCGTGGCCACTCAGTTCGGCTTGATGGACACCGACCTCGGCCAGCACTCCCAAGCGCGGGCGAACTTCGGCGAATCGCGCCTTGAGCTTTGGGCCGGCAGCCTTGATGTCGCCATGGACAATCCAATCCTTGGCATCGGGCCAGGCATGATCGCAACTAGCGAAGAGATGCGTCTGGCGAGTGGTCTTGGCGTTGGGCTTCAGACCCACAATGCTTGGCTAGAGTTGATGGTTGAGGCGGGTATCCCAGCTTTCCTTTTCATGGCGATGGCGATGGCGGCACTGGTGCTCCACTCACTGCGCTTCATTCGCTTTTGGGATAGCGAAACTTTGCCGTTGCTATCGGTGACCTTGGCTTTCGTAGCCATTCTCCTGGCTGAGACCTCGATTAGCTACATCACATCGCCTACCCTATGGGTATGGTTCTTCGTCTTGCTTCTACTTCAAGCCGAACAGACCGGTCGCTGGGAAGCGAACACCGAAACAATGATTCCTGACCCCGATGACCCCGATGAGTTCGACTTGGTTTCTGGGTGATATACACGGCTGCGCAGAAGAGCTGAGCGATCTGGTCGCCAAGCTTGAACTCGGCCAAGATGATCGCCTCATTTGCCTCGGTGACCTGTATCACCGTGGTCCCGATCCCCATGGCGTGGCGCAGATTCTGGCCGCGACCCAGCAAGTCGAGATCGTCTTCGGCAATCACGAGTTGGTCTTGTTGCGCCGCGCCGGAATGATGCCCCTCGATCTGCAAAGCGCACCGGTATCACTGCCACAAGGCGCTACCGGCTACGACGCCCACGATCTCAGCGGCGACGGCGGTACGCCGATGCAGAACATTCAGCCCGACACTTCACAAGAGCTGCTGCACTTGTTGGAGCGCGGTCGGTTCCTGTTCCGTGGCGACTGCACCGCTGGGCCTTTCGCTGGAACACCATGGCTGGCGGTACATGCCGGAGTCATGCCCGGCAAAGTGGCCGAAGACTGCAGCGTGGAAGAGCTATGTCGTGTGCGCAGGATCGGTCGCCGTCGTACATCGCCGTTTTGGTATGAGAAATACCGCGGTAAAGAGTTAGTGATCTTTGGCCACACCCATTCGCAACTTCCACGCCGTCATGTTCGCGACGGGCGTTTGGTGGCGCATGGTTTGGATACGGGTTGCGTCTTCGGTGGGTGCCTGACTGCTTGGCGGATCGAAGATGACGAATACGAAATCGTGCCGGCGCGCCGAGATTGGTACGCCGATCTAGTTCGTTAAGCCAACGGCACTAGGCCAGTCTCAAGACAGCTTGGCCAAGCGCGCGGCAATTCGTTTCATGGATTCCTGCAGCACTTTTTCGGACGTCGCGAAGGAAATCCGCAAGGCGTCGGGCGCTGCAAACGCACTGCCGGCAACCGTGGCAACATGATCCGCCTCTAAGAGAAGCTCCACTAAATCATCGCCGCTATGCACCGTGCGGCCAGTTTCAGAGCAAGTCTTGCCTAAGAAAGATTTCACGCCAGCGAACGCATAAAACGCACCGCTTGGATTCGGGCAATCCACACCAGGCATTTTGCTCAACGCACTTACAACAATTTTGCAGCGGCGCTCAAATGCATTGCACATGGCGTCGCGATCGGCGTCGGCGTGCTCTATCGCGGCAAGAGAAGCCAACATGGAGATGGAGTTGGGTGAACCGGAAAGCTGGCTTTGCACTTTGGAAATAGCCTTGGCGATATCGAGTGGGGCAGCAAGGAAGCCCATGCGCCAACCGGTCATGGCGTAAGCCTTGCTCATGCCACCAATCCACACGCTGGTTTTCTGCAGCTCGGGCGCGGCATGAAGTGGCGAAACGTGTTTGGCGTCGCCGTACGTTAGCGTGGAGTAAATCTCATCACTGATGACCCGCACACCATTTGCAACAGCCCACTCACCAATTTCACGCAACAGGGCTTTGGGGAAGACCATGCCGGTTGGATTGCATGGACTATTGAGTAAGAGCGCTGCCGTGCGTTCGTCGCGCGCGGCCTCCAAATCTGCAACCCGTGGCAGTAAGTCGCTGTCGCATTCCACCAGTCGTGGCTCACCTTCGGCCAGCTTCACCATTTCTGGATAGGAGGTCCAGCAGGGAGTTGGAATCAGCACGTTGTCGCCGGATTCCACCAAGACCATCAGTGCTTGGGCGATGCCGATTTTGGCACCGTTGGTAATTACGATTTGTTTTGGATCGTAGACCATGCCCAACTCGCGCTCAATCTGAGTCGCGACGGCTTTGCGCAGTTCCATAGTGCCAGCGGCGGCGGTATAGCGACCGCGGCCTTCGTGGATGGCCTTGATAGCTGCTTCTTCGGCGCATTTCGGCGGCGAGAAGTCAGGTTCACCAGCGGTAAGGTCTAAAATCGCAATGCCTTGAGCTTGCAGGTCTTTTACGCGAGCGGACATTGCCAAGGTTGCGGAGGGCGCAAGTGAAGTAGCCCTAACTGCGAAGGGCCGGAGGCGGGCAAGAGAAGGAGATGGGCTCATGTTTGTACTCCGGAAAGGGGAGGGAATTCTACGCCCACGGCGTCACAATAGGTCACCTATGTCGGAATACGGCTTCATCAACCGACTGCGAGATTTTCTCGGCAGTCGTCGCTTCGTCTGGATCGTCACCATCACCCTTGCGGTGCTGCTGGTCCTGTACATGCTGTTCGTCACGCTGTTCTTCAACCCGTTTGAAGCGCGCTTAGATGACACAGCCAACATCGTGCCTTCACAGGTCGATTACTTCGTGCGTTGGAAAGATGCCGGCAGTCAGTTCGGCGAATTTCCTGAGCCAGCCATTTGGCAGGACTTTCAAGGTAGTGCGCCTTACGGCGAAGTCAGCGGCTCAGGCGCGCTGATCGATCTTGGCGCTTCGACCGGCGTGGCTGGAATGCTGGCAGAGCTTGGCAAGGCCAGCGCGTATTTGCCAGTGGGCTTGAGTTTGAAAGACGATTTCATGAGTGAGATCGCAATCGCGGGGCGCGGTGAGCTGCGTTTGGATAATCGTTTCGACGGCATGGTTCTCATGCGCGGGTCTTTGAAGGTGCGGGCAGGTGTGTCCATGCTCGGCTTTGATTTTGTGCGTGAAAAATTGCCCGAGGGCATTCAAATCGAAGACGTTGGAAATGGCATCTACCGACTGCCGCAGTTCGAGCCATTCGGCTTTCAAGATGCATATCTTGGGCGAGTGAAAGATGTCGTCATCTTGGCTAGCCGCCAAGAGTTTCTAACCCTAGCGCAGGACTTGGACCGCAGCAGTGGGCAAGATTCTTTGGCGAAGGCTTCTAACTTTTACGATAACGTGAGTGCCTATCTTGGCCCTGACGAAAGCCCAATCGAAGTATTTTTCCGTTGGGATAAAATCGGCCCACAAGCTGGTCGCTGGCCCGACCCAAACAGCACGGGGGTGACCTCTAAGTTCCTTAGCCGTTTCTTCGATTCGCAAATGCTGCGCTTCCTTTCGGGCTATTTGGACTTAGATTCGCATTTGAAGCTGCGCCTGAGTGGCGATTTAGATGTCAGCCGCGGCGACGATTTCCAGAAGTCTTGGCTGCAGGGCCCGGCTTTGGGAGCCAACCGCATCAAGGAATTGGCCAACATGACCCC
>CALFOT010000116.1 GCA_937919925.1 uncultured bacterium | reverse complement strand
TGATGGCCGCGCGAATCTCCTCGATGTTGACCTTGTTCTTTTTGAAGCGCCCCTGAGAACCGAAATACTTCTCCAGTGCAGCATCCGACATCGACGGCTCGATGTTGATTTTGGTTTCCAAGCCATCAAAAATTTCCATCACCGGAAACAGTCCCGAATCCACCGCGAGGCGAATCAGTTCAATCCCTTCCGATTGCTCGGATTTCCAGCCCGTGGGGCAGGGCGCGAACACATGCAGAAAGCGGAAGCCACGCATATCAAGGGCTTGCTCCATTTTGCGGCGCGTATCGGCAAGGTGCGCCAAAGACACGGACGCCACATACGGAATGCGGTGCGCGGCCATGATGGCGGTGATGTCCTTCTTCTGCAGCTTTTTACCACCCGGCGTGGTGGTGGTGGTGGCTCCGAACGGGGTTGCCGACGACCTCTGTCCGCCAGTATTGCCATAGATTTCATTGTCGTAACAGATGTACAAAATATCATCGTTGCGTTCCGCAGCGCCAGACAGTGCGGCCATGCCAATGTCGTAAGTGCCGCCATCGCCAGCAAAACAAATCACGCGCTGATCTTCGCCATTCATGGCCGCAACATGCGCCAAACCAGCCGCCACGGCTGCGGAAGAAGCGAAGGTGGAAGCTACAGTGGGCGCACCATAACTCGAGACTGGATAGTGCCCAGCCGTCACAATTCCACAACAAGCTGGAATGACGACTTGCAAATTTCGTTGCCCTCGCGCGTGACTCAAAATATTCCAAGTGACGGACATGCCGCAACCACCGCAATTGGTATTGCCGGGGCGCAGCAATGGATTGGAGAGCTCCTGCCCAGTTTTAAAACAACCTGCGAGTACGGGTTCTTGCATCACACGACCTCCATGATGACCGGGGCACCGGCTTGGGTGCGTCCGAGTAAATCTTCTATGACTGCTTCAATGTGGTGCGGGCGAATATCTCCCCCGCCAAGCCCCAGCATGGTGCCTTGCACCACACAGCCCGCGGGAACAGTGCCGCGTGTTTCCGACCACAACACACCGCCATGGCCGAGAGAAATATCACGATCTAAAATCGCAACCTTTTTACAGCCGCGCAAAGCTTCCATCATTTCGCGTTCCGGGTAAGGGCGCAGCATACGCACTCGTACAGCACCCACGGCAATCCCACGCTCGCGCATGGCGTCAACAGCGACCTTTACGGTAAGCGCGGTGGTGCCCATGGAAACCACTGCGTATTGGGCATCTTCCATGCGGTAAGAAACCACACGGTCTGCTGGGCGGCGGCCGAATACTTTTTCGAATTCATCTTGAATCTCGGCATAAACCGCCGGGACTGCATCCATTGCTTGTTGATGTTGGGCGCGATGAACTTCCGTTTCATGTGGAAAATCAAGCCCGCCAATCGTGACTGGGTCTTGGCGCAAACGGTGTGGTAAATCCAACTCTGGCAAGAAAGCATCCACTTGATCCTGATCGGAAGTATCGGTTTGCATCATCGTGTGCGACAACACAAAAGCATCTTGGCAAATCATAATCGGCATCAAAATACGATGATCTTCCGCAAGTCGGTAGCCGAACAAAATCGAATCGAACACCTCCTGATTATCCTCACAGTAAATGTGCATCCAACCGCTGTCGCGCAACATCAAAGTATCGCCGTGATCCACCCAAATATTCCAGGGCGGACCAAGCGTGCGGTTTACCGCCATCATCAAAATCGGCAAACGGTACATTCCGGCAGCAACTACGTTTTCAGCCATAAATGCCAAGCCGTTGGAGGCCGACGCCGTGAAGGTGCGCGCACCCGCCAGCGAAACACCCATACACACGGCCATGGCACTATGCTCGCTTTCGACCGGAATCACACCACCTTTTTCGAACTCTTGCGCGGCAAGAAACTCGATGCATTCGGTCTGCGGGGTGATCGGATAAATGCCGCCGCCAAAACCGCGGGCGTTGCGGTTCGCGCGTCCGGCTAGGGTTGCAGCCATCGCTGCAGCATGATTTGCACTAATGAGTTGAACAGCCATGACTAGGTCATTTCGATTGCTTTGCGCGGGCATTCTTCTACGCAGATGCCGCACCCTTTACAGAAACTGTAGTCGACTTCATAACCGTCTATACGCCGATTAATGATGCCTTCCGGACAGTAGACCAAGCAGGTATCGCACTGCGTGCAATGCCCACAACTAAAACAACGATGCGCTTCGGATGCATCGGGCAGACCATGATTGGCCTCCACTAGGCTGCGGCGTCGCGTCGCGGCTGGCTCCAACACGTCGGCGGTTGGCGCGGAGGTCATGAAGTGATCCAAGCGAATGTCGGTGACCGGCACCGCCAACTCTCGATCCGGCCGCACAAAAACCTGCAAGTCTTCCCCGAGTGCGACGCGCGCATAATCCGCAGCGCGGCGGCCGCTGCCAATAGCGTGAGTGACGGTGCCTTCCCAAGTAGCGACATCGCCGGCCGCGAACACCAGTTGCCCCGGTTGGCCCGTTTCTACCTTCTCGCCGTTTATTTTCCACTCCGCCGGCAAGAGCGTGTAATCAATCGATTGCCCCAGCGCCAATAACACATAATCACAATCCAGCTGATCGCTTTGCGCGGTCACGATTGGGCTGCGCCGGCCACTCGCATCCGCTTCGCCAAGCGTTACTGCAGCAAGTTCCACCGCTTGCACTTTGCCGTGGCCATGGAAAGCAATTGGCTGACGTTGCAGCAACAAGGTGATGCCTTCCTTTGACGCCTCTTCGATCTCCTCACGAATCGCTGGCATCTCTTCCAGACTGCGGCGGTAAGCCACCGTCACGCTTTCTGCGCCCAAACGCAATGCGCTGCGTGCACAATCCATGGCGGTGTTGCCGCCGCCAAGCACCACCACGTGGCCGGACAACTTCACATCACCACCCATGTTGGCACGATGCAAAAAGCGAATGCCTTGTTCGATGCCTTGCAGCTTGGAACCAGGGACATCCAAGGCGCGAAGTTTTTGTAAACCAGTAGAAAGGATGAGAGCGTCAAATTCCTCGGCAAGTTCGGTGAGGCGCGCGGCATCCATCCAGGCGCCGCAATGTGCTTCTACCCCTAAAGCCAGAATGGCATCTATTTCGCGATTCAGTTCCACCCGCGGCAAACGATACTCCGGAATGCCGGTGACCAAAACGCCGCCGAGCTTCGTTTCGCCTTCAAAAACCACCGCCTTATGACCAGACTTGGCCAGAGAATATGCGGCGCTTAGACCAGCGGGACCGCCGCCGACAATTGCGAAGCGTTTTGCATCGGAGCGCATCGCTACTGCCGCAGCTTTCACCGCCACCGGAGCTTTATCGGCAATCCACCGCTCAAGGCCACGAATGTTCAGAGCGCCGTCGTATTCACGACGATTACAACCCTCCATACACGGTGCAGGGCAAACGCGTCCGCACACCGCAGCGAAAGGTGTGCTGTGTCCAAGAATGGCAGCAGCCTGTGCTTCGCCATTGGGCTCGGCAACCGCCTGAATAAACCCAACCACATCATTGCCTGCCGGGCACCAAGCATTACACGGTGCCAGGTTTTGTACATATTGCGGTTTGCGCGCTGTCCACGAACCAGTTTGCAAACCCGTCGGCAAACTTTCAAAGTGTTCCGTAAGCGGCAAGATGCTGGCTCTGATTACTGGAGAAATTTCGGCGGCTGCGGCCTCGGCGGCGGCAACGGCTTCGACTACCTCGCGTGCAGTAGGGTCCGCTTCGAGGATGCGCACCGTTTCATAAGCTTCCTTGGCGGCTGGGAAATTGCTCCCCAAACCAAGCGATAAATAAGCGGCTTCCAAGTCTTCCAAAGAGAGGTCGTGCAACTTCGCGAAAGCACCGGCGAGCGTGGTGTTCACAATCACCACGGAACGTGTACCAATGCCATGCTTCCGCGCAATTCCTGTGGCGTCAATCACCGCCAATTTGAAAGCACGGAAATCCGTATCGAAACTCTCTGGAGTTTCTTTCGAATTCACCAGCAACGTGCCATCGTGCTTTAAGCCTGCGATAACATCATGGCCGAGCAACGATGGATCCAGCACCACCAAATGATCGGGCTCATAAACTTTGTTGCGGTTGATGATCGGCTGATCGCTGACGCGGGTGTAAGCACGCACCGGGGCACCGGAACGCTCACCTGCGTAATCGCCGAAAGTCTGCACACTGCGCCCGAGCCGAGCGTAGAGAGCAGCAAGAATTTTCGCGCAGGTCACACCTCCTTGACCACCGCGTCCATGTAGGCGGATTTCCATGGTTTTGTTCATGATTAACGACTAGATGGTAACGCATATTAAACACCTTGTGGTCTACTTTTATCACTCTCTTCCGGCGGTTCAGGTATAAAACGGCTGCCAATGCGCACGCTCCGCCTCTTCCTGTTTTTCTTCGCTGTCGTAGGCCTGCTGCTCGGGATTGCCGACAGCGTCACGCTGCTGCTCGGCGGCGCCACCCGCGACGCCCTCCTGGCCAGTGGCTTTACCCTGTTGGCGCTCGGCCTGGGTGCCGTATTCCGCGGCGCCGGCCATGTGCCGCTGCGTGCCTCCTTCCTACTGCTTGGGCTTGGGGGAGCTCTGCCGCTCCTGGCTGGCTTCGCCCCGGTCAGCACAGCCTTTGCGGTGTTTTTATTCCTGCCGATCCGCGCGCTCGGCGCCCAATTGACCTCGGCCATCGAATCTCACAAGGCTGGAGCCTCGTTATTTGCCCTTGCCGCCACGCTGAGCCTACTCATTTTCAGCCATACTGGCTTCGGCATGCCTGGCTTCCTGGCTATTTGGTTGGTTGCGGGAGTCCTCCAGCGGCTTACCATCGCCGCAACGCCGGTGTTTTCGAAGGCCGCAACGCCACCAAGCGAACCGCGCCCACCTTTGCGCCATCTCCTGCCAAACCTCATGGCTGGCTGCGGCCTCACGCTGTTGGTGCTCTTCCTACTGCCTTACACCGCCATCCTTGATTCTGGCGCGGTGGATCAAGACCAACGCCGCTGGCTCACCATCGGCGTGTGCTTTTTTGCCGGCTGGTTTACTTTCGGCGCCACCCTCGCAAGCGTCGGCACCAAAGTGCGCGTGGTGAGTGCCACACTCGGCGCCTTGGTACTTGCCGTGATGCTTGCCCCACTCACGGCTTGGCTGGCCAAACTCGCAACTCCTGAAGGTTTCGGCTACTGGATGAGTCATCCACGACTCCTAGCCTGGAGCCATGCCGATGGGCCAATCTTGGCGGAAGAAAATACCTACTACGTGCCCTGGATTACTTTGCTGAGCTTCGGTGCGTTGGCCTTCGTTGCAGCATTGTTCCTGCGCACCTTGCTCCGCAGCGAACGCACTTCCGCAAGTTCCATCGCGCCGCTGCTCGCCGGTAGTGGCGCAACCCTGCTGCTCTGCGGTCTGGCTTCCAGTAGTTTGCTGCTTCCACGGGTGGGCACCTTGGCGGCAATCATTCTGTTTCTCACCGCCCTTACCCTTTGGCTTTGTTATGCCGAAGCCGGCAAGCAGCGCTGGATCGGCATCGCTGTGTGTGTCGTTGCCGCCGCAGTGGGTGTGCGCGCCATTGAACGGCCGGCGATTGGATTTCCATTACGTGACAGCTACCTCTGGCAGCAGCAGCTCGCCGGCCCAAGTAGTGATTGGCCGCTTGGCACCGAACTGCGTAGCGTCGGCTGGCTGTCGACGCCGCGCCGCTTCACCCGCGCCGCTGCTGAGCAATTACAGCAAGAAGACCTTAGCTTCATTTTTGACGGCCGCACCAACCTTACGTCGCCACCAGAACAAGCAACGGCATTGGTTTCCGAGGCTCTGTTCGCGGCTGCTCTTACCCCCAATCCGCAACGCATTTTGATGGTGGGCAGCCCTGATGCCGCAACCGTTGAGGTCTTGCGCAATGTGCTCGCACCACAATTCACCTTTGCTTGCGATCCGCCGCAACTGGTACCGTTAACGCTCGACGGCCTCGGCATTGCCACGCAATCCACGATTCAGCGCTCGCTCGCCACCACCGATGGCCCCTTCGATCTCATTTTTATGCGCAGTAGCGGCATGTGGGAAGCGCGGCGTTCAGTGTTGCGCGTAGAGGCCTTACGCCAAGCTGCATTGCGACTGGAACCCGGCGGCGTTTGTATGTTCGCCTGCGCTCCCGAACAACTCATGCCCGGTATGTTGTTGCCGTGGATCCGCGAATACCAACGCGTGTTTGACAAAGTCAGCGTGTTTGTTTTGCCCGACGGTATGAACCATGCTCGCGTGCTGATTGCCGGCAGTGATGGCAGCGCCACCGTAGCTGGGCAATGGCCGTTGGTGCAGGCCGGCCCACTCACCTCCGCGCTCGAACGATTAGCTCTACCGCTGACATCATCAGACGATTTGTTGGCGCTAGAAGTACAGCTCCAAGAGCCACTCGATTCCGGCTCTTACTGGATGTTCCGCGGGCCGATGCGTCCTACCGAATTTTTACTGGCGCCCACTGCTTTTCATTTGATTGACGAATTGAAAAGCGTCAAGCGCGCCGCTGCCGTGCTTGCAGAATTGGCCGCGGTCGCCTTGCCCGAAACATTTTCGCTCGCTGATTTTTTGGCTGCGCAACTTTCTGCACAGCAATATTCGGTGCACGATACTTATCTGCAACGCAACCCTTTCGCGATTGAATCCAGCACAGCAGCACTCGATGCATTGCTCCAGACCACCCGCGCTCATCCCACTTCCCAAAGTCTCGTTCAAGTGTGGCAAACGCTCGGCGTGATTCTGGTGGAGCAACGCGAAATCGCCTGGATGGAAGAGTATTTCACCGTGCTGCGCGAGGAACTCGGCTGGTCCCAACCTGCAATTTTATTGGTGCTCGCGCACGCCGCGATGGAAAGTCTCGATTTTGAGTTAGCCGGGGAAATCGTCGCTGAAATCCTCGCAAGCGCTCCCAACTTCAATCCAGCCCTTGAGTTGAAGAAATTCGTCGACGCGAAAGAGGCGATCCCGCATAACGCCCACG
>CALFOT010000115.1 GCA_937919925.1 uncultured bacterium | reverse complement strand
TGTCGAGATCGTTTTTCCCTTGCGGCTGCTCGCCGATCACGCTCGGCGTAGTCAATACGACTTCGGCGCCAGAAGCGCGGAAATCTTGGATTAACTTACGCAGGCCATCTTCAAACTCAGCAAGCGGAGTGCCGTTGCCGTTTTGCGAGTGCCATACATCGTTGATGCCGATGTATAAAAAAACCATCGTGGCCTTTTGATCGAGTACATCATTCTGGTAACGCGCAAGCAAATCAGGCACCTTGTGGCCACTAATCCCAGCGGGCAGGATGACGGCCTGCGGGCGCAGCGCAGCAAGACTAGTGCGCACTTGATCGACATAACCGTTCGGGCTGTTGCCGGCTTCGGTGATGGAATCGCCAAGGAAAGCAATGCGTTCTTTGGCATCAATGGCATCCGCGAGTAAACGCGCGGTTGCGGCTTGCATGGCGGCAGGGTTGCGCTTGGTGGTTGCCAGCATTTTTAAGCAAGCGCTATCGCTGTAGGCCTGCTTCCAAGAATCATGTTTCACCCCAGGAAGGACCGTGAACTCCACTGGAAGCTTGAGGGCGCGCATGGCATCGACCATTTCTTTGGACCTCTCCATCGGCACCACCGAGTCGGCGTCGCCATGCCAAACATGCACTGGCAAGCCGGCCAAGCGGGCGATGGTTGTGGGCTGACCGCCGCCGCAAATCGGCACCACGGCGCTAAACCAAGCGGGGTGGCGCATGGCGAGATCCCAGCTTCCAAAGCCCCCCATCGATAACCCGCTCAGCGAAATGCGGTCGCGGTCGATGGGTTGATTGCGAACGACGTACTCCAGAGCAGCAAGCGCCGCACGCATGGGATCGACAAGTTTGCTCGGTCCCTCGCGCAGGTCGGATACCCACCAACCATCCTTGGGGCATTGGGGTGCCAAGACAAAGCACGGCTGCCCCTGCTCCATCAAGGTCTTCACGATGAGCTTAGGGAAAACCGCTTGCGCATAGTTGTCGTTGCCGCGCTCACCGGCGCCATGCAAAAACAACACCAAAGGATAACTTTGACCTTCGACAATCTCGGCTGGCGGCACCAACACATAAGGGTAACTCGTGCCGTTGATTGCAACCTTGCCCGCGATGGGTTCCAGCGTTTGGCTAACGCCAGTTGCGGCAAGCCCGCAGAGGGCGAGACAGAGAGTGAGTGCGCGTAAGGGAGCGGGGAGCATGCACCGAGCATAAGCGAATGCGCGGAGGATTAAGGGTTTATATGCTCGGCTTTAGGGCCGAGGTAGTACCACCAGTTAAGGGCAGCGCAGAATGCGTAGAAGACTGCCAAGCCGTAGAAGGCATACTCCGGAGTAGTCGCTTTCATTTGCTCCCCAATCAATTGAGGAATTAAGAAGGCGCCGTAAGCGGCAACAGCGGAAGTCCAACCCAAAACCGGTCCGGCTTGCTCTTGGTTAAACACCATGGAGATGGTGCGGAAAGTGGAACCATTGCCCACGCCGGTGGCTGCGAACAAAATCACAATCAACACAAAGAACGGCATGAAGTATTCTTCCGGAGTTGCGGAGCCATAGGCTTGCATAGAAAAATAACCCACGCCAATGGCCGACAAGGTCATCACAATGGCGACAACTTGGGTCACAATTGCTCCACCCAACTTATCGGCGATAATTCCCCCCACCGGGCGAATTAATGCACCAACAAAAGCGCCTACCCACACAAACATGAAGGTTGCAGGTGCGTTGGGATTCGCCAGGTCATGCGTCATCACGCCCGCAACTTCAAAGTGCTGAAAGCCGAAGATAAACTTAATTGCCAAACCCACTGCGGCGGAAAAGCCAATGAAGCTTCCAAAGGTCATCGTGTAGATGATGGTCATCACCCACGTGTGCTTATTGTTAAAGATTTTATACTGGCGAACCAGGTTTCCTTTGATTTCACTAGGGGACAAAGCCTTCATCAAAACCACGGTTAGGGCAATCACAACGGGCAGAACGATCCACTTCACCCAAGTAAATGCTGCAAACTTCAATAAGAAGTATAGGCCACCGCCAGCAGTTGCAAAGCCGATGAGCAACAGCCAAGCAATACGAGCGAAGGAAACCAATGGACTCTTTAGCTCCGGGGTTACCGACTTGGCGGTGATATTGTTCATGCCGAACCAACCAGCAATGGCTAATGGGATTAGCCAGTACATCCATACGAAACCAGCGCTTGACAACCAGGTTTGCGATCCAGCTGGGATGCGCTTGAAGATCGTACCGCTGGTGCTTGCCAGTTCCATCGGATCACCGCTCATGGAACCTACGATGGCGGCGGTCATACACAGCGGAATCAAGATTTGCATCGTGGTCACACCAAAGTTTCCTAAACCAGCGTTCATTCCTAACGCATAACCCTGCATGCGCTTGGGATAAAAAAAGCTGATGTTGGACATCGAGGAGGCGAAGTTGCCGCCACCAAAGCCAGACAAAAATGCCAGGATTTGGAAAGTCCTCAACGAGGTGTCTGGATCCTTCAGGGCAAACGCGGTGCCGAGTGCTGGAACCATTAACAAAGCCGTGGTAAAAAATATCGTGTTACGACCACCAGCAAGGCGAATGAAAAAAGTGCTTGGAATCCGCAGGGTCGCTCCAGTAAGTCCGGCGATGGCGGTTAGGGTGAAAAGTTCACTTTGCCCAAAGCCGAAGCCAAGATTCTTCATTTGCACCGTAATGATGCCCCACATCAGCCAGACGGCAAAGCCCACTAACAAACTTGGAATGGAAATCCAAAGGTTGCGATTGGCTACCTTCTTCCCTGTTGATTCCCAGAATGCCAGGTCTTCAACATCCCATTTTTCGAGGTTACTCATAAAATTACTCCCGTTGCGGTAGAACCTTCAGGCTCGACCTCGTCGTGGTGTGTATCCGCAAAAGAGCCCTTAGGCTCCTTGAGGAAGAAGGATGCGGCTAGGCAAAGCACTGCGCAGCCGCTGATGGTAAGGAAAAAGTTTTTTGCCGCCGTCTCGACCGCAAAAAGGCTAAACACAGTAAGGAAGCACACAGCTCCAACGTTGCCATAAGCGCCAACCATTCCTGCAACTTGCCCGGTGACCCGCTTCTTCACCAGCGGCACCACAGCAAAAACAGCACCTTCCCCAGCTTGCACGAAGAACGAACAAATCATCGTAGCGGCAACCGCCAAAACGATTGGCCATTCCGAGGTGATGCTACTCATGAGGTAGTAACCTACCGACAAGCCGCCAAGCAGGAAGGAAAGGGTCTTACGCCTAGAACCAAAGCGATCGGAAAGAAAACCACCCATCGGGCGAGCGAACAGGTTCATAAACGCGAAAGTAGCCGCAATCATGCCGGCTTGTTGCAGCGAAAGGTCAAAGGTATTTTTAAAAAACAACGGCAACATCGAAACGACTGCTAGCTCGGAACCAAAGGTTACAAAGTAGGCGAGATCAAGAATGGCAACTTGACGGAATTCATACTTGTCGTTTTCGTCGTAGCCGGATTTGATGTTGGGCACGTTTACAGTCCAGGCCTTCCATGCTTGAAAGCAGAAAATTGCGGCCAAAACTCCATAGGTCACATGCTTTCCTTGCGTTGGCAAGAAACCAATCGTGTAAAGTTTCCAGGCCAGTACACCCAATGCTAATAGCATAGGAAGTTGCATGAAAATCAATCCGTACAGCGAAGCCATGGAAGTTACCTCCATCGCACTCGATCGTTTGGGGCGATGGTAGGTTTTCCCTGGAGGGGTGTCGGTAACGTTGGCGTAGTAAATAAAACCGTAGATGAAGCAGGTAGCACCGGTGAGTGCAATGGCATAACGCCAACCGTTTTCACCACCAAAAATACTTACCGCAATCGTTGGTAACAAAAATGCCGATGCGGCTGAACCAAAGTTACCGAAACCACCGTAAATACCTTCAGCTTCACCAACCTCTTTTGGCGGAAACCACTCTGCCACCATGCGAATGCCGATGACAAACCCTGCGCCAATCACACCTAACAACAATCGGGTAATGACCAGCTGTGTAAACGATGTGGCCATCGCAAACACAAAACACGGGAAAGACATAATGATTAACAGGCTAGAGTAGACCTTACGTGGCCCAAACTTATCCAGCAACATGCCAATGATGATGCGCGCTGGAATCGTTAACGCAACGTTGCATATCATCAAAACCTTTAAGTCGCTGTCAGAAAGATTGAGATCCCCCTTCATGGCTGCAGCTAGTGGCGCCATGTTGAACCAGGCCATAAAGGTAAGGAAGAAAGCAAACCATGTCATGTGCAGGATCTTGTAAGGACCGCTGAACGACAAAAATTGGAGTGGATTGAATTTCTTGGCTGAATGAGGAGCCATCAGAATGTCCGGCTTGAGGAGGTTTAACGAAGAACGAAGTTAATCCTTGATGCGGACAGACTTGCGATCGCGATGCCACATAACGACTTGCGTTTTGCGCCAAAGGTAAGGGTTAGGGATTACTAACACGTGAATCAAACGCGTAAAGGGGAAGTAACCGATAATCAACCACGCATTAATCATGTGCAGCTTGACTAGCAGTGGCATTGCAGCGACATAGGTGATGTCAGGCGAAAGCGTGAACAAGGACCACAACCAGGGCGAAGCGCTTGTAGCAAACCAAGAACTTCCCCAGCCGTTGTAAATGGAGACCAAAATGCCAAGCACGATTTGCGCAAGCAACAGGGCGAGCAACACCCAGTCAGACCGGTTGGTCACCACTGCCAAGCGTGCAAAACGAATACGGCGCAGCATCGAGTTGAGCAAACCAAAGAGAGTAATCAAACCAAAAGCAAGGCCGGTTACTTCCAGAAACAACAAACGCGCGTGCACAGCATTCCACGACAAGATGGCGTCGGGAATCAACAAGCCGGCTAAGTGAATGGCCAGCACGCCGAGGATTCCATAGTGGAATGGAACGGTGCTCCAGAAGTGTTGCTTGTTTTCGAGGAACTGGGAGGACAGACTCGAAACACTGAATGGGCGATTGCGGTAACGCGCAATACCCACCAGGAAAAACAGAACCAGCGCCACGTATGGCA
>CALFOT010000114.1 GCA_937919925.1 uncultured bacterium | reverse complement strand
GTGCCGTGAATATCCACCAGACCTACTTCAGGGGCCGACGCGGTCGCGTAGTTCAGCAGTTCGGAAATCACACTCTTACAGGTTTTGATGTTGCGCCGAATTACATCGACGTTCTCCAACAACTCAGAATCTTCTGGCAACTTGGCTTCCAGCATTTGATTAAACATGCTGATCGAAGCCAGTGGATTGTTTAACTCATGCGCCATGGTGGCAGCGACCTCTCCGAGCACCACTAAGCGCTCTTGATGGAGCTCACTTTCATCGCGCGCCACGCGTAAAGTGATATCGCGTGCCACCAAAATGCGGCCATGGTGACCATTAACTCCTAATGGCAGCGGCGTGGCATGCACTTCCAAAATCATTTTGCCAAATTCTAAAGTGCAGAAATGCGGCCCGGCATTGCATTGAATCAAGCACTCGCCACAATCCTCACAGCTAGGGCCATCTGTGTTCTGTTCCCGTGAACATTGGCGACGAGTTACGTTTTGCCGAGCTTTAGAATCGTCCAAAATCCTGAGCAAGGGCCCCGCAGCATGATTGGATAGCAGAACTTGGCCATGGTGGTCGAGCACGACTAGACCATCGAGCATGGTGGAAATCACCCGATCCAAACGATCGCGTTGCGCTTGCACTTCAGCCTGGCGCTCTTGTAGGTGTTGCGCGGCAAGCTCTAAAGCGGTGGTGTGATTTTCAACGGCCTCCGCCATGAGGTTGAAAGAGCGGCCTAAATCGCCAACCTCATCTTCAGTGTTGACATCCACGCGAGCAGAAAAATCGCCTTCGCGAATACGCTGCGCAGCGAGGCGTAACAAAACCAATGGGCGAGCTAAAAAACGCATCGGGAAATACAGCAACAGCAGGGAGAATGCTGCAAGTAAGCAACCGACAAGCAAAAAATCGCTCTGCAAGCCAGAGACTGGTGCCAACGCACGGCTTGCTCGAATCAGTACCTCGGCTTCCCAACCACTGCCGCCAATCGGAAAACGTTGACTATAAACACGGCCGTCGTCGCCCTTGCTTTCCTCCGTTTGGTTTTCTCCCGGGGCTAAAACTTGCAGGCCGCGCCCTTCCAAAATCGGCACGGTAGATTCGGCAGGGCCGGTGTAATTCAGGAAGGTGGTTGGTACCAGCAAGCTGCCACCAGCGGCATCAAGCAAACATAACCGCACGTCTTCCACCGCGCGGTTGCGACCAAGGCGGTCGGTTTGCATCGCTCGTGAAATCCAAATCCCCGCGCGCACGCTAGCCAACAAATGGCCGATAGGTTCCCCGGAACGCAAGCCATAAATGGGCGTGGCAATGACCAAACCTGGCGAGCTACCTTCAGTACCCGCAAGCACATTGCTGGATGTGGAAACGAATTGATCTTTTGCCCACAAGCCTAGTTCCCGAATAGATGCACTCGTGGAATCGAGCAACGCCACGACAATAGAGCCGTTGGCGTCGACTACGGCAAGATCCATAAAAGCCGCTTCCAATGGCAATTTGTTCACCTGCAAGTGGCGGCTTAACTCAGAGCGCAAATTGGTGGCGGTATTTTCATCGCTCGCAATCACAATGCGGGCGAGGTGGTCGCGTATATAACCATCCGAAGCAAAATCCTCGGTGCGACGAGTGAGCATCTCCAAACTGGCATGCAAGTCGGTCGCATAAGCCTGGCTTTGAAACTCCAGGCGCTTAATAATTTCCGCCTCAAGCGTATCTTTGGCGGTCCGCGATATAAAAAAGCCGCCAACGCCAAAGGCAATCAAACACAGGCCAACATAGCCAAAGGCTAATTTGTAGCGAATCGAAAGCCAGTAAAGGGGGTCACGCACAGTTTGACTCAGCCTCCGCGCGTATGCATTTCAAGATGTGGGTCGGCGATTAGATCCTCAAGATCTATAGCAGGACCGCGCTGCTTTTGCGCTTTGCGTTCCTCGGCACCGCGATCCGCGCGGGCGCGCCACAACTCGGCAATGGCGTCGGCAAGGCTCTGGTCGTCGCGACCATCGCGCAGCAACTCACGCAGGCTTACACCATGCTTTGCGTACAAGCAAGAATACCAGGCGCCGTCGGCAGCGACGCGACTGCGATCACACTCACCACAAAACGGCGTGGAGGTCGAAGCAATAATGCCAAACTCCAAGCCATTTCTGAGCCGATAAATGCGTGCTGGGGCGGAAGGATCCAATGGTTCGAGTGCCTCAATCGCACCGTAGTGATCTTCAACACGCTCAAGGATGGCATCGCGGTTGAGCACTTGATTCTCGGACCATTGCGTTGCGCCACCAACATCCATGTACTCAATGAAGCGCAGCTTTAGGGAATTGGCTCCAGAGAACTCGAGGAGGTCGATGATTTCATCTTCGTTTTGCCCGCGCATCATGACGGTATCAATCTTGGTGCCGGTAAAACCCACCTCCTGCGCCACCCGAATGCCCTCAAGAACTTCTGCAAGTGCATCGCGCTGGGTGATTTTATGAAAACGTTCGCGTTGCAGAGTATCCAGACTGATATTCAAGCGTTGCAAACCTGCAGCGTGCAAATCCGCAGCTTGCGTTGCAAGCAAAAACCCATTGGTGGTAAGAGCAAGATCTTCAATCTCAACAATGCTTGCCACCATGGCAATCAGCGCGTGTAACTCGCGGCGCAACAACGGCTCGCCACCTGTGAAGCGTATGCGGCGCACGCCTGCATGGGCAAACACCTGGACCAAGCGTGCCATTTCCTCCAGGCTGAGGATGTCGGTGCGCGGCAACCAATGATATTCCTGTTCCGGCATGCAATAAGTGCAGCGGAAATTGCAACGATCGGTCACCGAAAGGCGCAGGCTGCGCAAGGGCCGACCATGACGGTCTAAGAAAGCATCCACGCGGGTATTGTAGGGGGGAAACCGACCGACGTGCCATGGTTCTTGCCATCTGCAGTGGCCGAGGCTTCCATCACCGGGTGGCGTTAGCTTTTTTTCCTGCCGCCGCCCCCATGCAATCAAAACGTCACGCCACTTAACTCCATACAGCGGTGGCAAGATGGACCATCGCGATTCTCGGGAGGAAGGATCCGACCACAACTTTCACAGGGGAGGTAGGAATCTTTACGACGCTGCTCTGCAGCAGCAAGGCTCTCCAGCAACCACTCTTGCGTGGCATCTTTGAGTCTTCGGGTAGCATAGGGAATTGGATTGAATTGAAGTACGTGTGCCGATTGCCAATTGAATGCAACTTCGGCAACGACCACAAAATCGGCTGTGACATGCGCAATTGCCTGCAAAGGGCTGCCAAATCCCGCCGCGGACAGTCTGTAAGGCTCAGCGATTTTGTGCAGCGCTGT
>CALFOT010000113.1 GCA_937919925.1 uncultured bacterium | reverse complement strand
ACAACAACAAAAAAACAACGCGCACCCCGAAGGACACGCGCTGCGTAATGGTGAGGGCACCAGGACTTGAACCTGGGACAAATTGGTTAAAAGCCAACTACTCTACCGACTGAGTTATGCCCCCGACCTAGCTCCAAGCTAGATTCAGATTTCCAAAATATCTGCTGACTTACTGGTAAGAGCTTCGTCCACCAAAGCCTCATGCTTCTTTAGTACATCTTGGATGTCTGACTTCGCGGATTTTACATCATCCTCGGTCACTGCAACATCCCCAGACTTATCTTTTTGCGCATGCTCCACATCTTTGAGCACATCGCGTCGCACATTTCGAATCGACACCTTGGTACCTTCGGCCAAGGATTTCAGACGCGAAACCATTTTCAAGCGCTGCTCTTCCGAAAGATGCGGCACCCCGACGCGCAAACTATTGCCCTCGATCACCGGACTCAAGCCCAGGTTGGCCGCCAAAATAGCTTTTTCGATCGCCTTCAGGGTGCTTATATCAAAAGGTTTTACCAGCAGGGCACGCGCTTCCGGCACCGTGATATTGGCCATCTGCGACAACGGGGTTTTATTGCCGTAAAAATCAACGCGGATGTTATCAATCAAACCAGTGCTGGCACGCCCAGTACGGAATCCGCGGATTTCGTCTTGGAAATGTTCGACCGTTTTATCCATGCGCTCGCGCGCATCGTCGAGAAAATTTTGGTAGCTAAGACTCATGTTAGTTACGAATGATGGTGCCAATGTTAAGCCCCCGGCCTGCTTGAGCAAGACCATCTTTGGCATTCATATCAAACACCAAAAGGGGCATATCATGCTCACGGCACAGGGTAAACGCCGTTTGGTCCATTACGCGCAGCTGCTTGTTGATGACTTCATTGAAAGTCAACTCAGGTAGCAATACTGCATCGGAATGAACATGAGGGTCTTTGTCGTAAACGCCATCGACCTTGGTGGCTTTGAGCAGCGCGTTGCAATCTAGCTCAATGGCCCGCTGCGCAGCGGCGGTATCGGTGGTGAAGTAGGGCGAACCAAGGCCACCGACCAACACCACAACGCGGCCTTTTTCTAGATGACGAATCGCGCGGCGGCGAATGAAAGGTTCACACACCGTACGCACATCAATAGCCGACATCACCCGTGTGGGCACGCCATTCGACTCTAATGCATCCGACAAGGCCAAGCCATTGATGACGGTAGCAAGCATACCCATGTAATCCGCAGTGGCGCGGCCAATGCCGAGAGATTGCGACTGGGTGCCACGCAAAATGTTGCCACCTCCAATCACGCAGGCCACTTGCACTCCGTCGGCAGTTAAGCTGCGCAGCTGCTCGGCGAGCATTTTGACGAGTTCCGTATCCAGCCCCGTTTCGCCGTCACGCGCAAAACCTTCTCCACTGATTTTCAGCAGAATGCGCTGGTAAGGAAGTTGGTTAGCAGTCACAGTTGCTAGGAACCGAGCTCAAAACGCGCAAAGCGCTCGATCTTCATGTTCTCGCCTACCATCGAAATGGCTGCTTTGATGCGATCATTGACTGTCATTGCAGGGTCTTTGACATACTCCTGCTCGAGCAGAGCACGCTCTTTGATGAACTTCTCGATGCGGCCATCCACAATCTTTTCCTTGATTTCCTGGGGCTTATTGGCCATATCTTCGGAACCAAGGAGCACGCGACGCTCCTCATCGATCATCTCCTGTGGCACTTCCGCCGCCGAAATGGCCACCGGTGCGGGAACGGTTGCAGCGATATGCATACACAAATCACTACACAGTTTTTCAAAATCCGCGCCGCGCGCCACGAAATCGGTTTCGCAGGCAATCTGCACCATCACGCCAACGCGTTGGTTGTGGTGAATATAGGAGTAAACCGCACCTTCCGAGGTACTACGGCTCGACTTCTTCTCGGCGGACTTCAAGCCCTTCTGGCGCAGGATTTCCTGCGCCTTTTGGAAATCGCCACCAGCTTCCACTAGGGCTTTCTTGCAATCCATCATGCCGGCACCCGTTTGGGCGCGCAAAGTTGCCACATCTTTCGCTGAAATCGCGGTAGTCATCGTTGGTTTTCTGGAACAGAGTTACGGCAAGTGCCGTTTGATGCTGGTGCCCGACCGCCATCGGGCAGTTGGGGGACTAGTCTGCCTTCTCCGGAGTTTCGACCGGCTGCACTTGCGCTGGCTGGGAATCGACCGGCGCAACATCGGCTGGCTGAGGATCAGCATCTGGGAGAGCCTGAATCTCAACTTGACGGTTCACGCCACCTTCAATGGGCTGACGCAGTTCGCGTGGGCCGCTACGTGGAGCAGCCTGACCACCAGGGCCTTTGCCAGCGCCGCCGCGGCCGCCATCACGACCACCTTCCCCTTCACCCGCCGCCGCACCGAGGCGACCTGGGCGACGTGGGCCACCTTGACGTGGACGCGGAACCGGTACGCCGGCCGCTTTCTTCTCGCGCGCTGGATCGCGTTGCGGATCGGCAACGCCACGCTCTTTGCGCATGCCTTTACCCGTATTGATGGCATCGATGAGGTGCTCCATAATCAAAGCCACCGAACGGATGGCATCATCATTGGCTGGGATCACCAAATCGCAGACATCTGGATTGCAATCGGTATCGACAATGCCGATTACGGGAATGCCCATCTTTTTGGCTTCGCGGATGGCGTTGTATTCGGTACGCGGATCCACCACAACCATAGCACCAGGTAGACGGAACATATCGCGAATGCCGTGCAGGTTACGGAACACCTTGCGCTTTTCGCGGGTGAAACGTGCGCCTTCTTTTTTGGTGAGTTTCTCGAGGTAACCTTCTTCCTCTTTCTTCTCCATCTCATCCAAGAACGCAATGCGGCTGCCAATGACTTCATAGTTGGTCAAAGTGCCACCAATCCAACGGTCTTCCACAAAGGGCATGCCCGCTTGGACTTTTACCTTCGCGATTTCACCGCTCAGGTTTTGCTTGGTGCCCACAAAAAGGACGTCTTGGCCCGAAGCAATCACTTCACGAAGGAAGTGTTTCGCCCGCAGAATCCCGCGAATGGTTTCGCGCAGGTCAATAATATGGATGCGGTGGCGGGACTCGAGGATGTAAGGGGCCATCTTCGGATTCCAGCGGCCTACACGGCAACCGATGTGAGCACCGGCGTCGATTAACGCCTGGACATTGAGTTCGGACATGTGAAATTCGTGCGAAAAAACGCAGTTAAAGTGATGCAAAGGCCAATTATGGCCCTTTCGGAGGCGAGGTGCCCCTTTCCCATCCACCAAAAGCGGTTTGAATGGGCCGCACATTGTAGCCAGCTACAGGCTAAGGTCAACACCAGCCCAGATATCCAGCGATTTTACAAAAAGCGAACTCCTATCCTGGGATACACTATTGCAGACCGAGAAGCATGGTGCAATCCCCCAAACCCGCCGCTGAGGATATCCAGACTCTAGCGATCCTAAACCACCGCGCAGAGCCACTCAAGCGCGTTGAAGACTGGTTTCAGAACCGAGGCTGGAAGATCAAGGTGGCCAACCACTTAGAAGAGAGCCGCACATTGCTGCAAACACCGGTCACCGCAGCCTTGGTTTACCCACTCACTTTAATGAGCGATGGGCTGGAATGGCAAACTTTAAAGCGCCTACTTTCACCCCATCAGGATATTCCCTGGCTGGTGGTGCCATGGGGAAACGCCGCGCCGTCAGCCGTGACCGCCATGTTACGCGGCAGCAATAGCCTCACGGATTGGCTCACCAACATTGCCCCGCTCTCCGAAATAGATGCTCGCCTGGGCAACTTGATGCGTTTGCATGACATGTTGACGGCCACTCGCAAACACACGCAACAGCTGGAAGGCCAACTGGTCACCGACCACAAAACCGGGCTCTTCAATGATCGCCATTTTCGCGCCCGATTACGCGAAGAGTTCGAACGTTCGCAACGCCATGGCTCCCCCGTCACCTTAGTGTTGCTCGATGTGGACGACTTCAAACAACTCAATGATTCCTTCTCTTATGAGTTTGGAGACGTTGGCTTGCGCACAGTGGGTGAAACGCTCCGTCAATGTGTGCGTTCGATTGATATTCCCGCGCGCATTGGTGGCGACGAATTCGCGATTATTTTACCCAGCACGACCCTGCCGGAAACGGTTGCAGTGACCAATCGTATTCAGCATGTGCTCTCGATTTCACCCATTGATGATAACGGCGAGCGCACGCTTTTGCAGGCTTCGATTGGCATCGCGACCTTCGACGGCCGCAGCGCCCGCGATCCACGCAACCTCTTTTTGCAAGCGAACGAAGCTTTGAAGATGGCAAAAGGTAGCGGCAAAAACCGCTTGTGTTTCTTTGATCCCAATACCCGCCGCAGTGCGGGGGCGGACAGCGTCGAGCAAGCGCAAGCCGCTCGGGTGATGGGTCAAGAACAAGCAGACGACAACGAGCAATAAAGGCAGAATACGGCCTCTATTTGGCGATTGTGCGCAACCAGACCACGTCGACAAAATCGGCGTGAGCGGCGAAAGGCAGTACTCCAGCAGGCTTCGCCAACAATCTTAGAGTTCCGGCTTTGGGCACTGCGACTTTGAGTACCAAAGGTGGATCTTGAAAATGGCGTGGGCCACTCGAAATCAGCAGCGTTTGCTCAAACCATACTTCAAACACGACTGGCTGCGGATCGCGGAAATATTCCACCTCGCGATCCACGCCTACTGTCAGCAACAGCAAACCCGCTTGGGGCACTTCGCGTTGTAATTCCGTGGGCGCTTTGACGCCTATCCCTTGGGCATAAACACTGGTGCCTAAACGCAACGGGCGACCCTCCACACTTTTTCCAAAACGAGGCGACCAATCGAGGGCTTGCGAAGCTGGCGAGGTGAGTACTTGCCAGGCGTCAGCAAAACCGAGTTCTTCGACATCAAAGCGCCGCCGCATTCTTTGCACCGCGAACACGGGCAACGACCAATGTTGGCCCCACGCCAATTCCAGCTCAAAATGATTGTCGAGGAAGGCCACCACATGGGCCGACAGAACACCACCATTAGTGAGTTGAATCCACACTGCTTGGTGCTGGGGCGGAGTTTGTTCCGGCAGTAAACCCAAACCAAGCACTCGCGACCAATCAAACTCACGCGCGCCGCTGGCCGTTTCAAAAACCAAACCCTTGGCACCCCACTCGAGTAAATAACCACGCTGCTGATCAACACTGCCGTTGGACGTGCGCACCCACAAATGGTCTTTATCGGCGAGGACCTGGGGATGACGGTCGCTTCCGAAGGATTGCACCCACAAAGTGTTCAGCGGCAAAGGAGCCACGCCCGGCAAATCCGCCAAGGTCCAAGCAGGCGACTCTCCCAACTGGGGCGTGGGTGTGCCGGGTAACCACGCACCATCATTCAATTGCAGGGCCCCGGCGGCGGCTGGTTGCCCAGCTTGATGAAAATCCACCAGCAACCAATCACTGGTGCTGAACCCACTTTGGAGTACCGGTCCACCTTCTGCCCAGCCGCTTAACTTGCCGCTGGCATCCGAAGCCGCGCCCAGGACACGAACATAAGGGGCAGCCGCCAGCCCCGCAGTGGGCGCTGGGAAGGCCGGGGTCTGAAGAGCGAGGAGCAGCGGCAGCAGGTTCAGCACGTGCTGACAGGATAGTCGCTGCCACGCCGAGCTGCATTCATGCCAAAACGGCAGCGGCAGCGCCGGATAGGCTGAAAATCTGCCCGCGTTGGTTGGCACTGTAGTTGCTGTATGGAGCCACCGCATCTTGCGGCTCCCCTCCTGATCCCCATTCGGATCCCGGATACCCATGCAGAAACAACTGACTTTCCACGGCGAAGCCCGTGAAGCCATCCTCAACGGCGTCGAGAAATTGGCTAAGGCCGTAGTTTCGACTCTCGGCCCCAAAGGCCGTTGCGCCGTTCTCGATAAATCCTGGGGCGGCCCCACCATCACCAAAGATGGCGTCACCGTTGCTCGCGATATTGATCTGATTGATCGCTCCGAAAACCTCGGCGCGCAGTTGGTCAAACAAGCAGCTACCAAAACCAACGACCGCGCTGGCGACGGCACCACCACCGCCACCTTGTTGGCCTGGAGCATCTACAAAGAGGCCTTGCGCCATCTTTCTGTGGGTGCGGATCCCAGTGCCATGATTGCTGGTCTGCGCGAAGGTGCAGCCAACGTCAAAGTGCAACTCAACAAGCAAGCGAAAAAGGTTACCAGCAACGCCGATGTTTTGGCGGTAGCCACCATTGCCTCCAACAACGATGCGGTGATTGGTAAAACTCTAGCCGATGCATTTGCAAAAGTTGGCAACGACGGCGTGCTGACCATCGAAGAAGGCAAAGGCCTAGAGACCGAGGTCAAGGTGGTCACAGGTATGCAGTTTGATCGCGGCTTCTTGTCGCCGAACTTTGCTACCGATATGGAAACGCTGGAATGCGTTTACAACAAGCCGCTGATTTTGATCCACGAAGACAAAATCTCCAACATTCAAAGCTTGCTCCCCGTTCTGGAAGCAGCCAAAGAAGCTGGCGCCCCACTGGTCATTATTGCGGAAGACATTGCCGGCGAAGCCCTCGCTGCTTTGGTCATCAACAAGATGCGCGGCGTGCTCGAAGTCGTTGCGGTAAAGGCTCCTGGCTATGGCGAGCGGCGTAAGGAAATGCTGCGTGATATCGCCGTACTCACGGGCGCTACCGCCATCATGAAAGACGATGGCAAGGAATTGGAGGCCGTCACTCTGGGTGATTTGGGCACTGCCAACCGCGTGCAAATTGATTCCAACAGCACCACGGTAGTGGAAGGCGCAGGCAAAGATAAAGATGTCAAAAATCGCGCGGCGCAGATTCGCCACGAGATTGAAACCACCACTTCTGATTATGACCGCGAGAAGCTCGAAGAGCGGCTGGCAAAATTGGTCGGCGGCATCGCCCAGATTTCGGTTGGCGGCGCCACCGAAGCGGAAGTCAAGGAGCGCAAGCACCGTTACGAAGATGCCAAACACGCCACCACTGCTGCGATTGAATCCGGTATTTTGGCCGGTGGCGGGTCGGCGTTGTTGCGCGCCGGTGCCAAGTTAGAAAAAGATGGTTTGGGCTTCACCGGCGACAAGCTCACCGGATTGCAGATCCTCATCAAAGCGCTGCAAATGCCAGCGCGCACCATTGCAGACAATGCCGGCCTTGATGGCGCGGTCGTGGCTCTGCGCATCCTCCGCGACAA
>CALFOT010000112.1 GCA_937919925.1 uncultured bacterium | reverse complement strand
CATGTTGGTGATTTATGACTACATTTACACACCCCTCAAACGCATCACCCCGGTGAATATTTTTGTGGGTGCCGTGCCGGCAGCCTTCCCACCACTGATTGGTTATTCCGCAGCTGGCGTCGGCCTGGACACCATGGCAGCCGTGCTGTTTTTGATCCTACTACTGTGGCAACTACCGCACTTTTTATCGCGCGCGTGGTACCGCCGTTTGGATTATCAAATCGGTGGTTTGCACTGGTTACCGGGTGCCGATCCCACCGGCCGCGCAGCCGGCAAACGCTCGGTGCATTATGCTCTGATGCTGATCCCCGCCAGCCAGATCCCCATGTTCATTGAGCAGACTGGCTGGATTTACTTTTTTGGCGCGTGCACCATGTCGCTCGCTTTTATGGTGGCGGTAATTTTCATTGGCATGTACCGCAAAGACACCAAAGGCGTGGTCATGGCATGGGCCTCCACCATTTACGTGCCACTTTTGGCCACCTTGCTGGTGATCGATTTACTGCTGTAAGCACAGGTTTTGCGCAGAGCCTTCGGAAAAGGGCATTGCGATTACTTCAGAAGTGGGATAATCACCGCGCCGTGTCTACTAACCGCGTTGCTGTCGTCGAGACCAAGCTCGATCAATACCTCTCCGAGGCCTCCTCTGCTGCTTGCAAGCTCGGCGCAGAGGATTGTTTGCGACCGGGATCCAGGCTGACGGCCGGCGTGGCGCTGGAGCTCTTCGCCGATATGGCGTTGTCGCGCGCACTGGATGTGACTGCCCGTGAGCTGAAAAAAACTAACCGGAGTTACTACACCATTTCGAGCGCCGGCCATGAAGCCAATGTGGTGCTGGGCGCGTTATTGCGGCCAACCGATCCGTGTTTTTTGCACTACCGATCTGGGGCGCTGATGATGGCGCGCATGCGCCACACACCCGCTGTGGATCCGGCATTGGAAACCATGTTGGGCGTGTGTGCTGCGGCGGATGATCGAACCAGCGGTGGTCGGCATAAAGTTTGGGGCTCGAAAGAACTGTGGGTGCCGCCACAAACCAGCACCATTGCTTCTCACTTACCTAAAGCCGTCGGCGCTGCATTTGGGATTGGCCGCGCCAAACGCATGGGTGTAGAAAGTGGCGTTCCAGCCAGCGCGATTGTGTGCTGTTCTTTTGGCGATGCGTCTTTCAATCATGCCACCGCGCAAACGGGCTTGAACTCCAGCCGTTTTGCCGGCCGTCACGGTCGCCCCGCGCCCATCCTTTGGGTGTGCGAAGACAATGGCATTGGTATTTCTACCGCCACTCCAGAGGGCTGGATTCGTGATTCTATCGATGGCCGCGCAGATATGCCTTACATCGAAGCGCGCGGTGATTTGGATGTGATTTATGAGGCCGCTGCCGTGGCGATTGCCACCTGCCGACGCCGTCGCGGGCCAGTTTTTTTGCATCTGAAAACCGTGCGTTTGTGGGGGCATGCCGGCAGTGATATTGAGACTGGCTACCACGAGTTGGAACAGATTGAGGAAACAGAATCGCGCGATCCTTTGCTCGCCGCTGCACGTTTGCTGATTACTACCGGAGTGGCCACGCCGGCGGAATTGGCGTCAATCGTCGAACAGGCGCGCCGCAGAGCCAAAGAAGCTGGTGAGGATGCGGCGGGTCGCGCGCAACTCACCACGCGAGAGGAAGTTATCAAGCCTTTGGCGCCATGGGATGAGGCGCAAGTGCGTTACCAAGCTACCGCGCCAATCGCTGCGCCAGAGCGTGCCAAAATATTCGGCAAACATCTGCCGGAACTCGCCAAAACCGCGGCGCGACGTACCTTATCCGCGATGATTAACGCGGCTCTAAAAGATGAAATGATTAAATCGCCGGAAACGCTGTTGTTCGGTGAAGACGTCGGCCGCAAAGGAGGTGTTTACGGAGTGACCCAAGGTTTGCAGGATGACTTCGGCCCGCGTCGTTGCTTCGATACCGTGCTGGATGAAACTTCGATTCTGGGCATCTCGCAAGGCTTGGCGTTGATGGGTTTGCTGCCCATGCCAGAGATTCAATATCTAGCGTACTTGCACAATGCGATTGATCAACTGCGCGGCGAAGCTTGTTCGCTGCAATTTTTCTCCAATGATCAATTCCGCAATCCCATGGTGGTGCGCATTCAGGGCTTTGGTTATCAAAAAGGTTTCGGCGGCCACTTTCATAACGATTCCTCAATTGGTGCGTTGCGCGAAATCCCCGGCTTGATTCTTGCTGTTCCCGCGCGTGGCGATGACGCCGTCAAAATGCTGCGCGGCGCCGTCGCTGCAGCCAAGATTTGCGGACGCATCGTGGTAATTGTGGAACCGATTGCGCTGTACCACGAACGCGATTTGTTGGAAGACGGTGATGGCGGTTGGTTGAGCGAATATCCGCTCGCAGACGGCAGCGAAAATTGCGCGTTGTTGCCTGGCGAGGTGGGTATTTATCACCCCTATCATCGTGATGTCTTGATTGTGACGTACGGCAATGGCCTGCGTATGTCACTACGTGCCGCCAACCGCCTCGAAGTGGAACACGGCGTGCGCGCGCGGATCTTGGATTTGCGCTGGCTGAATCCGCTGCCGTTTGACGCCATCCGCCACCACGCTGCTGAATGTTGTGGGGTGCTGGTGGCCGACGAATGCCGCGCCACGGGTGCGGGAATCGCAGATGCGGTGATCGCCCACCTCGCTGAAAACGATTATCACTATCCGCTGCGCAGCGTGCGCTCCGCGGATACCTATGTGCCGCTCGGCCCCGCCGCCGATTTAGTTCTGATGAGTGAGGAAGACGTCATAAACGGTGCGCTTGCAGCGGCCGGGCGTCGTTAGAATTCCCGTCCAGTCCGATGACTACCATCCTTAAAATTGATCAAGCCACCAAGGCATTCGGGGAGATTCGTGCGCTGCGCGGTGTATCTTTCGCTGTCCAGGCTGGCGAAGTACTCAGTCTGCTTGGCCCCAACGGCGCCGGCAAGAGTACTTTAATTCGCAGCATGACCACTTTGGAGCAGCTCGATAGCGGCACCATTCATATTTGCGGCACGGAAGTGAAAGCTGATCCCCGCAGCGCACGCGGTTTTATCGGTTACGCCGGCCAGGATTCAGCACTCGATAAAGTGCTTACCGGGCGCGAGTTCATGCGCTTTCAAGGTGGTCTCGTTCACTTGTCTAAAGCGGAAGTAAAAGAACGGAGCGAGTTTTTGCTCAATCGTTTCAATCTCATGGATGCCGCCGACCGCTTCATTGAAGGCTACTCCGGAGGCATGAAGCGCCGTCTGGATTTGGCATCTTCTTTGATGCACAAACCAAAGCTATTGATTCTTGATGAGCCTAGCTCCGGTTTGGATTATGAATCGCGTCGCGAGCTGTGGGGACTGTTGTCGGAGTTGAAAAATGAGGGCACTTCTTTGTTGCTGGCCACTCACGATTTTGAAGAAGCCGATGTGCTCTCCACTCGCGCAGTAATGATGAGCCATGGTTCGGTAGTCGGCGCGGGCACACCAGATGAGTTGCGTAATCAGCTCGGCACTTGGGTTTTGAGTGCCGCTCTTGGTGAGCACCAATCTGAAGACCATCGCGAAGCATTGCGCAACTTGTTCCGCGAGGTGCCCGGCACGGAAATGCCACCGGCACCGCAATCGGCGGAATACGCCAAAGCGATTGCTGCTGGCAACGAAGATGCACAGGGCACGCCATGGAGTGAATGGCTACGCGCTGCCGCAACCAAAGCTGGTATGGAACTCACATCGGTTTCCGTCCGTCGCCCTACCCTGCAAGATGCCTATCTTGCCGCCACCCGTTTGAAAGTAGAGGTTTCCGCATGAGTTCCCCATTTTGGCAAGAGACCCGTATTCAAACTTGGCGTTGGTTCCTGCATAGTAAGCGCCGCCCGGTGGTGGTCATCAGCGGCTTGATGCAGCCCATCATCTGGATGACTCTGTTTGTGTTGGTGCTGCAGGATTCGATGGAAGAGGCGGTGGGTTCCAACTACCTTGATTTCGTAACGCCTGGTGCGCTGTTGTTCACGGCCTTCAACGCCGCCCTCAACGCTGGGGTGCCGATTTTGTTCGACCGCGAAATGGGTTTCCTGGATCGTATTCGTGCTGCGCCGTTGGTCGATCGTTTTAGCATTGTGCTATCCAGCGCAATCCACATTGCGGTGATGACTTTGCTGCAATGTTTGGTGATTGTGGCAGCAACTTCAGTGCTCGGCGTAAGTTTCGCTGGCGGCTTCAGTGGTGCTATGGTTGGCTTGCTAGCGCTGATCCTAGTAATCTTTGGCTTCACTTCCGTAAGCCTCGGCTTAGCATTCCAATTCAAAAAACACTTCGAAATGCTGGCAGTCATCATGATTGTCACGCTACCGATGATTTTCTTATCGAGTGCTTTTGCGCCGCTGGAAAAACTCCCTGAGTGGCTACGCACGGCGGTGATTTTCAATCCCGTAACCATGGCGATTGAACCTTTGCGCATGGTTTACACCAACGCCGATTGGACCATGACCACCACGCTCACCACCGCGGCCGGTGTTGATTTGAATGCCTGGTATTTCTTCGGCGGTTTGATTGCCTTCAACTTGCTGTGTGGCCGTTGGGCGCGCAAGGTGTTGGCGAAGAAGCTGGCTTAAGCAGTACGAGCGCATCAGCCCGAAGCAACAGGCCTTTAGAAATTCAAATTTAGCGTCAACACTTGTCCCGCCAGAACCTCAACAGGACCTTGCTGGCCCAAGGATCGCGTAACACGCTTTCCATCTTTCGTTTGGGTTAACGAAAACCCCACGCGGTATACACCGGGCATCAGAACAGGAAACTCTGCATCCACTGTATTCTCTCCTGCTTCAAAGCTGATGCTGCGCTCATAGTCGTATGTTTCGATTCCTTCTCGGGCTGCCCCAACCGGCACAAAAGTTACATTCACATAATCTCTCTCTGCTGCATCCGCCCGCGTAGCATGCACCGCGACCGACGCCATTTCGGGTACTGCAACGACATATTCCTCCACATCAGCGGGCACCAACGCAGTGCCTTTTGCGCCACCAAGTTGCCACTCAAAGGAAAACTCTGCTTGTGGCAAGGAAGCAATTTGTATGCCGCCGTTTTCCACAGATGCATTCCTGACATACTCTCCAGGAGTTCGAACATAGCCATTTTCGTAATAACGCCCTGATTTATCCTGGAAGAAAATACCGACTTCACGTGCTGGGTCTAAAGTCAACACGCCTGCATCACCACTTGCAGGAATTTGAAAATTAGGCATGGAATATTTTACATAACCGTCCTTGGTAAAATCCAAATCAATGATTTGGCGAACCACCCCTTGAAAACGAAAATCCCCATCTTTGGAAGTACTTTGTCCCCAACCATATCCATCTTGGTTATCTATGGAAATTTGAACTCCCGGCAATGGGGTTCCGTTGACATCGAGCACTCGGCCAAAAAAGTCTTTTGGCGCTTCGTCGATCACAAGCTCCAAACTTCGCTCCTCACCTGCCGCCAACGTCACCATCGAGGAGGCAAGAGCTGTACCGAGTAAATCTGCAATGCGAATTTCCATCGCCACCCCAGGCGCTAGCCCCCAGATCTCAAAATCACGTTGATCATGTTTTAATTGCCAATAGCGTGACATTTGCCCGGAGCTATTGGGGCCCCGACCACCAATCAGGTGTAGTCCTTCGGCACGACGGAAGCTATCAAATGCGCGATTGTGGATTGCAAAAATGGAGCCTTCGGCAGTATAGATGCGGAAAGTGGCTGTTGACATATCCATGCCTTCTGGGATGGACCATGAGACAAACAACCGAGCTGCCTTGGGCAAAACAAAATCAACAACTTTGCCGATCTTATAGGTGGCATCCTTGCGCACAGATAGAAAACCCTTCGCCCCAACCCAAACTTCCAGAGTGTCCTCCGATAATGCAACTTGACCATTACCTTCTGCATCGGTTGCTTCGCTGAGGGTGAAGGTTCGTGCGAATGCGCCGGCAATCGGCTTGCCCTGTTCATCGATGGCTCGAAAAAGAAAGTCTGAGCGCTCTTTCATCGGCAAATCGCCAAGCTGCCACGGATCATTCTTGTCGACTAAATCGATTGGCGTTGCGTTATCTGCCCAATCCTTGGATCCAGAAAGGCTAATATCTACGGCATAAAGAGTGATGGAATCAGGATGTTCACACCATTGCTTACTGATGGTGGTGTTGCCGGCAAAGATTGGCAAGTAAAACGTGCCATCGGCTTGGCTCTCCCCCATTAGTGAGGTTGTGTTGTTTTTTTCAGCGGTCAAATAGGCATTTACTACCACCCTAACACCAGGAACACCGGAACTTCCATCAGGAGTCACGACTCGGCCGGTGAAAGCCGGAAGCTCAAAACACCGAAACAGCAAGCTTTGACTCACTTGCGGGAGCTCAACGAAATTCTTGTCTCTTATCGTTGCTGGCGCCTCTACGGAATAAACAACGTAGCCATTCGGCATACGCATACGACCGATCCAATCCGCAGGCAATCCGAGCAACCGGAAATTCCCTTCCCGATCTATGGGAATCATGGATGTGCCCACCCCGGCTTTATGAGTCCAAAATTCATCCTTCACCGCTTGAGGAATATCCACGCCACTGAGTGCATACATGCTGAATACGCGCATAACAAAAAGCTCCTGGAAAACTGGCGGTCGCAAAAAAGTAACCCTACCAGCAAGAACTTGACCATCCTTAAGGTGAACCACAATGCGGCTGCCGTCAAAATGATGCACACCATGCACCGCAAGATAATGCGGGGCCATCACGGCGTATCCGCCAGCACCCGCAAGGCCAGAAAAAGTCGCTTCACCATTTTCGTCCGTCTGCGTTTCCTCCAGCACCTCTTCACCTACCCACGGCAGCACGCGTGCACCCGCCACGCCCACACCATTGGGATCTACAACCTGAATGTGCGTGACTAGGATTGCTGACGGCAACTCCGCTGCGGCGGCATGTGTTTCCCGAGAAATCGAGGCTGCAGCATCCAAGCTTTCGCGCTTGGTTGCCATTGAACCTGAACCATCAGCAAGGATTTCCGCGGGCGGCGCTCCTTCTTCGCGCTGCTGCTCTGCCGGAGACAAAAAAATGAAATAAAGGGCCGCTGTCAACATGAGCAGCAGTAGAGCGAGTAATGGTAGGTTGTATTTACGCACGATAAGCACTTTTAGAAATGCGGGCCAGAATAGCACAGATGCTTACTCCAGGGGGCCTCTTGCGTTATCCTGGAAGCATGACGAAAAAGCACACCAATCGGGGCATCATTACCTGCACACTCCTGCTCACTGCAGCGGCGGCTGCGGCCGGCTATAGCGGTGGCTTGTCCCGTGCACCCCATCAAGATCCCGCGAAACAGTTGGGACCCAATCCCGCGCAGCAACGCATCGATATGATTGCGCACTTGCAAGCCATCGAAGAACACATGGCGTCGGTAGACCGCAACCTCAAAAGCCTAGAGCGAGCAGCAAGCGTTGCCTTGCAAATGCAAATCAAGGGGCAAAAAGCAAAAGATGATGCCGGCAAAGAAACGCCGCCAGCGGGGGGCTAAACCAGCGGCGCGCGTGAATCCATCCGCAGCGTAAATCCAAGTAGGTTCAGGGAACCAACTTGGAACTTCTGTCCCTAAGTGGTAAGAAGATGGACCACGTGATGCTATTCCCCTACCCTGCACGATTACCGGTCCTTGCCGCGCTGCTACTGGCCGCTTGCAGCACGCCGCAGCCGGTTGCGGAAAATCTTGTTGGGGTGCCTTTTCAGCAGCACGTCGATGCGGATTCCACTGGCCCCGCAACAGCCGCTGCCGACGCCCTGTTTTTTGCGGATGAAACTTTATCTTTGCAACAAACCATTCATCTGGTGTTGCAGCAAAATCCAGGGGTGGCCATCGCTGCCGCGCGGATTGCACAAGCCAGCTTTGCGGTAGAGGAAAGTCGTGCGGCATTTCGTCCGCAAATCCAGATGGATTTAGGATTTTTGCGCGCCGATGCACCTTCGGCCTATTTGTTTAAAACTATCGATGCACGCGGTTTTGTACCCGGCACCGATTTCAATAATCCTGGCGCATTTAGTAATTGGGAAGCTGGCCTGGGTGTGGCTTACAACCTGTACTCCGGTGGCGGTCATCAGCTGGCTGGAGAGCTTGCGGTGTTGCAACAGCGCGTCGAAGAGCTGGGTTTATCTTCGTTACACAATCGTTTGACTGCCATGACTATTGATTTATGGTTTGCCAGTTTGGTAGCTGCCGAGCAACAAAAAATTGCACAATGGTCCGAGCAAACCGTGGCCGCACAACTTGCCGAAACACAAATCCTGTTCGAAGAAGGCCGAGTATTGCGCTCCGATGTTTTGTCTTTACGGGTGCGTTTTGCAGAAGCCCAAGAGATGGTGATTCGCAGCAGCAACGAGGTGCAGAGAGCACGTTGCGGGTTAGCGAGTTTGCTGGCTGTCGCAGAAGCGCAAATGCCGCCACTTGCGTTTGAAGAGGCGGATTTGCCATCCGTACAAGTACCTGAAAATCTCAATGGTGCTTTAGTTGCGGCTTTTGCGCAACGCCCCGAGTTGGAGCAACTACGCGTGAGCATTCAGCAAAGCGAGATGCAAATCAAACGGGTGGAATCAGCCTCCAAACCCAGCATAGACCTCTTTGGTCGCGCTTGGGCGGATAACCCAAATATAGATTTTTCCGGTAGTGAAGCAAACTGGAGCGTGGGGGTAGCTGCCAGCTGGAATATTTTTGATGGCGGTGCGCGCAGTGCCAATACTGCCCGCAGCAAAGCACAACTCGCCGAAGTGTTCGCGCGTCAGCGAGCACTGTTGAGTGAAGTACGCCAAGATGTAGAGTTTGCGTTTCTCGCTAACGGCGAAGCCAGTGCGCGGCTTGATGTGGCCACAGGAACGGTGGATTTTGCGCTCGAGTCTCTTGGTTTGGTACGCGCGCAGTATGAAGAAGGTGTGGCAACGGTCACGCGTTATCTCGAGGCCGAGCAGATGGCCACCTTCGCCCGTCAGCGCTGGAACCAAGCCACCTTCGACCAAAAACGTGCTGCCGCCGATTTGGCGCGCGCCATGGGAATGTATGCCCGGTTTAAGCAATGAAGTACCCAAAGCACAAGCTTCCCCTCGCTGGCTACTGGATGGCCGCAGCCACTTTGATACCGCTGGCTTGCAGCGATAGCGATTCCATTGATCCAAATGCAAACACAGCAACGCAAAACGCTTTCCATGCCGAGCAAACTGCTGTTGTAACCACGCTTTCCCAACCAATTTGGTATGAAGCTGTGGGCACCGTGGCTCCTGCCAAAACGGTTTCGATTGCTGCACAAATGAGCGGGCGCATATTGGAAATGTTGGTGGACGTCGGCCAGCAAGTAGATGCTGAAACGGTGTTGTTCCGCATGGATGACCGCACGCTTCAAGCGCAGGTCGCGCAAGCACAGGCGAATGTCGATGCTGCTCTCGCCGCAGTCACCCAAGCGAATGCAGCGAAAGATCGTAGCGAGCGTTTATTCGCCCGCGAAGCCGCAACTCCAGAGCAATTAGAAGCAACCACCGCCGCGGCTTCGTTAGCGCAAGCGGCCGTCGCCAGGGCCAACCAAGCTCTGCTTGAGGCGCAAACTTTCCTCAGCTACGCCGTGGTCAAAAGCCCGATGAGTGGGGTGATTGCCTCCCGTTTGGCCGACGCCGGGGATTTAGCCCTGCCGGGCCAGCCAATCCTACAAATTCACGGTGGTGGCCCGGTAGATTTTGTGGCCGCAATCCGTGAGAGCAAAATTGCCGCGCTGCCACTCGGTAGTCGCGTACTCGTGGACTTCCCTACTCTTTCCATACGTGTACCCGCAATGGTGTACGAAGTGCAACCAGCTGGCGATCCCACTACGCGCAGTTTCACCATCAAAGCTAGCCTTGCCGCCACGCCGTTGTTGCGCGCCGGCATGTATGGCAAATTGATGCTGCAAACTGGTGAGCTGCAAGTCACGGTAGTTCCAGTGGCAGCACTCCAGCGCGAAGGTCAACTTGAAACCGTCATGTTAAAAACGGACGGCGGCTGGCAGCGGCGTTTTGTGCGTTCGGGAAAGGAAATCGAAGGTGGGTTCCTTGAAATCCTCTCCGGTTTAGCGGATGGTCAAACCATCGGTTGGGCGCAATGATCAAACGCATCGTTGCGGTATTCTTAGAGGGGCACCTGGCGGTGCTTCTCGGTGTTACCGCACTGCTACTCGGCATGGCTGCGGTATTTTTTACGCCGCGTGAAGAAGAACCACAGATTGTCGTGCCGGTAGCCGACGTATTTGTCGAAGTACCGGGTGCCAGTGCTGAGGAAATTGAAAAACTCGTCGCCGCGCCACTCGAGCGCGCCTTATGGCAGATCGATGGGGTGGAATATGTTTACTCCATCTCGCAGCGTGATCGCGCGGTAGTTACGGTGCGTTTTTTTGTCGGTGAAGACCGCGAAGACTCGTTAATCAAGGTTCACAGCAGCGTTTCCTCGCAGATTAACTTGGTGCCTGCCATCGTTGGCGGTTGGGTGGTCCAACCGGTAGAGATTGACGATGTGCCGATTGTCACTATGGCTCTGCACTCAGATACCTACGATGATTTCGAACTGCGGCGCATCGGCGAAGAAGTGCGCGCCCACCTCGATCGCGTTGCGGATGTCTCGAAAACGCGGGTGGTTGGAGGACGCACCGCGGAGGTTCGTGTCACTCCGGATCCCGAAGCCCTTGCCGCCTACAACATCACCCTGCTGCAGCTGTATCGCAGCATCGGCCTTGCAGACGCATCGGTTTCCGCCGGCAACTTTGTCCGTGGTGGGCAGGAAACTGCCGTGGTGGCCGGACCATATTTAGCGGATGTTGAAGATGTGAGTGCTTTAGTGGTGGGCGTCTACCAACAAACGCCGATTTATTTGCGTGATGTCGCGACGGTAAGTTTTGGCCCTGCGGAAGCTAGCAGCTACACAAGGATTGGATTTGGCCCGGCCGATACCGAGCACTTGGCTGGCAGTTCTTTTCCTTCCGTCACGCTCGCAGTTTCGAAGAAAAAGGGCACCAATGCTGTTGCGGTAGCAGCCGCTGTACGCGCGCGCATGGAGGAGTTGAAACGCACCATCATTCCCGATGGGGTTCTCGTCCGCGTCACGCGGGATAACGGCCAAACTGCAGATGCCAAAGTAGATGAACTGCTGTCTTCGCTGCTGTTTGCGATGATTTCAGTCGTGGGGTTGTTGATGTTTTTCTTGGGTTGGCGCGAAGGCTTGATTGTGGCCTTGGCCGTTCCAGTGTCCTTTTCACTGGCACTTTTCACCAACATGCTGCTGGGTTACACCATCAACCGCGTGACGATGTTTGCCCTCATCCTCACGCTTGGCTTGGTGGTAGATGATCCCATCACCAATGTGGACAACATCCAGCGGCACATTCTTAAAAAACTCAGTAACGGCAAGAAAGCCACTTTGGATGGTGTTGGCGAAGTTTTACCGCCCGTGATTATGTCCACCTTGACGGTAATTGTTTCCTTCCTGCCGATGTTTTTCATCACGGGCATGATGGGACCCTACATGGAGCCGATGGCGGGAACGGTTCCGTTGACCGTAATTTTCTCTACCGTGGCAGCATTGAGTGTGGTGCCTTGGGCTGCCTACAAATTGCTGCGCAAAAAAGGTCTCGATGGTGGAAATCAGCCTGTCCAAGAGGATCCCGCCGCAGGCAAAAAGGTGAAGGAGCCTTCCTTCCACCGTTTGTACCGCAGAGCCATGAGTGGGTTTTTGAAGTCGCGCCGGCAGCGTTGGGCTTTACTCGTGGGTATTTTGTTGCTACTCGGCGGCTCCGGAATGCTCGCAGTGACTGGCCGCGTGCCGATGAAGATTCTTCCTTTTGACAATAAAGATGAACTGTTGTTGGTGATTGATATGCCGGAGGGTACCTCCCTCGAAAACACCGATGCCGCCATGCGTGATTTGGAAACGGAGCTGGCCAGCATTCCAGAAATCGTCAATTTCACGACTTTCACCGGAACCCACGGCCCCATCTATTTCAACGGTTTGGTGCGGCACTACTTCTTCCGTAGCGCCTCCAATGTTGGCGATATCCGTATCAATTTGGCAGCCAAAGAGCAGCGCACCATGCAAAGCCACGACATTGGTTTACGGATTCGCGATCGCCTGTCAGCCATCGCCCATGCGCATGGAGCGGTGTTGAGCTTGGTGGAATCTCCTCCCGGGCCGCCGGTGCTCGCAAGTGTGGTGGCGGAAGTCTATGGCGAACGGGGAGCAGAATACGAGGAGCTGATTCACGCCGCTGGTGTGGTCAGCAAACGCATGCACACGGAACCAGGCGTGGTGGATTTAGATGACAGCGTGGATACGCCCCGCGAACATTGGGAGTTCGTTCTTGATCGCGAAAAGGCCGCTTTGCATGGTATTGATAACGATAGCGTGACCGCAACTCTGCGGCTGGCACTCGGCGACGATGCAGCCGCTTTCTTGCACAGCAACTACGAACGTCAGCCGTTGCCGATTCGCGTGCAACTGCAACGCACGGATCGCACTGGTATAGCAAGCCTGCAAGGATTAAAGGTAATGGGCAGCACCGGCAAGGCTGTGGAGCTTGCGGAAATCGGCAAATTTGTAAGCACCCGCACGTCGCCATCGATTTACCATAAAAATTTAGAGCGTGTCGTGTTCGTGCGCAGTGAAATGGCTGGGCGCTCCCCCGTCGAAGCCATCTTTGCTTTGCAAGCGGATTTAAATGATAGCCCCGAATTAGGCAATACTTGGATTGAATGGGCTGGCGAAGGCGAATGGAAGGTTACCATCCGAGTGTTCCGCGACTTAGGCTTAGCATTCGGCGCAGCACTCCTCGGCATTTTTGTGCTGCTGGTCATTCAAACCTCAAGTTGGGTGATGCCACTGCTGATCATGTCTGCGATTCCACTCACGGCCATCGGCATTCTGCCGGGCTTCTGGTTATTGAACATTCTGGTCGATCGCCCCGTCGGTGGATACGCCACGCCGGTGTTCTTCACCGCCACCGCCATGATCGGCATGATTGCACTCGGTGGGATTGTGGTGCGCAACGCCATTGTGCTGATTGAGTTCATTCAAAACGCGGTGGCGGAAGGGGTCAAACTCGAAACCGCCATCCTGGATTCCGGCCTGGTGCGGATGCGTCCGATTCTGCTGACGGCCGCCACCACCGCGATCGGCGCGATTCCCATCACCTTCGACCCCATCTTCTCGGGCCTAGCGTGGGCGCTGATTTTCGGCCTGCTTGCCTCCACCGCCTTCACATTAGTGGTCATCCCAACCACCTACTACGCGATGTTCCGCAAGCAGGCGGCTACTTTAGCGCGGCCTGCGAGCTAATCTCGCAGCCACAACGAGGCATCGCCGTAGCTATAGAAACGCATGTTTTCGGCAATGGCTGCGGCGTATGCCGTTTTGACGAAAGCGAGTCCATCTTCTGCACCTTGTGCTTGAGCCACGCCAGCGACTAGGGCCAACAAGGTGGAACGTGGAGTGTGAAAGTTGGTGATGAGAGCATCCACGATTTGAAATTCAAAGCCCGGTAGAATAAGCAGCTCGGTTTGTACGCGATCGCCGCGCGCCCACGCTTCGAGTGCTCGGCAAACGGTCGTGCCCACAGCAATCACGCGGCCACCGTGTTCTCGGGTCAAACGCAACTGTTCCTCTAGCTCGGCGCCTACGATAAAGCGCTCGGAGTGCATGGGATGGTCTTCCAGCCGCTCGCAATCAACCGGCAAAAAAGTGCCTTGGCCTACATGCAAAGTGAGGTGCGCAAACTGCACCCCTAATTGCACGAGGCGCTGCAACAGGTCCGCGTCGAAATGCAAACTGGCAGTGGGCGCGGCGACGGAACCATTTTGTTGCGCCCACAATGTTTGATAACGCTCACGGTCTTCAACGGAATCATCTGCCTCTCGCGCAGCGATGCGCAAACGCCGAATGTACGGCGGTAAAGGTGTGGAGCCAATCCGCTCTAATAAAGTGATCCAGGAATCTGCGCTTAACTTTTGAACCTGCCATTCGCCGCGTTCTCGTTTTTGCACCAAGCGCAATATCGCTGTGCGTTCCCCGGCCGGCTCTGCGGCGACCAATTCTACGCCTTCACGCAGACGCCCTCCGGACATCATGCAACGCGCGGTGCCGTCGGCATTTTCGTACAGGAACAAACCCTCAATCACGCCGCCGGTGAGTTTGTGTAGTTTCAAGCGGGCCGGCAAGACGCGGGTGTCGTTTAACACCAGCAGATCGCCTGCGCGCAAAAACTGTGGCAACGCCGCGAACTGCGTGAACTGCAGCGCGCCACTCTTTGCATGCGCCACCATCAAGCGTGCGGCGGCGCGCGTCGCTGGCGGATGACTTGCAATCAACCGCTCGGGCAAATCAAAATCTAGGTCGCTGGTCTTAACCACGTGCGCAGCAGATCCATCTGCCGGTGGAAATCATGCTCTTCCACTTCGAGTGGCTTCTTGAAAAATGCGGCGGCAGCATGCAAAGGGCCGCCTTCGCCACGACTTTGCGCCATCAGCGCCAAGCGCGCCAAATCCAAAACCAGCGGTGCTGCAAGCGCGGAATCACTACCTTGCCAAGTGAACTGCATACTCATTTTGGCGCCAAGGAAGCCTTGGAAGTGCACATAATCCATGGCGGTTTTCCAATCGTGCAAACTTGGCACAAAATCAATCCGCACACCCACATGCATACCTGGACTCTCCGTCAAAATCGCGGGCAACACTCCATCTTTATTCGCAACCTTGGTGCGTTTGCGCGCTGGATCTTCCAGCGCCGCGCCATCTTTATTGCCGAGCATGTTGTAGCCCTCCCATGCCATCACCTGCAAACGCCGGTCACGAAACATTGGCGCCAAAGCAGTTTTGACCAGAGTTTCACCAGTCTTGCCATCGTTGCCCAGCACCGGCACATTTTTGCGCCGCGCATAGGCCGCCACCGCAGGTACTGCCGCGCCCGGCGCCGGGGTGAAATTCACAAACGGCACACCTTCTTCAATCGCAGCGAGTGCATACAGGATGGAGCGCGAAATATCGTCCGGGGCAGTGATGAGCAACTTCATGGGATTGGCTGTCGCATCCATCCATGCTTGCGGCAACTCCCGAAAGCGCTCGGCCGAGGCGAGGTAAATCACCACCGCTTTACGCGTGCGCAACTCACTCATCCATTCGCGAATGTCGCCGCGTAAGGCTTTCACCATTTCCACAGCAGAAAGATCCAAGCGTGCCGCGGCGCGCGGATCAACCAACTGGCGATCTTCGGGTTCTGGCACACCCGGAGCAATCGACATTTCCAAACGATCGCGCAGCCCCCCACTCAGCTCGACCAAATCCGTTGGCAACACGCCAATGCGCGCAAGATCATCGGCGGAACGATGGGCATTGCCCGCGACATCCCAGCCCGTCACAAAAAAACGCTCGACATCCGCCCAATCTAAATCAGCGAATTCGGGGCCGGCCGTGACCATGCCAATGGGGGGCATGCCAGAACGCAAACCTTCGATGCCGTGCAACACGGTTGTGCCGATGGCGCCACGCACGCCGACCAGAAATAGACCTGTCTTGTTGGGGTCTGGGTTCATGACCTGAATTTTCGCACTAGTTGGGGCCGTCGCCAAGAAGTTGGCGGCTAAAAACAATTTCCACCGGGAAACCGATGGCGGGCAGCATATAGACATTCGGGTACCAAATGTTCTGGTTATCTGCCGATGGATCTGCGCCCGTCAAAAGATGGTTGGCCGGTGAGAAGTTCACCAAGCTCACTAAGTTACCCTCGCCTTGTGCAGCGAAGAATTCCTCAGCGTCTTTGTGCGGGCGCACAAAACGCGAACCAAGATACACCCAGCGACCACGCTGGTAGGTGGTTTCATCGCGAATGTTCAGCACCAAATCTTCGGCACGGTAGCGGAAACGTTCGATGTGGTCGCCAACTTGCCGCTGCCACTCCGCGTAAATATAAAAACCATCGCCCGAGGCTGGCTCATAGGAATAAGGGGCGGCGCCATTTTGCACCTCTTCCATCGTGGGTGGCGGCGTAGTGGCGGTGTATTCACCATTGATGCCTTTTTCAACGCCAAGCAATAACATGGCGGTGTTGAGGGCCTCCGCGGAGATGTTTTGGCAGGCGAACATGGCCTCGTGATCTTTGCCCTGGGGTTGCAGCACGAGCAAGTACTCGAGCGGCTCCACTCGTTGAGCGATGGTGGCATCGATACGGATGAGCTGTTTGGCGGCATCCACCTTGACCCCCTGCGCCGCAAGGGCGGCATAAATGGAGCTAAGATCCACCGGATCTTGAGTTGTCGCAGCCACGGGTTCTTGAGCCGGCAAAACTTGCGGTTCTTGAGATGCCAAGATTTCTGGCCCTGCGAGGAAACCCAATGCGGCCAACACGCCAGCGGCGACAGTAAGGAGGAGCCTTGCCATTTGCTCAGGTTAACGTAGAGCAGCCCATAAGGTTCAATCTATGGCGAGCTTGTGCTATCCCGCGGCGTTAATCGCTGCACAATTTCGCCTTCCTTTTGCGCCAAATCCAACGCGCCGAGGCTTGCTGCCAGTTTGGCGACGGCGGCATGAATTTCCCCCGAAAGAGGCAGGTGTACGGTGCGACGCTGCTGCAGGCTTAACGCCAAGCGCTTTGCTTCCTCACTGCCTGTTTCCAGCGCAAAGTTGGCCGCCGCTGCCAGGATTCCATCCTCTACCCAGCCCCCAAGCAGGACTTGCAAATCCAACAACGGGCGTTGACCTTGCAACACCTGCACCAACAAGTGCTGCTCCGCGAGGCGATCATGCAGCAACACCCAACCCAAGCCGACCGGAGCAAAAGATTGGGCTACCACGCGCGGGTAGGCTCGCAACGCTTGCGGATTGGCAAGCAGTTGTTCCAAGGCAGCGTTGCTGGCAGGTCCGGCGGGCAGACGGCTGGCGCTCAAACCAGCAACACGCAATAAATCCTCCGGTTGCAGCGGACGCTTTGCGAGATCGGCGAACCAGGCCGCGGCCGTTTCCGGGGCGGCTTCTGCGAGGTAGGAAGCCGCGACCACCAAAACATCCGCGGCGACGGCATGGCTGTCAAAATCGGCCGGCAAAGTCATGGAATGCAGGCCTTGTGAGCGACTGCAGCTCAGATAGGATGCCAGGGCCATTGCAAGCTCTGGAAAGTTAGACTCAAACCGGAACAACTGGCTCCAAGCTTCGCCGGGCAAGGTACTACTTTCCTGGGCGAGCAGCTGAGTAGCAATGGTTGTAGCGAGGATCTCCGCATCTCCTGGGGCACAGCGCTGGCCCAACACACGCCAAGTTAAAGTGCGCAGGCCGCGCCTTTCGTCGGCGTCGAAAAAATCTGGCGGCGAGAGCGCGGTAGAAAATGCCCACTGCTGCAGCTCTGCTTGCTCACTCAGCAAAAACAACTCCATCAGGGTAGCGAGCATTTCATAATCCTCGGGCAGAGGATCGCGCCACTGTCCCATGAGGGCGCGCGCTTCGGCAACCGTGGCGAGTGCGCGCATACCCTCGACCCGACTGCTGCTGGGCTTTGCTGGATCCATCACGAAATCGCGCATCAGCAATAAATCTGTGAGAGCGCCGTGATCAGCAAGCATTTGAAACACTTGACTCTGCTCACTGGGGAGGAAATGCGGCAATGCGGCGCGTAGATAAACGCGCGCATCTTCGGAGTAAGGCCCGCGTGCTAAGGCGAGAGGAAAACGAATGTCTTGGGGCAGATCTTCAATGCTCAGCAAGGTGGCAAGCAACGGATCCACTTCCTCGGAGCGCGCTAAATAACGCACCACACTGCGCGCGGGAGCGCCGCTGGCCCAACCGCCATCCACCAGCCATTGCATCGCGATGTGAGCTGCTGCGGGCAGCGACAGACGGGCAATATCGGGCATCCACTGATTGCGTTGATTGGCTGACATGCCGGCCTCGCGCTGCTGGTAAGCATCTAAGAGAGCTTGTTCCCCGGCGAACACAGGAATGAAGCGGCGCGCCAAACGGCGGGCGTTGCGATCTCCAGCTTGCAATTCTGCCACCCATGCTGCGCCAATTTCTGGATCTAGCCCACCGCGTGCTAAGGCTGCCATGGTGGCGGTGCGATAACTTGAGTCCGTGCCGCTGGCAAGCTTAAAAATCAACATGCGCGCTTCCGGATTGCGTGCGTGCATCGCCCAAAGTTGTAGCGCGAACTGTCCCACGAAGCCTTCTGCTTCCATGGCGAGTTTTTGCAGCAATGGCAAATCCTCCGGCGTGATGCAAGTCCGCCATGCCGCAAACAACCGCCGCAAATAAGGTGGTTCGGCGTCTGGGCGAATCGTTGGCAAAATCTCGTGCAGCGCACGGCGGCCATCCAGCAACAGCAGGGTGGCGACGACCCGCCCGCGATCCTCAGCGGGATTACTTTCCTCCAGGGTGAAATCAATCAGCACCGAACGCACTTCTGCAAATGGAGCTTCCAGCAATAAACTCAATAACTCGGTGCGGCGCGGCACCGATTCCTGTTGCAACATTGCGGCGATTTGGGTTGCCGCGGTTTGATCGATTTGACCGCGCAAACGTGCATAGCTGGCATCTTGCCAGCTCAGCGGGATGGCGTCGGCGGCCCAAAATTGCAGCACCCTTTTCACCGCAGATTGCCGAATAGCTGCCGTAGGAGGCACTTGCGCCGCTATCCCGTGAGTCGCAGGAAGCAACTGTGCAAGCTGCCAGGCAAGGGTGGTGTTGGCATCGGCACCAACCACTAACGGCCCGGCGACACCATCATGAATCCAGGCATCAAGATCCACGTTCGATGCTTGCGCCCACATTACCGTCGACGGCAACCAAGCAACGCAGCAACACAACATCCACTTCATGCCTGCACCTCGTTTGGATGCGTGCGCCACTCCTGCATCGCTTTGGATAACCACTGGGCTAAATCAGTCGCCGTCAAGCCATCCATCCCCCAAACAGCGGCGTACAAATCTCCGGCGCGGCCATGCAAATAAGCGCCCAGCCGCGCGGCATCGTAAACCGGCAAACCACTGGCCAACAAAGCGCCGATATGGCCACTCAAGACATCGCCGCTACCGGCCGTCGCCATGCCAGCGTTGCCGCTGTGATTTTGCCAACAAGGTTGCCCCATTTGTTGCACCAAAGTACCTGCACCTTTGAGCAGGACGACGGCAGCACTGGCGGCAGTGAGCGCGGTGATGGTGGCCACGCGATCGGCCTGCACCATGGCGGCCGCTTGCCAATGCAGTAAACGCGCAGCCTCGCCGGGATGGGGAGTGAGAATCAGATTGGCGCCGCAGATATTCAAATTAACGCGCGCGGCAGCTAGGTGGTTCAAGCCATCTGCATCTAAAAGGACTGGCAGCGCCGGATAAGCGCCCTGCAATTCCTGCAACAGACGCGGCACCCACGGCTCGCCATGGGGCGCGCCCAGACCGGGGCCAATCACCACAGCATTTGCGCGCGCGGCAGCTTCCAGGATGATGCCGACATCCTCCAAGCCCAGTTGCTTGCGGTCTGCGGTGCCGCACGTTTGGACCATCGCCGCAGGAACCGCTTCCGTCAGTGCCGGCAGCAAGATGCTCGGGCAAACGATTTCTACATAACCACAGCCACTCCGCAGTGCCGCGGTTGCGGTTAAAGCGGCTGCCCCTGCCATGCCAGCGGAACCGGCAACGACCAGCACGCGCCCACAGTCACCTTTGTGCGCAGCCGGCGGGCGCGGCGGCAATTGCGGGAGTGGGTGAAACGCTGGCATGGTTGTGGAGGATATCGCAGAGATGCGCCCCTAGGCACCGGCATAATCTACCTGGTATGGAGCCACCACGTCCGACCAAGCTCGAGGTTTACCGATCGTCATCGGTGGCGCGTGATTACGATCAACGCTGGGCGGGTGCCTTGGGTGCAAAGCGCGATGCCCGCAAAGCGCGCGCGTTGCGGAAAGCGCTAAATTGCCTGGAAGAATATTGCGCGGAAGCAGCGTGCAGTTTGCTGGATATTCCATGCGGTACCGGTCGCTTTTCACAGCTCTGGGCCGATAAAAATATGCAGGTGATAGGTGCAGATTTAGCCCTACCTATGCTCCTGGAAGCGCAGAGGAAATATCCCGAATCAACTTATTTGGCCGCCGATTTGGCACACCTACCCTTTGCCGACCACAGCGTTGACGTGGTGATTTGCGTACGCTTTTTGCATTTAGTCCGCGATGTGGAACTGCGTATTGCCTTTCTGCGTGAGTTGCATCGCGTCTGCCGATTGGGCGCGATTATTGATTACCGCCACGGCCGTACTCTGCGGGTTTGGGGGCGTCATTTGCGCCATTGGGTCGGGTTGCGTGCCGCGGCCCCAGCGAATCCGTCGCCGCACCAAATCCGTGCGGAATTAGAAGCTGCAGGCTGGCATGCGCTCACCTGGATTCCTGTGCACCGAGCGCCATTATTATCCGATAAAGTGTTGATTCCGGTAGTTGCTGCGCATTTCCAAGCGCCGAAAACCTAGAATGGGAGCATGAAGATTCTCTCCACTCCGCTCGAAAAAACATTTCGTGAATGGGGTGCTGACTTCCTTGAGATGGATCACATTCGTCTGCCCCTGCGGGTTGCAGGCGCAGGTCCAGAGTACGAAGCTGCACGCACGGCCGTCATGCTCGCTGATGGTGGCGATCGCGCGTGGATTGAAATGCGCGGCCACGATTTAGTGGATTTCCTGCAGCGTATTTTGTCTTCGGATCTTTCGAAGCTCGCCAGCGGAGAAGGCCAGTGGTCGGCGATGCTGGATGGCAAAGGCCATTGGGTGGCTGATTTGCTGCTGTTTCGCCTTACTGCCCCTGCGGACGAAATACGCATTGGGATTGATTTGCCCGCGGAGTGTTACTCCAATTTTTTAGAAAAGATAGAGCTCTATCACTTTGCCGAAGATATTGAATGGCTCACTCCCGAACCCACGCGTTTATTGCTGTTGGGCCCCGACGCAATCGCAACCGCACAGGCAGCGGTACATCTGGAGTTCCCTAGCACCCATGCCTTTGCGAGTGTTCAAGGTGAGACCGTGCTTCTCATCCAGCGCCCCGATCGGGGGGTTGCCTGCGCGGAACTGCTCGGCCCGAAAGAAGAGATTGTGCCGCTGGCGCATCAACTTAGCGCCCAAGGCGCAGTGCCCGGTGGTTGGGTGGCGCTCGATATTTTGCGCGTCGAAGACGGGCGCCCACGTTGGGGTTCTGATTTTGATCAACATGTCACGCTGCCGGCGAGCAATGAATGGCAACGCGCATCGCTAACCAAGGGATGTTATGCCGGGCAGGAAGTCGTCGCCAAAATCAACACCTATGGAGAATCGCCGCGGCAACTGTGTAAATTGCAGTTTGAAGGCCCTCCACGGCCTTTGCTTGGCGCAGAACTCCACGATGCGGAAGGCCACAAAATGGGGCGCGTGACTTCTTGGGTGTGGTCGCCGAAAGAAAATCGCGCCGTGGGTTTGGGCATGTTAAGACGCCGCATTGCGATTGATGGCATGGAAATTCAAGCCATCGATCCGTACGATGGCACGGCCGTCACCGCAACTGTTGCGGTTCCAGAAAAGGTCTTCGGTTGAAAAATATTCCGCGGATTGCACTCGCTGGCATCATCCTGTTGGTGGCGCTCGTGTTCTTCGGTTCCGTAGCCTGCCCACCGCTTGGCGAACGGAATGCGACGAACCAAGATGGCCCACGGTATCCTTTGCCAGCTGATCCAGGCACCACCAAGCCTCTACCTGGCCCCCTCCAAATAGAAGATGTTTTTAAGCGCGTGAAGGTGGAGCCGCCAGCCTCTTTTCTTGGCCTCACCGTCACCGTGCATGCTGCTGACGGTTTGCCTTTAGAGGCCGCCCAAGTGCTCTGTTGGCCTGCTGAGGCGAATCGAGAAAAGGCGCTCATCGATGGGCTCACCGATGCGCAAGGCAACTACACCGTGAAATGGTTACCCGCAGGCAAGTATCAACTGGAGGCTTCTGCGCGGGGATTTTTTACTGCGGAGCCGCTGCAGGTACTCATCCCCTCCCCGGTAGCGCAGCACTTCGATTTTGCGCTCAAAATTGGCGCGCGTATCTCCGGCGAGCTGCGGCGACCAGGTGGCACACCGATTCGCTACGGAGTCGTGCGCTTCACCAACAGCGAAGAGCAACTGGAAGTCGTAGTCAGGCCAAACGCCGCGGGCAACTTCGATAGTGGTCCACTGCTAGGCGGTCTGTGGGTGGTGGAGTGGTTGCCGCATACGCAAGGAGCTGCGGATCCGCGCTTGCGCTTTGATGCGGCCATTGCACCAGGCGGTCAACGACGCTTCATTTTCACGCTGACGCAAACCAATAGCGCCAAAGATCCGGCCATCGGTGTTGCCGAGTTATTCGAGTAAGCTTGCTTAGGAAAGCTCTGATTTAGAACAGAGTCTTCATCTTGTTCGGCTTGTAACCGGGGAAAAAGTCTTTCGGGGGTTCAAAACCCAGTGCGTTTTCGAGTACTGCGTTGTACACATCCCGGAAATCTGTGGTGACGGCTAAATCACGCCCTTGGTAAAGCGCATCCTGTTTGAGGCCGCGCCAATCACCATGTACTTGCCCCCCCTTGACGCCGCCGCCCATCACCAACATGGTGCTGCCATGCCCGTGGTCGGTGCCGTTATTGCCATTCTCTTTCACCGTACGCCCGAACTCCGTCATCACCAAAATGGTGGTGCGCGCCAGAGCCGGGCCAAGGTCCTGACAGAAAGCACTGAGGCTGCTGGATAGATCGCGCAAGCGCGTAGCCATTTTGCCATCCACCGTACCCTCTTGAGAATGATCATCCCAGCCGCCGTAATCTAGACCGCTGACTTCCAATCCTTCGCCAGCCTTCAAAACCAAAGCGATTTGTTTCAAGCGGTTGGCAAAGGTACTGTCCGGATAACTGGAACCGGAAACGGATTGGCTGGCGCTTTTCTTATCGCTAGCGGCAACGATTTCCTGCAAGCGCCGCAGGGTTTCAATCGTGATGCGCCCCGACTCCACTACGCCAGCGGCATCTGCCTCCCGCTCCCCACTCATGGCGGCACCACCTTCCATATCGGTGCCACCCTCGCCATAAAAACGCTCGAAAGCATCCAGCGTGCTTGAACTTTTTTTCTTCGTCAACGAACGCGGCACCGCCAACACTGGATAGTTGCCGCGCAAAGATCGCGGCAGCAACTCCTGCATACCCAGTGCACGGAAATCACTGGCCTTGGCTTTGGGCGGTTCGGTAATCGCCAAATAACGATTGAGCCAGCCTTGGCGTACTGTGCGGTCTCCGGGAGCCGCAAACTCCATCCAATCTTGAGCATCAAAATGACTCCGCGTAGAGTGCATCGAGCCCGCGCACACAATCGGCGCTAACTGACCTGCACCCCATAGCGGTTGCAACGACGCCATCGCTGGGTGCAACCCAAAAGTCTTGTCTAGCTTGATCAAACCGGCATCCAAGTTCATCGCCAAGGTTGGCCGAAACGCCGGGTAATCAGGATCGCCGTAAGGAACCACGATGTTCATAAAATCGGCGCCACCACGCAAGAAAATGACCACCAAAGACTGGTTGGCGCCCTCCTGTGTTAAGTAACCCGGGCCGACGGGCTGCGCTGCCAACAACTGTGCTGCAAAACTGGAGCTATGCAAAGCTACGCCACTGATGGCAGCGAGCTTCAAAAAATCACGTCGGGAAGTAGGGTTTGTTGGACTCATGATTTTGGCTTTTACTGTTGTTGAAACTCTGGAGAACCGAGCAGCAGCCCGACTAAAGTAGGTCCAATCTGATTTAAATTTGGTACGCGCTTGCCCTTCTGATCCAAATATTCAGAAGTCACCGTAGCCAATGCGGCGCGCGTGCGCGGGCCAGCACCACCGGGAAGAATCAAAGTAGTGAGATGATGCTCCCACAACCGCGGCGGCGCGTCGTACGGAATTTGGTCGAAGAAGGTCTCGGGGATTTTCACGCCACGTACTTTGCCAAGCGCAAGATCGGTAGCGAACTGCCAACGCAAGGCCATGACGCCAGGATCAAGCCAGGCGTCGGCGGTGTCGTAGTAGCCGGTGGGATCATCGCAGTGGTAAATCGGCTGGCCCATTTCTGCGAGGTAGTTGCCTATCGAGGCTTGGCGATCAATCTCCGCACCTGTCACGCGCAGCGCGCTGATGATGAACTCATAGGGCGTTTTAAATTTGGTACGAAAGTTTTTCCGAGACCAAAATTCTTCACTATCGACAATCGTGCGCAGCATAGCTGTGAGATTCCCTTTGCTAGTGCGATAAGTCTTGGCCACTTCTTTCACGAGACTTGCGGGCGGCACATCCGCCACCAAAAACCGCACCATTTTCATGGCGATAAAATCTGCAGTACCTTTATGGGCTCCGAGCATCGCTAAAACTTCCATGCCCTGACCTGGGCCCTTTTCTTTATCTTCAGCAAAGCGCTTACCCAGTAGCTTGATATCCCCTGGCACGTGCATTGCCGCATTGAAATGGAATGCTTGCGAGCCTTTGCGCCCACCTTCTATAGTCCATCCAGTGAGGATTTCTGCAAGGGCAATCACATCATTTTGCGCGTAGAAATTATCCACCCCAAGAGTGTGTAACTCCAACAACTCGCGCGCGTAGTTTTCATTCAAGCCGCGTTGCGTTGCGATTTGCACCGCCTCCACCGCACGTTCCTTGGAGCCAGTTTTCCTTTCTGTCTGGCGTTCAATTTCTTTCAGCTCCTGTTTGCTCGGCGGACGCCGCGATAAATGATTATCCAAATAGGTGAGCATGGCCGGATGCGTGGCAGAAGCTACCAGCATTGCCGGGAAACTACCCCACACCTGATCACGGATGACACTGCGTTCGTAATCGGGCACCATCGAATAAATGTTTTGCCCCTTGGTAAAACTTACATTCAAATGGTTACGCCAAAACTCGGCCATCACCTCGGTGGCTTGGCGATCGCTGTAAACGGCACGCAGTGCTGTTGACCAAACCACTTCATCCAAGGGGATTCTACGCTTGATGCGCTCAGCGCGTTGCTCTTCCTGACTCGGTGTTTTTTTGTCGACGCGTTGGGTATAGGTGAACTCGGCGCATTCCTTAACGGATAATCCCAAAGTCTGGTATTCACTCAGCCAAGTCTTTAAGCGCGGGTCGTGCGAATCCTGTTCTTGCAGTTGATCCTCCAGCCACTTTTCCACACCCATCGCAATCAAGCGTTTGGTTTCCCCGGGGCGTGGGCCATACGCCAGTCGCGCGAGTAAATGTGCGGCCCGTTCGCGTTCATTCAAAGCGCTAGAATCATCTTGGGCCGGCGAGCTTGCATGGGAGCGAGGAGCCATGCCCTCTATCCTATTGGATTTTCACGATACTATCGCCTGACAAAACCGCTTGTTCCGGAATTTCCAGCGCTTCCAGCTGGCCGTCGCTACCCCACAGGATGGAGGTCACCCAAATGTTGCCGTTCTGCCCACTGCAATACGGAACACGCACTTTGGCAAAGCCTGATTCATTCGCCAGGGCACTATTCACCCATTTGCCCCCAAACACGATTTCGTTGTGGGCATTGCGCAGCTCAAAATGCACTTCCACGCGGAACTCCACGCCGACGCCGGTGTTATAGACCAATTGTGCCCCAGGCACGTGCTCCCAGATGCGGCCCGCTGATTGCTGGCTTCCAAGTTGTGGTGCAACCGGAAGCACCAACTCCGACATATATATCAAGCGCAAATAATCAATGGCTTTGGCTGGGCCAGTGGGGCCATCCATATCGTTGCCGAGGTCAAACAGCATCGCGCCGGTAGTGGCAAACCAGCGCGGCAGTAATTGCACGCCCTTCTTTGCGCCGCTGGCGGGTGCCTGATAATCCGCCATTTTGCGGTCGTCGTGCAACGCCTTGATGAAGGTAGGCAACAGCGACGGGAAGCGCGCAGTGGTCACGACATAACGCACATCGCGATCAATCAAAATTTGCTCCGCCGTTTGCGGATCTTCCGCCATGAAAAACAATGCTGGATCGCGGAAGCTATCGACGCCAATGTAGGTGCCGAAGTTGGTGGCAATGGTGGGACGTTGCGCTGCCCATTCAATCACATGGCCGAAATCCCAAGCGCCGAGTACTGCGCCCCGACTCACGCGTGGCGGTTTCCCCAGCGGCGCATCTTCCCGCTGCCCAAGCCACTCGAATAAAAGTCGCTCGGCTGATTGTTGATCATCGATACGCGAAACGCCCGCGCGCTGTAGCGCGTAGAGGGCCGTCGGTGCTTGCAAAGCAAGCGCAAAAAATCCAGCAAGGGCAAGGCTCAAGCCAAAGTTGCGCTGTGGCAAACGCAGCCGTGGCCACATTTGCACCAACCACCAAGCAATCAAAATCGCCAGCGGCGCAGCGAGAGGATCCGCAAAACGACGCTGCAAGAAGGCTTGCATGACCAAGAGTGGCACCGCGATAAAAATGGGCACTAAGGCATGAGCGCCGTTTTGAATACTTTTCCACATTTTCCACAAGGCAAAGGGAAGAAACACCACCCCAAAGCCAATCCACCGCGGGAAACCGCCTGAATGAAAATGATCTACACCCCACAAAGGTGCCGATTCTGCAATGCCCGACATGAATTCATCTGCCCGTGAAGCCCACGCAAAACCCGCGCGCATGCCGGGGCCGGGGCCAACATCGAGCAGCAGCGTGAGAGCGCTGAGCACCACCGCAACAGAAAGAACCACCAGCGGGTAGCGCGCGCGTGCTGGTTGAAAGGGCATAAACAGTGGGGGCACGAAAATCAACGCGCCTAGGCCCAGCCAACCGAGATGAAAATACGAAAGATTCACCACCATCCACGGATGCTCGAAGCGCCACGGGCTAGCTAACACCGCCGGCACCAGAGCAAGCACGGCGAACAAATGGAAAAAAAGTCCGAAGGTCGCCAAGCCAAGCCAACGTTGGTCACGTTTGATCCACAGCCACCAACCAAGTGTTAGTTGTAAAGGCAAGATGTAAAGCACCGCTCCCACCCAAGAGCCGAGTAAGAGGCCTGCAAAGGTGCCCGCCAAAGCGCCCACAAATGCGGCGAAACGTGGGCGCGAAAAAACCTGTTGCTGCACGCATACGACAAACAACACCAGTAGAGCCGTGGCCAGCAGGGAAACCCACGCATGGTGATCAGCCACACCTGGGGTGCTGTAGTGCACCGATCCATAACTCAGTGCGTGCAACAAACCGGCCATGAGCGCAGCACGTCGGCCAGCGAGTAAGGCGCCGCAAAATGCCGCAAGCAACGAAGTGAGCAGGGCAAAAACCAATGGCAATTGCGCAGCTGCGTGCTCTAAATCCAAGCGCGAACCAGCAGCGGGAAGGAGTGCCGACGCAACCATGGTGTAGTACGGTGGCCAGGGCACTACCGCTCCTTTCGGGTAGTTCAAAAAGGGATCCGTTGCTGCTGGTAAACCCGGTTCGGCGCGGTGCCTTGCGATGCGGCGCAGATGATAAAGACCATCGGAGTCGACGCTAAACCATTCTCCTGCCAAAGGGGTGCCTTCGGCGAACTCCAAACGTAGGTGGCACGCCTCGCGCACTCCCCAGCTCACCAACACCACCAACAAGAAGATGGCCACGTAAATCAGCGTGCGCGAGGAAGGCATTTGCATTAGAAGCGCCAAGCGTAAACGAGCTTGGCGGTAAAATCATGCCCAAGTGGCGAAATCAAGCCACGGTCGCGCTCCACCCACCCAGCATTCAGTACCAAAAATAACTCACGGCCATCAGCAATCAGCCATCTCAAGCGGGATTGCACACCAAGCGTGTCGCTCGCGTTATCCGATTGCATGAGATTTTCCAGGGATAGGCCGGTGGAGAAGGAGTAATCAAACGCCAAACTTTCGATACGCACGGTGAAATCACCGCCAGTCACACTGCCGCGTTCTTCGCGATAGGAAACTTCCGTGCGCATGCGCGCATCAGGACGCCAAATTAAATCTGTTCGAAATCGATTGAGGGTGCCGTCGTACCAATCGCCAACCGTCATCGAAGTGCGAACAGCAAGGGGGCGCCCACTCGAGGTCTGGAAGCTTGCATTGAAATCAACCCAGTCGTAATCCCCTGCTGCAATGGTGACGCCGTTGACAATGCCAAAGGCAGTGCCGGGGTGATCGCTTTGCACGTTGGCGCTGAGAAGAACTTCCTCGCCACTATCAAAAAATATGCCGAGGAAGTCAATTTGCAGCGTGGACGAGACGGTGGTGGCATCAAGATCGGTCCACCAACTCGGGCTCAACCGAAACCTAAAATTTCGTATCGGCCCACGGCTCGGGCGTGGCAGCCAAGCGATCGAAGCCGCGGTTTCCATTTCTCCTTTGCGTCGCACAAAACCAAGGGCAGGACGATAATCGCTCTGGCTACCAATCATCGATAAACGATAATTCCAGTTGGTGGTGACAAGCTCAGCCTGTGCGCCGAAACCAAGACCGCGGGTAGCGGTGAACTCGTCGTCGCTATGCGAAAGAAAAGCATTCACATGGAAATTACCGGGTAAGGCCGATGCCGTGCTCCAACGTAAATCTGCTCCAATTACCGTATTCCCCTCCGTGCGGGCCGGATTACCCGAAGTGAGCATACCGCCCAAAGCTAATCCTTCACCAAGAGCGTACGTCGGGCGAAACACAAAAAGATCATTCTCTGGAGTGCCGGCCGAGCCTGATTCCCCTTGGTGAACCGCCAGGAAACCAAGATCCCAGCGCGCGGTGCGGCCGGCAACACGCACACCAGAGTCCAGGGGCACTTCCAAGCCACCAGCAAGGCCAATGCGGCGACTAAAGAAGGGTTGTAGGTGAGAGCCAACACTGCCAAAGGAACCTACCTCTCCAAATTGAAACAGGGTGGCATCCTGCAGAAAGAAATCACGCTTCTCCGGGAAAAATAGTGGATAACGCGAAAGGTTTACTTGACGATCATCCACCTCTGTTTCCGCAAAATCCGTGTTCCAAGTGATGGCCGCCTTCAGCTGGGGAGTCACACTCCACGAAATCTCACCCCCCACATCGCCGGTGGAGACTGAGGGCGATCGATAAGGATTGGTGTTCTTTGCTTTTAAGTAAGGGCGAAACTCCAAGCCATGTCCCTGCTCAATGCCAGAGAAACCCGAAAGCTCGCCACCTTCACTCACCATACCGACAAATAGTTCACGGCGCGGCGAAGCCCAGCGAGAAGTGCTGCGATTGGCGCCGCGGAAACGATTGAAATTGGCGCGCCAAACGTCGCCCTCGCCGAATGCCAAGGTGGCGAACGGAATTGCGATTTCAGCAACCCAACGGTCGGCGAGAATCTGGGTTTTGCCAGTCCAAAAAGCGTTCCACGGTTTATTGAAACGGCGGCCGTTGGCGCCCAGTTGCGCATCGCCACGCGAACCGGCGGCAGAGATCTGAAAAAAATAACCGCTTTGGGCATCGCTGAAAGTATCGAAAACAAATTCGATACGATCGTCGTCGTTCAGAAAGGCATCGCGCTTAATATTCTGCAGCACCATGCCTTCGGGGGTGGGCTCAAAACAAACAAATGCCAAATAGAGGTTCTTGGAATCCCGCATCAGCCAAATTTCTGTGGCGGGCTCAGCGGGCTGCCCTTCGTCGGGATTCACCTCGGTGAAATCGCTGAGGCGCAAAGCTTGCCCCCAGGCGTCTTCGCGCAACACGCCATCGATTTGCGGCGCATTCGCAATCGTTGGCACGTGTCCATGCGGGCGCAGTAGCGCAGGCTCTTGTGCCGGCGCTGCCATGCTTCCAACCACAGCAACGAAGGTGCAAATAAAAGAGCGCTTCAATGGAGTCGCTTACTCCTTTTTGCTAGCGTCAGAATCCTTCCAACTGCCGTCAAGACCATAAATGTAACGATGAAAAACCTGCTTCACTGCAGGGTTTTTGGTGGCCTCAAATAGAAAGGCTTCCATTTCTTGTGTGGAGGCGGTTTTCAGTTGGTACTTAGCAAAAAACTTGGCCATCAATCCCATAAGCTTCTTCTCGCCAATGGCATCAGCAATGCGATGGAAAGCCGCGCCACCCGGCCGGTAGGAATCACCAGAGGTTGTGCGGTTCCACGGATTATCCGAACACAAGGTGCGCTTGGTCCCCTCTTCGCCAAGCTTCGCCGAGCTCATGCGGAAACCGTCGGCAGCGAAGGTCGTCCAAGCTTCATCGAACCAGCCATCGTTTTGACTGCGTGGTTTCACACCGCGGCCATACCAACTGTGATGCAACTCATGACTGAGTGCCCCCATCGAAGTGGTGGTGGCACCGTCGTATTCCATCGAGCGGCCGCCCGACCAAACAAAAACCGTACAGCGATTGCCATGAGGCCACGCGCCAGTGCTCTTGCTAAATCGAATCATTTCCTCGGCAACACGCTTATGAATGGTCTTATTGCTGGTATTGGTGTCCTTGAGGCGACAAACATCCACGCTTATTTTTTTGCCGCCGGGCATGATGGCTGTGGCGGTACTGCGCTCGATTTTTTCCGACGGCACCACCACCAACATGTGCGAAAACGCGGTGAAATGAGCCGGGAAGCTCAGCTGCCAATGAAAGTCACCGAGTTTTTGCACGGTGGCATTGGTGACAATCTCGTGAGGCGCAAGGGCTCCTTCAAGCTGGAGATCCAGTTGAAAACCAAAATGATCGTAAATCAAGTTCGACGGAAACCACATCTCCATGTAGCGCCCTTGGTTGAGATCCGAGAAAAAGAAATCCCAGTCCAAGCGTCCTTTCCCCCAACCAATCGCAATGCTTTGCGGAGACTGTGGTTTTTGCAACTCATACTCCAGGTGTAGAGTGTGGGTAGCACCAGCTTTGAGTTCTGCTTCGAGGATACGAATCGTGCCGGATGCTGGACCTAAATCATGGGCGGCCATTTGCGCAGGGCTGATTTCTACCCCGTTGAGGGTGCCACTCACAATCTCTTGGCGTAAATCAAAAACCGGCATACCGTCGGCCGTCATCTCGAAGGTTAAATCGGCGTTGACTACAGCCGTGCGTGTATCCAGATGAAACACTACCGACGCAACCAGCGTGCTGATATCAATCGGCACCCCAGTGAGGCCATCGATGGCCACCGGTGGAGGCGCGTGAGTCTTATCCTCATCGGCGCCAACTTCTTGGGCGATTGGAAATAGAAAAAGAATAGTAGCGGTTGCGACAGTCAGGAGCATCGGAGCATCCTAGCAGAGCCGGCCAAAACTACTTCCCGGTCGAAAAGGTCCAGCTGAAACTAAGTTGCCGCTCTTCTGATTCTAAAAATGCACGAAACTCAGCGCGATAGATGCTGTTAGAAGCCAGCGCGGATTTGGCCGCGAATAGATAGTCTGCCGAAAATCCTTGGCTGGTGAAGCCGGCATCTGACATCGTGATGGCAAATCCCTCGATTTCTACGCCATCACTATCAAACAGACGCAAGCTAACTTGATTCAGCTGACGGTAGGAATAGGAACAGGCCACCGACACCGGATAACCGCGATCGCGACTGTAAAAATTCGGCACACTGGCGGGAACTGGTGAATCACGCAAAGCGCGTTGCGGCACGCCGGTTTGACCCGGGCCTGGAGTCATCACCCAACTACTTTCCATGCCGGTTTCTTGCAACCAACGTGCGGTATCAAACTGCGCATCTTCGAGCCACACGACTCCGTATTCTCCTTCAGCACCTGCACCCATAGTCAGGGATGGATAAAGAAACTCACTGCGGTGAAAAAGGGTGGCGAATTCGTGCGCGGGTTGGTTGCCAAGATCATGGCCGCCACTGCTCCAAGACACGTTGCCGCTCGCTGCATTTTTTCCTTCCTCGGTAAAGCCTGGAAGGTGTGACAGTTCCTCATGAACGTTGAGGCTTCCCGCGCCGCCTTCGCCATTGCTCTGCAAATAGTGACAATGCGCCACTGCCGCAGCGGCCCGCTTCACATCCATTTGTACTGGCTCCAGGCCGATGCCATTGCGTAACTGGTTGGCCACCAACCACGCCGCAGTGGCCGCGGGTGCCACGCCCGGCGGATATTGTGCGGCTGACAACTCCACTTGAAGTTTCTTCCCCACCTGCGCGAGGGCAAAACTGTGCAATCCGGTTTCTGAAAACACCAACGGCACGGCGCCCTGCAGATGCAAACGCCCCTGCCGCCACGCGAGGAAATCCAGCTTGCCGTCGAAAGCACCATCCAAATCAGCGTCGAGAATTTCGAGCACGCCAAGAGGAGTGGACGCGCTAACCATGGCTGCTGGTGCAGCAAACCACTCACCCTGCTTGGTGTAAAACAAGACCGCAACCGTGCGCTCGCCTACAGGCAGTTCCAAGACTGTCGGTCGGCCATTACCGCGTGCTTTTAGGGGGCGGAGCATGCTGTCATTTTGCACCAGCAAATCTTTTTTACGCTGCACAATAGTGAACTCACCAAGCAAATCGATGAGCGGTTGTTGGCAACTCAACAGGGCTTGAAACGGCTTTTCTCGAGCAACAGGGATTTCCAGCTCAAACGGGACGCGCGCGGATTCCGCGAATAAAACCGGCTTGAGAGTGGTTGGGCGTGGCGCGGCATGCGGCACCCAGAGGGCCAGCGATATCGCGACAGCGGCAAGGAAGTAGTGCGCCAAAGTGAGCAAGGGTGAAAGGGGCGGCGTAGGTTACCGCGGTTCTGCGTAGAGACCAAACTCGCTGATTGCAGGGCACGCGGCACCATTGAGGCGCAAGCGGACCTTGGATGTTTGAAGTTCTTCGCCGCGCCATAAGCGCCGATTGCCGATGGAGGTACCGGCTGCAAACTCCACCCAAACTCCGCTTTGCCAACTGTCGAGCGCCCAGGTTGTGACGCGTTGACCGAGCGGCAGGTATTCGCGAAAATCCACCACGTTGAAAGCAGTCACTTGAGGAAGGCTCACGATAAGTTCCGCGGTAGTGAGATCATCCTCAGTGCACCAGAAAGTAGAGCGATTGCCATCGATTAGCTGTGCGGTGGCGAAATTTTCACTGTTGCCACGCACATTGGATGCCGTGAGTTGCGCGCCGACGGCAAGATTCGTAGCAAAGGTTTCCTTCAGGACACGCTGGAATTCGCTCAGTGATGCGATGTCATTTTCGTGAATGCGGCCGCGCCGATCGGGCGGCAGGTTCAGCAAAAAAGAGGAGCCGCGCCCCACGGATTGATAATAAAGATCGAGCAAGTTTGCAGCACTCCGCACTTGGTCATCCTGCGTTGCATGATAAAACCAACCTGGCCGAATCGAAACGTCGGCCTCTCCAGGCAACCAAAACGCGCCGTTGCGGTGACCTTCGTTACCCAATTCTGATTGAGTGGTTCCAGGACCAACTTTGGTTTCGCCTTCGCGCACGACGGGGGTGTAGGTTGCCCAACACGAATCTCCGGCAACCCCGTGTTCATTGCCAATCCAGCGCACATCGGGGCCGGCGTCGGAAAAAATCACCGCATCTGGTTGCAGCTCACGCACCAACGCGGCGGTGCGATCCCAATCATAGTAGGTGCCACGTTCGATAGTGCGACTTTCCCGCGCACCAGCGTAGTAACCATCGCCGCCGTTGGCGCCATCCCACCAAACTTCAAAAATCGGCCCATAGTTGCTGAGTAACTCACGCAACTGCTGGCGGTAATACGCCACGTACGCCGGTTTTCCGTAATCCGCGTGATTCCGATCCCAAGGTGATAAGTAGACACCAAAGAGTAAACCCTGCGCTTTGCAGGCATCTGCGAATTCCCGCACCATATCGCCTTGGCCAGCTTTCCACGGCGTATTCTTCACCGAGTGCTGAGTGAATGCGGAAGGCCATAAACAGAAGCCGTCGTGATGCTTACAAGTGAGTATCAAACCCTTCATGCCCGCCATCTTGGCCACGCTAACAATTTGCTCCGCGCTGAAATCGGTGGGCTGAAATAACCCCAGGTCTTCATCGCCATAGCCCCACTCCAAATCGGTGAAGGTGTTCATCGTGAAGTGCACGAAACCGTAGAACTCCAGTTCATGCCAGCGCAACTGCCGCGCGCTTGGCACCACACCATACGGGGCTGGCGCAACCACTGGCACAGCCTGGGAACAAGAAAGAGCAACCGCCAACAAGCAAGGCGCAAGACAATGCATGCGGCTAGTGAAAACTGCCCATGATGGTCGGATTTTCCTTCTCGGCGGCGACGGCACGCTGAATGGCAAGAATGGCTCGTTCGGCCGATTCTTCACTAAAGCGTTGCTTCGGCCAAGCCACAGCAATGACGGGTTCCGTTGGCTTGCTACTAAAACCTGAAACGGCCACGCTGATGGCGCCAGGATCGGAAACGCCACGATTCCAGGATATGCCGGTGCGTTTGATGCGGTCGAGCTCGCTGCGTTCTTCTGGATTCGTGATAGTGGCCATCAAATCGCGACGCCGGCTAATACACAACTTGCCCATGGCTGTTTGGCGTGCATCGAGGCGCCAGGTGAGCGCGGGTGCCACTTGCACCAAGTGATCGGCCTCAATGAAATCAATGTGCTCGACGGAATCGCCGGACATGGCGCCGACGAGCACCAGTTCATTCACCTCCCTAGAAACGCGCTCCAATACCGGGCGATAACGACGCCGCATAAGACTGTTCCAATCCGGTGCAGCCCACGAATGAAAATGCTCGGTGAGTTTGACGACGCCATTTTCATGGATGACTAAACCGTAGCCAACCAAAGTTTGCACAATCCGCCGCACGGTGGTGCGCGGCATCGTGCCCTGCTCGGAAAGTTGCAGGTAGCTCAGTCCGCCGGGGTGAGCGACGAGGCTGGTGATGAGATCGAGAGCCTTGACGAGGGAGCTCGAAACTGTCTTATCTTGAGTTTTTGTCCGCATTGCAGCATCCAGAAGTCTGTATTACCGCCGCATCCTAGCGCTGTACTCCAACCGGGTTTCGCAAATTTGGAGAGAAAACGGACATTTATCCACAAAT
>CALFOT010000111.1 GCA_937919925.1 uncultured bacterium | reverse complement strand
TCGCGCTTGACAGCAATGATGGCAGCCTGCGTCGGAGCTGGATTGGCCGGGGCCCATCGCACCACTAGTGAAGATTTAAATGCGGCGCCGAAAATGGGCTGTAGCGAGTAGTCAGAGGATGCAAATGCCGCGGGCACTGCTGCAGCTGCTACTCATCAATTTCTGCCAAGACGGATAAAATCGCCTCGCCGGTAAATGTCGGAGTGTAGCGGGTCACATTGCGTAGGCCGGCTTCCCGTGCTGTTGCTGCAGCAGAAGAATCGCTGAGTAATAACTGGGTGGCCCTCACCCAAGCTTCTGCATCATGGGGGTTCAATAGGGTGGCTGAGTCTGCGAGCACTTCTGGCAAGGAACTGGTTGCTGCAGCAATCACCGGAGTGCCACAAGCTTGCGCCTCCAAAGGCGGCAAACCAAAGCCCTCCAACAAGGATGGAAAGAGGAACACTCCGGCTTGTTGATATAGCGCTGGTAAGTCGGCGTCGGCTAGGCCCTCGAGCCAATGGACATTCGACGCTATGCCTAACTGCGCGGCCATCACTCGCGCTTGTTTTCCAGAACGATGGCCACTGCCAACCATCACCAAAGCATGTTGAGCGCGTAAAGCTGCTGGCAAAGCGGCGTAAACTTGAAGCACCAGAGGCCAGTTTTTATGTTGACGTAGAGCGCCAACATAGAGCACGTATCCGCGCTTCGGCAGCGATTTATTGGGGCACAAGGATTCGTCCAGCTGAAATTCAGGAGCAGGAAACCATGGAATCTGCACCAGCGGTGTTTGTAGTTTCGGAAAGTGCTGTTGCAAAGATTTCGCCGTAGCCAAAGAGGGCACTGCAAGACGCCATGCCGCTCGATCAATGGTGTCGATTAACTTGCGGTAACGGCGCGCGCGGCGATAACGGGACCAAGCGGGGCGCCCATCCGGCAGCATGGGGTTCAAATCTTGAACGGTAATCCACAAGCGCGGTTGGTCGGTTACTGGCGGTAGAGTGGGGTCTGGGGTCCACAATACATCCGTACCAGAGGCACCTTCACGCCATTCTTTCAACTCCAGGTCCACAGCGTTTGCGGCGGAGCGAATCAACCGAATCACGCGCGCGTAGGAGGAGAATGGTTGCTCTAGACAGCGCACGTCTAGTGCCACCGTCATGCGATCGCCCATGCGACTATATTATCAACCCATGAGCTTGCTCGCCCTCGCCGTTGATATTGCCGCTGCCGCGCGCCAGGCCGGCGGTCGCGCTTTGATGGTGGGTGGGTGCGTGCGAGATCGCCAACTTGGATTACCGGCCAAGGACCTCGATATGGAGGTCTATGGTTTGTCAGCAGAGGTTGTGCAAAACCTTGGTCAGAAGTTTGGCCACACCAACCTTGTGGGGCAGCAGTTTGCGGTTTTGCATGTCAGTACGGAGCGCGGCGTTGCCGAACTCTCTTTGCCTCGCAGCGAATCTAAAACAGGCCCAGGTCATCGTGGCTTTGAAGTCACGGCAGACCCTTGTATGGAGTTCAAAGACGCCTGCCGACGTCGTGATTTCACCGTCAACGCCATGTTGGAGGATCCCCTCACTGGCGAGTTGATGGATCCATTTGATGGTTTGGCCGATTTGCGGCGTGGTTTATTGCGCCATGTTTCTTCTGCTTTTGCCGAAGACCCGCTACGCGTGTTGCGCGCGGCGCGTTTTGCCGCACGCTTTGATTGGCGCATTCATCCCCAGACTTCCGCATTGTGCCGCACCCTAGATTTATCTGAGTTGCCACGCGAACGCGTCGCAGGGGAGTGGCAGTACATCCTTGCCGCGCCCTATCCGGGCACCGGTTTGCTTGCTCTCGAATTATGCGGAGCCTTACGTTTCTTTCCCGAGTTGTTGGCTTTGCGGGGGGTGCCGCAAGATCCGGTGTGGCACCCAGAGGGCGATGTTTTGCAACATACGGCTTACTGTTTGAATGCGGCAGTGGCGCGCCGCACGGAAATGGTCCATCCATGGATTGAGATGCTGGCAGTTTTATGCCACGACTTAGGCAAAGCGAATCACACGAACTTCGAACGTGGTCGTTGGCGCTGCCCCAACCACGATTGCGAGGGGGAGTGGCCTACGCGCAGTTTGTTGGAACGTCTGAATGGCCAGAAAGATGTGGTTGCTCCCGTGGTGGCGCTGGTGAAAGAGCATTTGCGGCCGTCACAATTATTTTTTGCGCGTGATCAAGTTTCTGATGCCGCCATCCGACGCCTTGCCCAGCGGGTGGATCTTGCCGCATTATGCCGCGTGGCGTGGGCCGATGCTGCCGGCCGTCGGGAAGAGATTCCGTTGCCGTGGCAACCAGAAGTTTGGCTACTCGACCGCGCCGAAAATATTGGCGTGCGCGAGCAAGGGCCAGTCAATTATTTGCGCGGCGCCGATTTGTTGGAGCGTGGCTGGAGTCGCGGTCGCGCCGTCGGCGAAGTTCTGGCGCGTGCTTTTGATTTGCAACTCGATGGTGTACTGGCGGATCGCGAAGCCGCTCTGCAGTGGTTGGATCAACAGCACCCCTGAGGCGGCGCGCAGATTTAGAGAGCGTATTCGGCAGAGTATTGCGCCAACAACTGCGCTTCCAACTTGTGCTCTAAAGCCTGCGTTTCACCGGCAAGTGCAGCAGCCTCTGCTTGCTCTAACGCGCTATCGAAGGCTGGATGGAAAGCGGCACGTTCGCGGACATCGTGGTGGTCCAAAACTTCCTTAAGCAAACGGGTATCTTCAATCCACAATAAACGCATCGCGGGAGTGAGTTTCACTCCGTCTGCAAAAACACGCTGACGTGCTTCGGCAAGCAAGCGCCGCAACTTACGATGCTCTTTTTGTAAAATATCCAAACTGCAACCGTTCGTTTCTAAGCCTAAATCTGTGAAGGCTGGCAACAGAATTTGATCTTCGGCAAGGCTATGCGCTTCGAGTAAGGCGGCAAAGGAAATCAATCCTTGGCGCGCTAGAGGCAAATCGCCAACCACGACCGCCAATAAAAAAGCGCGCAACCGCGCTGTTAACTCGTTATGGCTTTCCAGCAAATCGGTGCATTGCAGCATGCCATAGTCTAAGCTCTCGGCGTATGGTTGCCTTACCATCCATGGCGCGCACCACCGCGTGGTACCGCAAAATCGCACCCATTTACGATTGGCTGTGCGGGCCGCTGTATGTACGGCCGCGGCGCTACGCGGTGCAAATGCTGGAGCTTACCCCTGGCGCCACCGTGCTCGATCTGGGCTGCGGCACCGGCCTCAGCTTGCCCGGATTATCCAAGGCCGTCGGCCCAAGCGGCCAAGTACTCGCCCTCGATGCCACCGATGCCATGCTGCAGCGCGCGCGCCGTCGTTGTGAACGCCAGGGCCTTCACAACGTGCACTTCCTTGCTGCAGATTTGCTCGCCAGCACAGTGGCCACACAACTACCCGCTGCCGACGCCATCCTGTGCAGTTATGTGCTTGCCATCACTCCACAATGGCGCGCATTTTTTGCCCAGGCGCAATCTTTGCAACGCCCCGGTTGCCGTTTTGTGGTGGTGGATACGCGGCCCTTGCAAGGTGCTTGGCGCTGGCTGAATCCGCTGCTGGTTCCATTTGCGAATTGGTCCGGGGCGGGCGATATCACGCGCC
>CALFOT010000110.1 GCA_937919925.1 uncultured bacterium | reverse complement strand
GATATTGCCGGTCCGATCAAAGAGTCCGGCGTTTTTCCTCCTCTGCTAGGCTATATGATTGCAGTCGGCGAACAATCTGGCGAGCTGGATGCCATGATGAGCCAAATTGGTGATACTTACCAAGAAGAGGTAGAAATTTCAACGGCCAAACTCACTTCCCTGATTGAGCCGATTCTCATTCTCGTGCTGGCCGTGATGGTCGGCTTCATCATCCTTGCCATTCTTTGGCCGGTCATGCAGATGACTCAGAACTTCTAATCATGAAAAACAAAACCTTAAAACTTGGGCGGAACGGCTTTACCTTAATCGAAATCATGGTGGTCGTTCTGATTATTGGACTGGTCGTCAGCATGGTCGGCCCCAACATTTGGAACGCTTTGTTTTCCAGCCAAATGAAAATCGCTGGTCAGCAAATTCAGTCCTTTCATATGGCTTGTGACAATTACAAACTCAGCGGTGGCACCAATCGTTACCCCGAAAGCCTTGAGGATCTTACTGAGCCTAGTGCAGAAACTGGTGAGCCTTTCCTGCGTTTAATTCCACTGGATCCGTGGAAGAATGAGTACGAGTATGAACTCGTGGAAGGAAAGCCGTTCATCACCTGCTTAGGGGCCGATGGCGAACCTGGTGGCGAAAATGAAAACGCGGACATCACTACTGAGACGGTGGCGAGCAAGAGATAGAGCTCACCCTTTCATCGGATCACATGAAAAGCAAACGCAATGCCGGCTTCACGCTGATTGAAATTACCGCGGTGGTAATTATCATTGGCATGGTCGCTAGCATTGCGATGGTTCAATTGGATGGCATGTTGCCCTCCACGCGTACGGAAGCTGCGGCGCGTGAGTTGCTGGCGCAAATGGATTTTGCGCGGATTCAATCGATTGCAAAATCGCAAGAATACGACGTGGTTTTTGATTTTGAGGAGCAACGTTATGCCATTCGAGTACCCTTTGATCAGGATGGCAAAATTGTTCGCGATCCCGAAGACCGGGAATATTTGACCTGGCACTATTTCGAACATGGAACCTATTTGCAGGGGTTGATTGATACGCGTGGTGCGCTCATCTCGGAAGGCAAGTATGCCTTGACTTACAACCCGCTCGGAACTTCCCGCGAGGTCTACATCTACTTAAAAGGTTCTGCTAGCTCAGAAAATCAAGATTTTGAAATGACGGTGCGCGTGTTGGCCCTGACTGGCATTGCGAGTGTGTTTCAGGGGCATATTGAGCCACAGTTACTGGGTGAGAATGATTTCTAAACCGCCTCCACGCTCTGGCTTTACCCTGCTAGAAATCATGGCCTCGGTGGCGTTGCTGGCCATCATTTTTACTTTTGTCATGCAAGCACGTGCGGGTGCTTTGGATAAAGCTGCCAATGCACGCTTGGTTTCGATTGCTTCGCGATTGGGCCTAACCCAGTTGCGCAGGATTGAGGCCGGCATGATTCCAGACCTCTATGATGGGTATGAGGGTGATTTTTCTGAAGAAGGCCAGGGGCAGTTCACTTATGTCATTGGTTTGGGGGATGGCAGCCAGTTTGCTGCCGGAGGTGAAGATCCAACGGAAGAAGTGTGGCGCCGTTTCCTTAGTAATGCAGAAGATGAACGCGATGAGGATTCGATGCAGCCGGAGTTCGAACGGGTTTTTCTCACCATCACCTACCCTTCCGTTCGCGACGGGGAAGAGTTTGATTCCCTCACCTTAGAAACGTTGATTGACACTTGGGCGGTTTACCAAGATTTCGAGTTGTATCGAGCTTTGTGGCCTGATTTAGACGCCGAGGAACTGCAATGAAAAGTCGCGGCTTCACCTTACTGGAAGTCATGATTTCGTTGGCGATTATGGCCATGATTATGGCTACTGTGATGCAGACCGTCGATCAAACTCGCCTGGCCGTCGATGCCATCCATAACATTATGGAAACCGAGAACAACGGTCCGCGCATTATCGATCAGATGCGTGAGGATCTGGAAAATATTGCCGTCTATGATGTCCAAGAGTATAAAGTTTTCAAGGGGGTGAATCGCACTCTGTTAGGTGCCGAGGCCGATCAAATGGACATGCTTGTGTGTAGCCGCGGCCGCACTCCTGTGTCCGTGCCGGGGATTGAGCGCGAGGTCTTCGCCCCCATCAATGAGGTAGGTTATCGATTGCGCGCAAATCCTTTACGCGATGATTTTATGGAGCTTTACCGCCGCGAAGACCCCTTAGTCGATGATGAGCCCTTCCGCGACGGAACATACACCTTGCTGTACGACCGCATCGTCAGTTTGGAAATTCGTTACACCAAAGAACCCGATGTCAACCCGCTGTGGATTGATGACTGGGATTCTGAAATCCGCCAGACACTACCCTTCGCGATTGATATTTTTCTGGAGCTCGAAGTGCAACCGCGTAGGTCCCTGGAAAGTTTGAATATCCTTGGTGCAAATCGTGCACGCTTGGAATTCAACGAAGTCTTTCATTTCCCAGAACGTACGCGCTTCCGCTTTCGCAATCGGATTTACTCCACGCAACCCGGTGCCGCGGCAGATGAAGCGGCAGGCGCTGCTGATGCTGCTGCCGGAACCGCGGCCAAGGATGGAGCCACCGAAGGTCTCGATGAAAGTGCTGGGGGCAGTAGCGTCGGCAGCGGCGATGGCGCTAGCGGTAGCACGCGCGGCGGTTAGCCTGCGTCACGCAACAGCTTCTTTGGTGTGCCTCGAGTTAGCCGCCAATCACTTGCTGGCCACCCATGTAGGGCCACAACACTTGCGGGATGCGCACGCTGCCGTCGGCTTGTTGATGATTCTCGAGTAAGGCAATCAGCACGCGTGGGGAGGCAATCACGGTGTTATTTAGGGAGTGACAAAACTGTGGTTTACCACCGTCCTTGGGGCGATAACGCAGGTTGAGGCGCCTAGTTTGGAAATCGTGGAAACGCGAAGCGGAGTGCGTTTCACCATAAGCGTTGCGACTTGGCATCCACGTTTCGATATCAAATTTTTGTACCTGGCCTTGGCCGAGGTCTCCAGTGCATACGTTGACCACGCGGTACGGAAGTTCGAGGGCTTCCATCAAATCGGAGGAATGTTTGAGCATAATCTTGTGCTCTTCCAGGGACCAATCCTTACATGCTGGGCCCAGCACCACTTGTTCCACCTTCCAGAATTGGTGTACTCGGTAGAGCCCTTTTGTATCTTTGCCGTAGGTGCCGGCTTCGCGACGGTAGCACGGGGAAAGAGCCACGCGGCGTAATGGCAGGCACTCAAAATCCAAAGTTTCACCGGAGTGAATCGAAGTAAGTGGAACTTCTGCGGTGCCAACCAACGCCAAATCATCACGTTCGGCAAGGTAGGCTTGCTCTTCGCCCCCCGGGAAGTATCCAGTGCCTTCCATACACTCGCGTTTGACTAGAGTAGGCACCGACACCATTTCAAAACCGCGCTGCAGCATATGATCCAAAGCGAATTGCAAGGCGGCACGTTCTAAGCGGGCAGCATCGCCAAGCAGCAAATAGTTACGCGAACCGGCCAGCTTGACGCCGCGCTTGATATCAATGATGCCTAATTTTTCACCGAGATCATCATGGCTCAATACCTGGAAATCGAACTGCGGAATTTCGCCGACGCGGGCTACCTCGACATTTTGGCTGTCGTCTTTGCCGTCGGGAACATCGGCGGCTGGAGGCATCGGCAAAAGCATGGCCAGGGCTTGGACTTCGCTGCGCAAAAGCTGTTCCTGCTGCTCCAAATCCTTTAGTTTGGTTTTCGAAGCACGCTGGGCGCTCAGGTTTTTTTCGCGTTGTTCCGGAGACAACTTACCGAGCACTTTGGAAGAGTCTTTTAATGCGGCGCGCAAGTTTTCTACTTGCAACAACAACTCGCGATGCAGTTGATCCTTTTCAAGAAAGGAATCCACAACAGTGGCATCAAGACGCTTGCGCACAGCAGCATCACGAACTTCGGCCGCGTGTTCGCGGACCCATTTTGAATCAAGCACAGTGAGTTTTTATGAAGGCTTCGGGGACATGCGCTGACCAACTGGCCGGTTAGTTACCAATGACGTTGCTCAGCTTTCCAAACCAGGGGTGCTTTTTAACCGACAAAGTGATTTCAGGCTTACGGCCACTTTTAATCTCAACCGTCGCACTCATCGGGTAGAACAAATGCTTCCATTCTGCTGCCGCTTCTTCGGCGTTCGGTAAAGCCATGATGGCTCCTTTGGAGCCCTTCACACTCACCTCAACCCCAAACAACGGTTCGCCAATGAGACGCATATAACGTTCGTCATGGCGGCCCCGAATGTGCAGCGAAAGGCCGTCAATGGTGGCTGTGCCTCCAGCGAGCACAAATGAGGCTTGCAGAGTGAAGGGTGCCCCCAGCTCAATGGTGGGCGGTTCGGTAGTTTCCTCGACGATATCGACGAAATAGGGCTTGACGGTATCCATTAAAACCATCATTTCTTGGCCCCCATCACCTGCAAATCGTGCTTGCATAACCTGGTAGCGCCCAATGGGTACCATCAAGTTTTGGCCACGCATGGTTGCAAGATCCAAAACCATTCCTTTGGTGGCAGAGGAACGACTCTCCAGTAAAAGACTATTGAGATCGATTTTTTTGATGCCAGGAAAATCTACCGATAAGCGGCCAAGCTTGGGTTGCACTGGAGTGAGAGTGACGCTGTAGGGAGCATCGTAGTTGTCGATAGCTAATTCATACCAGTTGCCCTTGCTATCCGGAAAGAAGCGGCTGAATGGCAGCGAGCGTTTCATTCTGCCAAGGGTGATGGCATCGGTGCGATACATAAAGGTTTGATCCATCAAACCCTCCGCGCCAACCAAGGCAAGTTCTTCGCAGCCAAACTTGCCGTCGCCATTGGTATCATAAATAGTCAGCAAACCGAAATCCGTATCGGCAGTGAGGGTTGCCAAAGAACGGAAGAAAAGCGGCCCACCATTTTCGTCGGGCTTCAGGTTCATGGTGATGCCTTGGTATACATCACCCGACGTGCCCGTACACATCTCGAGCATCAATGGACGCACAATGCCGTCGCTGTACATGCGATCCACCGCATACATTTTGGGCTTTTCGGTGAGACGAAACTCTTCGGTTTCGCCAGCCCCGGCTTCAAGTTTATATTTGGTCTCACCGATGCGAATGATGTTGACTTGAGGATTGAAGCCGCCCACGATGAGCTGCTCGCCTGGTTTCGGCAAACTACCGCGGAACCAGTTGAAGTGGTCTTCATCGGCGAGATCCGAACCATGCTCAATCGCCCCAGGTTTCGCTTCAAAATGAACCTCAAATTTTGCCTCAGAGGCCACTCCACCTTCTAGAGGCAGAATCTGTTCACGTGGGACTTTCGGCAGAGAGGTATCTTCTGGAGCATCTGGATCGACAATCCCGGTGGCAGCTCGTAAGCCAGCAAGAGTCTTGCTGACATTGCCGTAGAAATGGTCGGTAGTCAAGCCGAGTCTTTCGCGAGCCTTGATAGATTTGGCATAGGCTTCCAGGGATTTCACCGCATCGGATCCTTCTTCGTGATAGTCCGGATGGTAAAGGTTGCCGACAATATTCCAGGCGAGCGCGCCATAGTAAAGGTCATCCACGCTATCGATTGCTTCTGCGGTAGCAACGGCATTGGTGCGCAAGTTCTCCCAAGCCATGTCTTCGTTGGCGAGTGCAGCGAGGTGCTGGCGATTGAGCTCGGGATAGTTTTTACTCAACAGCTCGTAGCGGAAGGCACGTTTTTTTTCCGAAAGACGTTGCAAATAACGATCATAGTTGCGCGCAAAATCGGTGTGATAAGTGACTTCCCACGCGGCGACGAAGGCGTCCACCCAATCGTTGATTTCTTCTTCGCTCGAAAGGGAGCGCACGTCTGCTTTGGCCAAGAACAGCAAAATGCCATCCTCAGTAAATTTCATGAGCGCAACAGACATCGCTTTGGTGTCGGAAACTTCAGCAGCCTCCATCAGCCGCTGAGAAAACTCAGCAGCCCGAGCGGGATCCTGCGGTGCCGCCAAAACCATTGGCAGGCAGAGAATCAGAGCGGACAAAACCATGCGCTTAGTCTACCACTATCGGCATGGCTAGCGTTTAGAACGGTGCTCAAGAAAACGCCGTTCTGCAGCGGTGAGGCTGGGTAAGCCGTCGCGGCTAATTTTGGCAAGAATTCGATCTAATTCGGCTTCTAAATCCTGGTTTTGGCGCTGTTGTTTGGCAGCCTTCCTGCGGTTAGCTTTTTCTATCCAGGTGCGCCACGGGCCATCAAAACGCTGGAAACCGCCCACGGCCATCCATCCCACCAGCGCTCCGGCCAAGTGCACATGGTGGGCGACGCCATCTGCCCGGCCAAGCAGGTTGCCGAAGAAGAATAACAGATCTAATCCCGTCAGAAAGAGGAAAAAAGTAATCAGGCGCAAACGCAGGAAAAGAAGGTTGAGTAGGCGCTCCGGGTACAGAGCGGCGGAAGCGGCGAACACCGCCGAAACCAATCCAGATCCGCCGATGACGGGCGCGTCGAAGGTGTGCGGCATCAACCAATACAGAATCAGAGTGCTTGCTGCCCCAGCGAGGCAAGCTTTGCCAAGTAACCTCAAGAAACGTTCGCCTGGGAAAACCCGTTCTATTTCAGGCGCGAACAGAGCAAACATATAGCCATTCACCAGAAGGTGGAAAATTGATAATTGCGAGTGGATGAGGACATAGCCAAAGATGCCCGGCAAGCTCAAAAAATCAAAGCTAGAAATACCTCTTGGATCAAGATCGAACCATCTCTGCAGGCCGCCGGTGGCACCTCCGGTGAGGAAGCCCAGCACCCAAAGTGTGGCCCACAGAATGAGCAAGCGTTTAACCAGTGGAGTGAGATGCATCATGCTTCTACAATCTAGTCATTCTAGCCCGTCGGCTCTCATGGACCTACCCGTCACCTCAGCCCGTCTGCTCGATGGCAAAGCCCTTGCCGAGCAAATCCTCACAACTCTCCAACGAGAGGTGGCGGAAAAAATGGCCACCGGCCTGCCCGCGCCCGGCTTGGCCACAATTTTGGTTGGTCATGATCCCGCTTCGCATATTTATGTGCGCAACAAACGACGTGCCTGTGAAAAAGTCGGCATGACGAACATCCATCACGAGCTCGACAAAGCCTACGGGCAAACGGCGCTCCTTAGATTAATTGCGCAACTCAATGCCGATCCATCCGTGCATGGGATTTTGGTGCAATTGCCTTTGCCCAAAGGCTGCGATTACGACGAAAACGAAATACTTGCTGCGATTGACCCAAACAAAGATGCGGATGGGTTTCATCCCTTCAACCAAGGCGCCTTGATGCAGGGGCGTAAAGCTCCGGTGCCGTGTACGCCAAAGGGGATTATGCGTTTACTAGATGAATGCGGTTTGCAGCTGAAAGGGCTCCACGCCGTGGTGGTTGGGCGTTCCAACATCGTCGGCAAGCCGGTTGCCCTGTTGCTTTTAGAACGACACCTCACCGTGACGATTTGCCATTCCCGCACGCGCGATTTGGCCGCCGAAGTAGGCCGCGCAGATATCGTCGTGGCTGCCGTCGGTGTGCCCGAGCTGGTGCGGGGTGCATGGATTAAAAAAGGCGCGGTGGTGCTGGACGTGGGTATTAATCGCAATACGGAAGGTAAATTGGTAGGTGATGTGGAGTTTCACGCCGCCGCCGCACGCGCGAGTTGGATTACCCCTGTGCCGGGTGGCGTCGGGCCAATGACCATCGCCATGTTGCTGCAGAATACCTTCGAAGCCTACAACCGCTAAGGTGCGCGCGCGCCGCTTGCTTTAACGGTTGCGCTGACCGAGAAACCGTGTGAGTTGACTTAATTCCGCAGCAATCGAACGCTCTGGCAAAACATCGAGTTGACTGGCGGCTTCTTCTAGCATGGCATCAATATCGGTGCGGCAAACGCATACTGCTCTAGCCAGTGCATCGGCAAATGGGCCAGTGCGTAAGTCTTCACGCGAGCTATCACTTTGGAAACTCTGCTCCAAGCTCTTGCGGGCGGCCGTGGGCAGTGATTCGCGCAACCGAATAATTGGCAGAGTCATTTTTCCATGGGCCCAATCGGTGCCCAAGGATTTTCCTACTTGCGTTTCATCGCCCTCGATATCGAGTAGGTCATCGACAACTTGAAAGGCGCGGCCAGACAGCAAACCGTGGCGTGCAGCGGCGCTTTGCTGGACCTTGGAGGCTTTGGCGTAGTAGGCCGCTAACTGCCCGCCTGCTTCGAACAAAGCTGCCGTTTTGCCATCCACCTGCAAAAAATAATCGCTCTCATTGAGGTGAAAGTTGCAGCGCGTGAGATTTTGGAACATCTCTCCTTCGCAAACGCGGCTGGTGGCTGCAGCAAGAACCCGCGAGCATTCTTGATCTGCCATATGAGTGCTTGCTAGGAATGCTTGACTGTATACCCAATCGCCAAGCAGCACAGCGGTGTGCGGCCCCCACTCCACATGCACACAATCTAGCTGGCGGCGTTGCACCGCTTCATCGAGGAGGTCATCGTGAATCAAAGTCGCGGCATGAATCATCTCGACGATACCAGCAACCTCAATATGCTCAGGGCGTACACCGCCGCAAGCTTTTGCAATCATCAACACATAAGCGGCGCGCAAACGTTTGCCACGGAAGCGCGCGACGTATTGCAAGAGTGGTGCAAGTGCGGCGGGACCGCCGAGCATGCGTTGCTCTAACCACGCCTCCACCTGGTCCAAATCAGATTGAACGGATGACAACAACACTTGCAAAGTATCGGTCGTGGAGGTTCCAGGATTCATGCACACGCGGGGGGGAAACCCGATTCTAAAGTTTCGATGTCAGCGGGATGATTGAGGTTCAGGAGAGGATCGAAGCCACTGCCATGAGCTAGCTGCCAATCCGGTGAGGTTGCATCCGCACCGGCGGCACGTAAGGCCGGGAACAATCTTACTTGCCCTTTGGCCACTTCAGCAGCCAACGGTGCGGCGAATTCTTGCTTGGCGATGAGTGGGAAAGTTGGGCGTTGGCGGGAGTCGAGTACAAAACGGGCAAGACCGCCGAAATCAGGTTGGGTCATGCTGTGCATCCAGGGCAACAGCTGGTCAGCTCGCAGGTTTGGCATATCCACGGGAATCACTAGCGCATAGGCAGTGTGGATGCGCAGCAAACTATCACTTAAAGCCTGCAGTGGACCTTGGCCAGGGCAACCATCGGCGAGCGGGGAAAATCCCACCGGCAGATTGAGCTCAGCAAGTGTAGGCACCAGCACCAAGCGCTCTGCGCAAAGACTTGCCAGCAGCTGGCCTGCATTTTCCATCAAGCTTTGCTGGTTGAGGCAGCGCAACGCAAGATGGCGTTTATCAACCCCCATCCGCGTGGACTTGCCTCCGGCGAGCAGGATGCCTGTCCACTCGAAGGAGGGACAGCAGTCCATGGACTTACCCACAATCGACCTTAGTCTTTTGAGGTGACGTCGTTCTCGTCGTCGCCCTTTTTGGCGGCATCTGTATCTGAATCCGGATCGCCCTCTTTTAGGCCTTTCTTGAACTCATTGATACCCGAGCCCATGCCGCGCATGAGTTGTGGCAGTTTTGCGCCGCCAAAGAGCAGCACGACCACCAAAGCAATGATCATAATCTCCGGCCCACCGAGCATGCAGCTAGGCAGGGTGAGAGCGAGGATCGGTAACAGCGCGTAATGACGGAGAGTCAGGTTCATGATGCGTCCTTCATGTTACATTCTAGCATCGCCAGGAGAGAGTTCTGCTTGGAAAACGGCGTGCAAGGTATCACGGCGGTTCGTTTCGCTGCGGACGTGGCACTGCCAGCCAAGGTTTGACAGTCGCTCGCGCACCGAACGGGCGACGGTATAGCTGCATAATTGGCCACCTGCAGCGATTTTAGCGCTCATCGTGGAGATCAAGGGTTCCTGCCATTGCTCGGGGTGCCGCGCGGGCGAAAACAGATCCAAAATCACCAGATGGATTTCTTGCTCGGGCCAAAAATCAATTTGTTGCGCTACTTGGGTGTGGATTTGGACTTTCCAGTGGCCTTCCGGGTCAGCAAAGAACCCGGCTGATTTCCCCCACCAGGGCATCCAGTCCACCAGGGGTTTTGGAATATCTGGCCACGGTTCGAGCTGTTCTGGGAAAGGCTCAAAAGCCACCACTTCTAACTTCTTGAACGGCAGTTCGAGGCTGAAGCGCCGTAATAATTCGGCGATATTAAAGCCACGGCCGAAGCCCACTTCGACGACGCGCAGAATCGGTGCAGGGTGATTGCAGAGAAAATCCCACGCGGGTTTTAAATAGGTTTGCCAGGATTCTTCCTGCACGGAGTGGGCGAGATTATGCGCCCACTCCCCAGTGCGTGGATGCCGGAAGGAATAGCTTGCCGATTCCGCATCCACAATCGTGCTAAGAAAGCCCGCGATCTTTACGCAGCGCCACCAAAGTCGTGCCGAGGTCCGAAGGGGTAGGCGAAACCCACACTCCCGCAGCTTCTAAGGCGGCGATCTTTGAATCCGCGGTGCCACTGCCACCAGAAATGATGGCGCCTGCGTGGCCCATACGCTTGCCTGGAGGTGCGGTCCGACCGGCAATAAAACCAACCACCGGCTTGGTCACGTAATTCTTGATGAACTCCGCAGCTTCCTCTTCGGCGGTGCCACCAATCTCGCCAATCATGATGATGGAATCCGTTTCGGGATCGTCTTGGAAAGCGCGCAGCACATCCACAAAATTGGTGCCAGGGATTGGGTCGCCGCCAATGCCAACGCAAGTCGATTGGCCTAATCCTTCCTGGGTGACTTGCCACACGGCTTCGTAAGTCAAAGTACCCGAGCGGCTGACAATGCCGACGCTGCCGGGATTATGAATATACGCCGGCATGATGCCGATTTTGCAGCCCTGCTCTTTTCCAGGAGTAATCACTCCTGGGCAGTTCGGGCCAATCAAACGCGCGCCGGAATCTTTGATCGCAGCTTTCACCTTCAGCATGTCCATCACCGGAATACCTTCGGTGATGCACACAATCAGTTTGATGCCGGCATCGGCGGCTTCCAGAATCGAGTCCGCAGCGAATGGCGCGGGCACGTAGATGACACTTGCTTCGGCCCCGGTGGCAGCAACAGCATCGGCGACGGTGTTAAACACGGGCAAACCCAAATGCAGTTCCCCGCCTTTGCCAGGGGTGACGCCAGCCACTAATTGGGTGCCGTAGGCAAGCGCTTGCTCGCTGTGAAAGGTGCCGTTTTTGCCCGTGAAGCCCTGACAAATGACTTTGGTGGCGGCGGTAATGAAGATGGCCATGTTGCTATTCCTAGACTCCGGCTTGCACAGCCTGACAAATGAGAGTGGCGCCTTCGTCTAGCGAAGATGCCGGGGTGATGTTGAGCCCGCTTGATTGCAGCAGCGCGCGACCTTCTTGCACATTGGTTCCTTCGAGGCGAACCACCAACGGTACGTGCAAATCAACCGCACGCGCCGCGCCAATCACACCACGCGCGACAATGTCGCACTTCATGATGCCGCCAAAAATGTTCACCAAAATACCTTTTACGTTGGGGTCGGAAAGAATAATCCGGAAGGCTTCGGTGATGTTTTCTTCTGTTGCCGCACCACCTACATCCAAGAAGTTCGCCGGTGCTGCGCCGTGTTGTTGAATCGTATCCATGGTGGCCATCGCCAAACCTGCACCATTCACCATGCAGCCAATCGATCCATCCAAAGCGATGTAGTTCAAATCAAATTTGGATGCCGCAACTTCCTTTGGATCTTCCTCGCTTTCGTCGCGCATGGCGGCAATATCTGGATGCCGGTACAAGGCATTCGAGTCAAAATTCATCTTGGCATCCAAGGCCACGATTTCTTGGTCCTCGGTGATGACCAATGGATTAATCTCCGCAATCTCACAATCTAGGTCGATGTAAGCTTTTGCCAACGCCATCAAAAACGGCACGGCCTTCTTCCTTAACGCGCCGTCTAGCCCCAGAAAGAATGCCGCGCGCCGGGCTTGGTGCGCCTGCAAACCCATCAGTGGGTCGAACGCCAATTTGAGCAGCGCTTCCGGGCGTTCTACAGCGAGGGTTTCGATTTCCATGCCGCCTTCCGCACTGACCATCAAAACCGGCTTGCCAAGGGAGCGGTCCAGCGCGATGCCCACGTAAAGTTCGCGTGCTAAATCCAGGCCTTCACAGATAAAAACCTTGCGCACCATCTGCCCTTCAGGGCCGGTTTGGTGCGTTTTGAGCATCATGCCGAGCATCTTTTTGGTGACGTCAGCGGCTTCCTGAGCGCTTTTCACGAGTTTGACGCCACCACCCTTGCCGCGACCTCCGGCGTGAATTTGGGCCTTAACCACCGCTAAATCGCCCCCTAGCTGTGCGAAAGCCGCATGAGCCTGCTCTGGGGTATCGACGACGATGCCACGTTGTGTGCGGACGCCGTAGCGTTCCAGCACTTCCTTTCCTTGGTATTCGTGAACTTTCATGGGGTATTCCGTTTGCTGGAAACCGAATAGGTTACGATGGCGATAGAAAGCCGGAAAGGGTCTTCCGTTCTTTTTGGAACCTTCCCTCCCTTGACCCCGTCCCCAAACTGATGAGCCTTGCCCCTCAACGCCCCAATTTTGTCCTGGTTTGGATTGGAATTATCCTCCTAACCTTTTCTTTCCTTAGCAACTTCTTTGCAGGAGCAACATCCAAGGGAGATAAGCTGGCTATAGGCCGTGATGGCAAGGGTGAAGAAATGGTGCCCGCGCCCAGTGACGCTTTGCCCACCCCCATTACTCCTGCCTCCCATCTCGTTGGCTCCACAAATTTTTTGATGGGCGATGAAGTGCCGCCTCTCGATTTTTTGAATGATTTTGGCAATGTGGAGTTCCCGTTGGCCAAGCAGGCCGGGAGCGCCAAGAAATCGGATCAGCCTACTTTCCCGGTGGAACTCTTGGAGCCCGCGGTGGCTCAAGAATTAGATGCAGCAAGTGCCACCAAGGTTCTACCGCTCCCACCGTCCACTCCAGTCCAGAACCATGCCTTGCGCAAGGTTGCCGCCACCGGCGCGCGGCCTACACATGGCGGTCATCTTGCTCCTTCCGCTCCTCAAGCCCAACAAGCCAACTATCTGGACACGGATCTTTCGCTGCATAATTGGAATGGGAAACTGCAAGGACTTGCCCCGGGAGGTGATTCCGGCGTGCAAATCAAGGCCAAGTTGGAGTCTGTGAAACAAGGCAACACGGTGGTGGTGAGGTTCTTTTTCAGCCAACCAAGCGCAGCAACACCTTTAAGCAATGCGCGCAGTGCAGTGAAAACGAACCCAGAACTGCTCACCGTGGCGCACAAATATATGCGGGTAGTCGAAGAAGCCACTGCTGAGGAAGATCCCGCAACGGCTCTTTCCTCGCAATCGGAGATTGTCAAAGCGGCTATGCGTCGCGATGTGATTCGCTTGCTGCGCTTGCACCCGGGCGGTTTGGAAATCATCGCGGAGATGACTCCGGCTCAGTTGCGTGAGCTAGCAGATAAATTAGACGCACGGGGCGCCTGGCTCCGTGCGCCTAGGAACTGAAACCAGTTCCGGGGCATGGGTGAACGGAATCCTGTTCCGTAGCTCGCCCCCAAGACGCCATCCGCTGCGTTTACGCAGGGCTGACAAATTTGCCGTGCCTACGGCGCTTGCGAGCGATCACACTGCGCCCACCTGCGGTCTTGGAGCGGGAACGAAAGCCGTACTTGTTACGCTTTACGTTGGACTTGCGAATCTTGGTCTTGCGGCCTTTCACTGGTTTTCTTTATGAGGCTCGCCTAGACGAGCTGATGGAAGCGGATGAGACGGACGGTGTTGGTAGCTCCAGAAACCGCAAAAGTGCCAGTTAAAGAAACCAGAAACTGATCTGGACGCAAAACGTGATGCTTTTCAAGATAGCGCGCCGCAAAGCGGTGCATTTCTCGAATCCGGTCTACTTTGGTGAGCATTCCGGGCCGCACTCCCCACATGAGGGACATCCGGTGGTAACTTCGATCATTAGTCGTGAGCGCCACAATGGGAGCTTGACCGCGGAACGAACCGACAAGTCTAGCGGAACGCCCGGACTCCGTAAAGGCGAGAATGAGCTTGGCCTTGGAATTCTCCGCAGCGCATACGGCGGCTTTCACGGTGGCCATTTCGGGGCTACCGGCTTGTTGTCCGCCATGGGGCTCAATACTGGGCCGCAAACGCCAATTATCCTGGAATTGCAGCCCCTCGGTGGTCATGGCAATCTCTTTCATAAAGCGGCAAGTTTCTACTGGATATTGCCCCACTGCCGTTTCGCCGGACAGCATGACACAATCCGCGCCATCAATTACGGCGTTGGCAACGTCGGATACTTCCGCACGCGTTGGCTGCGGTGCGTCAATCATACTTTCGAGCATTTGCGTGGCCACAATCACCGGCAGACTGTGCTCAAGCGCCATGCGAATCATGCGCTTTTGCAGCGTGGGCACGACGGAGTGCCCCATTTCCACCGCCAAGTCGCCGCGTGCGACCATAATGCCATTGGCGGTATCCATAATCTCTGCGAGGTTTTGAATACCCAGCGGATGCTCAATTTTGGCCACGATGGGCATATCAAAGTGATGCTTTTCCAACTGGCGACGGACAGCCTTGATATCTGCAGCAGAACGGACAAAACTAAGGGCTAGCCAATCCAATTCGTGTTCCACAGCAAATAAAATATCGGCACGATCTTTGGCCGATAAGGCTGGAGCGGAAACCACACTATCAGGCAGATTGACGCCCTGGTTGGAACTCACTTCCCCACCCGTGAGCACCCGGCAAAGCACTATGTTGGCCTCAAAAGCAAGGACTTTCAGGGCAATGCGTCCATCCCGAATCAACACCCGGTTGCCAACTTTCAAATCGCGCAGCAAGCGCGGATAGTCCACCGGCAAAACGCCATCGCGGCCCATTTTGGTTGCAGCTTTGATGGCAATCTTGCTGCCCCGCTGCAGCGAAATTTTTGACTCCAGCCGCCCCAGGCGAATACGCGGCCCGCGCAAATCGGCCATAATCGTAATGGCAATGCCAAGATCGGCGCGCGCTTTTTTCACCGCAGCAATCATTTGCGTACGACTTTCCACGTCGCCGTGACTCATGTTGAGGCGGAAGGCGTTCACGCCCACCTTCATCATCTCTCGAATAATTTTGGGACTGCTACAAGCTGGCCCCAAAGTAGCGAGAACCTTGGTTTTTGAAGACGGGCGTTTGATCATGCGAATGCTATTACAGCAAACCTTTTTCGCGCAACGAATTTAAATCGGCGCGAATCGCATCGGCGGAAGTATGCAAGCTTTGGCGCGAAGCATCATCCAGTTCCAGTTCGACGATACGCTCCACACCATTTTTACCCAGCACACACGGCACACCCATGTAGATGTCTTTCAGACCGTACTGGCCATCTAAGAAGGCTGCGGTGGGCAGCAGACGGTTTTCGTTGCGCAAGATGGATTTGGCCATCGCCACGGCAGCAGCGGAAGGTGCATAAAAGGCCGAGCCAGTCTTCAGCAGATTGACAATCTCGGCGCCCCCGGTTTTGGTGCGCTGGTTGATGGCATTGATTTCGTCTTCAGGCAGCAAGGCTTGAATCGAAACACCATCCACGGTGCTGAACTGTGGCACCGGCACCATCGAATCACCGTGGCCACCAAGCACCATGCAGCGCGTGTCTTTCACGCCGCCTCGGTTTTTCTCCGAGATGAAGAATGCCATCCGCGCGCTATCTAAAACGCCCGCCATTCCAACCACGCGGCCTTTGTCGAAACCAAGCTTCGCGGCCATCAAATACACCATGGTATCGAGTGGATTGGAAACTACGATGACACGCGCTTCGGGGGAACCAGCCTTAATGTAGGCAGCAACCGCATTGATAATCTTGCCGTTGACTTCTACCAAATCCGAGCGATCCATTCCTGGTTTGCGCGGTAGCCCCGCAGTCATGATGAATAAATCGGACCCGTAGGTGTCCTCTGGCTTATTGGTGCCCACCACGAGAGCTTGGTAACCCTCAATAGCAGCGGCCTGGTTGATGTCGAGTGCGATGCCCTGTGGGCGGCCCTCGAGGACATCGATTAGCACAATCTGTTCTGCGACTTCCTGTTCAGCAAGGCGCTGGGCACAGGTCATGCCGACAAATCCGGCTCCAACTACGGTGACTTTCATTGATTTCGGGGTAGGGGTGGCCGGGATGAGGCCACGCTTGGGGGCGGGATTCTACAACCGCGCCCCCATCAATGTGCGTGCTTACTTCTTCATGAAGCCCTTGTTGGGCTTCTGTGCCAAGCTGTCAAGGTGCCCATCGGCATCAGACACGGTGGCGTGATTGAAGTTGGTGCCTTGCTTATCCCAAACATCCTCGGACCAGAAGTACCACGGATTGACGATGAGGCTATCGCCGATAATGGCAACCACTTCAATCAGAGGGATGACAGGAATGACATGCAGCACACCATTCAACAGGGGGTCTTCGACGTAGAACTCTTGGTCCCAGTCATCGACAGAACGCTGTAGTTGCTTCGGGCCGGCAGTGCAGGACACCAAAACGGCGGCTGCAGCGAAAAAGATGAGAGTTTTTATGGTTTTCATTGTGGGTCGTTACTCAGAGTTCTTTTTCCACCAGGCTTGCCACCGGCTGATCGACTTTTTGCGATCGGCAGCACTGCCTTTGGAATCGAACCCCATGTCTTCTTTAGAGATGTTGATCAAAGCTTCATTCACGGCGTCAGCAACAAACGCGAAGTCATCGTCGAGGGCTTCAATCAAAGCCGGTACCGACGCCATCGCTTGCCATTCACCTAAAGTGAAAGCCGCGTAAAAACGATTCATCTCGTAGGGGTCTTGCAGCATGGGTTCCACGTAGGGAATCAATGCTGGGTCTTGGTGTTTGCCAAGTTCTTCAATCGCCGCGACGCGAGTTAACGGATCATCGGCTTTCAGGTTTTTGAGGAGCGCCTGAACTTCAGTGGATAAACCGCTTTCTGCTGGTGGCGCGGCCGTGGCAACCACCATTTTGCGTTCCAGATCGGCGAAACCATCGCGCAAAAATTCTAACCCTTTGCGCACTTCACGCACGCTATCTTCGGTGATTTGCATTTGGGTGCGCAACGCTTGGGTTTCTTGTTCCAAGCCAGCTTGGCCATCCGCGAGCCCTTCTAAACGATCCACTTGGCCGCGTACCTTGGTAAGCGCTTCATCGAGCCCGGCGATCTGTTGATACGAAGTGGAAAAACCTTGTTGCACAATTGCTTTGAACTCGTCCAACTGCTCCTCGTTGCGGCTGCGAAACTGTGCAAAAGTGCTGTCTTGCAATGTGTTGGCTTCGGATAGTTGCATCACCGCCGCATTTAGATTGGTGACGCCATTGTTTTGCGCGCTATCTTGCTGCAGATAGAGGAAAGCGAGGCCAGCCCAGCCAATGAGGCCGATGAATATTCCAAGCCATCCACCACGCTTATGGCCAGATTGGCCGCGGGTGGCCATGGAGAGGGTATCGCAGCAGGTGGGACAAACCACGCGCCCACCATGGCGAATGGCTTCGCCGCTATCGAGTTTGCCAATCGGTACCGATTGATCACAGAAGTTGCAGAAGTGTAGGTCAGTCATGTGGAAGGGAAGGCATAGACGGCTCTGCCACAGTAAGCAGCGCGGCGCCTCGCAACAAGTCATAAGCGCTGACTACCGCCTGGATACACGGACTTTCTAGCTTTCAAACCTGAAAACCGCACTCTAACTCGGTGGTATCAATCCACCCACCACCGAGCAAACGGTCACCCTGGTAGACGGCAAGCCCCTGCCCAGGATTCACACTTTCGGCAGCTTGTGCAAAGCGGACTTCTATGAAATCGCCCTCACGACGTTGAATTTGTGCGGGGATTCCGCCGGGTGTGCTGCGAAACTGGGCCGTAACATCGAGCCACTCGGATTGCTGCGGGAGTTCAAAGGCAAAAGTCTGAAAGCCCGTGACCATGGCGCTGCGGCAGCCGGTGGCTTGGCGTGGTCCCACTAACACGTCGCCATTTTGCGGGTTGATATCCACAACATACATGGGCTGACTTGCTGCAAAACCTAGTCCACGCCGTTGTCCGCGAGTAAAGCCGGCATGGCCATCATGAAGCGCGAGCTGTTTGCCCGAAGTATCAAGAATGCGGCCAGGCAAGCCAAGGCCACCGCGCGCGCGTAACAATTCGCGGTAGTCGCCACTCGGCACAAAACAAATTTCCACGCTGTCAGGCTTATTAAAAACCGGCATGCCGGCGGCGGCTGCCAGTTGCCGCGTGCGTGATTTTTGCAGCTCTCCAACCGGCAATAAAACGCGCGCGAGGCGCTCTGGACCGATTGGAAACAGCACATAAGACTGATCTTTGTGTGGATCCAAACCGCGGTGCAATTCCGCCCCTGCAGCACCTTGGACGACGCGTGCGTAATGGCCAGTAGCCAAGTACTTGGCGCCGATGGAATCGGCAAGTTTCCACATGGCGCCAAACTTGATATCGCGATTGCAAATCACGCAAGGATTCGGAGTTTTGCCCAGGCGATATGCGTGCGCAAAATAATCCATAATCCCTTCGAATTCCGTCTCCATATCGATGGCATGGAACGGAATGTCCAACTTGTCGGCAACCAGGGCGGCGTCGCGGGAATCCTCCACCGAACAGCAGCCCTGCTTGTTGCTGGGGCCGCTGGCGGGTTTCTCCACCCCATTGCGCAGGAACACGCCGACGACGTCATAGCCCTGCTGCTGCAGCAACAGCGCGGCCACACTGGAATCGACTCCCCCGGATAGGGCAACTAGAACACGTTCGGTACTCATTTGGGTGTTTGCACGTTAGAATGCTCGGTCATTATCGCGCAAGCGACCGAATCATGCGAGACTACCACGAAATCACTCTGACCTTCCAAGAAGGCGAACGCGCTGCCATCTCCTTTGCCGAGGAAGGTGCGCCCGCCAAGCCCGCATTACAAGCTGAAGTTGGCCAGGTAGATCCTGCCTCCGGCGCGGCCAAAGAAACCCCGTCAGCAAGCTCCAATGGCTTTTGGATTATGCTGGCGATGCTCTTTGTCTTTATGTACTTGTTTGTGATCAGGCCAGAGAGCAAGCGCAAGAAGCAGCGTGAGAGTTTTCAAACGAGCATCAGCAAAGGTGATCAAGTGGTCACGGCGGGTGGTTTGCATGGCACGGTGGCGGCGTTGGATGAAGCAACCATCACGTTAAAAGTTGCCGATAACGTACGTTTGAAATTTGACCGTATCGCTGTGTCCCGCACCGCGTCTGCTCCAGTAGAGGAAAGCACCGTCGCCAAGAGTTGAGCCTCTTGATGATTCTTGCGGTGTTACCGCAAGATGCCAAGTAAACGTCAAGACGCGGGTAAGCATGCCGAGTCGCTGGTTGCCAGCGGTTTAGAAGATTTGGGCTGGGTCATTCTGGCGCGCAATTTGCGCACGCCTTATGCCGAAGTGGATTTGCTTTGCCACGATCCGAATCAGGTGTTAGTCCTTGTGGAAGTGAAGGCGCGTTCGCTTTTGAGTTGGTTAGAGGGAGAAGACAATCTGGGCCCAGTCCAGCGTTTTCGCTTAGGCCGAGCGGCCGAATGGTTGGCCTTGCGCGCCCCACCGCAGCAAAGTCTGCGGATTGATTTGGCCTTAGTGGAGCTGCACGGGCAAAACCCGGTCGCCTGGCGCTTGCTCGAGGAGATTGAAATCCAATAAGCTTTGCACCACGCGGTCGGTACCTAAATCAGGGCTAGGCTCAAAACCTTTAAGGCGTATCAGTTCACGGGCTAAGGCCACGATGCTGCCGCGGTCTAGTTGATCCCAATCGGCCAGCGGCGGCCAGTTGTAGAACTCTGCTAACTGCACTAAATCGCTCAGAATGAGGCGATAAGGCGCATAGTACGGGTCACGTGGATTTTGGCCACGATCAATTACCTCCGCTAAAGCCCAGCCGGGTTGCCAACCACTGGCCACAGCGCGTAATTGCGCGCGGTATTCCAACCACAGTAATGGGTTGCCTAATTCCAGCTGGGAATTTAAGAAACTGGCACCCACACCGAATACGGGTAGGCCCAGGTCTAGCCAATTTAAAACTTCACCAAGATGGCCTGCTTCATGCATAGCGAGATGCACCAGTTCCAAATCGCGGACACTGCTGTGGGTCGTGGCCAAAGCCTGGAGGCGTAGGCGTGTTGGCAATTGTTGCGATTCCAAGGGGCCAGCGGGAGTCGTTGAAGACGCCCCATTCAGCGTGGCGAATTCCGGGTTCCGTTGTAAAATTTGTTGTAGCTCGCGTTGAAGTTGTTCGGCGCCACGCTCCAAACTATCCAGGCGCAAATAAAAGCCGCGGAACACAGTGCCCCCTTGTGCGGTTTGGGCTTGGGGCGACATGACGCTACGCGCGGCCACCATCTCAATCGGCATTTCATGCTGGGGCCAATCAAGGCGCATCACCACGACATCGCGCAGTAAATGCAACTCGGTGCTGCGCCCGAGCGCGGATCCAGCCAGTAAGTAGCGCTCGGCATCGGCCCACTCCAAACTGACTCCGCCGAAAATAGTTTCCGGATGAATCAAACGCGCTACTCCGGCGAGTGCGTAACTGTCTACCTGTGCCCAACCTGAAGGCGCGCCAGCAAGTTCGCACCAACCATCCAGCAGAAGCAAAGTTTCGTCGAGCGATAAATCCTGACACAGATGCCATTCCCCGAGCAAGCGTTGAAAGGCTAAATCGATACGTGTGCTGATGTCAGGCTGGCTTTGTTCGACACGGCGCAGTGCTAACTCACTGCTGGCACGGCGGGCTTCATTATGGTTATCACTAGAGGCAGCAAGACTCCAATATTCGCGCAGAGAGCGCTCGAAATGGTGCTGGAAAGCATCCGCGGCGAGTAGCTCTAAACCAAGATTAGGCTTGCCCTGATGCGCAAGTTGGCGAGCTTGGACAATCCGCAAAAAAGCTTCATTCTGGGGCGAAGGATGCGTGCTGGCAAGCCAACGTTCGGCAAGCCCCCAGCGTTCCAGTAATTGGGCGGTTGCGATCAAGCCAATGCTACTCCAGGAATGTTGCGGGTGCTTCTTGTGCAACTCCCTGAGAGCCTGGAAACGGCCAATGGGATCTTCGAGCAAGCGTGCTTGCAAATAGTTTAGATCCGCTGATTGCGGGTTCTGCTGTAGCCAGCTTTGTAGTTCCAGCAGAACTGCTTCGCGTTGGCCAAGGCGTAGGCGTAGGTCTTGGCGTTCTCGTTCCAACGCCACGTTGCCACGGTGTACCCAACTATTGGCCTTGAGTAGTTCTAAGGCAGCAGCGCGCTCCCCATGCCACAATAGTTCTTGCAGCTGTTGTTGTTGGGGAGAGACATCCTGAAATTGCGCCTGCGGAGCAGTGGCGCAACCCGCGCAGCAAGTCACCATCAACACGAGGGAGATGATTCTCACGAGGCGTTTTGGATGAGAAATGCACGGCGCAAATCCACGCCCAATTGCTGTCGTTCTTCGCTGTGTAAATGCCAACCTTGCCGCGGGTGGGCGACACCTTGCCCTTCGACAGCTCCGCGCCCGCCGCCCAGAAGTAAGGGCGCTTCGTAGCGCACCAAAGCATCTGCCAAACCCGCCGCAAGCAAACTGCCATGCAAACGTGCGCCGCCTTCTACTAACAGACGACCGATTTGAAAATCCGAGCTTAACTTTTGCAGAGCCATTTCAAGATGGAACTGCCCGTCGGCGTCGCAATCTACTTCCATAACGTGATCCAACTGCGTGGCCCAACTCGGTAAGGTCGTAGCCGGGCGTTCTATCCAGATGCGCGGACAAGCATCCTGCAACAACGCCGCGGCTGGAGTGATGGTTGCTGCCGCCCCCACCAAAACCCGCGCAACTTTTGGATTGTAATGGCCAAGCGCATCGCGTGCCGTCAAGCGCGGGTTATCGTGCTGGACGGTGCCTTTCCCGGCCATCACGGCATGACCAAGCGCACGCAGTTGATGCACTTCTAGGCGCGCTGGGGCACCAGTAATCCACTGGCTATCGCCACTTTGCGCGGCGGTGCGGCCATCCAAAGTTGCAGCCCATTTCAACAACACCCAAGGACGCGCAGGATGCTGCAAAGCCGCGAGGAAGGCTGGATTTTGTTGCTCAAAGCGCGCTTGGCCGGCGCCCAGCACCACCTCTACACCTGCGGCTCGTAATTGTTCCAGACCTTTTCCTGCATGACGCGGATCGGGATCCACTGCCCCCACCACCACGCGTTGAATGCCTGCTTCGAGTATCCACTCCACACAAGGCCGACGTTTCTTGACTCCACCACGCGCCGAACAAGGCTCCAGGGTAACGACGATTTCATCCACGCAATTGCGGCGCGCCCGCTCACCATCGCTAGCTCCGGCATCGATTAAGGCGGCCTCTTCGGCGTGTGCTTGGGCAAAACGTTGATGGTATCCAAAACCAACCACATGGCCGTTTTGCAACGCCAGCGCCCCCACTCGCGGGTTGGGCGCAGTCCATAACCACTCGCCCTTTTCGGCCTCCGCGAAGGCGCGTTCAAGCAAAGCGGTATCGTGCGGGTTCAAACTGGGAACTCCTCGTGATCAAATCTGGCGACGGGTACTAATTCTCCGAGCAACTCCGCGATGAGTTCGCGACCATTGTGTTCCAAGAGTTGCACCGCAACTTCACGGCCGGCAGCCAAACCAGGTTGATCGGGCAATAATGCATAATGGCCGGTACGAGTACGCCCAATCCACTGCCCAGCGTTGCGCTCGGAGCGAGATTCCAACATGATGCTGCAGGTGGTTCCAACCAATCGCGGCGAGCGTTGCCGAGCAATCCTGCGTTGCAAATCGAGCAAACGATGATTACGAGTTGCCTTGACCTCTTTGGGCACATCATCGGCCATATCAAAGGCCACCGTGCCCGGGCGTGGTGAATATTGGAACACATAACTCTGCAAGAAATTATGCTCTTCCATGGCCACGACCGATTCTTCAAAATCAGCATCCGTTTCGCCAGGGAAGCCAACAATCCAATCGGAAACCAGTTCTAAATCGGGCATAGCCGCGCGCAAAATGGCGATGCGCTGCCGATACAGATCCGTGTTATAGCCCCGTTTCATTTCCTTCAAGACGCGGTCGCTACCCGACTGCATGGGTACTGGTAGCAGCCGCATGAATTTACTGCTGCGCGCCATGGCATCCGCGAGACGCTGATCCACATAGCTTGGATGTAGGGTGACTAAGCGGATGCGCTTGAGTGGTTCAATATTTTCTAACTCATCGAGCAACAACGCTAGATCAGGGCGGGTGGCGCGCGGTAAATCACGCCCATAAGAATCAATCGTTTGGCCCAGCAAGTGAACCTCTGTGACACCGTGCTCCACCAAGCGTGCGATTTCTTCGATGATCTCCGCTGCTGGACGACTCTCTACGCGTCCGCGTACGCTCGGTACGATGCAATAAGTGCAGTTCATATCGCAGCCGCGCATCACCGCCACATGCGCCTGATAACCGCCCGGGAAGCCCGCTAGATTGCGCTCGGGTTCATCCACCTTGTTTGGTGATTCGCCCAGCTCGCAAATGCGTTCTTCCCCGCCGATGACGCGTTCGACCATATCCGCAAGTTCGGGAAAATGGCGCGAGCCACAAACGATATCCACATGGGGTTCACGGTCAAATAAGGCGCGACCTTCGCGATCAGCCATACAGCCCACCACCGCAATCACCACTTTGTGATTCGCTTTTTTGCGCCGTCGTAACTCCCCTAACAAACCATGCACACGCTCCTCTGCTTGCTCGCGCACCGAACATGTATGGAACAACACGACATCGGCGTTGGTTGGATCGTCGCTGTCTAGCCAGCCACGTTGCAAAAACGACGCGCGAATCAGTTCACCATCGTAAACATTCATCTGACAGCCGAACACCCGCAGGTTGAAGCTGCGGGTGTTCTTGTGGACGGAAATTTCCTCAGCGAGCATCAGTTATTCGAAACACTCTGGAATTCTTTGATTTCACAGCCGGGGCCCACTTCGACATCGTCGCCACCTTCGAAATCAATGCCGTATTCCTCTTCCATGTCGGCCTTCAACATGCGGTGGGCAACACCGTCTCCCGTCATGTAAATCATCGCGAAACGGTGCATCATGTGGGCATCGGAAACGATAGTGGTGAGGCCAGGATTACGTTTTAACTCGCGGAAGACCTCGCGGTCGCCACCAGAATCAAAGCCTGCATAGCTGGTGTAACCCGGGCCAATGGAATCCCAGTCATTGAGGTATTCGATGACACTGAGATCTTCTTGCTCCATGCCGTTAAAGCGCAAAACATCTTCAAAAGACTCTGCCGGACTGAAGTACATTTTGGCATTACTTTCGGTTTTCTCAACCATGCCATCTTTCCATGGGCGCAGGAAGAACTTTTGCCCTGAATCACTGGGCCATTGACCACTGTGGTTTTGCCGCCACGTGGTTAGCCCCATGAACATACGCTTCATATTTTGCTCACTGGCAGTCAAGTTCGCGTTGTCAAGCATCTCCGGCACCTGCACAACCAAGAAGGTGCTCAAAATTCCAATGATCATGATGACGATCATCATTTCTAGCAAAGTGAAGCCGCGACGAATCGCAGCACTGACGGAGTGCTTTAACTTCATGTTTGAGTATTAGGTTCCTTGGGAGTAATCAGTGGCGTAAATGACCTGTTCCGGGGTGAGCACATCAAGCGCCAAGCCCATCGAATCCAGTTTGATTTTGGCAATCTGTTGATCCAGCTCTTCAGGCAGTTCATGCACGCCGTTGCTCAAATCTTTGCCGCGCTCGGCAAGCATCAGCATTGCTTGGAACTGGTTGGCGAAACTCATATCCATCACTTCCGAGGGATGACCTTCCGCAGCAGCCAAGTTCACTAAGCGCCCTTCGGCGAGCACGTAAATGCGGCGGCCATCTGCTTGAGTGTACTCAACGCAGTTGGGGCGCATTTCACGTTTGCTAACGGTGAGTTCCTTCAAATCATTGAGATTCAGCTCACAGTCGTAGTGGCCGGTGTTGCACACAATCGCACCATCTTTCATCGAGGCAAAATGACGCTTGACGATGACATCTTTCATGCCGGTGGTGGTGATGAACACATCGCCCACTTTGGCGGCTTCATCCATGGTCATCACCCGCACGCCTTCGAGCGTTGCTTTGAGTGCAGCGGTGGGCTTGATTTCGGTGGTGATGACGTTGGCACCCATACCTTTGGCGCGCATGGCGCAACCTTTACCACAATGGCCGTAACCAGCGGTGACAAAGTTTTTACCGGCGAGCAACACAGAGGTAGCACGCAAAATGCCATCTAAAGATGATTGACCGGTACCATAAACATTGTCGAAATCCCATTTGGTTTCGGCATCATTGACCGCAATCACGGGGTACATCAACTTGCCATCTGCGGCCATCGCACGCAAGCGATGTACACCGGTGGTGGTTTCTTCGGAGCCGCCAATGATGCCAGCAAAAAGATGCGGGTGCTCGAAGTGCACGCGGAAAATCAAATCTGCACCATCATCTAATGTGAGCGTGGGCTTGAAATCTAAAGTCCGGTCAATGGACCAGTAGAATTCTTCGGTGTTTTGGCCATACCAAGCGAAAATGCCAATGCCTTCTTCGCTCAAAGCGGCAGCCACAGCATCATGCGTGGACAGTGGGTTACACCCTGACCAAGCAACTTCGGCACCCGCAGCTTTTAGCGTACGAATTAACACCGCAGTTTCTTTGGTGACGTGCAAGCAGCCAGTAATCCTCTGGCCCTTCAGCGGCTGGGTTTTGGCGAATTTCTCGCGCAAAGACATCAGCACGGGCATGCGGGATTCGGCCCAATCAATCAGCAGGCGGCCTTCGGCAGCGCGGGAAGGATCGGCAATCTTAAATTTTACGTTTTCGGTGACAGTAGTCATGACAGGAGAGGGGCTTAGCAGGTAGCCCCGACGTCGGCCAGGGTCTTTAGTTCGGTGACCAGGTCGAGTTTCTCCCAAGGGAAGAGATCTCGCCCAAAATGGCCGTGGAAAGCAGACTTACGGTAAGTCCAGCCTTGCGAGTTGCGGGTTGCTTCGGCGTCGTATTTGCCGTCAGCATCCCAACAGTACCCCGTAGGTGCCCGCAGACCGAGTCTGCCGATAATCCAGTCCGGGGTGAAGGCGCTGAATCCATTCCAATCTTGGAGATGGCGCAGGTGTTGTTCGATTTGAGAATCGGACATACCCGTGGAGGTGCCGAAAGTATCGACACAGATCGACACTGGTTTTGCCACACCAATGGCATAAGCGAGTTGTATTTCACAGCGTTCGGCCCAACCGGCAGAGACCACATTCTTCGCGGCCCAGCGTGCGATATAGGCGGCGGAACGATCCACTTTGGTGCAATCTTTGCCGGAGAATGCGCCGCCACCGTGACGAGCATAACCGCCATAAGTATCGACGATGATTTTACGGCCGGTCAGCCCAGCATCACCGTGCGGCCCGCCCACCACAAACTTGCCCGTGGGGTTGATGTGAAATTGAGTGGCCTTACTCAACAGTTCCGGTGGCAACACCGCGCGCACAATCTTCTCTTCCACTTCTTTGCGGATGATGGCAATATCCATGTCTTCCGTTTGCGTGGAAAGCACGACCGTTTCAATGCCGACTGGTTTGTTACCTTCGTAAGCAAAAGTCACTTGAGCTTTGGCATCGGGGCGTAGCCAGGGCAGTTCGCCATCGGCGCGCATTTGCGCTTGCTTTTCCACCAAGCGATGCGACCAGTGAATCGCCGCGGGCATCAGCGAATCTGTTTCTTGGCAGGCAAAACCAAACATCATGCCTTGATCCCCGGCACCCGTGGGAGCTTTGTCCTGCCCACCTTCGCCATCCACGCCTTGTTTGATATCTGGCGATTGGCCATGAATCAAAACGTGCACCCCACACGAATCAGCATCAAAACCGATGCCCGCTTGGGTGTAGCCGATTTCACGCAGCACATTGCGGACCTCGGTTTGGACATCGACGTAAGTGGTGGTGGTGATTTCGCCAGCAACCACCACAGTGCCGGTGGTAACCATCGTTTCGCAGGCAACCCGGGACATTGGGTCTTCGCGTAGGCAGGCATCAAGGATGGCGTCGCTGACTTGGTCACAGACTTTGTCAGGGTGCCCCATCGACACCGATTCGGATGTAAAAAGTTTTCTTTCCATGAGAGGATTCCGGTTGGGCGGGAATCCGCTTGACCGGGGAGCGCATTAGACGACCAACAGGCCAGACTTCTGCAAAGCAAGAATCGTACTTTGCGCGGCTCCGCGTTCAGATTCAAGAGTCTTGGTGGCATTTCGCCCACAAATTGCGGCGATTTCAGGATTTTGCAACCAAAGGATTAGCCATTCTACCACTTCGGCAGGGTCCTTGACCACCTTCAAGCCATCACCCGCCGCCAGCTTGGCGACCTCCTCGAGAAAATTCTCAGTATGCGGCCCCACCACCACCGGCACCCCCACGGCGGCCGCTTCGAGCATGTTTTGGCCACCATGGGCCACCAAGCTGCCACCTAAAAAAGCTCCACGTACTCCACGATAAATCGCTTCGAGTTCGCCAAAAGCATCGACCAACAGCACTGCTCCTGCTGGCAGTTGGACACGCTCCCGGCAGTCACTCAAGCGCAATAACGGACGCGCTCCCATTTCGCGTTGCAGTTGTTGCAGCAAGGCGCCGGAGCGTCGCGGGTGGCGTGGCACCACAATGGCAACGAATTTGACACTGGCTGGATGTTGAAGCCATGCTTGCAAGAGCTGTAGTTCTTCCGGCTCGTGGGTAGAAGCCCAAACTACCATTTGCGCAGTTTGGCTCCAACCTCGCCAAACTGAGGCTTGAAAGGCAAGGTCATCCGTTGCGGTGGGCAGGTTGTCATATTTGAGGTTTCCGGTCACCACAATGCGATCTTTTGGCACCGAAAGTTTATGAAAGCGTTCGGCGTAACGTTGGTTTTGTACGCCGTATAAAGCAATGCGCTCAAACTGCGGTAACCAGCGTTGCACGCGCCGATAACCCGACATAGAACGCTCGGTGATGCGTCCATTCACAATCGCAACTTCAATTTTCAAAATGGCGCAACTACGCAAAAAGTTTGGCCAGATTTCCAGCTCTGCTAACACCACTAAAGTAGGTTTGACGCGGGCGAGAAAACGTCGGCCCGCGCCCGGTAAATCTAACGGATAGGCGACCACCTGCAAATCCGTGTAGAGGCTACGCGCGGCGGCCAAACCAGTTGGAGTGCTCGATGCGATGACTAAATCGCGATCTGGATATTGTTGTTGAAATTCGAGTACTAATGGGCGCAAAGCCTTGACTTCACCAACCGACACACCGTGCAGTAAGACTCGCCCCGGCGCCGCTGGTAAGTGGGGCACGAAACCGAAGCGTTGCGGCAAGCTACGCCGGAAATCACGCGAACGTAACACCCGCCATGCGACAAACGGCAGAAGTAGCAAGCCAGCCAACAACAGCAGCAAATCGTACAGCAAGAAAGCTGTCCAACTTCGCGGCGGCCGACTGGAACTCATGCAGCAGTTAGTCGGACTTGCCGTGGCACTGCTTGTATTTTTTGCCCGAACCACAAGGGCAGGGCGCATTGCGTGCAGCACGGGGCTTGGCCGCATCTGGATTTTGTTGGCCCGAATCAGTAAGCGGCAGCGAAGCGGCTTCCATCGCCGCAGTGGTGTCATCGCCACTAGCTGGTGCTGGTTTACGCGCGCCTGGAGCCGTGTAACCGACGGCAACCTGGCGGCGTGGCGCCTGCGGACGTGCTTGCGAAACAGAGCCACCAAACGCAGGGTGTGCGGCATTTTGGCCTTCATAAGCACGGCCAAGCCGCTGTTCATCCTCGCTGCGCATTTCGACCCGTAACACGTAGTTGGTTACGTCATCGGCAATGTGAAAGAGGAGTTCCTCAAAGCGTTCGAGACCTTCACGTTTGTACTCGTTTTTCGGATCGACCTGCGCATAACCGCGCAAGTTGATACCGGAACGCAGCGCGTCCATCACATAGAGATGCTCTTTCCACTTGGTATCAATTGAGTTGAGCATCAAGAAACGCTCTAACGCTTGCATCGTCTCGTTGCCGTATTTTTCGACGCGCTCCACATATTTGGCGCGAAAGTCTTGCAGCATGAAGGGTGCGCTGCCGTTAATACCCGCCTTTTCTAGGACCTCTGGACCATCACGGTAAGCCCATTTGCGTTCGGCCCAAGTGTTCAGAGCCTCCCAATCGGGCTCCACATCGCGACCATCCCCACCATAGAGCTCGGCTGCATGATTGATGACTTGTTCGGCCATGGAATCAATTCGGTCACGCAGGCCTTCCGCCATCAGAGCACTTTGCCGCTGCTCGTAAATCATGCGGCGCTGCTCGTTCATCACTTCATCGTATTCGAGCAAATTTTTACGAATCTCAAAGTGGTAATCCTCAACTTTGCCTTGCGCTTTTTTAATCGCATTGGAAACCATTTTTGATTCGACTGGTTCGCCACCACCCATGCCTGCTTTGGAGAGGAAGTTCTTCACCCAATCTTTGTAAAAACGCCGCATCAGCGGATCATCCAAAGACAGAAAGAAGCGCGACCGACCGGGATCGCCCTGACGACCGGAACGACCCCGTAACTGGTTATCGATCCGCCGCGATTCGTGACGTTCGGTGCCAATGACATACAACCCACCGGCAGCCAGGACTTCTTGCCGTTCGCCTTCATGCGCGGCGTTGAGTTCCTGCAACAAGGCCTGTACGGCAACTTCATCGCTGGCATCGATTTTGCGCTGCACCAGCAAATGTGGCAGCATCGCTTCGACATTACCGCCGAGCACAATATCGGTACCTCGCCCCGCCATGTTGGTGGCCACAGTGACCGAACTCTTACTGCCGGCTTGGGCAATGATTTCCGCCTCGCGCGCGTGCTGTTTGGCGTTTAACACATGGTGCTGGATACCGCGGCGATTCAAAATCCCGGACAACAACTCTGAGTTTTCAATGCTGGTAGTGCCCACCAACACCGGCTGGCCGTTGTCTTTTGCCGTAGCGATTTCTTTGGCGATGGCCTTCCACTTATCAGGAGTTTCCAAAAACACCACATCAGCGTCATCTTTGCGCACGATGGGCCGGTTGGATGGAATTTGCACGACATCCAAGTCATAAATTTTCGCGAACTCACCGGCTTCGGTAAGCGCAGTACCGGTCATGCCGGACAACTTGCCATACAGGCGGAAGTAGTTCTGGAAAGTAATCGTAGCGAGCGTTTGATTCTCGGCCTTCGGTCGCAAACCCTCCTTCGCCTCCACCGCTTGGTGCAATCCATCCCCCCAGCGACGCCCTTCCATCAGGCGGCCAGTGAACTCATCGACGATAATGATGGCGCTATCTTTGACTACATAATCCACTTCATCAAAGTACAGGTGCAAAGCACGCAAGCACTGCTCGATAATGTGTGGCCACTCCATGTTTTCCGCACCGCTGTAGAAGTCTTCAATGCCCAGCGAAAGTTGCGCCGCAATAATGCCTTCCTCAGTGAGAACCGCAGACTTCTCTTTCTCTTTGCTTTCGAAGTGCTCATCCACCTCCAGCTTGCGTGCAGCTTGCATACCAATCCGATATTTTTCGGCATTGCCAGTGGCCGGGCCACTGATGATCAACGGCGTACGCGCTTCGTCAATCAAGATGGAATCGACTTCGTCAATAATCGCAAAATCCAGTGAGTGCTGGACTTGATCTTCCACCCGCGACTTCATGTTGTCGCGTAAGTAATCGAAACCGAGTTCGTTGTTGGTGGCGTAAATGATGTCGCCAGCGTAAATCGGATGGCGCGTTTGGGGGGCCATGCTCGATTGAATCGCACCGACTTGCAAACCTAAGTAGCGATAAACCGGAGCCATCCATTCGGAATCGCGCAGCGCAAGATAATCGTTGACGGTAACGACGAACACCTTGCCGGCGAGGGCATTGAGGTAGGCAGCCAGTGTGGCCACTAAAGTTTTGCCTTCGCCGGTGGCCATCTCGGCAATGGAACCGGAGTGCAAAATCGCACCGCCAATCACTTGCACATCGTAGTGGCGTAAACCTAAGGTGCGTTGCGAAGCTACGCGGACCATGGCAAAAGCTTGCGGCAGAATATCATTCAAAGAGCGGCCGTTGGCAACCTCCTCTTTCCAGGTCAGGGTTTGCTGCTGGATTTGTTCCGCAGTAAGTCCCTCTGCCCAAGTCTCTTGCTCGGCAACGGCTTTGACCAGCGGCGCCATGCGCTTGACCACGCGCGCGTTCTGGGACCCGAATACCTTGTTGAGGGTGCGCCCTAAACCTTCTCCAAGGCCCTTTAGGGAATCTGTGATTGCTTCAATGTCGACCATGATGCTAGGAACTCTTCGCTAACGGCAAGGGGCCGTCACGCAAAGAAGCCTAACAGGATAATGGAAACGGCCAGACAAGCGAAGCGCGGAGCTCCTGAAGACTGGTATTTTCTTCCTGAAGCAGCCGGCGGAGGTCCGTAGCAATCTCTGAAATCACCCCCGGGCGGCGAAAAACTGCAGTTCCGACCTGCACCGCGGTGGCTCCAGCCACTACATAGTCGAGCACATCTTCGGCGTTCGAGGCGCCACCACTGGCAATCACCGGGATGGTGACGGCCCGCGCGGTCTCCCAAACCAGCCGCAGCACCAATGGGCGAACCGCTGGCCCAGACATTCCACCAGTACCGTTTGCGAGCACCGGGCGGCGTGTACGCCAGTTCACCAGCATGCCAATCAGGGTGTTTGCGACCGTCAGGGCGTCGGCGCCACTAGCTTCGGCAGCCTGCGCGAAAGGCACGATGCTGGCCACGTTGGGTGACAGTTTGACCCACAAGGGTTTGTTGGTGACAGCGCGGCACAGTTGCACCACCAGTTCGAGCGCGGCAACATCGGTGGAGAACTGAGTACCTCCCTCTACATTTGGACAGGACAGATTCAACTCAATCGCGGCGACTTCTGCCATGGCGTCGAACGCTGCTGTCATGGCTACATAATCGGCAGTGGAATGTCCGCCGGCATTGGCAACCACCGGGACCGGGACCGCTGCGAGCTGCGGAGCAACCGTTTCCCGCCAATACTCGAGACCTTTGTTCTCCAGGCCTATGGCATTGAGTAAGCCGCCTGGAAATTCAGCAAGACGTTGCGGCGGATTTCCAAAGCGTGGTTCGCGGGTGACGGTTTTGAGTACCAGAGCTCCCAAATCGCCAGGCTGCAAAAAGGCCAAGGCGCTGGGATCATGGCCAAAAGTTCCCGAGGCCGTGAGGATGGGCGAATCCAGCTCAAGGCTGCCGATCGCAGTACGCAACATGCGTAGAGTCTACTTCTGCTGGCTGGCTGCCGTGGGCTGGAAGTGCAGCTTGGAGCAACCCGTGATGAGCAGGAGGAAACCAATCGAGATGCAGGCGTCGGCCAGATTGAACACCGGAAACGGATCCAGCGGCCATCCAAGTGGCCACCACGAAGGTTCCGCAATGTCGACTAAAATAAAATCGCGTACTTTGCCGTCGCCAGGCCACGGCAGCCAAGCGGAAAGATTGTCGTACAGATTGCCGACGGCACCGGCGAGTAATAGCCCAAGGGTGAACAATCCCATGCGGTTGGAATCTGCTTGTTTGCGCACGAACAGAATCAAGGCCACCACGGCAAGCATACGCACCACGGTCAAAACGGGAGTGACCCACTCAGAATCATTTCCCAGCCCCCAAATTCCGCCGGCATTGCGGATGCAGTAGAAGGATAGCCACTCACCAAGTAGCGGCACGCGTGGTTGATGCTCGCCTACACTTGCGAAAACGGCTTGTTTACTGAGCAAGTCAGCAACAATCAAGCCAATCACCAATAGCCAAAACCAAGGGCGTTGGAAGCCGCGGTTGGTCGTGCTACTTGGACTGGAGCTATTCTTCAAACTCGCCCTTTTCCAATTTCTTTTGGCAGGCCAAGCAAAAAGAAGTGTACGGAAGAACCTCCAGGCGGCGTGGTGGAATCAATTCATCGCAAGCTTGGCACGAGCCGAAGGTGCCCAGTTCAATCCGCTTCACGGCGGCGCGCACCGCTTTGAGAATGAACTCCTCGTTCTCCAGCAAGCCAATCTGCATTTCACGCGAATAACTTTGGCCACCGCCGTCTTCGCCATCCGCATCGGCGGCATCCACTTCGCCGAGCAACACGGCTTCGCCCATGCGCCCCAGCTTGACGCCAAGTTTTTCGAGGATATCCAGGAGGACCGGCAGATACTTCTTTTGCTGGGTTTTTGTGAGCATGGTCGTGACGTTAATCTAGAGGGGCTTCCTACACAGGGAGCGAGATTCTAGTGGCTGCGGAAACACAAGGTCAATCGGTCCCTCCGGAAATGCAGGCTCGCATCGACGAGTATGTGGGTAGTTTGGCGGCTGAGGCCGGGCTTGCGCCACTCACGATTGCAGCCTACCGACGGGATTTGGGTCGCGCCGCGGATTTCCTTGGCAAGCGCAAATTATTATCCTGGCAAGACTTAGCCCCAGATGATGTCACCGATTTGTTGGCCGAAACGCGCACGGAAGGCCTTGCCCCGGCCAGTCAGGTGAGGCTGCTGTCCAGTTTGCGTGGTTTGTTTCGTTGGTTGCGTGCCGAAGAGGGTTTGCAGGGCCGAGATCCTACCTGCGTGTCCGGGAAAATCCATTTGTGGAAGCGTCTTCCAGAAGTGTTGAGCCCGCAAGATGCGCTGCTGTTACTGAATGCGCCCGATCCAGAGAGTTGGATTGGACAACGCGATCGGGCGTTGTTGGCGCTGCTTTATGGTGGCGGCTTACGCGTTAGCGAGGCCGTGGGTCTAAAGTTGGATGGTTTAAGCCTACGCGCTTTCGACGGCGACACGGCACCGGGAATTCTGCACGTGCTCGGCAAAGGCAATAAGGAACGCTTGGTTCCCTTTGGGGGCAATGCACGCGATCGTGTGGAGAGGTGGTTGCACGCAGGGCGTCGCACGCGCCAACAAAACACTCGCCATGTGCTGCTTTCAAAGAGTGGTCGGGCTTTGGATCGGCATCGCGCTTTTCGTATTGTGCAACAACATGCACTTCGTGCTGGTTTAGACGCCTCCATTCATCCGCATATTTTGCGCCATTCCTGCGCGACGCATTTGTTGCTTGGTGGCGGCGACTTACGCAGTGTGCAAGAGTTTCTTGGCCACGCCGATTTGCGCACCACAGAGCGTTACACGCATTTGGAAGTGGAGCAGTTGCAGTCTTATCACAAACTACATCACCCACGCGGTTAGAACTTCCTTAAGGCAAAACCCGCTGCAAGTGTGTTCTCAGAGCGAGCGCCAAATCTTTGGTAATACCCGGGAGAGCGGTTAAATCAGCCATTGGCGCGTCCCTCAGTTTGGCCAGATCTCCCGCGCAAAAATCTAACAACAATTTGCGTTTGCGTAGGCCAATGCCGGTGACTTGCTCCAGCACCAAGCGCAAATTTTCTCGACGGCTGCGGTGGTAGCCAATCGCAAAGCGATGTGCTTCATCGCGGATGCGTTGACAAAACAATCGTTCGGGGCTCGCCCGCTCCAAAATTATGGGCAGTTCGCGACCAGCCACAAACAGACGCTCTTCAGCGGCGACCGGTCCCCGGCCTTTGCGCGCTTTTGCCAATGCTACGATGGGGAGTTCACAAGGACTTGCGGCCAAACTTTCGAGGCCAGAAGAAAGTTGACCGCGTCCCCCATCCAAAATGAGTAAGTCCGGCAAGCCTTCCTCATGCGCGCGCGCCAGAACACGTCCGACCACTTCCCGCATGGCGGCAAAATCATCATTGCCGGTGCCGTCGCCGACTAAGTAACGCCGATAGAAACCACGCGCTGGCCGGCCCTCAATAAAACGCACTTTGGAGGCCACGCGTTCGTGACCTTGCAAATGCGAGACATCGATGCAATCGATGATTGCCGGTGGTGGAATGTGCACAAGGGCGGCAATCCTTTGCGCGACCTCTGGCCAAGCCGAGCTAGCGATTGCGCCACTCTGCGCGCGCGCATTGCTTTCGGCCATCCGTACCAAAGCGCGCTTGGCACCGCGTTGTGGGGCAAAAATACGTACTTTGCGGCCAAAGCGCGCGGCTAACCATTGTTCCAGCCCTGCCTGTTCCTCCGGCATGGCGCCCACAAAGACTTGCGGAACGATTTCAGCATCATCGCGATAAAGGGCCACGAGGAGCTGAGAAACCGCACTTGCAGGATCTTCGTGGAAGGGCAAAAAACCTTTCCGTGTGTGCAACCATTCGCCATCGCGATATTGCAGCAAGGCAAAGTAGCCACGCTCATCCACACCGAGCACGTCGAAATCCGTGCTGGCATCCAGGCGGACTTTCTGCGGCTCAGCTAAGGCTTGCAAAGCTTTGATGCGGTCGCGTGAGCGCAAGGCAATTTCATAGTCCTGGCGCGCCGAAGCACTTTGCATATGGATCTGTTCAAGCGCTAAGCGTTGTTCCACTTTGCCTTGCAAAACTTCGCGAGCGGCATCCAAGGCAACGCGGTAGTCCGCAGGGCTGACTTTCGCCACACACGGAGCACTGCACAGATGAATGCCATACTTCAAACAGGGTCTGGAGCGATTGGCCAAAGTGTGATCGCTGCAATCGCGCATACCAAATGCGCCTTGTAGCAAACGCTTGGCCCGTCGGGCGGCACTGGCATTGGGATACGGCCCAAAAAATTCACCTTTTGAGGTACGTACGCGGGCGAGAGCCAAGCGTGGCCAAGTGTGCGTCGTATCTAGCCACACCCACAAAAATGATTTGTCATCTTTCAGCAGCACATTGAGTGGTGGCTGGTGTAGTTTGACGAGACGCTCTTCGAGGAGAATGGCCTCTTTGTCGGTGTCTGTAACGCGGAATTCCGCGCTTTTTGCCACCCTTAATAGCTCTTTCAAACGCACCCTGCCATCGGCCCCTTCGCGCCGGTAAACCTGCACGCGGCGGCGCAAATCCATGGCCTTACCGATATACAAAATCCGCTCTTCGGCATCCGCAAACAGATAAACACCAGGCCGTGCTGGCGCCGTTTTTAGTTGCTGGTCAAAATCTGGCGCCATGCTCAAGGACCGAGCTCCAAACATGCGGCCTCCAAACGCCGCACTTCATCGCGCAAACGGATGGCTTGCTCAAAGTCTAGAGAGGATGCCGCCATCAGCATTTGTTTTGCTAGTTCACTAATCTTCGCTTCGATTTCCTCTGCCGGAAGGCGCGCTTGGCCTGGCGTTGGCTGCGACACACTGCCGAGCATCGTGGCCAAAGAATCAACAATCCGCTTGCGAATTGTTTTCGGCACGATGTCATGTTTGGTGTTGTAAGCAACTTGAATGACGCGGCGGCGTTCGGCTTCGCTGATGGTGGCCTGAATCGATTTCGTCATGCGATCGGCATACAACACCACCCGCCCATTGGCATTGCGTGCGGCGCGGCCGCAGGTTTGAATTAAAGAAGTGGCCGAACGCAAAAAGCCTTCGCGGTCCGCATCGAAAACCAACACCAAAGAAACCTCGGGTAAATCTAGCCCTTCGCGCAACAGGTTAATCCCCACCAAAACATCAAACACGCCAAGGCGTAAATCGCGCAATAGCTCGCTGCGTTCGAGAGTATCGATGTCGGCGTGTAGATAACGCGCTTTGAGTCCATGCTCCTGCAAAAATTCAGTGAGATCCTCGGCGCTGCGTTTGGTGAGAGTGGTCACCAAGATGCGCTCCCCTGCGGCAATCACCGGTTGCATGGCTGCCAAGGCATCTTCCACTTGGCCGATGGCCGGACGAATTTCAACGGGTGGATCCACCAGACCTGTGGGGCGCACAATTTGTTCGACCGGATCCTGGTGCACGATGGCCTGTTCGCGCCAGCCGGGAGTTGCTGACAAATACATCACCCGCGCCAGCAAAGGCTCAAACTCGTGTTCTGCTAAAGGACGATTCTCGAGCGCAGATTCCAAACGGAAACCGTATTCAATCAAGTTGCGTTTGCGCGCTTGGTCGCCACGTACCATGCCGTAGACCTGCGGCAAAGTGACATGGCTCTCATCGATTACGCATAAGAAGTCGCGCGGAAAATAGTTCAACAACGTGAAGGGTGGTTGCCCTGCGGCGCGACCTTCAAAGTGGCTGGAGTAGTTCTCAATTCCTGAACAGTAGCCGAGCTCTTCTAAGTCTTCTAAATCAGAAAGGGTGCGGCGCTCTAGCCGTTCCGCCTCAATCTCACGCCCAGCAATCCGCAAGGCGCGCACTTGTTGCTCCATCTCGGCGCGAATACTGATTTTCGCTTGCGGGATTTTATCTTCTGGCTGCACATAATGGCCCACCGGGTAAATCGAAATCTCATCCGGTTCCTCCAGGATTTCTCCGGTCAGCGGATCCACAAACAGCAAAGAATCAACGCGGTCGCCCTCTAATTCGATCCGCAACACGCGATCTTGCTCGTGTATAGGCCACACCTCCACCGCCGGTCCGCGCAGGCGAAAACTGCCTGGGCGAAAATCAACTTCGGCACGCGCGTGTTGGGTGCGGACTAAGCCCCGCACCAATTCTTCACGACGCGTCAGCGTGCCTACTTTGATTTTCAGAGCCAGCCCCTGGTAGGTTTCCGGATCTCCAAGACCGTAAATGCACGAAACAGAGGCCACCACAATCACATCTTTACGCGTGAGCAGCGCGGCCGTGGCGGCATTACGCAACCGGTCGATGCGCTCATTAATCCGCGCATCTTTCTCGATATAGGTATCGGAGGACGCAATATAGGCTTCGGGCTGGAAGTAGTCGTAGTAAGAAACGAAGTATTCCACCGCATTCGAGGGGAATAACTCGCGCAATTCACCATACAGCTGGCCGGCCAGAGTTTTATTCGGGGCAAGCACCAGGGTGGGAACTTGCAGACGCTGAATCACTTGAGCCACGGTAAATGTCTTACCGGAACCGGTGACGCCGAGCAGAATTTGGCGCGCAGAGGGGTCCTGGAGACCATCGACAAGTTGTTCGATAGCTTGAGGCTGATCGCCACAGGGCTCAAAATCAGAAACGAGATGAAAGGAAGAGGTCACCACAGGGCTCGGGGGACACTATTCTAGCCACAGGCCGGCGGCACTCCCCACCGCGCCAACCACGTAATGACAACTCCTAACATGTCTGAACGCATCGGCATTTGTAACAAGTGTGGCCAACGTTATGGCGACATTCCTGCATCGGTAACCGCCCTCAAGGTGAAGTGCCAAAGTTGTGACGGTACGGTGGATATTCCGCCTTTGCCTACAGCGGCTGAGGCCCCCCCGGCGCAGAAACCTTTGGCAGCTCCGTTAGGCGACGCGCGCCCGAAGGCGGAACGTCCGGAGAAGGCCAAGTCCATCGATCGTGAGGTCGCCGCTCCAGAGATTCCGGAGATTCCGGAGGTTCCGGAGGTTCGTAAACCAGCCGTACCCATCAAGCCGGTGGTGAAGGTTCCAGCCCCAATCCAAGCGCTGCAGCGTGCCAAGCCAGTGGCGCCCATCAAGCCAATTGCGAAAGTGGCTGCGCCGACACCACCTGCAGCAGCTACCGCCAATAAGCCAGCTGCTGCCGACATCATTGCCAAGGCCAAGGCCAAACGCGCAGCCGAAGCGCAAGCTGACGTGGCACCGGAGCACAAATCTTCTGCTGCCGATATTATCGCCAAAGCTAAAGCCAAACGAGATGTCACTCCTGCGGCAGCAACGCTTTCGAACGCGCCGGTAACCCAGCGCGATGCGCGTTTGCCAAAACCAAGTGGCACCCGTCGTCCTGGTGGTACTAGCCGCACGAGTGCTTCTAGCCGCCGTCGTCACAGAGAGGAAGAGGAGGAGGTCGAAAAGTCCAAGGCTCCGATGGTGATTGTTGGCGTGTTTGTGCTCGCTCTGATTGGTGGAGGCTCTTGGTGGATGATGCGCCCCGATGCTGAACCTGCCCAAGGTGAAAATACGGTGCAGGTTCCTGCTGACCAGGCCCCAGCCGCGAATGCCTCAAATCCTGGCGCAAAGGAGGTTCTGCCGTTGGCAGGCAACGAAGGGAAGGAAGTTCAGCCGGTCGCCGCGGAGTCCGAGAACTTGGATGCTGCTGACGCAAATGGTACCTCTACAGTAGATCCCGCTGCTAAGGTCAAACCAGCTCCGGTCGTGATTCCAGCATCGGGTGTCGATTGGGTAGTTCCGGCGGTGGGAGAAGCAATCTCCACGCGGGGCGTCATCGATTACAAAATCATCCATCTGGAGCAAGTTCCGCAACTTGAGAAGTGGAGCGGTAACAGTGCCGCAGAATGGACAGAGATTCAAGAGGATCTTGCGCTGTTCCTGGAGGATTCCGGAGCCCAATCGAATCGCGCTGGCTTGCGGTTGGTGGAGTCTTACCCGCGTGGTGCTTATCCAGCGATTGTCAATGCGATGATGAAAGTGAACTTTGAAGATAAGGATGGACTATTCCAGGCATCGACATTGAATGAACTTCTCATCAAGATTGGCCAAGGCACCAACTATGGCTGGGAATCGACTGCCAACCTAGAAGCTGGCTCGGAAGCTTGGGCAAAGGCCGTGCTTTTCAACAAAAAGATTGTGGGCGTGTGGCAGAAAGCTTGGGTTGAAAAGTACATTGAAAATGATGATGCTTGGGCAAATTTCTCTTCCTCCGCTGCGGCAAAAAAAGAAGCTAAAGATAAAGCGGCCCAACTGAAGGGTGGCGTGGTTGGCCCCGCAGAAGATCCTTTCGACTAAAGCTGCTGGAGTAACAAAACAAGGCCGACGGCAGTGCTGCCGTCGGCCTTGTTTTATGGACGAAAGTGTGCGGTTAAATGGCGCGTTCCTCGCCTTCTTTGAGGATTTCGACTTGCACCCCTTCTTCCTTCAGGTAGGAGATGGCCTCTTCCACATTGGCGTCGTCGCCCTCTAACTCCAGCGACAAAATCGCAATGGTTTCTGTGACCGAGGCGCCGCGAATATTGGGCACCACCTTAAAACGGTTCACCAGCGTGAACAGCAGCGGCTGTTTGATCAGTTTTTGTGGAATCGTGCAGAAGAGCTTTCTTTTCATCAGAATCTGGAGCCGAACACGACTCGCAGCGACAGTATATCGGCAAATCCGCACGATTGTTTATGGACAATGAAGCCGGCGCGGCATACACTTCCGCGCCTAGGGCGACGTGGCCGAATGGCTCAGGCACGTGATTGCAAATCACGTTAACCCGGTTCGATTCCGGGCGTCGCCTCCATATTTAGGAAAATCCCTGCAGGCGCTTCCCGGAAAAGAGGATTTCGCCGCCAAAGACGACCCAAGAGAGAATCGTCACGCTGCCGCCAAAGGGGGCCATTCCGAGGGCTGCGCCGGTAAGCGCACCCAGGTAAACGTCGCCGCAAAACATCACTGCACCGAGCAAAATACCGGCTGCAGCGAGGTGGCCAAGGCGCGATGCCCCGCCACGGAGTACAATCCCAGCTCCAATGAGGCCAAGGCCAGCAACGTATTGTTGCTGCAAAGCACGTCCAAAAGCAAGGTAAGCGGGGCTTTCAAGCTGTTCTACGAGGCCATGCGCATGCCAAGCAGCGAGAGCAATGGCCACGGCAAGGAGTAAGGCGCCAAAACCGCACCAAAGTCGGGGTAGGAAATCCATGAGGATGAAGGATAATGCCCCGCAGGTTTCAATCCAGGGGGAGTAGCCCAATGGCAGAGGCAAAGGACTTAAAATCCTTCCAGTGCGGGTTCGAGTCCCGTCTCCCCTACCAATAAAAGACCTTGAGGGATTGATTGGAACCTGCGACAATCACTGTCTTCTTACGGCCACTTTTGGCCATTGTCATCATGGAAAAGCAAGCAGCTAATTTCGCTCCCGGCGTCACTTCACAGCAGGACCTTCTCTCCGTTTCGGACTGCCGTACTGGCCGCCAATACGACCTCCCCATCACCGACGAAACGGTGCCGGCAATGGGTTTGCGAGCCATTAAGGTTCATGAGGAGGACTTTGGTCTGATGCCCTACGATCCAGGTCTTACCAATACTGCAGTTTGCAGAAGTTCGATTTGTTTCATCAATGGCGAAAAAGGCATCCTGGAATACTGCGGGTACCGCATCGAAGAACTTGCGCAGAACTGTACTTATCTCGAAGTTTGTTATCTGATTTTGCACCGTGAACTCCCTACAGCGGAGCAACTGGAGGTTTTTGAGAAAGAAATTCAAACGCTGATGGTCATCCCTGCCAGTGTTGTGGCATTGCAAAATGCAATGGACCCTAGGCTGCACCCGATGTCGATGTTGGAAGCATCCTTAGCGGCGCTGTCTTGTGAGTATCCCGATGCACACGTGGTCTTGGATCCCGTGGTGCGGCGGAAACACACCATGCGCCTGATTGCCATGACCCCGATTCTGGCTGCCTTGGGCTTTCGCCACCGGCGGGGCTTTGGTCCAACGGAAGTCCGCCCAGAATTGTCGTACGTGGAGAATTTCCTCCATATGATTCTCACGCCTACCGGTGTAGAACCCCAGTTAGAGCCTGCCATGGTGAAAGCTATGGACACACTTTTAGTGCTGCACGCTGACCATGAGCAAAATTGCTCGGCCAACGCCGTACGCGCGGTTGCAAGTTCCCAAGTCAACCCCTTCTCAGCGGTCACGGCTGGCGCTGCCGCTTTGCACGGCCCTCTGCATGGTGGCGCCAACTCCGCAGTTCTTGAGATGCTTGCTGAAATTGACGATGTCTCAGACGTTCCGGCGTTCCTGGAGTCCTGTAAGAAAGGCGACCGTCGCCTGATGGGATTTGGCCATCGCGTGTATAAAAACTACGATCCACGCGCCATGGTCATCGGCAAGTTGGCAAGCGGGGTGATTGCCGTTGCAGGTACCAATAAAAAATTGGAAATTGCACAGGCGATTGAGAAAGCCGCTCTCGAAGATGACTACTTCTCGCAACGGAAACTGTTCCCTAACGTCGATTTCTACTCGGGTTTGATTTACTCGGCCATGGGTTTCCGCCCTCAGACTTTCACTGTGTTCTTTGCTGTAGGCCGAATGGTTGGCTGGTTAGCACACTGGGAAGAAATGATGCTTGATCCGGCGAATCGCATCGTGCGTCCACGCCAAATCTACACGGGTTATGCACGGCGCGATTTTGTGCCCATGAACGCTCGTTAAGGCACATCACATCTTCGTATCAGTAAGAGCGCGCGTACTGCGTGATAAAAAAAGAGACGACCCCGCAAGGTCGTCTCTAGCGCGAGAGGGTTCCTGCTACTGCCTAAGAGTGGATTAGTCGCGCAGGACTTCCAAAATCGTACGGGCAATCACGCCACGGCCACCAAACGACATGTAGGAGCGGCTAGGGCCAACCCAAGCTGTGGCAGCGATGTCGAGGTGTACCCAAGGCACTTCATCCACGAAGAAGGATAGGAAGGCAGCACCGGCAATCGTGCCAGCTCCTTGGCCCGGTGCGTAGATGTTTTGCAAATCTGCGTATTTTCCACGGGTGAGGTTGCGGTAATCCTCATTGAGGGGCAACTGCCAGCAAGGTTCTCCAAGCGCAGCACTCTTGCTGAGGACTTGGTCGATGGCTTTTTGGTCGGTACCGAGCACCGCACTATGCAAATGACCTAAGGCGTGAATCGCGGCACCAGTCAAAGTGGCCATATCGTAAATCCGATCTGGCTTCACTTTACGAGCTGTGTATGTAAGACAATCAGCCAGCACCAAACGACCCTCGGCATCGGTGTTGTGCACCTCGATGGTCATTTTGTTCATGGCTGTGACAATATCGCCAGGACGCTGTGCATTGCTGCCCGGCATATTCTCTACACAGCCAAGGATGCCATGCACTTCGTAGGGGCATTCCGCACCTTTGCTCAATGCGTGGAACACTCCAAGCACCGCCGCGGCACCAGACATATCAAACTTCATATCCTCCATCGCCGCGGAAGGCTTCAAAGAAATACCACCCGAATCGAAAGTCAAACCTTTGCCCACAATGGCAATCTTGCCCTTGGCCTTTTTCCCAGGCTTGTAGACCATGTGTACCAACTGGGCTTCATTCTTAGCACCTTGCGAAACGCCCAGCAACGAACCCATGCCAAGTTCCGCCATCTGTTTTTCACCAAGAATCTTGATGGTGGTCTTGGGAGAACCCGCACAGACCTTGCGTGCTCGTTTGGCGAACTCTTTTGGGTTTAAAATATTGGGCGGCAAGTTTTGCAATTCGCGGGTGAAAATATTGGCCATTGCGCCAAACTTGCCGTGCTTGATCGCTTCCTTGGTCGCTTTGGCCTTGCCAGCTCCCACAATCAAAACTTTGCTGACACCATTTTTCTTACGGTCGGTTTTACAAACCCCAACGTGATAGCTGGCCATTCCAGCACCTTCGGCTGCAGCTTGCGCAAAGTCCGCATGATTGGGCAACAAGCCCAAATCAATTGCAACCGAAGTCATGCCATGTTTTTCAGCTTTGTTGCGCGCACGACCTGCGGAGGCACGCACATCTTCGGCGTTTGTTTCCTTGGCCGACGGCACGCGAATCAGTAACCAGCGTTTGCCAGCTTCTCCGCGCAGCATCAAGGTGGCACCATTCTCATCACCAAAATCGGCCTTCCACGAGCTCATCGAAGGAGCTTCTGCAGGAAGGGTTGGTTTGGCACCTTTCGGCACCAAAATGGCAAGGAGTTGGGTGCGACTGGTGGTCGCGGAATCAGCGAGAATGGTTTGCATCGAGTATTTAAGCGAGTTCAGAGAGGACTGGAGTACCGGATTACATGCCGGTGTAGACCGGGCCGCCACCGGCCGGTACCACCCAGTTGATGTTTTGGTATGGATCGGCGATGTCGCAGGTTTTGCAGTGGACACAGTTCGACGCATTTATCATTAACGCGCCTTCCTCCCACTCATAAACCGCCGCGGGGCAGAAATGCTGACAAGGGTTGCCATATTCCTGAGTGCATTTGTCCACGCAAATGCTGGTATCCCCTACCACCAAGTGGCAAGGTTGATCTTCTTCGTGCACCGAGCCCGAGTGGAAGACATCGGTAAGTTTATCGAAAGTGAGTTCGTTATCAAACTTAGGCTTGGGGTCATGGGTGCGACCTTGCACATACAAATCGTGGTCGGAGATCATCGGCTTGCGCCCGCTCGGTAACTTGCCACCGCTCAGAGCGGCAAGGCCAGCACCAATTGCGCCGGCAAAAAACCCTTTTTGAAATCCTTGGCGGAAGTTGCGTACCTTCCATAGTTCCTGGTAGGCCCAACTGTTTCGAAACAGCGAATCCACCATCGACAAGTTCGCGCCCGTGGCAAAACCTTGGGTATCCACAAGTGCTGCCAAAGCGGCCTCGGCAGCCAGTACACCTGATTTCATTGCGAGGTGCAAACCCTTCAAACGCGCGGCATTCATGTATCCAGCGCTATCACCAATTATCAAAAAACCATCGCCCCAGGAGCGTGGCATGGAAAATAAACCGCCTTCAGGAACTGTTTTTGCGCCAAAACGAATCAGTTTGCCACCTTGTAGCAGCGCACGCATGTGCGGATGGGTTTTCCACTCTTGCATCTTGGCGTGATAATCAAAGGCCGCGTTGCCGTGATCCATGCCCATCACAAAACCAATCGATAAACGGTTATCTGGCAAGCCGTAAATCCAGCCGCCTCCATAGATGGACTTATCCAAGGGCCAACCGCCGGTGTGATAGACATGGCCTTCGATGGTGTGTGGAACTTCCCAAATTTCCTTCACCCCTACCCCCCAGATTTGCGGGTTGCAATCACGGTCGAGTTGCTTCTTGGCAATCAGTTGCTTGGATAAAGAACCGCGAGTGCCTTCGGCGAAAACGGTGAGCCTTGCATGAATATCCATACCGGGCTGAAAGTTGGCTTGTGGGGTACCATCTTTGCCGACGCCCTGATCCACCGTGCGCACGCCAGTGACTTCGCCGCCGTCGCCGTAGAGGACTTCGGCACCGGCAAAACCTGGGTAAACTTCCATGCCTGCGCCTTCGGCTTTTTGTTCCAACCACTTCACCATTTGATTGATGGAAGTGATCCATTTGCCGTGGTTTTTAAACTGCGGCGGACAGAAGGCGCCGCGAAAAGTTTTCTTGCCACTTTTTGTGAGCCACAACATGGCATCTTGCGTGACTTTGGCGTGAATGGGAAAACCTTCGGACTCGGCGTGCGGATACATTTCCAGTAGCGCGCGTGGATCTAACACCGCCCCACTTAAGGAGTGGTGGCCAATTTCTTCTGCCTTATCCAGCACTAAAATGGCGAGTTCGGCTGATTTCTGCTCGGCAAGTTTGGCAAGCTGCAAAGCAAAAGATAGGCCGGCAGGGCCTGCGCCCACAACCAACACATCAACTTCTAGGGATTCGCGCTCCATGACGGCTATTAGGTTAGCTTGGCGGGCCATTCGAAGCTGTGTAAAAGCAGCGCAAAGAACCGCAAAGAATGGCTAGACGGCGCGCACAAAAGGATTGTGTTTCGCCTCATGGCCAATCGTGGTGGTTGGGCCGTGGCCACAATGCACTACCGTCTGCGCAGGCAAGGTGTAAAGTTGCTGCTGAATGGACCTGGTGAGGTCGGTCAGTGAGCCACGCGGAAAATCCGTACGGCCGATACTGCCCTGGAAAAGCACATCACCCACCACGACCTGCAAATCAGCAGGGTCAAAGAAAATGATATGCCCAGGCGTATGCCCAGGGCAATGACGAACTTCCAAACTGGAGTTGCCGATTTTCACGGCGACCCCAATCGGCAAATCACCATCCGGCACCGGTGGCGTGATGGGTGCAAAACCATACATTCTGGCTTGCTGGGCCAGTTCGGCAAGCAGCCAAGCATCGCCCTGCGGAAACCAAAACGGCACTTTGAGGGCCTGCTGCAGAGCATAGGTCCCGCCGACGTGATCTAAATGCCCATGGGTAGCAATAATTTGTTTCACATCGACACCTAAATCGGCGATCCGGGCCAGTACTGGTTCTGCATCACCACAATCGCAAACGGCGGCGGCGCCGCTGTCACTGCACACCAAAAGGGTGCAATTTTGCTGAAAGGGCGTGACTGGTATTTCGTGGATTTCAAGCATGAGTGATTAGGAGCCGCGGCCCAGCCATTCGCTGCCGTCGCGGTACATTTCTTTTTTCCAAATGGGTACACGCATTTTGAGTTCCTCCATCAAACGTGCACAAGCCGCAAAAACTTGTTTGCGGTGAGCGGCAGCAATGGCCACAGCGACCGAATACTGGCCGAGTGGGACAGTGCCTACCGAATGCTCGATGGCGATTCTTAAAACATCAAACTCCGCTTGGATTTCTTCCGCAATGGCCTGCAACTCTGTGGTGACCATCGGCGCATAGGCTTCGTAGTACAAGTGGGTCACGACACCTTGCCGCCCAGTTTCGCGCACGCTGCCGTAAAACACCAAAGAACAGCCGGCATCGGCGCCAGCAACCGCCGTCAAAGCCCAATGGCCACTTACCGGGCCATCCGTTAAGCGTAGCGCAAATGGGCATGGCAACGATTCCGAACCAGGCATCGCGTTAGCCCCCCGAAACAGGTGGAATGAAGGCAATCTCTGCAAGAGCTGGCAGCTTCGTTTCTGCAGCAACGTAGCGTGAATCTACCGCGACGCGAAAAACTTGCCCCACCAAGGAGGGACAAAGTTGTTCGGCGGCGTGGATTAAATCCATCACGCGCGCATCGTTTGTAACCGTCACAGACAGAAATGGAGTTCCACAAATCTCATGCAGGCCAGCAAACAGCAACACTTTGAAAGTGATCATTTCCTCGGCGTTAATTCGGCATTTCAAAAGGGGACATCATCCGGGATGCCACCCCCGCCGTAGTTGGAACCGCCGCTAAAATCGGAAGGCTGCGGAAACTCGGGTGCGCTCGCTGGTTGCCGCTGTGGGGACGAACTGCTTTGGTATGGACCATCCTGGCCGCCGCCATCGTTGCCGCCTTCTTCGCGTCCTCCACCGACGAATTCCCAGTTGTCTACAATGACTTCCAGTTTGCTGCGGTTTTGTTGCGTCTCTTTATCGACCCACCGCCCTTGACGAAGTTTACCTTCCACCAAAACTGGTTTGCCTTTGCGCATAAAGCGTCCAAAGGCTTCGGCACGCTTGCCGAAAATTACAATGTCGATGAAGCTGACTTCATCTTTCCATCCACCTTGTCCGTCGGGCATACGCTCGTTGACGGCCAAAGCGACTTTAGTGATGTAAGTTCCGTTCTGAGCCTGACGGACCTCGGGATCACGGGTCAAATTGCCCATGAGGATGACGCGGTTAAAAGATGCCATGATTGCTGCGGGTGAAACGGCCCCGATTCAGGGTTGAACCGGGGGATTGGCCGTTTCCGCCCACTCAGGTTATTCTAGGACATGCCCCAAAACAACCCAGAGACAGAAAAGATGAATTGGGATGCCAATCGCGAGCGGCGGCGGCACAGTCGGCTTCATGTTCAGGATTTGCCAATCGTCCTGGATGGTCAGATTCCCCTGCGTGTGCGCGACTTATCTCAATCAGGAGCCTGCTTTTTCGCCGAGTCGCCACTGCGCATGATGACCCACGTGCACTTCTCGTTTAACTTCCAAATGCCAGATGGCCAGAGCCTGAAGGCGGAAGGAGAAGGCGTCGTGGTGCGCTGTGAGCGCTTATCGCCTGCTCTAGGCCACTATGAAGTGGCTTTGTTCTTCCAGGACCTGTATCCAGGCTCGGCGGACGCCATCCGCAGCTACCTCGAGCGACAAGTCTGCGCCTGATTCTGGAGCACCACCGCGCGCGGCACGCCGCCCAAATCAACCCGGGTTTCCACCCACCGAAAACCTGCACTCATTGCGGCTTCCTGCACCTGTTTCGAGCGTCCTGCGCCCACTTCAAAAATAAGCCAGCCTTCGGCGCGTAGGCAGGCTGACGCCCGTTCCAGGATGGCTAGGTATGGGCCCAGTGGATCGTTGGCTGCGGTGAAGAGCGCCAAATGCGGCTCGTATTGCGCTACGCCGGGGCCCATTTCTTCTCCAGGTGTGATGTACGGTGGGTTGGAAATAATTAAATCCAAGTGCGCCTGTGCACTCAAAGGGGCAAGCCAAGAACCCTGCACCAGTTGGCAGCGTGCGGTGAGCCCCATTGCTGCACAGTTTTGAGAGGCCACTGCTAGCGCCGCGGCGCTGACATCAATACCAATGCCCTGTGCGTGCGGCAACTCAGCAAGCAAAGTGAGCAGCAGGCAACCCGAACCAAGGCCAAGGTCAGCAATGGTGAGCGCTTGGGTGGGATCCAGTAGAGCCAGAGACGCCTCAATCAAGCTCTCGCTATCCGGGCGTGGCACTAAAACGCGGGCATCGACAGCAAACTCGCGACCGTAAAAACCACAGCTTCCTTCTAAATAAGCGAGTGGCTCGCCAGCAACAAAGCGTTGTAGCCAAGAAGCAAATTGTTGCTGCTCGCTGGTACTGACGGCAGCCTTGGGAGCCATTTGCAAAGCAACCCGGGTGAAACCCAAACAACGGCACAATAACTCGCGCGCCCACCACGCTGGGTCCTCGCTGTGGATGGAAGTTAAAACGCGAAGGGCCGCGTCGAGCAAAAAGTCTCGACGCGGCCCTTCGAAGTGCATCTCATTCACTTCTTGTTGGGCTTGGCGGACTTTTCCTTGTTGCCGTCAGCATTTGCGGGTGCATCCCCGCGACGCGTTGCGCGGGCCGCTTTGCGCGAGGCAACCTCGGCCTCTTGCTTCGCTTTATTCGCAGCGAGGCCCTTTTTAGCACCATGGAATAATTCGTATCCAGCGTAGCCACCACCCACCAAGGTCAGCAGAGCGGGCAATCCGTACTGCAGTAAATCTTGCGCCCCTTCACCCGGCCAAGCGTTGGCGAGGATACTGGGTGCTTTTGCGCCCATGGCTACGCGTGCGACACCAAACAAACCCAGCAGCACCGCTTCTACTGGGGCCAGGAACAGCACCAGGCCCAGCATGCCGGAAGTCACCGCAGGCATGGACCACATTTTCCACATGCCAGCCCACGAAGCCCACAGGCCAAGTACACAGCATAAGAAAGTAATGACGCCCAAATAGGTAGCGAGACCAGAAGACCCTTCCCCATTCGCCCAAGCCATTGGCAGGCTGATGAGTACCAACATATAAGCGAGGAAAGACTTCGAAAACTGCTCATCTACTGGTGCATCGGGTGGTGCAGGAGGCAGCTTCGCATCCGCGCCTTTGTGGATGGCTGGAGCGGCGATGGCAAGCAAACCACCCACTACCGCCAAAATACCACCGAGCAAACCCGAACCCTCTTGGAAAGCGATACCCAGGGCACCTGCAACCATGGCTAAAGCGGGGCCGAAGGGTTTCAGCGCGGTTGAAGTTGGCTTGACGCGCGCCAGCCCAGAACTCACCAGATTCCACACCAGCAAAGCAATCGCTAGGGCAGCGACGCCTTGGTATTGCGGAGCACCGTAGGGACTCATCAGACCGGCCAAAGCAATCAATAAGCCGATACTGCCACCGCTCACGCTCTTACGCAGTGGCGTAGGACCAGTCGGGGCGCCGGCGGGTGGTCGCGGCGCAGTTGCCGCAGAGGCTTGAGGTTGTTCTTCGACGACTTCAAAAGCCGAACCGAGGGACATGATTTCCGTTTCTTTATTTTTCATCGCAGGGTGTCGTGCAGGTGGACCAAATTACAGGGCTGCAAGCTTGGCTTCGCGGTCCGCAGCCTGCAAGGCATCAAAGATGGGGTCAAGATGGCCTTCGAGGATTTTCTCTAGGCTGAAACTAGTACCAATACGGTGATCAGTTACGCGGTTCTGTGGCCAGTTATAAGTGCGCACTCGCTGGCTACGGTCACCGCTACCCACTTGGGTGCGCCGCAACTCGGAGCGCTCAGCCTCGCGTTTCATCCGTTCGATCTCGTACAATTTCGAGCGTAGTAGATCCAAGGCTTTGGCTTTATTGCGCAACTGAGACTTATCATCTTGGCATTTCACTTGCATACCAGTAGGCAAATGGATCACACGGATGGCCGAAGATGTTTTATTGACGTGCTGCCCTCCGGGGCCCGATGAGCGCATCGCGGTGATTTCCAACTCTTCCGGATCCAATTCAAAATCGAGAGCCTCGACCTCGGGCATCACCGCTACAGTAGCCGCAGAAGTATGAATCCGTCCTTGGGTTTCGGTAGCCGGCACGCGTTGCACGCGATGCCCACCCGATTCATAACGCATGGTGCGGAAGGCGTTTTCGCCGCTGAACTTCAAAACAATCTCTTTGAACCCGCCAAATTCCGATTCCGAGAAGTTCACAATTTCGTTCTGCCAGCCGCGCACGGTGGCATAACGGGTATACATTTCGACCAAATCACCGGCAAACAAGGCAGCTTCATCCCCGCCTGCTCCAGCACGAATTTCAATCAAAGCTGGCCGATCGGCATCCGGGTCATCCTCTAGCACGCGGTCAAGAATATCTTGTTCGAGGATTTCAAACCGCGCCTCGAGATCCGGTAATTCGGCCTCGGCAAGTTCTTTCATGCCCGGATCATCTCCGTTCAAGAACTCTTTCGCTTCGTTGATCTCATCTGCTGCGGCAGTGTATTTCTGCCACGGGATTAACAATTTTTGTAGCGCCCCTAGCTCACGCAGCAAACCTGGAAAGGTAGGTTTGTTGCACTCTTCAGGATCAGAAACCGCGGTCTCTAATTCTTTCTGCCGGGCTTCGAATTTCTCAACTCGTCCGCGCAATACATCTACCAGACTCACGCCAGGTTCTCCTTAGGCATGGAGGCCTCCAGGGCTCAGTCCTTTTTGCCGTAGCGCTTTTGGAAGCGATCGACGCGACCAGCGGTGTCGACGAACTTCTGCTTCCCGGTGTAAAACGGATGGCAAGACGAGCAAATCTCAACATGGATCTCGGGACGAGTGCCACGGGTATTAAACTCGACACCGCAACCGCACTTGACGTGACAGTCGACGTAGTTTGGGTGGATTCCTTCCTTCATCTTTCTTCGCTCTCGTTACCGGGAAATGGTCGGATATTCTAGCGTCGGAAAGCTGCGGGCGAAAGCCCTGCTTGCTCAAATAGCGCAAAAATTGCTGTTTTCGACAATCCAACCACGGTGTCAAACTCACCTTCCAGCAAAGTGGTGTACTGCCCGGCCCAACCTTGAATGGCATAGGCTCCGGCTTTATCGGCCCACTCCACCCCATCCAAGTAGGACTCACGCTCCGCACAGGGAATGGGTGCGAAGGACACTTCTGCACTTTCAAGGTGCTGAAATTCATCGCCCTGGGGGCTTAACAGCCAAGTTCCGGTCCAAACCTGATGGACTCCCAAAGCAATCAAGCGCTCCAACATTTCGCCTGCGTGCTCACGATTCTGTGGCTTCGGAAAAAACTCACCAGCGCCAAAAACCAAAGTATCGGCCGCCAAAATCCAAGCGCTTGGGTGGTCTTTGGCTACTTCGTGGGCCTTAAACCACGCATGGCCCAGCACCCGTTTGCCGGGATCCGTAGAACTCACGGGGCCATCTCCGGCAGCGGCAACGACGGTGAAACGCAAAGATAGAGCTTCCAGTAAAGCCCGCCGTCGCGGGGAAGCGCTCGCCAACACCAAAGGCACGGGCCTCCTTATTTTTCCGTCGCTTGTTTCTTAGCGACCTTTTTGGTTACTTTTTTGGCAGTTTTTTTGACGACCTTTTTGGTAACCTTTTTGGTAACTTTCTTGGCGACTTTTTTGGAACTCTTTTTGGGGGTCGTCTTCGCAGCAGCAGCCTTTTTCTTACCAAAACCGGTATGCACCAGCGGGTAGTTGTAATCCAGGCCCGCTAACAGAGCGGCAAGATCTTCATCCGCAATCGAATTGCGTTGCTTGTAGAAATCAATCAAGGCTGCGGCTTTCAAACAATGCTTCGGCTTGTTGACCGGCAACTGCATAGCCAACATCGCTAAGGCAATGAAGTTCGGGTAGAGATTGTCGCCTTCCATCAGAGGTTTCATGATTTCGCGAATCACCGATTCCTTGGGGTTAGCCGGCAGCCAACCGAGGCGGCTGAACATGCGTTTCAGCGATGGGGTGACCGGGGCGCCACCAAAGTCTTCATCGTCTTCATCCAAAGAATCCAAGTCGAGTACAAAGCGCGCGTGCTCCGGCGCCACACCCACGGCGTCGAGCAAGGTTTCGCGGCGTTCGGAGGATGCATCGTATAGCCAATCCAAATCCAAGTGATTCTGCAGGCCGAACACTCTGCGCAGATACTCCTGGGTGAGCTTCGAGCGCAAAGCAGCGTCCGCCACGCCCTGTGCTTCGATCACATCTTGGATTTCATAGTGACGGGCCACGCGTGCTTCATTCCACGAAACAAAGGCTTCTTGGAACCCTTTCACGCATTTGGCTGCCACCGCATAGGAACCATCACCTTGCAACACAAGTGCAAGTAGACGTTCCAGTGCCGTCATTTTTTCAGGACGCGGCGGCACATAGAAGACCTTGGTCTCTATGCGGTGGAGAAATTCGCCGAGCTCGGCGGTACGGATTATCGCCGCCATCCTTGTATCCTAAGGATTAGGATGCGGATTCTTCCGCGGCTGCCGGTGCTGCTTCCGCAACAACTTCGGCCGGAGCTGTAACTGAAGTTGCCACAGGGGCCACGACTTCAGGGACAACTGCTTCCCCACGCCGTGCTGCAGCGACATCGATCCCGGCTTCCTCAATCAGAGACAGCACGGTTTCCGATGGTTGCGCACCCACGGAGAGCCAATGCAAGACGCGCTCAATTTTGAGCTCGAAATGCTTACCTTTCTCCGGATTAATCGGAGAGTAGTGGCCGAGTTCTTCAATTGCGCGACCATCCCGGCGGGTCTGCCGGTCCATCGCACAAATACGGTAGAAAGGACGATTACGACGTCCAATCCTCTTCAATCTCAGGACAACTGCCATCTTGGCTGATTCTGTTTGGTTTATTAAGACTTGTTGTAACCAGGCATGTTTGGCAGTTGACCAGAAGCTCCGAGCTGTTTCAGCATGCGCGTTTTGGAGCGCCCACCGGACATCATCTTCTTCATGGTCTTCATCTGCTTCTGCATCTGCTGGAACGATTTGTACAGGCGATTGACATCCGACACTTCTACCCCGGATCCCCGGGCGATGCGGCGGCGTCTTTTGCCATCGAGAATCTCCGGATGGAGACGCTCAGCTGGAGTCATGGACAAAATTATGGCCTCCATGCGACCAAACTGTGAGTCATCCACAGACTCCAAAAGGCCGGACATTTTACCCATTCCTGGCATCATGCCCATCAACTTCTTCATAGAACCCATTTTTTTCATCATGCGGAACTGATCTAACAGGTCCTGCATGGTGAATTTACCTTGCATTAAGCGCTCATAATCAACCGCCTGCTGCTCTTCATCGAAAGCTTCTTGCGCTTTCTCGACCAGGCCGACGACGTCGCCCATGTCCAAAATACGCCCTGCGAGGCGGGAAGCATCGAATTCTTCGAGGTCTGCTGGCTTCTCCCCAACTCCCAAGAAGGAAATGGGCTTGCCAGTGACCTCACGCACGGACAGCGCCGCACCGCCCCGCGTGTCGCCATCCATTTTGGTCAAAATCACGCCATGAATTGCAAGCGTGTTACTGAAACTTTGAGCCGATTCGACCGCATCTTGGCCGGTCATTGCATCTAGAACTAAATAGGTGGCATCGGGCTTGACTGCTTTATGAACGGCCGAAATCTCCTCCATGAGCGCATCATCGATGTGCAGACGACCCGCGGAGTCCACGATCAAGGCATCATAATTGCCCTCTTTGGCCTTCTTCAGCGCGCGCTGGGCCACGCCGACGGGATCCACACCCTTGCCATTTGGATCCTCGGAGTAAACATCAATATTGAGCTGTTTCCCAAGCGTGACCAGTTGATCCACTGCTCCTGGGCGCTGCAAGTCACATGCGGCGAGCAACACGCGGCGATTTTGACGAGTGCGCATCCACAGCGCCAACTTACTGGCGGTGGTGGTTTTACCAGCTCCCTGCAAGCCGGCCAGCAGCAGCACCATCGGATGGCCAGGATTCTTTGGCAGAGCGGACGCATCGGAGTGCATCAGAGCGGTGAGCTCTTGATGGAAAATACCGATGACTTGCTGCGCGCCGGTGATTCCCTTGAGCTTGCCCTCTTCGAGTAACTGCTCGCCAATTTTCTGGCTGAAGTCGCGGGCAACTTTGAAATTGACATCGGCCTCCAGCAACGCACGCCGCACCTCGCGCAGACCGGCCTCGATATCGGCAGCGGACAACTTGCCGGAACCTTTGAAAAGGTCGAGCACGGAGGAAAACGACTTGGTGAGATTCTCGAGCATGATGCGCTGGGGAATCTAGCATTCTAGCGCCGCAGCCCGGGCGAATAAAGTGCTTTTGTGCTCGGCTCAGGGCTTATCGGAATCGACCAGGCGTTGCACATGGGCCCCCAAACTTGCCAACTTCTGTTCCAAGCGCTGGTAGCCACGGTCTAAATGGTAAACCCGACGCACGGTGGTTTCTCCTTGCGCCACCAAACCGGCCAAAACCAAGCTGGCGCTGGCACGTAAATCGGAGGCCAGAACGGGGGCCCCCATCAAAAAACTGGGACCGTGAACCAAGGTGGTGGCGCCACAACGCTCCAAATTTGCACCGAGGCGTTGCAGTTCTGGCACATGCATAAATCGCTCTGGATAAACCCCTTCGGTGATCTTCGAAATGCCGGCGACCTGGGTGCAATAGGCCATCCATTGCGCTTGTAGGTCCGTGGGAAATTCAGGGAATGGAGCCGTTTCACAAGGCACAGCGTGCAAATCACCCGAACCTCCATCCACTTCTATCCAATCCACACCGGTGGTAATTTTCAAGCCACTGGCAAGCATCAGGTGGAGCAGCGCGCTCAAATCCAGCGGACGGCAACCGGCCACGCGCACCTTGCCGCGGGTAATCGCCCCGGCGAGCAACAGAGTGCCCGTTTCAATACGATCGGCAGGTACCCGCCACGGCACCGCGCGTAACGAATCCACGCCTTGAATCTCAATACAATCACTGCCAGCGCCGCTGATTTGCGCCCCGCACGCGCATAAATAGTTGGCCACTTCCACCACCTCAGGCTCGCGTGCAGCACTGCGGATGAGCGAAGTCCCTTGCGCTAAAACCGCTGCGAGCATGACATTCACCGTGCCCAGAACCGTAGAGCCAAAAGCGGAACGTAGGTCGATGACGGCACCGCGTAAACCTTTGGCTGGAGCTTTGCCGATCAAGCAGCCGAACTCCTGGGTGATCTCAGCACCTAAAGCTTGTAGGCCGCGCACGTGCAAATCGACCGGCCTCAGACCAAAAACACAGCCGCCCGGCAATGGCACTTTGGCGGCTCCGCGGCGTGCCAACAATGGGCCAAGCACACAGATGGAAGCGCGCATACGGCGCACAATGTCGTAAGGGGCAGCGGTGACCGCAGAATCCACCACTGCATGAGAGAGGCAGTCGCCGTGGCGCTCAAAAACCATACCCAGCTCGCGGAGCAGTTCCAAAATGGTGTCGATATCGCGCAAATCTGGAACGCCCGCTAATGTGGAGCGCCCCTCCAGCAGCAAACCTGCAGCCAACAGAGGAAGGGTAGCGTTTTTCGACCCCGAAGCAGCTACGACCCCATTTAGAGCATTACCGCCGACCACTTGGAAACAATCCATTGTCAGCAGTTTGACGCCAAGGGCCAATGGTTTCCAGCCCACCTGAAGATTGGCGTTGTATCGGGCGCGACTCTAGAATGTGCGGCCCGTTGCCGATTCGGCTGGGGTACTAAAATTCAAGTCATAAGCCAAGTGCAAGCTACTCAGGCCCCCGTAGTTGATTCCGCCGCGTTTTTCGCTGCACCTCCTAGCACCCCGTCCGCTTTGGTGGATGCGCGCAGTCGCTTTATCACCAATCTTGCCAATGCGGAGAAATTTGAGTCCGCAGTGCGTGAAGCCCGTAATGGTGGCAACCAAGTGCTCGCGGCAATGGGTTCGTGGGTCACAGGCGAATACCAAAAAGCTCTCGATTTTGTTGGCCACACCAGTGAGTTAGATACTTTCGTAAAGGGCAACAGCGAGTTTGAGTTAGGTAATTTTGCTGCAGCCTGCGCAACCTTGAAAGGTTCGCACCAGTCGCAAGACCCACAACTGGTAGCTTGTACTTTGCATGCTCTGCTCGCCGATAATCGTGCTGAAGAATTTATCGCTGCGCTGAAAGTGGCGCAGTTGTCGGCAACGGATCAGCTTTACTTCGCTGGGCGTCGCAAAGAACTCGACGGCGCCTATGAAGCTGCCGCCGTTGATTATCGCAGTGCTATCGAGCTTGATCCCAAGCATTTTGCCGCACGCTTTCGTCTTGCTTTTCGCGCCGATTTACATGGTGATGAGCTTCTAGCCGTTAGCCTTTACGAAGGCTTCCTTACTTCTCTGCCAATTCCCGCCGCAGTATTGTTGAACTTGGGGATTCTTTATGAAGACCGCAATGACTTCGAACGCGCTTGCGGCTGCTTTGGAGCCGTTTTACGCCGCGATCCAAATAACCAGGTAGCACGCTTATACTTCCACGATTCGCATGATTCGCTAGACATGTTCTACGATGAAAACCGCGAGTTGAAAGAAGACCAGTTGATGAAAGTCCTGCGTACTCCGATATCGGATTTCGAATTGTCGGTACGCGCGCGTAACTGCCTGACCAACATGAATATCAAATCGCTCAGCGAGTTGGTTTCTCACACCGAAGAAGATTTGCTGGAGTTCAAAAATTTCGGCGAAACTTCTCTCAACGAGATCAAGCGCGTGTTGAACTTAAAAGGCCTGCGCCTAGGTATTCGTCGTGACGACGGCACCTTCGTGATTCCGGATGAGTTTGATGCTTCGCGTTCGATCGATATTGAAACCGAACTAGCATGGCTCGGCAAGCTCAGTGAAGAGCAGCGCGAGGCGCTCGATCTGCAAATCAGCACTTTGAACTTGTCGGTACGTTGTCACCGTGCATTGGTGGAGCGCTTGAACTTGCAACGCGTTAGCGACATTCTGTTGTACTCCGAGGAAGATTTGCTGGGTATGCCTAATTTCGGGATTACCTCACTCAACGAGCTACAGAAAAAGCTGGAAGAGTATGGCCTGCGCTTGCGTAGTGGCCGTGGCGAAGATTACGGCCAGGAATAACACCACAAGATCGTGTACGAATACCTTCACGGCCGCATCGACGAAGTCGGAGCGGCTTGGGTAATTCTAGACGTCGGCGGCGTAGGTTGGCATGTTGCCGTCAGTAGTCGTTGCGCCGCGGGATTGGAAATTGGTAGGGAACATCGCTTGCCGGTGCATTTATCGGTGAGTGAAACCACGCAGGTCCTGTATGGATTTGAGAGCCTCACCGAGCGCGCCTTGTTTCGCCGTTTGCTCCAAGTCAATGGTATTGGCCCATCTTCGGCACTCGGCTTATTGAGCTCTTTGCCGCCTAATGAAATGGTGCGTGCCATCTTAGATGGCGATACCAAACGCTTGACGGCGATGAAGGGTGTGGGCAAAAAGACTGCCGAACGCTTGATCGTGGAACTGCGTGATCACCTCGAAGATTTGTACCAGCCGGGCGCTGCTAGTTCTTTACTAGCTGCTCCTAGGGCTGCCCTCCAAACCACCACGGATTTAGAGCGAGTGCTCGTCCAACTCGGCGCCAGCACCACGGTTGCCGAAACCAGTGCGCGCGCCGCCTTCGCCGAGCTTGGCGCCGACGCTGATTTTCAAGAACTCCTCCGTTTTGCTTTAGGATCAAACTCATGACTGCTCGCATTGCCCTGCTAATGGGATCGGATTCCGATTTCCCGCGCCTCGAAGCTACTGTAAAAACCCTTCGCGATTTTGGCATTCCCGCTGAAGTGCGCGTGCTCAGCGCTCACCGCACTCCTGAGGAAGCGTGTGCTTTTGCCAGTAGTGCGCGCGCCCGCGGACTGGAAGTCATCATTTGCGCGGCCGGTGGTGCCGCTCACTTGGCTGGGGTGATTGCTGCACACACCAGTTTGCCAGTGATTGGCATCCCTATGGATAACCCGCCGTTGGGTGGTTTGGATGCTCTGCTTGCAACGGTGCAGATGCCGGGCGGAGTGCCCGTGGCTACCGTGGGAGTAGGCGTTGGTGGGCCAGTCAATGCCGCCTTGACCGCGCTGCGAATCCTTGGCGTTGCCGATGCCAGCATAGCCCAAAAGTTGGATGATTTTCGCAAGCAACAACATGACCAGGTCTTAGTCAAAGACCGCGCTTTGCAAGACCGTTTGCAGTCCTAAAGGAACCATACCATGAGCCCCTGCCTTGAACTTGGCTTTTCCACTCTGCGTTGGGCGGAGGGATCTTTGCTGCTGCTGGATCAAACCAGACTACCGCGCATCCAAATTGAGATGCATCTCCACACTGTTGCAGAATTGGTGGATGCCATCCAACGCTTATGCGTGCGTGGTGCTCCGGCTCTGGGTTGCGCCGCCGCTTATGGCATGGTGCTCGGCGTTTTAGATGCCAAGCAACCCAGCGAGTGGCTCACACAACTGCGCGCTTCTGGCGCCCTGATTGCGGCTGCACGCCCCACCGCGGTCAACCTTGCGGTTGGGGTGGCGCAAATGCTGGCGGTTGGCGAACAACTGGCCGCTGCTACGGATGCGGATGCGGATGCGGATGTGGATGTATGGACTGCCCTCTTGTTGGATGCTGCCATTGCTTTTCACGATGCCGACGCCGACGCATGTTTGGCCATCGCCGAAAATGCTCTACCGCTAGTCCCAGATGGCAGCACAGTCCTCACCCACTGTAATGCTGGCGCTCTGGCCACCGGCGGCCTTGGCACTGCGCTTGCTCCTTTACATCTCGGTCACGCCCGCGGCTTGCGTTATCACGTGTTTGCCGATGAAACGAGGCCGCTGCGCCAAGGTGCACGGCTAACTGCATGGGAACTCGCGCGTCATGGCATTGAAGTTTCGGTGTTGGCGGATGCGGCAGCCGCCACTTTATTGGCCAGCGGCAAGATTGATTTGATTTTGGTTGGTGCCGACCGCATCGCTGCCAATGGTGATGTTGCTAATAAAATCGGCACCTTCCCGCTGGCCGTGCTCGCCGAACGCTTCCACATACCATTTTATGTCTTAGCACCAGCCACGACGATTGATCCGCAGTGTGCAGGTGGCGCTGCAATCCCGATCGAACAACGCGACGCCGAAGAACTCTACGGTGAAGATGGTGCGCGCACTGGGGTAGGCGTTTTTAATCCTGCCTTTGACATGACCCCGGCTGGATTAGTCACGCACATCATTACGGAGCACGGAATTTACCAAGCACACGGCGCTGGCCAAAGCGCTTGGCAAGCATACGTCAACAGTCTTTCGCTCTAGGAAGCTAGTTCAGGGTAGATCGGAAAGCGCGCACAGAGAGCGCGCACTTCGCAACGTACTGTCGCTTGCCATGTTTGGTCTTCTGGGGCCCGCAAAATGCCATCCATCCACGCGGCAATTTGCTCCATTTCAGCGGCACCAAAACCACGCGCTGTGACGGCTGGGGTACCGATGCGAATACCGGAAGTGAACATTGGTTTCTCCGGGTCAAAAGGAATCAAGTTCATATTGACGGTGATACCCGCTTCATGCAGCGCATGCTCTGCTACCCGGCCAGTAATCCCTGGGCCGTCTGGGCCGCGTAAATCGACCAACATCAAATGGTTGTCCGTGCCACCAGAAACCAAACGGTAACCTCGAGTCGTTAAGGCTTTGGCCAGGGTTTGGGCGTTATCCAGAACTTGCTGCTGATAGACACGGAAATCAGGGCGCAGGGCCTCAGCAAAGGCGATAGCTTTACCGGCAATCACATGCATCAAGGGGCCACCTTGAATGCCTGGGAAAACAGCGGAGTTGATTTGCTTGATCCACTCTTTGGTGGCGACAATCGCACCCCCACGTGGACCGCGCAAAGTTTTATGAGTGGTCATGGTGCAGACGTCGGCATGCGGCACCGGCGAAGGATGCAAGCCAGCAGCAACTAGCCCAGCAATGTGAGCCATATCCACCATGAATTTCGCCCCAACCTCTTTGGCAATGCTTGCTAAGCGTTCAAATTCAATAATCCGAGGATAAGCACTGGCCCCGGCAAGTAGTAACTGCGGTTTGCTTTCCAAGGCTAAGACGCGCAAGGCGTCGTAATCAATCCGCTCGTTTTCTGGGCTGACCCCATAGTGCACGAACTTGTAGTACGCGCCGGAAGCATTCTTAGGATGGCCATGAGTTAAGTGTCCACCGTGATTCAGATCCATGGCCAAAACGGTCTCGCCAGGCTGCAGCAAGGCCAGCATGGCAGCTTGATTTGCTTGGGAACCACTGGAGCTTTGCACATTGGCGCCGTAGGCTTGAAACAACTCCTTCAAACGGTCTTTGGCAAGATCCTCCAGTACATCAACAACTTCACAGCCCCCGTAATACCTGCGGCCGGGGTAGCCCTCGGCATATTTGTTCGTAAGCGTGGAGCCGACAGCCTCCATAACTGCCAGTGAAGTTTGGTTTTCGCTAGCGATGAGTTCAATACCTTCCTCTTGGCGACGCCATTCGCCCACTAGGCAGGCGTGAACTTGGGGATCGGCAACTGCTGTGAGCGGGTAAGGAGCAGGGTGGATGAATTTCGTGGAATGCATGGCAATGGGAACAGTAACGCGAGCGGTATTGTAGGATAAGTGCAACATGCGCTTTCTCCTATCTCCGGCTCTGGCCTTCGCGACTTTGGCCCTTTGGAGCGGTGCCTGCGGTTCTTCCGATTCCCCGCAACCCATCGCCGCGGCGGCGCCGTTGAAGATTTCTCCAGATTTCGCGGACCTTGGCAGTGTGACTTTCGGCGAGCGTACCAGCACAATCTATACTCTGCAAAACACTTCTGAGCAACCCCTACTGATCAGCCGTATTGGGCCTTTTTCCTGTCAGTGTGTTTCTGCAGATTTGGTTCTGCCGGCCCGCTCTGGCGACACTCATCAACGGCGTTTGGATGGGAAACGCCTGAACCTGGAGTTGGCGGCGGGTGAAATCGCTGAGTTACACTTCACCTTAGATACTTCACGCTACCGCCAACCGGCTTCGCGTCGAGTCGGTTCTATCCCCGTTGTCTTTCGTGATTACCCGGGCATTGTTTTGCAGTGGGGAGCGGATATTTGGACTCCCTTTGCAGTGTCTCCCTGGGCGGTGGAACTGGGTCAAATCGGTATTCGTTCGCGGCCTGTTGCAACTGCATTAGTGGTGGCTCACGACACAGCTTTTTTTGGCTTGGACATTGATTTTGAGCAAAACGGTTGGCATGTGAAAAGCGCGCGCATCAGCGTGGCGGAGACGGATCAATTAACTTACCAACTCAGCTTCACCGGCCCTGAGTATTTACCGGAAGGTGCGTTCGCCGAAGAATTCCGCATGTTTACGGATTTGCAAGGAGGCCCACCTATCAAAGTTGTCGTGCAAGGCATCGCGCAACCGGATTTGTCTTTCTCTCCCACGCGATTGCTTTTTGATCCCCAACGCGAGCGGCGCAAGGTTCAATTGGTTCTGGTACAGCGCAGCGCAGGCCAAGATTTGTCCGCATTGATTTACGATGATTTTGCCGCACACGGTCTCAGCCTCACAGCGGGGCCCGCCCTACCCTTGGAAGGTAAGAACGGCATTAGCCAAATATTTGAAGTGGAATATCAAGGAGAACCGCCCAGCGTCAGTCAGAGCGGCACGGTACAAATCCCGACGGGCGATGAGATGACACCCGTTTTGGAAATTCCATTTACGATTTTACCGCAACGCTCTGATTCTTAATTTTGATGATGCACTTTGATTCTTTGCGTTTTACATCCAGTTGGGTGCCCTACGTCGGCCTGGTTTTGCTCGGTTTTTTGGGTACTGCTTGCGGCGGTGGCGCCTCCTCGGTGCAGGGTTGGCCAGATCCACACTGGGATGGCCAACGCCGCAACGTGGTATTGATCAGTATCGATTCGCTGCGCCGCGATCACGTGGGTACTTATGGGCACAAACCACGCTACGCCGCGGATATTGCCGTGAGCCCAAACTTAGATGCGTTGGCTGCGGAGGGTGTCGTTTTTGAAGATGCTTGGACGACCTCCTCATGGACTTTGCCCACCCATATGGCGCTGATGACTGGGCTTTCGGATTTACGTCATGGGGTGGAAACAGATAAGTTTCAGCTCGACCCATTGCGCACCACCTTGGCGCAGCGCTTTCAAGAATCTGGTTGGCGCACTGCCGGTTACTTTTCCGGCCCGTTCCTGGATCCGCGTTACGGCTTTGATCGCGGCTTTGATGACTATCAATCTGGTATGTCTTCCCAAGAGGATTTTTTGGCGCGCATTACGGTTGAAAACAACAAACGTGCAGCGGTTGGCATGCAGCCGATGGATGAACTTCTGATAAAAAATCTACGCGACCGAATTTCTCATTGGGATATCACTTCGCCGCGTATCAATGCGCTTGGCGCGGCATTCCTTAGCCAGCAACAGGCTGACGCAGAGCAACCCTTTTTCCTATTCCTGCATTATTTTGATGCCCACTATGATCACATTCCAGACTTGGCGGAAAAGGGTTTGGATGTGTTGTTTGATCCAGGCTACCAAGGGCCATTTGATGGTTCCAACTGGTATTTTGATGAGCGCGTGATGGAATTTGAAAAGCCCTTCAAGCGCTTAATCGGCGACCGCGATTTGGAGCATGTGAAGGCTTTATACGATGCGGAGATTCACTGGGTTGATCGACATATCGGAGCAATCATCAAGCAGTTAAAAGACCAAGGCCTTTATGAAAGTACCATCATCATGGTGGTTGCCGATCACGGTGATGAATTTTTTGACCACGGCAGCATCGGCCACCGCTCCACTTTATTTCAAGAGCAATGCCGTATCCCCATGATTCTGCGCGTTCCAGGCCTTACTCCGGAAGGCCGGCGGGTGAGTGCACTGACGCGCATTTACGATAGTGCGCCAACTTTACTTGACTATGCTGGCGCCAACAGCTTGGAGGAAGCTGAGGGCTTCAGTATGCGCGAACTTGTGGATGGTCAAGGTGAGCCGCGCTCGGCGTTTCAACGCATTTTCAGTGGCGGCCACCGTAAAGCCCATGGGCTCAACATTCGAGACGGTTGGCGTAATGCCGAGTTCTCCATCCTGCGCCAGTTTCGGGCGAATCCAGAAAGCCACGAGCAAGAGATTCTCGAAACCTTGCCGTTAATTGTGCGTTCTTTGAACTCGCCGTTTTTAGTTTTTGACCGCCACAACGATCCGCTGGAACTGCACCCTTTAAGCCCACAAGATCCGCGTTTCCAGCAAGCCGTCGCTGCCTATTGCGGTGATTTCCGGGTTGCCGAAGTAGCCAATCGGAAACTACCAAAATCGGAGCGGTCGGTGCTGGTCGGCGCGAAACGCTCGGCAGAAGAACAAGCCGTTCTGGATGAACTTGGCTACACCGGAACGAGCGCCTCAGATGGCAACGCTATCGACATCATGGAAATGCTTCTGGCTCCATTGGCAGAGCCCTGTGCCGACTAAAGCAGAGCTTTCCTCAATGGTCACGACCTTAGTTGGCTAACACGTGCACAAAACGGCGCTTGCCTACCTGTAGAAGCAAGGCTTCTCCATCGGCTTCAATCTGCACCAGGTAATTGACATCCTGAATCACAGTGCCATTCATGCGCACTCCGCCCCCAGCAATCAAACGGCGCGTTTCGGTGGTCGATGCGCCTAAGCCAACATCTTTCAGCAACGCAGGCAATGCGTAGCTGCCTACGGCGATTTTCTTGAGCGGAATGTCCGCGGGGGTTTCGTTGTTGCGAAACTGCTGAATGAAGGCGTCGGCGGCGGATACGGCAGCCTTGACAGAGTAAATGCCGCCTACAATACTTTGTGCCAAAGCATCTTTTGCTAGGCGTGGGTGGCCGCTGAGAAAAACAGCAATTTCGGCATCGCTGAAATCAGTGGCCAGACGAAACCACTCCCCCATTCCTTCATCAGAAAGACTCATGACCTTGCCGTACATATCGTTAGGATTGGCGTTTAGCCCGACGTGATTACCGTAGCTTTTTGACATCTTGCGGCCGTCTGTTCCCATTAATAATGGGGTCGTGATGCACACTTGTGGGCGTTGGCCAGCACGCTCCTGCATTTGGCGGCCCATGTGTAAATTGAACAACTGATCGTTGCCACCAAGTTCGACATCGGCACACACTTGCACGGAATCATAACCTTGCATCAGAGGGTACATCATTTCATGTAAATGGACGGGCAGATTCTCGCGCATACGATTTTTGAAATCTTCGCGCTCCAGCAAGCGTGCTGCGGTGGACGCAGAAGCAAGTTTCAAGCAATCAAAAAAATCCATTTTGCCAAACCACTCGCTATTTTGACGCACTTCGCTTGCGCCCGGAGACAAATCTACGAGCGTGCCGATTTGCTCCAAATAAGTGGCGGAGTTGCGCGCCACATCCTTCTCGGTCAACGGAGGGCGCTGGTCATTGCGGCCCGTGGGATCGCCCAAGCGGGCGGTGCCATCGCCGATAATCAATACCGGCAAATGCCCGTGCTTTTGAAACAAACGCAGTAGTCGAATCGGCACTGCATGGCCGAGATGCACATCGGTAAAAGTGGGATCAATGCCAAATTTAACCCGCAGCGGTGCACCACCGGCAGCTGATTGAGTAAGCATCTTCTCGAGCTGATCCGCCGAGATGATTTCGCTACTGAGACGTTGGATTTCCTGGAGTAGGCTCATGGTCTTTCCCATTTGGGGAGGCCGATAGTTTGCGAAGTTCCGCCCACCGAAGCCAGTCCGCTGGCAAACTTCCGAGTTGGACGCCAGTTAGCCATTGCAAAGCCTGCGTAATGGTCAGGCGACGCCCATCATTTGGAGCATTACGCAACCCATCTAATAGCACCTCAACTCCGCGATAGCGGTCATCCCCGCGCAGTAAGGCTACGCATACTAAAACATGCCGATCAACCTGGCGCGTACGCACTTTGAGGACACGCTGTAAAGATGCTAATGGGTTCTTTTCGAACTGTTGCCAACCCGGCGGCAGCACCAAGAAACGGGCTGCTGCAAATTCAATGCTGTGTACGGGCAACTGCTTGCCCGCAAAAATGGCTCCGGCACAACGGATTCGGGCATCGACTTCGACCGTCCAGACAGAACCCCAATCCCCCTCGAGCTGCAATGGCAGATCGGTAAATTCACGGAAGGTCTGGTCGGATTCGAGCAGGAACCACTGATTCAGCAGATAGTAACGGTGGCGTTGCACGCGATCACTTGCGCCTAGAGGTAACCAGCGGGTGACGGTCCAATCTAATTCCAAGAGCAATCCAGTACTGGGTGGAAGCAGCTCCACGGGCTCTCCAAAGGGGTTGCGCGTTTCGAAAGAAATCGGCAAAACTTCCCCAAATGTACGAATACCCGCCGGCACCACCACTTTTGCTTCATTTGAAAGTTCATCCGCGACTAACCGCGCCTGCAGCATCGCCAGATTGAGTTGCGAAGTGAGTTGGGTAAAATCTTCATCGTAATGCAGCGTCGGTGCTGCTTCCAATTCAATCAGTTGGCTTTGGGGTGGTTTGCTGCGGGCACTACCGTCACTATTTTTGTGCAAGGAATCCGCTTCGTTGCCAACATATTCAACATCCGGGTCATCCATGGGATCTTCGCCAAAGAAAAATTCCTTGGTGGGCTCCTGAGACTGTTCCTGGACTGCTTCTACTTCTGCTTCAGGTTCCGTTTGTGCCGTGGGTGTCACGGGTTCCTGAGTGGCAAAAGCAGCGCTCTCCGCGGCAAAAGGATCGGCGCTGAAATCGACAGCACCCAAATCTTTCACTTTGGCGTGCGAAGAATTCGCTTCCTGCTCATCACCCGCCACCACAGCCTCTACAGGAAGACTCGGCTGGACGGGATCGTTGGCACATGAAGTCATGCACAAAGCTATCAAGCCGCCAATAAACAAACTGCCCCCAGCAAAGAGGCTGGGGGCAGTGAATGTAAGAAGGCGCATGGAGCCCTTAGTTGACTACTCGGTAGGGGTTTCCTTAAGAGTGTCTGGACTTTCTGTGGCAGCTGCCTCAGAAACTTCCTTTGCCTGGAGGTTGCTTGGTGCTGCGGCAATGATTTGTGCTGGTGGAGCCACGATATCCGTATCATCGGACAAGGCATCCACTTCATCATCAGAATCATCGTCGAGAGCATCAGCAGCATCGGCAGCAGCAGCCTTTGCGGCCTGCTTGGCAGCCTTCTTCGCGGCCTTCGCCGCTAAGCTTTCTTCCCACTTGGTGCGAATTTCCGCATTCTCTTCAAACTCGGAGTGAATGAAGCTCAGGCCAATACGTTCCTCGCCACAATCGACGCGGACCACACGAACCTCAACGCGCATGTTGGGTAGGCAATGCTTCTCAGGATTCTCATGCCATTCTTGCGGCAAGGTGCTGTAGTGCATGAAGGCTTCGAGATCATCCTCGAGCTTCACAAAAGCACCGGCCGAAATGTGCTTACTAATCACACCCGACAAAATGTCGCCGACGTGGTAGTTCGCAGGAATGTAATCTTCCCAAGGGTTCTTGGTGAGTTGCTTTTGACCCAACGAGATGCGTTGCTTCTCGCGATCCACAGCAAGCACTACGCACTGAATGCGATCACCCTTGTGCGCCACTTCCGATGGATGCTGAACTTTGCGCGTCCAGTGGAAGTCGGAGTTGTGCAACAAACCATCAATACCTTCTTCGATTTCCACGAAGGCACCATATGAAGCGAGGTTTTTCACGGTTGCTTCAATCACAGTACCTGGAGCGTAGTGCTCGGCGATGCGATCCCATGGGTTACCTTCCACTTCGCGAACCGAAAGAGACATCTCTTTCTTCTCCATATCGATGGATTTGACTTGCACCTCAATTTCCTGCCCTTTTTCGAACTGACCCTCAGGGTTGGGGTTCTTCTGTGTCCAGGACAGTTCGGTAACGTGTACCAAACCTTCGACACCAGGCTCCACCTCCACAAACAATCCGTAAGGCACAATGTTGGCGATACGCCCTTTGTGGGTGGTTCCCTGTGGGAAACGTTCCCCAATGCCTTCCCAAGGATCCTTGGTCAGAGCCTTCAGAGACAGGGCTACGCGGCTACGGGCGCGGTCAATCGAAAGGACATAAACTTCGATTTTGTCACCGATGCGCACCATCTCACGCGGATGTTTGATCCGGCCATAAGACATATCGGTAACGTGCAACAAACCATCCATGCCACCGAGGTCGACGAAAGCGCCGAAATCAGCGATGTTTTTCACTTCACCGGTACGCACCTGCCCTTCTTCAATGTCATCCAGCAAGGTGGAACGCTTATCCATGCGCTCTTCTTCAAGCAGCATGCGGCGTGAAATAACAATGTTGCGCCGCTCTTCGTCGATCTTGACGATTTTTGCGCGCACCATGAGCCCGATAAAATCGAGTGGGTTGGAAACTCGGCGAATGTCAATCTGCGAGGCCGGCAGGAATACCTGAACGCCATCCACAGCAACCAGTAGGCCGCCTTTGATGAGTTTTTGTGCTTCACCTTCGATGATGTCGCCAGGCTCATAAATACCAACAATCTTGCTCCAAGCGCGTTCGCGATCAGCATCTTTCTTCGATACCACGGGCACGTTGGTGTGGCGATCATCGCCACGGTAGAACACCTCGATGGTGCTGCCTGGTTCTGGCACGTCGCCGTCAAATTCAGTGATGGCGACTGGAGCCTCGGCTTTGCCGCCGATGTCGAGCAATACGAAACCGTTTTCAGTATCAATGCTCAGGACCCGGGCGGGCACGATTTGGTCGCGTTCCACGGAACCGACGTTGTCCCCGATCAGTGCGGAGATGCTGGCGGCTTCGGAATCGCCTAGGGCGGAGGCTAGTTGGCGTTCGAGTTCCTCGTCATTGAGGTCGTAGCGCCGGATGAGGTCTTTGGAGACCATGTTTAAAATTTTCTTGGGTGTTCGGTGAGTGTCGTTAGCGTGAGCATCTTGAACTTTTATGGCTAAACTTGTGTTTGTCCGGTCCAAGTAAGAAGGCAACCGATTGCCTCCTCAACGGTTTGTTTTGAGTTGTCGAGCAAGCGACTCCGCGCGGTAATGTGCGGGGCCGCGTCTCCGCGGGCGGCATCACGTGCATCGCGATCGGCGAGTGCGGTGGTAATGCTGCGGAGATTCGAATCGATGCCTTTGCGCTCATTCTGTGCTTGACGCCGAGCAGCACGCACAGCCAGTGGTACCTGCACGAAGACCAGCAAAGCTGCATCCGGGAAGATCACAGTGCCAGCATCACGGCCATCGGCGACCAGCCCTGACACGCCAGGCTTGTGCAGCATTTGGCGCATGCGTTGGTTAAGAGCTGTGCGGACGTTGACGTGATCAGCAACGTTGGAAACCATTTGATCAATGGTGGCACTCCGTAGCTCGTTACCAAGCAGCACGCCATTCACTAGCACCTGGCCGTGAACATCCGATTCGATTTGTATGGAAGAGAGCGTGTCGAGGACGACCTGCGCATTGCAAGTATCCCCATTGGCTTCCAGTACTGCCCAAGTGAGCGCGCGGTACCAGGCACCAGAATCCAAGTAGGACCAGCCTAGCTTCTCAGCTAAACGCTGAGCCAAAGTACTTTTGCCTGATCCAGAGTGCCCATCTAGGGTAACAACGGGCAGGCTATGGAATTGTGGTTCCGCGGCCATGAAGCCGAGAAATTCTAGTGTTTTAGATGGTTTCGTCAAGCATTTCCGGGACCATCCTTGCTGCGGTGCCCAGATCCCAGGCTGGCAACACCAAAAGGGTGCGTCCAGAACCCAAATCATGGCGCGCAAAGGCGTGCAAATGGCCAATAACAGCAAATTCCGCCTCGACTTCGAGCATCGTCTCGGCCACCTGACTGAGGGTCAGAGCCAAGCTATCCAGTGGCTTGCGTGCCACTTCCTGCACACTGTAGCCGCGCAAGCGGCGCGCAATCCTGCGGCGCAACCGCAAAGGCAACCCACGCAAGAAGGTGCGCAAGCCTGGAAAACGCAAAATCCGGCGCAGCCGTTGATAGGGTAAATCAGCGAGGCAGAAGGCGTCGCCATGAGTCAATAACACGCGCGAGCCATGGGGGATTTGGAGCAGAATGCTATCAACAACCACAAAACCTAGGTGCTTGCCATCGTTCGCGCTGAGCAGGACATCGCGGTTGCCGCGGACGAGGTAAGTGGGGCAACCGCGGTCATGCAAGAAACGAATCGCCGCACGTAGGTGATCAAAAACAGGGTGGAGGAAATCTTCGCGACCAAGGTAGGCGTCGAATAAATCGCCAAGAATGATCAATGCATCAGCGCGGCCGGCCAGTGGTACCAAGTGCGCCACAAAGGTTTGAATCTCCTCAGGATGGGATGGGCTCAAGTGCAAATCAGTGAACACTGCCGCGGCTTTGGCGTATACCACGACTGGCTTCTCCCCGGCTAAATAACGCGCCAAAGGCTGACTCATTGCGGGCTATCCTTGGCTTCTTCGAGCCCAAGCTCCTTCATTTTTTGCCACAGAACTTTGCGCGATACGCCCAGTAAATCAGCCGCCTTTTGTTTGCGGCCGCCGGTTTCCGCTAAGGCGCCGCGAATACTTTCTGATTCCGCGCGCGCTGCCGCCTCCCGCAGTGGCACGATCTCGTCTTGCCCGCGCACCGAATGCGAGCCAACCCCACCAGGCAACAAATGTTCCAGACGCAAAATGCGTGAACGGCCCGCCAAAGCCAGTCCTCGCCGCAATGCGTTTTCTAATTCACGCACGTTACCTTGCCACGGGTGCAAAATCAGTTTGCGCAAGGTTTCCGGTGCGATGCGATGCCGACCTTCCGGATCCCAGCGGCGTAATAATGCGCCGAGTAGAGCAGGAATATCTTCGGTGCGCTCACGCAGCGGAACGAGACGCAACGGCACCACGTTGAGGCGAAAGTAGAGGTCTTCGCGGAAGGTGCCCGCTGCTACGGCTTGCAGCAAATCAATCTTGGTGGCGGCTAAAACACGGGCGCGCAGAGGCCGCAGACTATGTCCGCCAATACGACTGTATTCGCGTTCCTGCAGCACCCGCAGCAGTTTCGCCTGTGCTTCGAGGGGCACGTCATCGATATCATCCAGAAACAGAGTGCCGTCGGCGGCTTCCTCTAACAAGCCACTGCGATCTTCATCTGCTCCAGTAAAAGAACCCTTGCGGAAACCAAATAACTCGCCCTCAAGCAGGCTGGCGGGTATTGCTGTACACGCTACGGGCACGAAGGGTTTTTCGGCACCGACGCCGAGTTGATGCAGCGCCCGCGCCACTCGTTCTTTGCCGGTGCCACTTTCGCCAGTGATCAAAACCGTGACGGTTTGCGCAGCAACTTTCTGTATGCGTTTGTTGATTTCCCCCACCGCAACGGAAGTGCCAGTCAACTGATGTGCCGCCCCTCCGACTTGTTCGCGCAACCGCCGCAACTCCAGTTGCATCGCGCGGGTTTCCGCAACCCGCTCCACTTGGGTCAACAGCGCCTCCATGGGGAAGGGCTTTTGCAGATAGCCGATGGCCCCACCGCGCATCGCGTCGACAGCTTGGTTGACGGTGGCGTAACCGGTCATCACGAGTACTTCGCAAGGAGGGTCTTGGCTCCGCGCACGTTGCAAAATACTGATGCCATCGGCGCCCGGTAAACGCACATCGGTAACCACCAACTCACAATGGTGCTCATTGAGCCACGCCAACGCGGCGGCACCATCGTGGAATAATTTGACGCTATGACCACGCGTGCTGAGGGCATCTGCCAAAGGGATTGCCAGAGTGCGTTCGTCCTCGACCAGGAGGATATCCATAAAGAGATTCTACGTGCGCCGCGCGTGCGATCGCAGTCCTGCTAACAGCATCCGGTGGGCCAGACGGGCACAGGCAAAATCGGAGGCGTGATGCCCAGGAAGCGGCAATAGTTCGACCAGTTCCGCCCCCACAATGTGGCGTTTGTGCACATCGAGTTGCCGTAGCAATTCACTGACGGTGTACCAATCGACGCCACCAGGCTCAGGGGTGCCGGTATGCGGCACGATCGAAGGGTCTAGGCCGTCAATATCCCACGACAGCCACAGCGGCCCCGCCGGCAGCCCCGCAAGGATGCGTTCCACCCGTTCCGGTCCATGCAGCGGTAGCAATTCGCGCGCGCCGACGTAGGTGGCCGTGGTTTGGGTGGGGTAAAAATCACGTTCATGTGGCGAGATGGCGCGCAACCCAAAGGCATGGATGCGTACACCCAAATCCCAAACCCGGCGCATCACGCAACCGTGCCCATACCGCGTGCCATCATATTCATCGCGTAAATCAGGGTGCGCGTCCAGATGGAGCACCACTAAATCGGGATGGCGCTTGGCCGCGGCGCGAATGGATCCAAGACTGATCGAATGTTCGCCACCGAGAATCAGCGGGAAGCGTTGCGCATCCAAATGAGCACCTACAATAACTTCCAATTCATCGGCAAGTTGCTCCGGCGGCCCATCGCAAACAACCGCGGCTGCAGTACGCACGCCATAGCGACGCGCTTCATCCTCCAGCCATTCGTCGTAATATTCAACTTGTTGGCTAGCGTTCAAAATGGCCGCCGGACCGAGAGCCGTCCCAGTTTTGTAGGTCGTGGTGGCTTCATAAGGCACCGCAATCACCACCCCCGGAGCATCCGGTCGGCAGTCATGGCCTTCCAATCCAAGGAAGGCGCCAGGGTCAAGAGTTTTCATGAGTTTGGTAACTGGAGGCTGGAGTGAGGTAGACTTTGGCAGATGCGCCTGGAATATAACCAGAATTTGAGACTTGAGCAGCGACTAGCCCAGTCGCCGCAGATGATTCAAGCCATGGAGATTCTGCAACTCACCATGCCAGAGCTGCTTGATCGGATTGCTTTGGAGTTAGAGGACAACCCATTTTTGGAGACTCCTGAGAGCGCAGACAGTGCCGACCAGAATGCCGCCAACTCTCACGAGTTACCCGACAAACGCGAGGAAGACCACCAGCCCGACCCCGTGGAGTTGGATTTGGAGAACCTTGGCAACCTGCTGGAGGGAGCTCCTTCGCGTTCCGCAAGCTCATCCAGTGAGGAAAGTGATTATGACATGGTACAGAACGTGGCGGCACCCGAAGCGCACACAGAAGATTCTATTTTAGCGGAAATGCGGATGCGCGATGAGCCGGCGTTAGTGGTTCACAATGCGGAGCTGATTTTCCACTTTTTGGATGCGCGGGGTTTTTTGCCTGGCGGCCTCGCCGAAGTTGCCGAAGTCAGTGGGGTCAGTTACGCGGCTCTGGACCTCGCTTTAGCGCGGATTCGCCTCATATCCCACCCGGCAATCGGCTGCGAAAATTTGCGTGAATGTTTTTTACTGCAATTGAACGCGCTCGAGCAGGAGCATTATGTCACCCGGAAAATTTTAATCGATTATTTCGATGATTTGCTGGCCAATCGTATTCCTCAGATTGCCAAAGCTGAGGATTTAACGGTAGAGGAAGTGCGCCGGGCCATTGAAGTGCTGGCCCATTTCGATTCACGCCCCTTGGGCGATTTTGAACAAGATTATAATCAGACGATATTCCCCGATGTCATTATCGAGGAAAATGAGGATGGCCAACTGGATATCCGTTTGGTTCGGGATGGTATCCCCGATGTCCGTTTAACCCGTAAGGCACAAGAGGCGCTGGAGCGGGCCAAAGGCGATAAACGCTTGCATGCTTTTTTATTGAAAAAAATCGAGCGGGCGCGTTGGTTTCTCGATGCTGTGCAACAACGACGCGAAACACTCACCAAGATTTCGCAGGAACTGGTGACTCGCCAACGTGATTTTCTGGTCCACGGTCCAGAGCGGATGCAGACTTTGAAAATGCAAGAAGTTGCCGATGCCGTCGGCGTGCATATCAGTACCGTTTCGCGCGCGATTCGTGGCAAACATGCACAAACTCCGCAGGGGATTATGTCGTTGAAAAGCTTCTTTTCGGGTGGCCAAAGCACCGCTAAGGGTGGCCATCGTTCGCGGGTCTCGATTCAGGAACGGATCAAGGGGATCGTCGGTGCGGAAGATAAAGGCCATCCTTTGTCCGATGAAGAGATTGTTAAAATTTTGCGCCAACGGGATGGCACCAAAGTGGCACGCAGGACTGTGACCAAGTATCGCCAGGCCCTGGAGATTCCATCTAGCACCATGCGCCGCGCTCACTGATTCGCTTATCAGCAATCGTGATTTTCCCCGCTGCCGCGCGAGGTTAGAATAGGCGGCTGTTGTAGCGCCTACCCAACCATGCCAACCATCAAAGCAAACCAGGTCCGCAAAGGGCAAATCCTTCTCATCGACAACGCCCTTTGGGTCGTTACCGATTATGAGTTTCGTAAGCCCGGAAAAGGGGGCTCCTTTAACCAGATTAAGTGCAAACATCATCAAACTGGCCAAACGAAGCAAATGCGCATGACCTCCGATGAGACTTTGGAGCGCGCCCACCTCGATAAACGCGGCTGTACTTTCTTGTACAAAGATGGTGACTCTTTTGTCTTTTTGGATTCTGAAAACTATGAACAGTATTTCCTTGGCGCAGGTTTGGTTGCAGAAGCCATGCAGTTTGTGCGTGAGAATCAGCCAATCCTTTTGACCTTCTTTGAAGATCACGCCATCAGCATTGATCTACCCACTGCGGTAATTTTGAAAGTTACAGAGGCAGAAGTTTCCGCTAAGGGCGATACCGCAACGGCTGAAAAGAAAGGTGCGGTTTGTGAGACTGGTTTAGAGGTGCGTGTACCTGGCTACATCACTGCGAATGAATTCATCAAAATCAGCACCGAAACTGGCGAGTTTCTTTCGCGCGCTAAAGAAGAAGACCTCGCCTAATTACTCGGGCTTGTGCTTGCCTTTGTGATTTGCACTGCGTTGCTGAATCCTTTTGGTGGCGTTGATGCGCGCAGCTTGTTTGCGTGCATCGGCCATTGGACCGCGCCATTCTGGTCGAATGTGTGAACCTTCTTCCAATGCGCGGTGGATGACAGCCGCGGCTTCAGCGGGATCATCCGTGAGGTAGAACATTTCCGGATCATTGGCGGAAATCGTGCCTTCGGCCACCATCGAACTTTTTATCCAATCTACCAACCCGCTCCAATATTCAATACCCATTAGGACAATGGGGAAATCCTTCATTTTCTTGGTTTGGATTAAAGTCAGCGCTTCAAAAAATTCATCCATGGTGCCAAAACCACCTGGAAGCACCACGTACCCCAGTGCGTATTTTGCGAAGCAGACCTTACGCGCAAAGAAGTAGCGGAAGTTCAGTTCCACGTCTTGATAAGGGTTGGGTGTTTGCTCCATCGGCAAATCGATGTTCAAGCCAATCGATTGGCCCCCCGCCTCCTGAGCCCCACGGTTCGCAGCCTCCATGGCGCCAGGACCTCCACCGGTAATCACGGTGTAACCACGCCGAGCTAGCTCCCCAGCAACATGGCGGCCCATCTCGTAATGCGGGGAGCCTTCTTTGGTGCGCGCGGAGCCGAAGATTGTGACGCCGGGGCCAACACTACGCATGGTGTCAAACCCTTCCACAAATTCACCCATGATCTTCAACACCATCCACGGATCCTCGGTACCCGCCCGAAGTTCCTCCAAGGCTCTTTCGTATTTTCTTTCATTCATGAAGTCGTTAGGATAACGCTATGCATGCCCGTCCGACAGTTTTCCTCGATCGCGACGGCACCATTTTGCGCGAAGTCCCCTATTTAGCCTCGGTTGCACAGACCGAATTGCTGCCAGGGGTGGCCCAAGCATTGGCCACTTTGCAGCGCAAGGGCTTGCAATTAATCGTGGTCTCCAATCAATCCGGTGTAGCACGTGGCCTCCTCGATGAAGGCAAACTTCTGGAGATTCAGCTGCGCATGGATGAAGTCCTGCAGGGATTTGGCGTCCGCATTGATGGCTACTACCACTGCCCGCACCATCCTGGCGTCGGCGTGGCCCCGGAACGCCGCCGCTGCCGTTGCCGCAAACCCCAAGGCGGCTTGCTGGACCGGGCCGCGGAAGACTTTGGTATTGATTGGGAGCGCAGTGTTGGAGTTGGCGATGATCTCCGTGATTTGCAGGCGTTTGCCGCCAAGGACATGCCTTCGGTCCTGGTGGGTACTGGCAAAGGCCGCGATTCACGTCAAAAGCTGGCCGAACTTGGCAAAGAGCCCGATTTGTTTTGCGCGCACCTAGCCGAAGCGGTGCCATGGATTTTGCGTCATTCAGTCGAGTTAGCCCCCGCGTCTTGATAGCATCATCCTAGGAAACGTGACCGCACCTCAACTCCCCTCTACGGTCTTACTGCTGACACCAGAAGATGACGTTGGCCTCTCCGCCGTAATCAGGTCTGGTTGTGGAGATTGCCGTATTCACCAGAGGAGTTTCGATTTAACCGAATGGTTGCGCGAAGGCGCCCAAGCCAATTTGGCCGGCGTGCTGGTCGATACCGACCAAATGTCACTCGGGGATTTACGCGTCATTGCCGCGAGCCTGGTGAGTCGTGCGCATGTGTGGTTAATTTTGCTGGTTGGGGATCGTGGTTTAGCTGGTTTTGAACAACTCTTGGATCGTGCGAAGACGGCCGCCCTACCCAAACCCTGGACTCCACAGGGCATCGCGCAAGCATTCCGTAGGATCCAAGCCAACCACAGTCCTCCTGGGGCTTTCCCTCAAGAATTCCTCGATGGATTGGTGGAAGGCTTGCGTGATCCACTCACGAGTATTTCGGGATATTTGCAATTGCTTGGCAACCAGGGGAATGAAAACATTTCTGCTTTGGTGAGTCCCGCTCTTGAGGCGGCATCGCAACTGTCGGCGCAACTGGAATTTCTCCACCTTGCTGCCGCGGAGTTACATCCACACCCGGATTCTTACGACCTCAAGAATATTGCCGATGAATTGGTGCAGTACGCCGCGCGTGCCGGCTTGGAGGTCGAAGTTGAAGTCGTATCTGGCCTGCGCATTGAAGCCGATGTGCGTTATCTACGCGCCGCCATGCAATCAGCTTTTTTACTTTTGCAACGCTTTGGTAGTGGTGGTCGCTTGCTACTGTGCGTCCAACAAGTGGATGGGCATTGTGAAATTCTTTGGCGCCAAGAACCTCTTGCCGGTGCGCCGCAACATCCTATGCCGCCGCCGCCCTATTTGCAGGATTTGTTCCAGCGCTTATGCCGACGTATTGCCGCACAAGCTGTGGTGGAAGTGACTCACAGCAATATTCCTAGCGTTTTAGGCGTTCGCTGGTAAGTGTTTTTGCAACACCATCCAGATGAAGAACACGCTACTTAAATTCTATCGCATGCTTGGGCCACTTGGTGGTGGCATCTTGCTCGATACTCTTGATCTCGCCACCTTTGGACCGTTTGGAATCTATTTTGGCTGGTTTATAGGATTGATTGTGGGTTGGTGGATGGCATCAATCTACCAGTTCGGCACTGTGGGTAAGTTCGTTTTTGCCAGTCTTGCGGCCATCTATCTTACCTTACCCATGACTGAATTCGTGCCTATAGCAACTCTTGTATCGGCGATTTCGCGTTTCCGTGGCGCGCCTCCAGATCCGGCGTAACGAATTTTTTCGCTAGGAACTTACGTTGCCGGCCCAACCAAAATAAAGTGACATGTGATAAAAAAGTAGCAGCTGGTAAAACACCAGCGAAATGATGACCCCGATTCGCGCATTACGGAAATTATTGAGCATACAAAAAACCGCCGTACCTAGTCCCACACCAAAGGCTTTCACGCCGATGAAAGTGCCCATTCCCGCAGACAGCAAGCGTACCGCTACAGGATTGGCCTCCTCGCCACCCCGCTGCAGGTAAATTAAAGTGAAATGGGCATCCAGTAGGTTGAGGATGATAAAAATAGTCAACATGATCCACGTCCAGAGTGGATAACGATCGATGAAAACTTCTCTATTTTCTCCCGGCCGCCGCCCGCCAGTGAGACGGCGGCCACCAGAGAAAGTAAATTTTGAAAACAGTTTGGTGGGTGCATCACGACGATCAGGGCCGCGATACATGTCCTCTTCTTGTACAGAGACAACATCAAACGGCGGTTCGTGTGCGGGCGGATCCGAGTTGGTCATTAATGGGTACTGGTCAAGCGCAGCATGGTCGCTACGGTCAGGCTGGCAATGGTTAAATCTAGGAACAAAGATTGATTCTCAATGTAGTACAAATCGTAATCGACGTTCTCGTGGATTGGGGCGTTGCGGGCTTCTGATACTTGCCACAAACCGGTGATGCCAGGTTTGACATCAAGGCGCAACATTTGCGTCTCGTTGTACTGTTCAACAATAAAAGGCATCTCCGGGCGTGGACCTACAATCGACATATCACCACGCAACACATTCCAGAGTTGCGGGATTTCGTCGAGAGATGTTTTGCGCAAAAAACGGCCCATATGAGTGACGCGCGGGTCTTGACCAGTTTGTGGTGTGATGGCATCGCCACACATATCAGCAAACATGGTGCGAAATTTCACCATGCGGAACGAGCGATTATTGGCGCCCTGGCGGATTTGGGTGAAAAATACTGGCCCCGGCGACTCGCGCTTGATCAGAGCAACGAACAGCAGTGTCAGGGGTAGCGTGAGCAGCAACATCGTGGCCGATAGGGCGAAATCCATGAAGCGCTTCACTGCCGAATAGACGGGCTTGCCACGCAAGGGCACCGGAGTAATCAGTGGCAGCGAATCAATTGTTTCGACGGTGAATCGGCGCGAGAAAAAGTGATACAAGCGCGGCACCACTTGGTACTGAATCCCGAAGTTATCCAATTTCTTGCATAGGCTAACCAACTCGTTTTCTTCATACTCTGGTTTGACAATCAAAATGCGCCGCAAATCAAAACGATCACGCAAATGGTCCAATTCAAAATCATGACCAAGCACCGGAAAGCCATAAGCTTCCGTCAAACCAGCGGCGAGTTTTTCGCGGGTTTCTAAAAAACCAATGAAACTGTAACCAAGGGTTGGGAACAACTTTAGTTTTTGTTGTAGACGTCGGGCCATCGGTCCCGTTCCAAAAATAGCAACGTTGGTATTGCCGATACCACGAGCATAAAAAGAGGACAGGATGTTGAACGAAATGGCTCTTTGCAAAATCGTGAAAACGAAAATACAAAGGAACATCATGAAGTACAGCAGCCGCGAATATAGATCAGTACTGTCGAGCTTCAACACGGAGTAAGGAATGTTGGCGAGCTTATAGAGCCAATGCTCTTTCACTTCGTCGGGTAAGCCGTCAACGCCGCGAAGCAAGAATATGGCGCACGCCGTAATCAAGAAAGCCATGGAAGTGGCCTTAAAAATCCCTCGGTACTCCTCAACATTGAGGATGGATTTCTGCCCCTGATATAAGCCAAAAGTCCAAAAGCAAGCCAAAACCGTGCCAGTAATCAGCACAAACAATTGCCGGTAGTTGTCTAGGTTAGGCGAATCAAACGGCAGAATAAAATGAGAAAACCCCCAGAAACCAACCAAGCAGGCCAGCATGGTGACAAAACCATCAATCCATACCTGAACCACAATGTACAGGATGTCGAAGTTCTTGCGCAGGTAGTCCATGAGGTAGTAGGCGCCAACGGCGAGGGCAACCGCAAAGCTTGGTCAAAATACCCTATGCGCGGTCGATTAGCTACGGAGGTTTCCGCCTAACTCGACGGCGAGCTCCTCCATATTCTGCAGGAACTTGCGCTCCTCCTTGTCGCTCAAGGTTTTGTCTGGCGATCGCAACAAACTGCGGAATGCCAAACTACGTTGCCCTTCTTCCACACCAGGCCCGGAGTAGACATCAAACAACTCCAAATCCGCAAGGTACTTGCCGCCCCTTTGGTGGATGGCAGCCACCACAGAATCGTAGCGTACGGCCACCGGCAGAGCCATCGCGATGTCGACTTTAATCCCTGGAAATTTGTAGGGAGTCTGAAAAATGGTTTCATTCTGAGTCGGCACCCTAAGGATAGCATCCAGATCCAGTAGCAGTACTCCAACGTCCGCACGCTCAAAGCCGAGCTCGCGCTGCAACCCTGGGTGGATGCGGCCACTCCAACCCAGCTGTTGTGCGCCCACGCTGTACACCAAACTTTGCACCGGATGAGCCCAAGCAGGTATGGGAGTATCGCTGTCGATTGGATGAATGCGGAGTTGGGGTAGTAAATTCAAGCTACGCAACAAATCGTTGGCAATACCCCGCAAATGCCCAAATATGCTGTCTTTGCCCTCGCGCGGCCCATCTTGGCTTCCCCACTCCAATAAGGCCAACCAACGGCGCTCAAGGGGTTCCAACTGGCCCGGAACAGGCTCATAACCTTTGGCAGCTTCACACAAACGTCCGCTCGGATATTCGCGCAAATTACCGAGAGCCTGCTCCAACAGCGTAGGGATTGGATCGCGACGCATCAGCGTCGCTTCGGCTAACACGGGGTTTGCCACACCGACAAAACTTTGCGCATCCAGCCCGAGGCGCGTGGACCAACACTGATCCAGAAAGGAATAAGACTGCGTTTCAAAAGCGCCGTGAGTTTGGACTAAGCGCTGAGTAAGTCGGCGTGCGAGCAAGCGCAGCGGTTGTTGCACGGGGACTTGAATAGGTGCTGTGAGCGGCCTTGCCTGAATGCGGTCGTAGCCAAATATGCGGCCGACTTCCTCAACCAAATCGATGGCTAAGGTGACATCTTTGGTAGCTCGCCAACTTGGCACAGTAACGTTCACAAGTTGCCCTTGATTGCTGACACCAAAGCCTAGCGATTCCAAAATCTCACAAATGGTTTCACGCTGCAGATCAAGCCCCAATAACTCAGCAGTACGTCTGGGGTCTAGCTGCAATTCCATGGCTGGGGCACTCGCATGACCGGCCACTTGAGGAGCCGCTACCAGGGTTGCCTGGGGGCGGATTTGCACGAGCAAGTGGCAGAAACGCGCTGTGGCTTGTTCCGTGTACTGAGGATCGAGTGATTTCTCGAAGCGCGTACTTGCCTCGCTGCGTAAGGCCAATCGCTGAGCAGTACGGCGGATCCGCGTCGGGTGAAACACGGCTGATTCCAACAAAATACGAGTCGTGGTGGCACTGACTTCCGTTGCGGCCCCCCCCATGACGCCGGCGAGTGCCACAGCGCGTTCTCCATCGGCAATGACCAAATCATCAGCAATCAATTGGCGCTCGAGGCCGTCTAAGGTTGTGAACATCTCACCTTCTTTGGCGGCACGCACTTCGATCTTGTTACTGCGTAAAGTGCTGGCATCAAAAGCGTGGGTAGGTTGGCCCAGATCAAACAATACGTAATTGCTGAGATCGACCACGTCATTCACACAACGTTGGCCCACTGCGCGCAGACGATTTTGCATCCACAATGGAGCCATTCCTGGCGTTCCGCCAAGATCCACTTCCACGGCACCATACTGCGGGCAGCCAGAGCGATCGGTGAGTTTCAAACTCCAATTACCTTCCACCTTAGGCCAGTCCACAGCAAGGGGCATAGGCGCCAACTTGCGCTTCAGAATCGCCGCTAGCTCACGAGCGAATCCATAGTGCCCCCACAAATCAGGGCGGTGGGTAAGAGACTTATTATCAATCTCCAAGACGGAATCCAGCACACCTAGATAATCAATTAAGCGCTTACCAACGGGCGCGTCTGCAGCCAGCTCCATAATGCCTGCGTGCTGGTCACTCATTTCGAGTTCCTTCTCGGAACAAATCATGCCGCACGATTCTTCTCCACGCAACTGCGCTTTTTTGATCTTCAAGTCGCCTGGCAAACAGCTTCCAACCGGCGCAAATGCCACCTTGAGGCCTTGGCGGACATTGGCTGCCCCACACACCACTGCAACCGGCATCGCGCCACCAAAATCAACCGAAGTTAGCGATAGCTTATCGGCAGCGGGGTGTGGCCCACATTGCAACACATGCCCCACCACCACATCTTGAATGTTTTCGCCAAAAATTTCGATGCCCTCCACCTCGGCAGTGTGCATCGAAAGTAGTTCCGCAATTTGAGCTGCAGAGTAGTCGGCGATATCGACGTAATCACCGATCCAGTTGAGCGAAATTTTCATGCTGGAAACTGTTCGAGGAAACGTAAATCGCCGCTCATCATCCAACGAATGTCATGGATGCCATAACGTAACATGGCCATGCGTGAGAGGCCTAAGCCAAAGGCAAAACCACTATAAACTTGCGGATCTAAACCCGCCGAAAGCAGCACATGTGGATGCACCAAGCCACCCGGCATCAGTTCAATCCAAGTGGAACCTTTGCACACCTTACAACCTTCTTTGCAAAAGGGGCAACGCGCATCCAGCTCAAAACCAGGCTCTACAAATGGAAAAAATCCGGGCCGCAAACGCGTTTCCAACTGGCGGCCAAAGACACCCTCGAGCATGCTGTTCATGGCGTGAAGCATATGGGGTACTCCAATGCCTTTGTCCACGACTAGACCCTCCATCTGATGAAAAGTGTGTTCGTGAGTAGCATCCTGCGCTTCTTGACGAAACACCCGACCAGGAGCAATCACACGCAGCGGTGCACCGAATTTCTGCAGCGCGCGGATTTGCACCGGCGATGTGTGGGTGCGCAAGCACAGACGCCCACTGGTGCCGTGATCCTGCATCCAAATCGTGTCGTGCGATTCCCGTGCCGGATGGTCTGTGGGGATGTTGAGATCGTCAAAGTTGTGAGCTTCTGTTTCGATTTCAGGTCCGTCCCACACCACATAACCCATCGAGCTGAACAGATCCTCCAGTTCGCGAGCCACTGCCATAACCGGGTGAACCCCTCCGGAAGGCAAATCCGAACCGGGTAGAGTTGGATCCATCCCCACACCTGACAGGTCTTGCGCCAGTTCCGCTTGGGCAAGGCTACAACGGCCCTCTTCAACGGCTTGTTGCAGGGCTTGCTTGACCTCATTCGCCAATTTGCCAGCTGCAGGACGTTCTGCGGCAGAGAGTTTGCCCAAACCTTTCAACAGGGCAGTGAGCGCACCGTTGCGCCCTAGCAGGTGGATTTCAACCTCCTGTAGGGCGTCGGCGCTTTTGGCTTCAGAAACCGCAGCGATTCCGTCGCGGCAAAGTGCTTCGAGACGGTCACGCATCGGTGGCCAACTTATGCAGCGAGTGCAGCTTGAGCCTTTTGCACAATCGCCCGGAATGCAGCTGGATCGTGGAAAGCAAGCTCAGACAAAGCTTTGCGGTCAATCTGGATATCGGCCTTATTCATGCCATTCATCAGACGACTGTAATTCATGCCGTTCATGCGCGCAGCAGCGTTGATGCGCTGCACCCACAATTTGCGAAACTCACGTTTGCGGTTTTTACGATCGCGGTAGGCGAAGTTACCGGCGCGCAACAAAGTCTCTTTGACTGTGCGCAACAAACGGTGACGACCGCCCCAAAATCCTTTCGCACGGCGCATAAGGCGCTTACGACGACGGACGCGAGGTACTACGTTACGAGCTCTGGTCATTCCTAATTACCTCAATTTTGAAGGAGTTTGGCGAGATTCTTAGCAATTCCGCCAGGAACAACTGCGACCCGTCGCAAGTTACGCCGCCGCTTGGACGACTTTGCGCACATGAAGTGCCCCGTCATTTGGTGACGGCGCATGACTTTACCGTTTTTGGTAAGTCGGAATCTTTTTGAGACAGCTTTTTTAGTTTTCTGCTTGGGCACAGTATCCTCCTGTGTCTTAGGGCCAAGTGGGGAAAATGGGCCGCGTATTCTAATGCATCAGCGGCGTGGGTCAAGAGTTGCCTTATGCGGGCTTCTCAGGAGTAGCCTCTGGATTGGCCTCAATGGCCTCCGGATTGCCCTCTTGGCTGGCCTCTGGAGGCTCGACTTCATGAATCTCCGGCTCCACGGCGGCTTTGGGTTCCCTAGGTTTGGCCGGAATAGCGGGTAAATCGGCAAAATCCTCCTGGTGCGTCACCGGCATAGCCACGGTGGCTTTGGGGCTCTGCTCTTCTGGAGTTTCACTGGAACGAACCAACGGCGTGGTGCGCTTACCCATCATTAAATTCATGCGGCGGCCTTCCATGCGGGGATCACGCTCTACCCGCGCAATGTCCTCGAGCTCTTTGGCAACTTTCAGCATGACCGCACGGCCAATGCTTTGATAAGCCATTTCCCGGCCGCGAAACAAGCAAGTGACTTGTACCTTGTGCCCAGCCTCTAGAAACTCGCGTGCCTTGCGGATCTTGATTTCCAAGTCATGGACATCAATTTTGGGGCGCACCCGTACTTCTTTCAAAACAGAAGATGTGGACTTCGGTTTACCCTTGGTCTTTTTCTTTTGTTCATACTTGAACCGACCGTAATCGAGAATCTTGCATACCGGCGGACGCGAGTTCGGGGCGACTTCTACTAGGTCAAGCCCAGCTGCTTCCGCTTGCTTCAACGCCACTTGAATGGACGTTGGGCCGATTTGCGTGCCATGTTCATCGATTAGGAAAACTTCGCGGATTCGAATCCGTCGGTTTATCCGGTATTTCTCCTTCTCAGGAGCTGAGTAACGTTTTGATGTTCCTATGGTTATGCCTCGTTCAAAGGGGCTGGAGTGCGTTGGGAAAGTCCCAGTTCCTCCATCTGATGGTCATCGACCACCGACGGCGCTCCAGTTAAGGGGCAACTCGCGGTGGCAGTCTTCGGGAACGCAATGACATCCCGAATGGTGTCGGCGCCGAAGAGGAGTGCGTACAAACGGTCTAAGCCAATGGCAAAACCAGCATGCGGAGGAACGCCGTAACGGAAAGCTTCGAGCAAAAATGAGAAGCGCTCATTGGCAACCTCTTCGCTCAGGCCAATCGCTGCGAAAATAGTTTTCTGCAGGTCGCGATCGTGGATACGCACGGATCCAGAACCCAGCTCGACGCCATTTAAAACCAAATCATAAGCGCGCGATCGAATTGAGGCCTTCTCTCCAGCAAGCAGTGCTGGCAGATCTTCCATCACCGGACAGGTGAAGGGGTGATGGGCAGGATGGTAGCCACCGGCTTCCGTTTCTTCGAAAAGTGGAAACTCCGTAATCCACAACAAGCGGTCCGGGCCCTGGATGAAATCCATCAGCTGGCCAGCTTTATTGCGCACGGCATCCAAGGCCGTCAGCGCGCGGCGCGGTGCATCGGCGATGGTCACAACCAAGTCGCCTGGTAGAGCTTCGAGTGCTTTTAGGAAATCCGCTCCGCCCCGAGAAAGTCCACCAATTTTGACTGGGCAATCGATCGGGGTTTCACCTTCTGCAACTTTTAGAAAGCGCGACAAAGGACCACTGGGGCCTTCTTCCGCAACTTTACACCAAGCTGCCCCACCGGCACCGGCATCTTTCGCGGCGGTTTCAATGGAATCAATTTGTTTGCGTGAAAGCGAACCGCCGCCGGGCACACGAATTCCACGCACCCAGCCACCCTTGTGAAGCACATCGTTGAATAAGCTAAAGCCTAGATGGCAACCTTCGCTGGCCAAATCGACGACCTCCAGTGGGTTGCGTAAATCAGGCTTATCGGTAGCGAAACGGCGTACGGATTCCGTAAACGACATGCGTTGCAGCGGTAGCGCCAGCGCTTGCCCGTTGATGGCCAGATAAACAGCGGACATCACCCGCTCCACCAGCGCAAAAACATCTTCTTCATCGACAAAAGACATTTCCATATCGAGCTGGGTGAACTCGGGCTGACGGTCTGCGCGTAAGTCTTCATCGCGCATACAGCGTGCAATTTGGAAATACTTGTCCATGCCACCGACCATGCTCAATTGCTTGAACAACTGCGGTGACTGCGGCAAGGCATACCAAGAGCCAAGGCGCATGCGACTCGGAACCAGATAATCGCGCGCGCCCTCGGGGGTACTACGCGTGAGCATTGGGGTTTCGATTTCGTAGAAACCTTCTGCAACGAGCGCACAACGGAAAGCATGATTTGCTTGGGTGCGTAACTTCATCCGTTCTTGCAACGGCGAGCGACGCATATCCAAGTAGCGAAAACGCAAGCGCATTTCCTCCGGCACGTCAATGTAATCGGCAATTTCAAACGGCAAACGTACTGCCGCGGAAATTTTTTCGACGGCAGCCACCATCACTTCGACCTCGCCAGTGGGGCGCTCGGCGTTGTGCTGTCCTGCCGCGCGCCTCCGTACGGTACCGCGTACCTGAATCACATCTTCGGGGTGAAGACCATTTAAGCCCTCCATGCCAGCTGGTGAAGCGTCCTGTTCGGCGATTAACTGAATGATGCCATAGCGATCACGCAAATCGACAAAGCGCACCGGACCGTGATCGCGACGGTTTGCCACCCAACCAGAGAGGAGCACTTCTGATCCAATGTCTTTCGCACGTAGCTCACCGCAGGTATGCGAACGCATGGCGGTGGCGCCGTTCATCGTTTGCGGGCCAACTTTTCGCGAATCATGGCGCGTCGCAATGCAGCACTCGCGCGCGCGAAATCCATCTCCGCCATATCGCTCTGCAAAATCTCGAGGGCGCGGCTGGCGGCCTTTCGGGCGCGGTCCAAATCGATTTCTTCGGCCTTCTCTGCCGAACGAGAAAGCACCGTGACGACATTATCACGCACCTCGCAGAAACCCCCGTGAATCACATATTCAATGATCTCACCCTGTGCCCCTACTGCCCGCAGCAAACCGCTGTCGGTGTTGGAAACCATGGTTGCGTGACGCGGGAGCACCCCGAAAAGGCCATCTTCCCCCGGTACTTGCACCGATTTCACCTCAGCATCAAAGACCGTCTCCTCTGGGGAGACGATGCGCAAAGTTAGCAAAGTAGAGGGAGTACTCATTCCGATTCTGCCAAAGTCTACAAAGTTTTGGCGCGTTCGACAGCCTCATCAATGCCGCCGACCATGTAGAAAGCCTGCTCTGGCAAGTTATCGTGCTTGCCATCCAAGATTTCGCGGAAGGACCGCACCGTGTCGTCGCGCGAAACAAAACGACCTGGAGAGCCCGTGAACTGTTCAGCCACAAAGAATGGCTGCGACAAGAAACGCTGCAGACGACGTGCGCGGTGCACCACCTGGCGATCCTCATCCGACAACTCCTCCATCCCAAGGATGGCGATGATGTCTTTCAAATCGGCATAACGCTGCAACATACGTTGGGCTTCGGTAGCCACGCCGTAGTGCTCCTCACCCACAACTTGTGGATCGAGCATCCGTGAAGTGGACTTCAGTGGGTGGACTGCGGGGTAGATGCCGAGCTCGGTAATCGCACGATCCAAAAGAATGGTGGAGTCCAAGTGTGCGAAAGAAGCCACTGGCGCTGGATCGGTGAAGTCGTCAGCAGGAACGTAAACAGCCTGCATCGAAGTGACCGAACCCTTCTTGGTGGAAGTAATGCGCTCTTGCAGCGCACCCATTTCCGAGCCAAGTGTTGGCTGGTAACCCACGGCCGAAGGAATACGACCGAGCAGCGCAGACACTTCCGAGCCGGCTTGGGTGAAACGGAAAATGTTATCCACGAACAGCAGCACGTCTTTGTTGTGCACATCGCGGAAATATTCCGCCATGGTGAGGCCCGAAAGCGCCACCCGCAGACGCGCTCCTGGCGGCTCGTTCATTTGGCCGAAGACCAACACCGCGTTATCAATTACCGTGGCCGTTTTCCCATCTGGAGTGGTGTACTGCGCTTCGGACATTTCAATCCAAAGGTCCGTTCCTTCGCGCGTGCGTTCACCCACTCCGCAGAACACCGAGAAGCCACCCTTCTCTACGGCAGTGATGCGAATGAGCTCCTGAATCAACACAGTTTTGCCCACGCCAGCACCACCAAACAAACCAATCTTGCCACCGAGGGCGAATGGGCACAATAAGTCCACAACCTTAATGCCGGTTTCAAAAACCTCCGACACTGCCTCTTGATCTTCATAGCGCGGCGCAGCCCGGTGGATTGGCCAGCGTTCGGTAACCTCAATGCCACCTTTCACCACCGTATCCAGCGGCTCCCCGAGTAGGTTGAACACGCGGCCTTTGGTGCATTCGCCTACGGGCACCATGATGGGAGCGCCAGTGGCGATGGCCGGCATGCCGCGGCGTAAACCATCGGTAGAAGCCATGGCGATACAACGCACATTGCCATCACCAAGGTGTTGAGCGACTTCGGCGACCAAAGTAGCCTGGCCTTCGCGGGGCACTTGCACCGCATCGTTAATGGCAGGCAGTGCGCCTTCGAACGAAACGTCGATGACTGGGCCGAAAATCTGTTGAATGGAACCTGTAGCGCTCATGATTGGCGTGGGTGGTACTGGGACTAGAGGGCCTCGGCGCCGGACACAATCTCAGAGATTTCCTGAGTAATCTTGGCCTGGCGGGCGCGGTTGTAGAGGCGGGTAAGATCTTTTTTCATATCACCCGCGGCATCGGTGGCATTCTTCATGGCGAAGCGCCGCGATGCGTATTCTGAAGTGATGGCCTCGAGTAACGCATGGTAAATACGCGTTTCAAGGTATCGTGGAATGAGACTGCCGAGCACTTTGGGGCCACTCGGTTCCAGGATGGGTTCCTGAGTAAACTTGCTTGTTTGAACTTCTGCAGCGGGTGCAATCGGCAAAAAGGAATCACTGGTTGCTTCGTAGCGCACCATGGAGCGGAACTTTGTTGCGCAAACCGCAACGCCGGACAAGTTGCCAAGACGGAAATCGTTGACCAGCATGTTGGCAATGCCGGCGGCTTTGCCAAAAGATGCCGATTCCAGATCGAAATCCTCCAGGTAAGCGTGGATCTTCATCTTGCGGCGTTGCGCTTCTTTTTGCGCTTTGCGACCAATGACGTATAAAACGTAATTACCCTGCTGCTGCTCAATCATCTCAACAACTTTACGAAACACGTTGCTGTTGTAAGCACCGCATAAACCACGATCGGACCCAACCACCAAAATGCCTAGTGGTTTGGTGCTAGCACCTGGCTGGAACAAGGTCGCGGCGTTACCAGCAGCTCCTGGCTCAGAGGCTACGGCAGCCGATAATCCCTGCACCAGTTTTTCAAGCTCCTGACCATACGGCTTAGCAGCGACCGTTCGGCCTTGGAAACGCCGCAACTTGGTAGTTGCCACCATTTCCATGGCGCGAGTGATCTTCTGGATGTTGCCAACACTAGTAATACGTTGGCGCAGGTCGCGAATGTTTGCCACGGTTAGATTGTCTTATTAGGCGACAAATTGGGCTTTGAATGTATCGCAAGCAGCACCAACCGATGCTGCCAGTTCCTCCGTCCACTTAGTGCTCCACTTATTCAGGTCCACCATGATTTCTGCATGGTTGGACTTCATGAACTCGATGAAGCCTTCGGCGAACTCCACCACCTGCTTGACGTCAACGCTATCAAGCTTGCCGGCGGTGCCTGCAAAAATGGAAACGATTTGGTCAGCGTTTTCCATTGGACGGTATTGGCCTTGCTTCAGAAGCTCTACCAAGCGTGCGCCGCGGGTGAGTGCCTGTTGCGTGGCGGAATCCAAATCGGATCCGAACTGCGCGAAAGCTTCCAGTTCCCGGTATTGGGCGAGGTTGATGCGCAAACCACCGGCAACCTTTTTCATCGCTGGCGTTTGAGCAGCACCGCCTACACGCGAAACTGAAATTCCAACGTTGACTGCTGGGCGCACGCCGGAGTAGAACAAGTCGGACTCAAGGAAAATCTGACCATCGGTAATCGAAATTACGTTGGTTGGAATGTAAGCCGATACATCCCCCTCTTGAGTCTCGATAATCGGCAGGGCCGTAATCGAACCGCCACCTTTCGAGTATTTCTTCGGGTTGATGTCCGGGGCGTTTTTGGCAACCTTTGCGGAGCGTTCCAACAAGCGTGAGTGCAGGTTGAAAACATCGCCTGGGTAAGCCTCGCGGCCTGGAGGACGACGCAGTAGCAACATCACTTGACGGTAGGCATAAGCCTGTTTCGTGAGGTCATCGTAGATAATCAAAACATGGCGGCCGGCGTCGCGAAAACGCTCTGCCATAGCTGTGCCTGAATAGGGAGCGATGAACTGCATCGAAGCTTCTTCCGAAGCCGAGGCATTCACAATGATGGTGTAAGGCGAAGCGCCGGCAGCATCAAGTTTGCGCTGCACATCCACCACGGTGGATTGTTTTTGACCAATCGCGACGTACACGCAGAGGACTTGCTCCTCATTGGCAGGGTCTCCCCCGCCAGTGAACTTCTGGTTGATGATGGCATCGATTGCGATGGCAGTCTTACCAGTTTGACGGTCACCAATCAGCAATTCGCGTTGCCCGCGACCCACTGGGATCATCGCATCAATCGCCTTGAGGCCGGTGGCCATCGGTTCCGACACCGGCTCGCGCTCCACCACCGAAGGAGCTTCCTGCTCAATCGGCCGCAAATCGGCATCGGTAGTTTTGACTGGCCCTTTGCCATCCACCGGTACACCCAGTGCATTGACCACACGGCCAAGCAACTGGTCACCCGTTGGAACCGAAATGATGCGCCCGGTGCACTTCACGAGATCGCCTTCCTTAACGGAAGCCGCATCACCGAGCAGCACACAGCCGACGTTATCCGCCTCAAGGTTTAGGGCCATGCCCATTGCACCTCCGGCGAACTCAATCAGCTCTGACATCATGCAGTTGTCAAGGCCATAAACGCGCGCGACACCGTCGCCCACTTGCAGAACCTGCCCGACCTGTTCGGTCGAAGAGCCTGCCTGGAAACTTTCGATCTCTTGCTTGAGAACCGAAGTTACTTCAGATGGTTTAAGTTCCATTCTTTATTGCGATTGAATCTTGGCAGCTCAGCGGAGCTCCACATTCTCTAAACGTTGACGAAGACCGTCGAGGCGGCCCTTGGCGGTGCCGTCGTAGCGAGTACCATCGAGTGTGACCCGAATGCCGCCGAGTAGAGTCTCGTCGACCGTGGTTTCTAAGGAGACTTTTTTACCTGTTTTATCAGATAAAACTGCCTCAATACGTGCGCGATTCTCATCGCTTAACGGACGGGCAGATTCGAGTTCCCCGCGCAGCCGACCTTCATGGTCATCCAGCAGTTCCTCGAATGCGGCAGGGATTTCCACCAGCAAAGCCAAGCGCGTGCGCTTCTCCAAAACACCGAGCAAAAAGCGCGTGTGGTCGTGAAGATAAGCCTGGAATGCTTTATCGAGCATGGCACGCTTTTGGCGGTCATCCATACGCGGGTCCGCCAGAGCAGAAGCTATGGAGGATTCCGCAAGGACAGTTCCGAGCAGCTTCATATCGGCACGCACGGCATCGAGCGACCCTTGCTCCAGAGCGACCTCAAAAAGGGCGCGACTGTAGCGACGAGCAGCAGACGAAACGTGATTTGCGGACATGTTAGTTGCGGTTTGCTTGGCTCTGGAAATCAGTTACCAAACGCTGTTGGTCCTCGTCAGAGAATTCGCGCTTGATGACTTGAGCCGCAATGTCAATACCAAGTTGGACAGCTTCCTTGCGTAAAACTTCACGCGCACTGTTGAGTGCTTGTGCAATTTCCGCTTGAGCGCGTGAACGCTCCTTTTCAGCTTCTTCCTTGGCGGCCGCCATCAGTTCCTTCTCGCGTTCAGCAGCACGGGTTTTCGCCTCTGCTACCTGCTTTGCAGCTTCACGCCGCGCCGCATCGAGATCTTCCTGAATCGCAGCCTTCATACGCTCGGTTTCTTCACGAGCCGCTTCAGCAGCAGCTGCAGCGCTCCGTGAATTATCCTCACGCTCTTCCAGAGCCTTGGTGATTGGCCCGAACACAAACTTCCACAAAAATGGAAGGGTGAGCAGGAAAATCAGCGGCGTCCAGAAGAAACTGCTCGCGCCGACTTCAAGCAGGCGATCAAGCCCGTTTCCGCCGCCACTTGGCAATGGGATCAAAAGGAGGTTGAACATGGTTCAGAATCGGGACCCTGCGCCTTGCCCAAATGAGGCAAGACGCACACTTCCCGAAAGGGTTTACTTGAGCGCGAAAAGCAGGCCAACAACGATCGCGAAGAAAGTTGCACCTTCAACGAGAGCAGCCAAAACGATGGCGTTACTCTTGATGTCTGCGGTTGATTCTGGCTGGCGGGCAATGGCTTCACCGGCTTTACCACCGATAAGACCGATACCGATACCGGCACCAATGACTGCGAGGCCAGCACCGATTGCGGCAACGCCGTGATCGTTTGCGGCTTGCGCAAGGGTAACAGCTTGCTTGAGGGCTTCCTCAGTTAGCGGCTCTTGAAGGAGAAGGTCGAACATCTCTAGTTAGTTTTGGAAGTGGATTCGTTAGTGGTCAGGATGCAAGCACATGCCGACGAAAATCACCGACAACAGGGTGAAGACATAAGCTTGCAAAAGGGCGACGAAGCCCTCGATGATCATCATGAATACGGACATGCCGACTACAAACGGGGAAACCGTCCAGCCAACCGTCGTACTGCTCTGCCCAAAGAAAAACATCAGGCCGAGGAAAGACAAGACGACCAAGTGGCCTCCAGTCATGTTCGCCATCAAACGCATAGTCAAGGCAAATGGTTTGATGACCAAACCAGCTACCTCCAAGATAAATAACAATGGCCAGAGCGCAGCGGGAACCCCTTTCGGCACCAAGTTTAGCCAGAATTTCAACGGCCCCTGCGCCATCATGCCACCCACCAACATCACCACCAGGGTAATCGCTGCTAGGCCTGCAGTGGTATAGACACTCGCTGTGGCGGTAAGCCCATAAGGCACTAAGCCGAACAGGTTCATGAAAGTGATAAAGAAGAAAACTGCCAGGAAGAGTGGCAGCAAACGCTTGCCATTTTCTTTGCCCAAGCTTGGATAAACCACTTCATCGCGTAACCAGGCAACCCACCCTGCCATCACTTTCGAAACGCGACCATTCCCCTGGTTCACGATCACGCTACGGACGCGCGCAAAAACGACAAAAATCATCACAATCGAAAGCACCTGAAAGATTTGGATATCCCAAACCTGCATACCCAACAAAGTTGGCAAGTGATAACCATGGAAGCTTTCCTGAGGAACCACGTGCGGGAACAAGTGGTCAAAGGGGTTGCCGCCACTACCTTCCTCGCCGCCAGAAGCAGCCAGGGAGTTCACGAGTGTGTTGAAGGTGGACGAAATCACGTCAGGATGGTGAGGTGCAGTCGGCAGGCTAAAAAAGCTATACCTAATGTGGACGGTTCGCGCGCGCCAGAGCCGTCAAGGAGAGGGCTTCCCCAACCACCAAAGCGGCGAGGCAGGAAGCCATGAAAGGGCCCTCAGGGTAGAGATTCGCTTTGGCGCCGAGGAGGGCACCGATTACGAGAAAGAGAAGTCGACCGAGGAATCCAAAGGTGATGAGCAGAAGCAAATCTGTTCCGCCACCTTCACGCTGCATGTGGACGCTTCGCCACCGCAATAAGATGGCTTCCAAAGCCATCATCGGGATCCATCCTACAGCCACGGCAAGTTGCCATTGCGCAGGAAAGAACCACAAGGTTGGGAGTGCGAGCACCATCAAGGCCAAGATTGCCTTCATGACTTTTCGTCTTCCGGTTCCGTGGAATCTGTTTCGGCGGGAGGAGCAGCAAGCTTCAATTGCAGTCGATAGATGCCAAGAGCTAAGCCCAGGAACACACCTAACAGCAGAAAAACCGGGAAACTGTCCGCGAGGCCAGTCCAACGATCTAACAACCAACCCAGCCAGCCAATGAGGCCAACTGAGGCGCAGAACTCGAAACCAATGCCTGAAAAGCGTGCATAGTCATTTAGCTGACGGACGCCAGGGGCTTTATTTTCAGGCTCGGAAAAGTGGTTTTTCGACACGATTCTCTTTAAAAAGGCCAAAAGAGCTACGCTCATCCCCAAAGACATCGGGGGGTAGAAGCGTCAATCGGCGATAGTTTAGAAGCATCCTGGGCTTCATCAATGGAGAAACTAGCAAAGTTTGCCGAAAACGCCTATCCTCCTGCGCTTGTCATCCTCGAAACCCAGATTCTAACCATGGAAACGACCCTACTCCTGCTTAAGCCAGACGCCCTTCACCGTGGCCTAGTTGGCCGCATCCTCACTCGTTTCGAGGAAAAAGGCCTGCAACTCGTTGGCATGCGCCTTATGCGCATGTCCCAGGAAATTGCTGCCAAACACTACGCAGAGCACGTCGAAAGGCCCTTTTACCCTGGCCTAGTGAGCTTTATGACCTGCTCCCCGATCGTTGCGTTGGCCTTACGCGGGCCCGACGCCATCGCTGTTGCGCGTCGTTTGATGGGGAAAACTTTTGGTATTGAAGCCGATGCCGGCACCATTCGTGGTGACTTTGGTTGTTCCAAGTCCTACAACTTGATTCATGGTTCCGATAGTGCTGAAAGCGCTGCTCGGGAACTTGGAATCTTTTTCCCGGAAGGAACCGAAGATTGGGATTTGATTACGTCGCCCTGGCTCTGGGACGCAGAATAACCGTTAGCTTGGGGGCATATCAGCTGCGATGCTGGTATTGCCCTCCCCACAGGGCCGCCCCTGCCGCATAATAGAAAACGATGGATTGGAAACGCCCCGCCCTGCTGCTGTTGCTGCTCCCCGCCCTCGGGGCTTGTGGCGCGAGCCCTGAAGAAGAAAACCTCCAGTCGCAAAAGGAGGATTATTTTGAGCGGGCTACCATTTATTATAACTCTGGGCGCTACACCCAAGCTTATCAGCAAGCTCGTCGTGGCCTCGAAATTGAACCTGATCATGGCGGCCTCAATTTAGTCGCAGGCCGCGCCTTGTTATTGCACCGCGACCTCACGGAGGTTTCGCATGCTCTGCATTATCTGGAAGTCGCTCAAGAGGAACTCCAGAATTACAAGGCCGATTTCGCAATGGCTGAGTGGCATTTTCGCTATGGCTCGATGTTGCTTGGCGTAGCGGAAGAATCGAAAGCATCCAGTCTGAAATACCCTGATGAAGATGAAAAGATTCAGACGCAGCAACTTGCGGGTTTTGAAGAGCAAAAAAGCAAAGCGAAAATGCACTTTTATAGTGCCGACACTCTGCTGGATTCCGTTCTCTTGTCCACCCCAGAAGACCTGAACGCCTTAGAAATGAGTGGCCAGGTCAACGCCTTGCTGGGTAACACCGCAGAAGCCTTGCTACCTTTGCAAAAGGCCATCGAACTGCTGCAAGCATCACGCAAGTACAATAACCGTTTGCTCCTCACCGATGCACGTCTGGCGATTAGCCAGGAAGAATATGTGCGGCGCGTCCTCAATGGCGATATCAAGCGCGAAGTTGCGATTCATTTTTTAGTTGCAGGCTTGCACCAGAAAAATGAAGCCTTCCAAGCGGAAGAGTTTGAATACACCACGATTCTGGGCTTGGTCCCTAATTCAGCTCCGGCACTGCACTCGCGGGCCTTATGCCGCTACGAACGTGGACGTCTCTCTGAGGCCGCAAAAGACATGCGCGAATTCATCGCAATCACCGATTTGGAGTTTGATGCTGCTCAAGTTCAGAAAGCACTCGACATCATCTCCGAGTCTGACGCCCTGCAAGCAAAACGCGAATAAGTTCCTAGCCCCCGTTTTAGAGGTCAAACTCTAGCGGCAATTCCAGTTCTTTCCCACCGCGTTGCACCACAATGGTGGTGGACTGTGGCGCAGAAATAATCGCCACTCCAAGCTGATGTGACGATGGGGTTGCAAGCCCGCCTAGACTCAACACCACGTCGCCAGGCATCAGGCCACTCACTTCTGCTGGAGATTGCGGCATCAAACCCTTCACCACGACAGCCCAGGTGTGACAAGGTTCTTGGCCAGGGTTTTCAATCACCAAGATTTGGTTTTCTACCAGGACCCCAAAGACTCGTGAAGGAATTGCGTTCCTTTTAAATTGCTCAGGGAAAATAGAGAATATTTTTTCCACCGGCAGTGCGAAAGAAATACCTTGGGCTTGCTTTGCACCCTCCACGGAATCGTTCCCAAATTCGGCAACATATAACTTTAGGTTTTCTTCCGCCTCGCGCGCGGCATCGGCGAGAGATATGAGCATCATGGCCACCACTTGGCCATGCCGATTTGCAAGTAAGCCACCCCGGTCGCCGATGTTGACCGGGTTCGTGATTTGCAACAGGCCCCCTGCAGAACCGATACCACGTTGACGACCAGTGACAAACCCAAGACTCATCGAATTCGGCAGTCCAAAGGGATGGCCTAATCCAATTGTGACCGATCCTTCTTCCATCCACAGGCCGTGACCGAACTCCGGTGCGAGCCCGCGAAGTTCTTTCGCGCGCAAAAGCGAAATGCCATAATCTACATTCCAGGCAACCAATTCGGCCTGAAACATTTGACCATCGGTGCGATAAACGGTGATTTTTTCCTTTTCCGACCCACGTGGTAGTCCTTGCCACACCACCGGCACAACGAACAATCCAAAATTGTCAAGAATGACGCCGGATGTGATGAGCAAGCGTGGTTCTTCCGCATCATTTACGAACTGAATCGTAACCTCCACCGAAGATGAGCGTAGCCGCCGGTATAAACTTGACATTTCAAGCTCTAAACCTGCCAGGCCGCCGCTGGGGATCAGCGTTGAGAGAGTGGAACCGGAAACTCTAAGAATAGTGTGCTTTGCGCCAACAAGAGGAGAGGGCGCCTCCACAACCTCTATTTCCACCTGTGGGGACACAGGTTTGGCCGCCGGAAGGCTCGGTGGATCCGGCTGCTGAAGAAAAATAGGCAGGAGGAGTGGCCAGAGCATCTTTACCAGCTTAGCGCCGGCTTAGTTTTCTCAGAAGGAGCGGCGCGAGGCAGGAGCAGCAATCATTGGGTTTTGAAGATCATCCTCACTTAAAGTTTGCTCTCCAGGACCCTTTAAGATTTCGAAAATATCCTCGTAGGGAGCTTGTTCACTTTGAGGCCCATCTTCGACCAAAGCCTTGGGGCCAACATCCGGCAAACCCAGGCCGACGTTGAGATCCTGCATAGCAGCATTGCCCGAGTTCACGGCATTTTCAAGAGTGTGCCGAGTAGGAAACCAAAACTGCGCCGAAACCGCAAGTAGCAAAACAGCAGCCAGAGCCGTCCAGAGGGGACGACGAGCCCAGTTGCGGCCGGAGCCCAAAGCAGGAGCAACGGTATCAAGTTGCGCTTCTAAGTCACCCCACAAGGTAGTGCTGGCCACGAGTTCTCCTTGCAACAACTGCAGAGCATCGCGTGCGGAGGCATAGCTTTCGTATTCCACTTGGCAAACGGCGCAGTGCTCGAGGTGCTCCTCAAGCATGGGGACTTCCACTTGCGGCAAATCGTCGCCGACGTGTAGAGAAATTTGGATGGAGGCTTCGCGACAATTCATAGGAGATCTCCTCCTTCTTCACGACCAAGAGTGCGTTCCCATTGATCACGAAAAAGTTTGCGCGCGTGGTGGAGGCGCCAGCGCACGGTTCCGGGGGTAGCGCTGACTCGCTCGCCGATATCAGCACAACTTAGACTTTCAAGGTCTCGTAAAATCAAAACTTCACGAAACTGGTGGGGTAGGGCGTCGAGAATTTGGCGCACTAACTGTTTGCGCTCTATTTCAGAGGCGCCGTGCGCTGGAGTGGTTTCGGAGGCATTCCAATCCCCCATTAACTCTACGGTGCCACCTGGGGTTCCGGCGGCAGTACGGCGTACCCGGTCTACGGCCTGGTTGCGCAGAATGCGGTAGAACCAGGTGCGGAAAGCCCGCTTCTGATCAAAACGCTCGCGAGCCGCGTAGACTTTCAAAAATGCATCTTGAGCAACCTCGCGGGCGGTTTCGTAGCTGCCCACGATGGAGCGTGCGGTGTGAATGGCCTTGCCCTCGTAGCGTTCTACCAGCAAGTGAAAGGCCTCGCGCTCGCCTTCGCAAGTCAGGGCGAAAAGTTCTTCATCGCTCAAATCGGCCCAAGCACCAACAGCACTGGGGGCTTCTTCAGAAACGGACGGGACTAGACGGAAGGCTGGAGCAGACATGGTTCGAACAAATTTACGCCTTAGCCTACTCGATGTTGGGGATATTCACGGAAAATCACCCAAATTCTCCGCAATCCTCTCAAAAAATTACCTTTTCCGGCGTTCGGCGGGGTTGGGGCTAGGATTTTGGGCGGCACTACGCGGTGGATCTACCTGGATTGGATCCACTTTGCTCGCTTGCAAATCGCCAGTGGCAAGATTCTTTGCAGCTGGAGGGGTCACCGCTGCGTAGATCACAGCCTCTGCTTTGGCAATGTGACGGAATTTGAAATCACGTTGGCGCAGCAGTTCTGCCGTGCTCAAGGCGCAAAGTTCATCCAGCCAAGCAGCAATTTGTTTACCCACTAGGTGCACAGCCTCTTCCTTGTGGTTGTGCGCTCCACCGGTAGGTTCGGCCACAACTTTGTCGACTATTCCCAATTTCAATAAACTTGGCCCCGTCAACTTCAAGGCTTCGGCGGCTTTTTCTTTACCTTCCGCGCTGCGCCACAAGATTGACGCGCAACCTTCCGGAGTGATGACGGAATACCAAGAGTTTTCCATCATGCCGACGCGGTCGCCGATGCCAACACCAAGGGCGCCGCCGGAACCTCCTTCGCCAATCACCATCACGATGATGGGAACCTTGAGAGCAAACATTTCGAAAATATTTTCCGCGATGGCGCGCGCTTGACCGCGTTCCTCTGCCGCCACTCCAGGATAGGCTCCAGGGGTATTCACCAAACACACGATGGGCAGCCCCATGCGCTCCGCAAGCCGCATTTTGCGCAATGCCTTGCGATATCCTTCCGGGTGTGCGGAACCGAAATTGCAGGCCAAGCGATCTTTGGTATCACGTCCTTTGCGGTGGCCGACCAACATAATCTTGCGCCCCAAAATAGTGGCAAGGCCCGTGACCATGGCGCGGTCGTCGCCAAAGACTCCATCGCCATGCAGCTCAATCCAATTTTCGCACAACAACTCGATATAGTCTGAGGTCAGCGGGCGGTCTGGGTGACGTGCAAGTTGCACCCGATTCCAAGCCGTAAGATCCGCGTAGATTTCTGCGGTGAGCCGCTGCAGGCGCTCGCGGTAGAACAGAAGCTCTTCCGAAAGGTCATGGGTGGTCTTTTGCGCCAGCTCTTCTAACTCTGCCAGACGAGTCCGAACATCATTGATCGGAGCCTCAAATGGCAAGGCGGCTGGGCCAACAGGCGAGGCTTTCTTTTTCTTGACCATGGAATGCAACAGGACAGTCGTGGTTCCACCACCTGTGACACTCTAGAATAACCGCACTTCGGGATAAAACCCACCCTACAAATGAACTCAACAGCCTGGCGAGTGGAGCTGGAATTGGAATCCAGCCGTTTTGACCCCCTCGGCGCTGCTGCCGTGGCAGCACTGGCGGCGCGTGGCCTCCCCCTAAACGACACCATTCGCGTCGGCCGTGGCTTCTTATTACCCGGCAGCCTGGAACGTGCGCAAGTGGAGGTGATGGTGTCGACGCTGCTCGCGGATCCCGTCAATGAAACTGCGCGTATTGTGGCTCCCGGTGCGGTCGAGGCAGATGGTGGAAAAAGCCTGCTTATTCGCCGTATGGCCGGTGTTTCTGACCCAGAAGCCCATTCCACCGCACGCGCCCTGCAGTTGTTGAACATCGCGCTCCCTGAGGGCGCCCATATCGAAACTTATCGGTCCTATCGCTGCTTGGGCGCCATCGATAGCGCCTTACTCTTGGAGGTAGGGGCACGCGCGCTGGGCAACCCCACCATTGAAGAGGCTTTTCTCGGTAATCAGGCTTTGGGTCTACACCCTACGGCGGTTCCACGCACTACAAAACGTCGCGATATCCCGCTCAGAAATTTGGATGTGGAAGCCTTGTCCGCCATTTCCAGGGCGATGTCACTGGCGCTGTCGGCCGAAGAAATGCTGGCGATTCAAGATTTCTTTGTGGCACAAGGACGCGAGCCGAGTGATGTGGAGTTGGAAACATTGGCGCAAACCTGGTCCGAGCACTGCAAGCACAAAACGCTCACTGGGCCGGTAGCTTTTGAGCAACTCGATGGCGATGGCGTGGTCGTTGCTGCGCGTCAGTACCAAAACCTGCTTAAGGAAACCGTTTTTTACGCCACCCAAAAATTGTCGCCTGATTGGTGTTGGAGCGTGTTCAAAGACAATGCCGGGGTCATTGCGATGACCGATGAAATTGGCATTGCGATTAAAGTCGAAACGCATAACCACCCCAGTGCCTTGGACCCATACGGTGGTTCTGGCACCGGTATTGGCGGGGTGATCCGTGACATTCTTGGCACCGGCTTGGGCGCGCGCCCGTTTGCTTCCACCGATGTTTTCTGTGTGGGCTTGGCCGACATGAAAGATGCCGATTTACCGCCTGGCACGATGCACCCGAATCGCATTCTTGAGGGTGTGGTTGCGGGGGTGCGCGATTATGGCAATCGGATGGGCATCCCGACCGTGGCAGGCACCGTGATTCGTCATCCTGGTTATGTGGCGAACCCTTTGGTGTTCGCTGGTTCGCTCGGCGAAATTCCACGTAAATACGTAGAAAAGGCGGCACGTCCAGGTGATTTGATTGTTGCCTTTGGCGGACGCACTGGCCGAGATGGCATCCACGGAGCTACATTTAGTTCCGAAGCTCTGCATGAAGATTCGGAATCGATCGATGCAGCCGCGGTGCAAATTGGGGATCCGATTACCGAGAAAAAAGTTCTCGATGTGTTGCTGGTGGCCCGCGACCGTGATCTGTTCACCGCAGTTACCGACTGTGGCGCGGGTGGTTTTAGCTCCGCTGTTGGCGAAATGGGTGAAGAGCTTGGTGCCGAAGTCGATTTAGAATCCGCGCCGTTGAAGTACGCTGGTTTGTCTTACTGGGAGATTTGGATCTCAGAAGCGCAAGAGCGCATGGTGGCCGCTATTCCCCCATCCAAGCTTGTGGAACTGCAACAGCTTTGTTCCACCGCCGATGTAGAGCTTACCGTACTGGGCACTTTCGCCAATCATGGTCGCTTGATTTTGCGTTGGTTTGGCGAAGTGGTTTGTGACATGCCCATGGACTTTATGCATGGCGGTGTCCCGCAGCCGTGTCGCAGCGCAATAGCCAGCGCCGCGCCGCAAAATGCAACGCAGTGGCCGCTGTTGGTGGATCACACGCTGTTGCTGCCACGCATCCTTGGCCACCCGTCGGTAGCAAGTAAGGAGTGGGTGGTTCGCCAGTACGATCATGAGGTGCAGGGCGGCACGGTGTTGAAGCCCTATCAAGGGGAACATGGGCACGGGCCTGGAGATGGCTCTGTAGTGAAGCCACGTTTGGACTTGCCGCAAGGCGTCGCCATAGGCTGCGGTATTTATCCGCGCATGGCTGAACTCGATCCTTATGCGGCCACCGCCAACGCTATCGATGAAGCGATTCGCAACACCGTGGCTGCGGGTGGCAATCCGCACCGCACCGCCATCATTGATAATTTCTGTTGGGGAGATTGCCGTAAGCCGGATCGCTTTGGTTCGATGGTGCTCGCTGCGGAAGCTTGTCGCGATGCTGCGATTGCCTACGGCACACCGTTTGTTAGCGGCAAAGATTCTTTGAACAACGAATACCGCGTGCATGGTGAAGAAAAATCCATCCCCCCTACTTTGCTGTGTACGGCGGTGAGCATTGTTGAGGATTGCGAACGCACCGTGGGTACTCCATTGCAAAAAGCCGGCAATCATTTGGTGGTGGTTGGAATCACAACTAACGACGGCGGTGGCAGTGTCGCAGCTGATATGTTTGCGCTGGAAGATTCGCGGGTGCCGCGGCCCTGTTTTGAAACAGCTCCAAGCGTATTCGCAGCGCTTCATGCCGCAATCACGCAAGGTTGTGTGGCAGCTTGTCATGATCTCAGCGAAGGCGGATTGGCCGTTGCCGCAGCTGAAATGGTGATTGGCAGCTCTGGCCTGGGAGCCAACATCGATCTCGCCCGCATCCCCGCAAGTGATACCGTCAGCGCTGTTGCCCGTCTCTACGCGGAAACCCCTACACGCTTCCTGGTGGAAGTTCACGCCGAGCAACTGGAGCATTTTAGTGGTCTTTTTCGCACCCTCCCGTGGGCCGCAGTGGGTGTCGTCCAAGTTGGCGGACAGCTTGAACTGCGCAATGGCACCACTCCCCTGTTATCGCTCGACTCCGCCACCCTCCGTAGCGCAAACTGCGTCCAGGCATGAAACCTCGCGTCCTGCAACTCTTCACTTCCGGCATCAACTGTGATCGCGAGCTACGCTATGCCTTCGAGCTAGCGGGGGCCAGTGTGAAAGTTATGCACATCCGTGAGCTCATCGAAAATCCGGCGGCCATCCGCGACTGTGAACTGTTCGCCATTCCAGGCGGCTTCACTTATGGCGACGACCTCGGTGCCGGCCGCATTCTAGGCTTAGAAATCGCGCGCTTCTTGGCCACGGAATTGGAGGAACTCCATGCCCGTGGTGGCAGTATCTTTGGGGTCTGCAACGGCTTTCAGGCCTTGGTGAAATCCGCGTTATTACCGCGCGTGGAAGGCGTCAAAATTTCCCTCACATGGAATTTTAGTCATCGCTTTGAATGTCGCTGGTCGCGTTTGTTAGTGGCACCGGCACTTGGACACGTCCTCCCCGTTGGCAGTATCCTGCCGGCCCCTTCGGCTCATGCGGAGGGGCAAATCGTACTTGCCGATGGGCAACATGATGTTGCGCGCTTGGAAGCGGCGAATGCGATTGCGTTGCGCTATTGTCGCGCCGACGGCACCCCTACTTCCGAGTGGCCGGATTGCCCAAGTGGCAGCATTGGAGCCATTGCAGGTTTGATTTCACCGAGTGGTCGTATTCTCGGCTTAATGCCCCACCCCGAGCGCAATCTTTCCGCCCTGCATTTGCCCGATCGCGGTGCAGGTGCTTGGGGCACGGGCCAGGAAGGCGTCGCCTTCTTCCGCGGGTTGGTGGCACCTTATCTGGCGAATGTGACTTCCTAAGGCTGAGTTCGCGAGGTGATTTCAGCTGCATCTCTTTGCAGCCGAAAAAGGGTAGGTGGCGAACAACCCGGATAATCTGGCAAGCTTGATGGCTGGCTTTGAGCGACGATTGCGTAGGACGTGGTCGAGCGCCGTTCCGCCGGTTCCAGAGCATTTACAAGCCTACCGTCAGCATTGGTTACAAGATTTACAGGCCCCCCTCACCGGAACCACTGTTGAGGAATTGCACCGTGCTGTGCGCCGCGCTCAGTTGCTGGTTGTTTCGGATTACCATCCGCTTGAACGTTCGCGCACGGGCTTAGCGGCCATCATCCAAGCTCTTCCGCCGCATGAGCCCTTAGTTTTGGTGTTGGAATTATTGCCCTTGCATACCACGCTCACGGCCCAGGAGGCTTTAGGTGACAAGGAGATCATGCTGGTCACGGGGCAACGGCTTTGCGAGGCCTATCGTCCAGCCCTGGAACTGTTGGCACAACGCGGCGCGGTGATCATGGGTGCGTGGGTGGAGGGCGATGTTCACCGTCGCGATACCGTGGCCGCCCAGCTTTGGCAACGCATTCAGCGCCAAGAACTGCCGAGCCGCGCGATTTTTCATTTTGGTGATTGGCACCTTGCACCCCATCACCTTCCCGCTCGGCTAGCGGCTAGCGGCATAGAGGCTATGGTCATCCACCAATCACCCGAACCGGTTTGGGAACGCTTGGGTGCCAACCCCCAAGATCGTACTTTTCGCACGACTTGCCAGCACTGGGTGTGGTTACAAACCCCGCCGCTCAGTCTATGGGCCAATCTTCACCAAGATCTAGCCGACACCGATGACGAAATGTTGGCGGAAGCTGCGGAGCATCTGTGCGAAAGTGCGGCAGGTTTATTTGCCACGACTTTTGGGTTTGCACCTCCGAGTAGTCGTCTCACCGTTTTGCCCAAGGCTTGTTGGGCAGAATTTCATGCTGCTTTACCGCGTCACCGTGCGGCAGCCTTTGAGCTGGATTTTCCACCGCTTCAGACTATTTTTCATCCGTGCAAACCGCTGGTCTGGTCACCGTTGAAACTCGATTTAAGCGACCTCATTCAAGGTGCAGCGCATAGTTTGATTTGTGATAGCCCGCTGGCAGCGGAAGTGAGCTTTCGCAGTTCCTTAAGACGCAATAGTTTCCGCTTTTTGTGCGCATTCTTGGTGAATCCATTCCTACGCACAACCGCACTCCCGGGCTTGATGGATTCTTTGTGGCCCCAGCGGCGCAATCAACCGGCGCGTCAGGAGATGCTCCGCGCAGCCAGCGCACTGACACTCCATGCCGTCAGCCAGCAAAATTTGGCGGCAGATATGGAGGTACTCCTAGAACGTTACTGGGGGCAGATTGCCGCTGCCAGATTGGTGCGCTCTGGGGCATTGACCGCTGGCAATATTGGGAATTTCCTAGACCTTGGCAGGGAAGACTTCGATTGGGGTGCGCTCACCGCTACAATCCGGGTTGCCTAACCGGCAAGCCATGAAAACACCTCGCATCCTCATTCTCCTGTCCTTGTTCTTCGCTGCTTCTTGTGCCGCCCCCATCGTATTGGTGGGTGTCGGTGCCGTAGTAGGAGTCTGGACTTACGATGATTTCACCAACGACCGTGGGCAGATGATTGTCCACGCCTCGGCCAATGAACTCTACATGGTTGCCAAAAGCACTGTGGAAGCACGGCCCAACGCCAAAGATTTCACGGCCACTCCTGGCTCCATGCGCATTGAGTTCTTTGAAGACAAGTCCAATGTCTCGGTACAGATTATGCTGATGCCGGAGACTCCGGAGTTTGCAACCTTGAAGGTCTACGCGGCAGAACTTGGCCTGCGTGGCCGGGCGGATCTCGCTCAGCTGGTTGCCGAAGACATCAGTAGTCGCTTCAAATAAGCGCTGTTTCGCCCGCCTAGCTGGTGTGACTGGCAGCTAGGCCCAACGCAGTACACTGCGCACAGTAGCCTTCCAGGCGCAAGGTGTGAGCCGCCAAAGTGAAGCCTACCTTGGCGGCATATTCTTCTTGCAGGCGTTCAATCTGTTCACTGTGGAACTCTTCAATTTTTCCACAGGCGCGACAGATCATGTGGTCATGATGCTCATGGCCAAGACAGTGTTCATAGAGCATGGTGCCGCGACCATTGTTCATCGACGATAAAAAGCCAGCTTCCACGAGCAGCGATAGTGTCCGGTAAACCGTGGCCCGGGAAGCGCCCAGATTTAAGCCACTGACCTGCTCAAACATGGCTTCCGCCGAGAAGTGGTCGTGGGAACTCCACGCTGCTAACAATATGCCGCGCCGAGGTGCAGTCATGCGCAACCCTTTGCCACGTAAAAAAGCCTCAAAATTGGTCAAGGCCTCATCTGGTTTCATCGCATGGGCTCCATGGCCTGCTCCGCGGCGAAGCCAATATCCGTACGCATGGTTTTGCCTTCAAAATCAATCAATGCAGCAGCAGCGTAAGCGCGTTTGCGCGCTTCCCCCATGGTTTCACCGAGTGCGGTAATCGTGAGTACGCGGCCGCCTGCAGTGACCACCACGCCGTTGACTTCTTTGGTGCCGGCGTGGAAGACTTGTAAATCGTCGCTCGGCGTGATTTGGTCTAAACCACTGATTGGGAGGCCCTTGGCGTATTTATCCGGGTATCCACCTGAAGCCAAAACCACACAACAAGCTGGGCGTCGGTCCCATTGCGGTGCTTCCAATTGATCGAGCGTGCCATCGCTGCAAGCTTTCAAATAAGGGACTAAATCACTGGCAAAACGCATCATCAATACCTGGCATTCTGGATCGCCAAAACGCACGTTGTACTCCAACACTTTCGGCCCCCCAGAAGTCAGGATGAGGCCGGCGAACAGGACTCCCTGAAAGGGATGGCCTTCACGCACCATGCCATGCAAGGTGGGCAATAACACTTGGCGCTCAATCAACACGGAAGTGCGTTCGCTAATTTCTGGGTTCGGGCTCACCGCACCCATGCCGCCGGTGTTGGGGCCTTGGTTACCATCCAACAAAGTTTTGTGATCCTGGCAAGTCTCCAGCGGCACAAAAGTGCGGCCATCCGTCAGGCAGAAAGCCGAGGCTTCGGGCCCGGTCAAAAATTCCTCCACGACGACGGTGCTGCCGGCGGCACCAAAGCGACCACCTTCCAGCATATCGCGGGTGGCTTTGACGGCGGTAGCTACATCTTCGCAAATGATCACTCCTTTGCCAGCAGCCAAGCCGGAGGCTTTCACCACCAGGGGATAACGCGCACCACTTTCCAAGAAAGACACGGCTTGATTGATGGCGCGGAAAGAACGAAACGAACCGGTTGGTATACGGTGACGCACCAACACTTCCTTACACCAGGCCTTGGAACCTTCCAGCTCGGCGGCACCTTGGCGTGGACCAAAAGCGCCAATACCTGCCACCGCGAGGGCATCCACCAAACCACCCACCAAGGGGCCTTCCGGGCCGACGACCACCAAATCAACTTGATTGCGTTTGGCGAAAGCAACTATCCCGGGAGTGTCTTCCACCTCCAGCGCAACGTTTGTACCGAGTGTGGCGGTGCCAGGGTTGCCCGGTGCCGTCCACAAAGTTTCGACCAGTTTGGAACTGGCAATTTTCCAGGCAAGGGAATGTTCCCGAGCCCCAGATCCGACGAGGAGGATGCGCATGATTCAGCTTGTATTCTAACGCGCGACGTGGGCAGCCTTGAGGCTACGCGCCACGATCTCGGCACAATCTTGCGACAAAGCCTGCACTTCTGAAATCCGTACCAACTGCGCCAGCATTTGCTGTTGTCGGGACTCATCAAAGCGTTGCCATTGGGCAAACGCCACAACGATGCGTGCCGCAATCTGTGGGTTGATGGCATCGAGGGCGATTACCTGATCCGCAACAAAGCGGTAACCAGCGCCATCGGCTTGATGGAAAATCAGTTGGTTGCCGGAGAAAGTACGGATTAAGGAACGGACTTTGTTCGGGTTTTTAATGTCGAAAGCGGGGTGATTGAGCAACCCAATGACATCCTGCAGAGTTTTTGTGCCTGGGGAACTTGCCTGCACCATCAGCCACTTATCTACCACTAAGGCTTCTTCTTGGTAAGTGCTGTAGAAATCATCCAGCACGCGGCGGCGCGCCGGCACATCGTAGGCGGTCAAACACACCACCGCGGCCATTTTGTCGGTCATGTTGGTGGCAGTTTGATACTGCGCTTCTGCAAGGCTTGTGGTGCTTTCTTCTTCCAGAGCACAGAGATAACCGAGGCACAGATTACGCATCCGGCGTTTGCCAATCGCTGCGGCCTCAGGCTGGTATGGGGCGCCATCTTTCAATGTTTGATAGAGCTGTTCCAAGCGTGGACGCAGGGCTGTGGCAATCGCCCGCACGCACAGTTCTCGGGCTTCATGCAAGCTGTCAGGATCAATCACATCCATCGCAGCGCCGAGAGTAATTTCATCGGGCAACCGCAACGCATAGGACTTCAGTGAATGGTCAAGCCCCTCATCTTCCAAAACACAGCGGAATGCTTGCAATAAATTCTCAGGAACTTGTGGGGTGTTACCCAATTGAACCTCACGAACTAATTCAAGAATGACACGGGTGGCGAAACGTTGTCCTGCTTCCCAACGATTGAAACTATCCGTGTCGTAGGCAAACAGCAGCGCTAACTCCGCATCACTTTGTTCCACTTCTAAACGCACCGGGGCAGAGAAGCCACGCAAAATGGAGGCCACCGGCTGGACGGTAATGTTCTCAAACACAAACTGCTGCGCTTGCTGTTTCAATTCCAACACGCGGGTTGCGGCAATCTCTAGACCAGCTTGATCTAGCAGGCCGACGGCAACCGGAATGTGAAATGGAAGTTTCTGTTCCTGACCAGGAGTGGCGGCACAACTTTGCTGCAACTTCAGCGTATAAGTAGCAAGAGCTGCATCCCAAACGCCTTGGGCATGAATTACCGGAGTGCCAGCCTGCAAATACCAACGCTCAAATTGATTGAGGTCATAATCGTTTGCATCGGCCATTGCGGCACGGAAATCATCGCAACTGACTGCCTGACCATCATGGCGCTCAAAATACAAATCCATGCCTTGGCGGAAGCCTTTCGCCCCCAACAAAGTGTGATACATACGAATCACTTCGGCACCTTTGTTGTAGACCGTGGAGGTATAAAAGTTATCCATGGCGATATAGGAATCTGGGCGGATGGGATGTGCCATGGGCCCGCTGTCTTCACGGAATTGCACAGCACGCAGGGTTTTGACATCTTCAATACGTTTGACTGCAGAGGACCCCATAGCTGCGGAGAACTGTTGATCACGGAAAACAGTTAATCCTTCTTTTAAAGTGAGCTGGAACCAGTCACGACAAGTTACACGATTGCCAGTCCAGTTGTGGAAATACTCATGACCAATCACGCCTTGAATCCCCTCGTAATCGCCGTCCGTGGAAATATCTGGGCGTGCCAACACATAGGCGGTGTTAAAAATATTGAGACTCTTATTTTCCATCGCGCCCATGTTGAAATCACCAACTGCAACGATGTTGAAAATATCCAAATCGTACTCCAAGCCAAACACTTTTTCATCCCAGCTCATGGAATGCTGCAACGACAACATGGCGTAATCAAGTTGATCGTGATTGCGATGTTCGGAATAAATATGCAACGCGACTTGGCGGCCACTTGAGGTTGTAAAGCTATCGCTAATCGAACCTAAATCGCCCGCAACAAGAGCGAACAAATAGGACGGCTTCTTAAAAGGATCGTGCCAGACAGCAAAATGGCGGTTATTTGGCGCTGCGCCGGAATCGATCAAGTTGCCGTTACTTAACAATACTGGGAAGGCTTTACGGTCGGCTTCTATGCGCACCTTGAAAGTAGCCATGACATCGGGACGATCCAGGAAATAGGTGATGCGCCGAAATCCTTCTGCTTCACATTGTGTGCAATACATAGAGCCGGAGCTGTAGAGTCCCGATAGTTGCGTATTGTCTTGTGGGCGAATACTCACACGGGTTTGGAGTAGAAAACAATCGCCAAGGTTGGGGACGGTAAGCCCCTCCGCGTTATTTTGAAATGCATTGGAAGGCAACTCTTGGCCATCGATGGCCACACTGCGAAGTTCAAGATCCTCGCCATGGAGTTGCAGCGGCATGCTGCTACCGGCAACGGTACGCTGCATTTGCAGGCGCGCGGTGACCTGGGTATTCTCCACGCCTAGCTGAAAATCCAATTCCACAGAATCGATCCGGAAATCGGGTGCGCAGTAATCGCTACGAAAGGTTTCTACGGGGTTCTTGGCGCTCATTGCGCACGATTCTACCTTCACCACCAAGTGCGCGGGAAGCTCTAGAAGCCCAAAGCTTCGAGAGCTGCGGCACGCTGGGTTGCATCTTCCTCGTTACCCAAACGTTGCTGCAGGGCGATCGCCGAGTGCTGCGCATCGAGGTAACGCGGATCCCGCGGCGACACCGCATCGAGTTGCAGGCGGGCATCATGAAAACGCTGCAAGTTCATCAAGAAATACGCGTACTGCATCTGGACTTCACCAAAATTGGGGCGGTGAACCAAAATTTCCAACATTCTGGTCTCGAAGCCATCCAAGGAACCGTCAAAAAGATCGTTCCAACCGATCACAAATAGGTTGAGATCTTCGCGTACCAAACCATGAGCATTTAACCAAACAGCTTCTGCAACAGCATGGTCCATAGCTGCGTTTGCTTCGTCGGAAATTGTTTCAGCGGAAAAATCACCGCGTAACCATAAGCTACGGTGAAAATTGGTGGCCGCAAAGGCTGAGTCACGGCGCCAGCGGTGGGTTTGAATCCACAGGGAGTGTCCGAACAGACCGGTTCCGCAAACGATCAACAAGACATACACCCAACCCCGTGGGGTGAAAACATTTTTGCGTTTCAGATGTTGGCCTAAAAAACTCAAATCGCGGCGTTGCAACAAGCGTTTGAGAGTGAGAGCGCCAAAGGCAGCCATCATGCCGAAGCCAAGGGCGAGCAAAAATGGGAAGCGGCCATATAGGGAATGGGTGGCAAAAAATCCGAATGCATAAGCACCCAGGAGTAACCATTCTTCCGGCCAAGTCGGTACGCCAATCTGCGACTTACGACCCTCCGCGCGTTGTTTAAGGAAAGCAGCAGGTTTGCCGAATCCAAAGGATAAAGCATCATTGGGGCAGGCAGCGATGCAATCCATAGTCTTCATACAATTGGGGTCGATCACCGCACCGAAATCCCGTACTTCTTCATGGACGCGTACATCGGAACTACAGGCTGCGGTGCACTTGCCGCACTGTTGGCAAGCATCATTCACGCGGATACGACCGACTGCAAAGTTATCTACCGCGCCTAGAATGGCCCCATATGGACAAGCGTAAGTGCAGTAGGCTTTCGAACCAAGAAGATATACGACCACAAATCCAGCTACAACTAAAGTAAGAATCGATTCAAGAGGACCAGGGAAAGTGGCCCAAAATGAATTGGTGGTGAGCTGTAGAGTCAGCGCCGGAGCAGAGTTCCCCAAAAAAAGGCGCACGAGTATGGGCCACAAAAACATATATAAAAAAGCGACAATCGGAATCAGGCGAAGCAATCGCGAACGAAAAGGCCGAGGCCGAATTCCAACACGCAGCAACAGCCAACGACAGAAGTCTTGTAGCAATAACAGATGACAACCCCAACCACAGAAGTAGCGTCCAAAAATCAAAGTGGCCAGAACTGCAACACTCAACAAGATCAGGCCAGCATTGACTACGCCTTCTTTGGCAAAGCTCATGCCTTCCGAAGGTTCTAAAGGAGTGATAGTGTTGCCACTTGCAAGCCACCACACTACGTGTCCAATCAACAGCAACTGCACCGCCACCAGCACTACAGCGCGGCGTTTACCGAAACGCGAGGGAGCTTTTTTCATGATGTGGCGCATAGCCAAGCTAGGGCAAAAAGAAGGAGGGACTCGCCCGCAGGCCAGTCCCTCTGTTTACAAAGAGGCCAATTCCTACTGAGGAATCACAGCGTTTGCGTAGAAAATCTTACCCGTGCCTGGCTTAAAGGGCACGAGAGCAACCTGACCCAAAACCCCAGAGGTATCCGAATCAAAGTGCATGCTGTAAGCAGTGCTCCAACGCAAAGCGTTGTTGTTTGGGTTGGCGCCAAAAGTGCCACCGTACCAAGCCTGAATTTTTTGCGAACGACCAGGAAAAAGGCCTTCGTAGGCTTGCCAATCTGTGTTGACGTAAGGTTCGCCACTGTGGTAATCCACATCGGTGAACATCTTGTTGGAGAGCGTTTCGTTACCGGTCAAAGGCACTAAGAATGCCCGCACGCTGCGATTACAATCACGGTTGTATACCGTGTAATCGTAAGCGTAACCGCCACCTGGCTTCACCGTGGTGCGTGATGCCACAAACACACTGCCGTCGTTCGGTAGTTGAACTTCAGAAATCATCACATTCGGATCGATGAGCTGCCAAGCCATAATCGCCGACTCCTCACGTACCGTCGAACCAACAAAGTTCACGTTAAAGGGCGCGTTCGAGCCTGAAAAAGAGATTTCACGCCAGCTGACGTTGTTCGAACCGTTACCAATTTCTGCGTTATCGTCGGCAGTCATGTATTGGATTTCAGCGAAGTAACGAGCGCCAGCGTTCTGACTAGGATCCACATCCGCATTGTCTACGATAATGCGACGTGCAAGCTCACCCGAGTAGGAAGGGTTGAGGATTGGTGGATACGGGTAGTATCCGTTGTAGGAATTCACCTCGGAGCGCGGGCCTAGGTAACTGCGGAAACCATTCAAGTAGGCGCTGTAAGGATCCGAGCAACCGATACCCAAGGTGGAGCCACCAGTGTTCTGGCATGAGCCACAAAGAGTGCCGTTGAGCGCCGTGAAACCGTGCTTCAACCAGTTCAAGCCTAGTTGCTCAAAACGCCCATCCTTCAGACGGTAGATATTTCCTGCGATCACTGGGTGCTGATTGTTCCAAGAAACCCAGTTCAAAACCTCATTACCAATGTTGCAAGAAGTCGAGCCAAAGCTATAGGAAGTTTGACCGCCAGCAGTGCCATGCACCATGTGGTCATGAATATCACCAACAATCACGTCTGGTGTCAGGGCCAAAGCAGCGGAGTTTGGGTTGGCTTGGAGGCCATGCCCAAGGAAAGCGACAAGGGAGCCGCTAACGAGCACAGCGGGGAGGAGGAAACGGGTCTTCATGATTTTGAGGAGCTAGCGTGAAACGGCAAAGGAAGAGCCGTATTGGAAGGTTGGCAGGGACTCGAGAACCATCCAGGGGGAAACCGAGATTTAACCAGTGCCCTAAACTACAACAAAAACCGGGTCAAAAACGCCCTAAACTCGCGGAAAATCCACTGATTATGATTTTCATGATTCAAAATAATCAACCCGTTTATCGCCAATAAGCCGTTTTAAGGTGGCCTCAGCGCTCTGCGCAGCACTCCGGTTGGGGAATCCGCCACGGCTATGAAGCAAGCTCCAAGGGCGCCCTCCTCGGGTGTTTTTGGCACCTCCAGGGTGGACACCATTATGCTGTTCTAGGCGGCGCTTTAAATCCATGGTTACACCGACGTAGGTTCTTTTGCCATCACTAGATAGCAAAAGGTACAGATGCCATTCTGAAGTCATTGGCGAGCCTCCAAATAAGCTTCCGGCGCAGTTGGAATTAGACTCGAATCGACAGGGAAATACAGGGAAATGCCAGTGCCCTCTCCCCTTTTGGAATGAACGAGTAGAGCTCCTTGGTGGCCATAAATAATTCCCAAAACCCCGGACAACCCTAATCCCCGTGAGCCGCTGCGGGTGGAAAAAAACGGGTCAAAAATTCGTGGCAACACCTCAGGATCGATGCCGTCGCCGTTATCGTGGACCGAAATCACGACTAGCGTTTGGTGCGCGTCATTGCTGCGAAGGAATGATTCATGAAAATCAACGGCACCCCGCTGTTGCACATGGACTTGAATTTCCACTTCACATGGTTGACCAAGCGCGGCTTCTGCAGCGTTTTGCACAAGGTTCATCAAGGCCTGACGCAACTGCGCTTCATCCACCAACACCTTGGGGAGATCGGTAGCAAAGGTAGTGAACAGGCGTACTTCCTTGGGCAGCGATAACTCCATCAACTTAGTCATTTCTACAACGATGGCTTCGACATCCACAGGTATTTTTTTGCCGTTCGTGTGCCCTGAGAAGGCGAACATTTGTGCGCATAATTCAGACGCTTCGCGGCCAATTTCGAGGATCTTGTGCAATGCCGGCAAAGCAGTGTGGTCTGCAGGTAAAGCATGCATTGCGATATCGGCGTGCCCCAACATGCCAAAAAGACGATTGTTAAACTCGTGTGCCAAGCGCCCGGCCAATTTACTCAAACTCTCAAGTTTTTGCGTTTGCAAAATCTGGGTCTCCAAAGCCAGACGTTCCTCCTGTGCTTGTAAAAAATCGGTCATGTCCGTGGCCACCGAGAAGAACCCGCAGGTGTCGCCGTTGGAAGAGAAATCAGGCAGCAAAATGCGGTCGAGGGAATGGAGTTGGCCATCTGCGAGAAAGATTTTTTCCATAAATCGCACTTTTGCACCGCGCAAGGCTGCTTGGCAATGAGGCAAAGATTGTTCGAGTACCGCTGGGCTCACTAAATCTTGCAGGGCCATGGGCTGTAAGCTCTCAACCCCTCCAAATGCACTTTGATAGGCCGCATTGGTGTAGCGCCGCACCAGGTTGATGTCGTAGTAACAAACCATCTGCGGTAAAACCCCGGCAATACTGTCGAGTCTTCCGCTTGCCGTTTTCCCTTTTTCCACTGCTAGCGTTACCCGCGAAGCTATCACCGCCAAACTCACCGCGCAAAGAGCAAAAAGATTCAGAACCAGCCAAGCAGTTGCAATCTGTTGGTTGTCCACAACTTGCGCAAACAGGGCTCGGCCACCGACTGCCGCTAATGTGGCGGCACCCAATAGCATCAAGGCCAAATGGGTAGTCAGGAAAATTCCGCATCGCGCTGCGCTCCAAAACAGCACGACCACTGGGAGCAAAGCAAACCAAAATGGGTGTGGAGCAGGAGTGATCCATGCCGAAAATGCGAACACACAAAGGGTGGTGAATACGCCGCTCACAAGGACACTTTCCCGTTTGCCCGGACCCAGAAAATAGTCCGGGGGTGTGAGCCAGCCGAGCAATGCTGGAGCAAGCGCAAAAAACCCCGTTGCCGAGCGCATCCAAAGAAGGACACTGGAAGAAAAAAATCCTGACGAACTAAGGTCGGAAGCAGGGGAAAAGCCGTAACCCCACTTCCAAAAAATCACGCCAAACAGCGGCGCAACCACACCTGCGAGAAGAATTCGATGAAGCTGTCGGATACTGTAAAAACCAAGCTGCCACGAACAGCGCCAGTTCAGGATCAGGCTCGCGAACATGATTTCAGAAAGGTCGGCGGCTAGAAACAAAACACTGCGGCTCGCGAATGCACCCTGGAACCACAAGTGCAAAACGCAACTACTGGCGAACAAGGCCAGCCAGATACTGCGCCCCCAACACACCACCAGCACCGAACCAACCCCAATTGCCGGCCAACCAAGCCCAACAAAATGGTGCTGACTGGTGAGATAGTATCCAAGGCACCCCGCGGATAGGTGCGCCGTAAAAGCCACCGCGAGGCGTAGCGCCATCGGCAAGGGAAATGCGCTCCTCATCTGTGGCGGAGTTTAGCAGCGCTGTGCTCGGAGAATTCCTAACGGCATCATCCGGGGCCACCGCGGCAAAACAATCCGCAGCAAGATCTGATAAAGTTGGTCCATGAGAACCTCGTTCTTCACCTGTATTTGGTTTCTCGGGGCAGGCTGCGCGCTCGCTGCTTTGGCGGATGCTTTGCTGGGCTTTTCTGGTTTCGATATTCCCCGCGCGTTCAGCGTTGCTTGGCTTGGCGCATGTATAGGAGCGCTACCTTTAGCTGCGCTGCTGCTGGTGCCTGCCGCGCGCCAGGGAGAGTCACGCACCTTAGGCCCACTGCTCGCCGGCATTTTAGTGGGTTGCGCGCCGTTCTTAGCCGACGCCAGCCTCTCGATATGGCTTGCTGCCCTCATCACCTTGCTTCTTGGTACGTTCAGCATCCTCCGCATCGCTGCCTCCGTATCCGCCGCCAAGCTTGTTGCGCTGGTGCCGGTGCTTGCGATTTTGTGTTTCGTGGAGTCCTTGATGCTTGGCTCGAGCGACGGGCGCCCCGAAGTCGTGCGGATTTTCCCACAACGCAGTGATTCCGTCCCCGTTGAAAAACCTGACGTCCTGTTAATCTCCATCGACACCCTGCGCGCCGACGCCCTCAACGGCCCACGTCCAGATGGTTACTCCTTGCCAACGTTTGATGCCATGCGCCGCGCCGGCGCTTCAGCGTCCTTTGCCCATTCCAGTTCTGGCCTTACCCTGCCTAGCCACCTCACCATGCTCACTGGGCAAGATAGCCTGACCCATGGCGTGCGCAGTAACTTCGACCCGGTTCCTGCCAACCAGCCGTGGATTTCTCAACACTTCCTCGATGCGGGATATCACACCGCCGGGGTCATCTCCAATGGATTACTTTCCGGCGATATTGGTTTCGGTAAAGGCTTCGAAGTCTACGATGATTCCGATGTACCTTTGCGCGGGCGATTACGTCAATTTGTGCAGGGATTCACGGGCCGCAGTTGGCTTGATGCGCTGCTACCCAACGGCACTCTGATCAAACTCGTCGATCAACCTTTGTTCCGCGGCTACCGCAACAGCAAAGGCAATTATGAAAAAGGGCGCGCACAACGCACCAACCAGTTAGCCAATCATCTCTTCGATAGCCTTCTCTTAGATCCACGCCCCTACTTTTTCTTTTTGCACTATATGGATCCGCATGATCCATACGGCACCATCGCCCCCTTTGCAGGTTCCCTCACCAGTCAGCTACCTCCTCTACCAGATTATCTTCCTGTAGACCCAAACAATGGTTTACTCGGCGATGCCGCCATTCTGTTGCAGAAAGAATTGCAGTCTGGTGATGCGGCAAGAATTGCAGCCGCGGAAGCTTCGGTGCACTACTTCCATCAAGCCTATCTTGAGGAGGTAGCTTTCATCGATTCTCAAGTTGGTTTGATCCTCCAACGGGTGCAAGAGTCGGGGCGCCCCACGATCGTTTTGCTGACAGGAGATCACGGGGAGCACTTTGGCGAACATGGTTTGATGAAGCACGGCAATAGTTTGTACTCCGAGCTCATCCATGTGCCCTTTTTGATTACTGGACCAGGGGTTCCCGCCGACGCCCGCTTTCAGCATGATGTGCAATTACTCGATGTCTACCCAACCTTGTTAGCGCTGTGTGGCTTGTATTTTGACCAGGATGCCGCACAGCTCCAAGGCACCGCCCTGATCGTGCGCGGCGCGTTGCAAGAGAGTGAAGGCGTCCGTATTGCTGTCGACGATGAATACATCGCGCTACGCGAAGGCTCACAGAAGTGGATGGGTAGGTGGGCGAAAAAGCAATCACCCGAACACCAAACCGATTTTTTTGGTTTCTTCAATCTGGCTACGGATCCCACGGAAACCCAAAATCTTGGAGTTGCCGCCGCCGAAGTTTTGGCAGGGGAAGTCGCTGCTGCCTTAGCGCGTGACCGGCACGATGGCAATGCGCGCGCGAGTGCTGCGCAACAAGGCATGAGTCATGAGCTTGGTTACACCGGCGGGGATGACGACGGAAAGGAATAAAAAAAACTGCGTGAGTCTGAAAGGATTTTCACCCTCAACTCAGACGAGGTAACATGCCCCACCCATCTCGGTAGCGCCCGTAGCTCAGCTGGATAGAGCATCGCACTTCTAATGCGACGGTCGAGGGTTCGAATCCTTCCGGGCGCGCCACTCCTCCTCACCCAGTTAGTTCCATGCTGCAAGTCTTTGATGAACGCAACCGCGATCTGTTGATCAACATCAATGGTGAACTCCTCCACCGCGATGTCGCAGGGATCAGCCCATTTGATTCCGCGGTACAGGGTGGCGATGCCGTATGGGAAGGGTTACGCCTTTATGACGGCCGCATTTTCAAACTGGAACGCCACTTGGACCGCTTGCTCAAGTCGGCCAAGGCGTTAGATTTTAAAATTGTGCCGAGCAAGGAAAAAATGCGCGATGAAATCCGTCGCACCCTGGAAGCCAATGGCATGGTCGATGGCTGCCATATTCGCCTGACTTTAACGCGCGGAGTGAAGATTACTTCGGGCATGGATCCACGCTTAAATACCAGCGGCCCAACTTTGATTGTGTTGGCCGAATGGAAGGCCCCCGTTTACGACAAAGCGGGCCTCACTCTGGCAACCAGCAGCGTGCGCCGTTTTGCACCGGACATGATGGATCCGAAAATTCATCACAGCAATTTGATCCAGTCCATTCTGGCCAAGATTGAGGCCAACGCCTACGGTGCCGATGACGCACTTATGCTTGATCCGCATGGCTTCGTGGCCGAAACCAACGCTACCCACATTTTCATGGTCAAAGCTGGCGTCGTGTACACCCCCTTCACCAAAGCGTGTCCGGAAGGCGTCACCCGCGAAACCGTGCTCGAGATTTGCACAACCAACGGCATAGAAGTGCATGAGGCAGACTTGTCGCGCACCGAGTTCTTCGCGGCCGATGAGGTTTTCTGCACCGGCACCATGGGTGAGTTGGCGTCGGTCATGGCGATTGACGGCCGTTCCATTGGCAATCAACTGCCTGGCCCAGTCACCACGCGCCTGGCGGAGCTGTTTCAGGCCTTCGTCCTGGCCAACGGCGACGAAATCCTGGTCGGCTAAGGCTTTCCAAGCTGACCCCGGCGCGGTAAACTTTGCGGCTCGCTGTATGGTGGGCGTAGCTCAGTTGGTTAGAGCATCGGTTTGTGGTACCGAAGGTCGCGGGTTCGAGCCCCGTTGCCCACCCCAGCGAACTTGCGAGTGTGGCGGAATTGGCAGACGCGCTAGATTTAGGATCTAGTGTCTTCGGACGTGGGGGTTCAAGTCCCCCCTCTCGCACCACCTTCCCTGCCGTGATGAGCGAAGCACGCTACTCACGCCAGCAACGTCTGGCGCAGATTGGCCCTGATGGCCAACAAGCCCTCGGCGCGGCCACCGTTGCCGTCATCGGGCTGGGAGCTTTGGGTTCGGTGGGGGCTGATTTATTAGCCCGCGCTGGAGTGGGCCGCTTGTTGTTACTCGACCGCGATGTCGTGGAAACTTCGAATCTACAGCGCCAAGTGCTCTATACCGAAGCCGATGCTTTGGCTGTGCGCCCCAAAGCGGAAGCTGCGGCGGAACGTTTAGCCCAGGTGAACTCAGAGATTAAGCTGGAACCTTTCGCCGTCGATTTGACCGCGGCGAATATCCACCAACTCCTTGCCGACGTCGATTTGATATTGGATGGCACGGATAATTTCGCCACGCGTTATTTGCTGAATGATTATGCCGTCGCCAAACGCAAACCTTATGTTTACGCCGGAGTAGTGAGCACGCACGGCATGCTTGGCACCATCGTTCCAGGCGGCCCATGTTTGCGCTGCACCTGGCCGGAACCCCCTGATGCTTCCACCACCCCAACTTGCCGTAGCGCCGGCGTGCTCGGCCCAGCCGTTGCTGTGATTGCTGGCTGGGCTGCTGCCGAAGCCCTAAAAATTCTCGCTGGCAAAATTTCGGAAGTGGCCGCCGGATTCCGCTATCTGGATGTTTGGAGCGGGCAGATGCAGTTTCTTCACGCCAGCAAAGACCCCACTTGCCAATGTTGCGGCCAGGCTGATTATGCGTGGCTGTACGGCCAACAGGGCGCCGCCGCTGCGCAAGTTCTTTGTTCTGGCGATGCGGTGCAACTGCCTGGATTGGGCGCTGGTGTGAATCTGGAAATAGTGGCCCAAAAACTGCGCGGCACGGTGACCGATTTACACTGCAGCGCACGCTTTTTACGTTTCCGTGCCGAGGAATTGGATGTGCTGATTTTCCTCGATGGCCATATTTTGGTACGGGGTACCGGAGATGTGGCGCGTGCGCGCTCGGTGGTTGCGGAAACCGTCGGCGCGTAGACTTTGCAGCATGTTACCGCAGATCAATTGGAACCGTGCTGCAACTTGCGCCAACCCTGCACCTGGCGTCATGGAGGCCATGGTTACGGGGCTACATGTGTTACCCGGCGACCGCGGCACGGGTGGCCAATCCGCCGCCGAACGATTCTTTGCTATCCGCGCTAGGGCCGCAACGATGTTCGGCCTGAACACGCCCGAACGCGTGATCTTCACGCCTGGCGCAACCTACGGCTTGAACCTAGCGATTCATTGTGGCATTGCCGATCACACCCAAGTCCTCACGACTTCTTTCGAACACAACTCTTTGTTGCGCCCACTGCATGCTGCGCGCCATCGCGGCGTCAGTTTGGTGAGCCTCGCATCCACCCCGCAGGGCTTACTGGATTTATCCGCCTTACAAATGGAATTGGGCAAGGGTTGCTACTCCACCTTTGCCCTGAGTGTGGCCAGCAATACCCTTGGTATCATCCAGCCCTATGCGCAAGCCTGCGCCATAGCTCGGGCTTGCGGAGTGCAGGTAATTCTGGATTTATCCCAAGGCGGCGGCGTTTTGCCTATCCACCTTGACGATCTCGGTGTGGCTTATGCAGCACTTGCCGGACACAAAAATTTGCGTGGCCCGCGCGGGATTGGTTTGCTGTTTGTGGGCGAAGGGCAAAAGCCAAAGTCCTTTCTATGCGGCGGTACTGGCAGTTTCAGTGGCGAACTCGAAATGCCGGAGGCGCTGCCCGCTCACTTGGAAGCCGGCACATCCAATTATCCCGGCATCTACGGCCTAGGTGCGGCTCTTGATTGGCTGGCCGCGAACCCCCCGTTATTAGAACCGATTCGGAAAAAAATGGCCGCCCTGGAAATTTGGTGTCGTCAACAAAAGGGTTGGGACGTGTTGCCGACGGCTGGCCTGGATTGGCAGCAACGCTTACCAATTTTGGCGCTGCACCACCAAACCATTGCGGCCGAAATCCTTGCAGCGTTTTTGGCCTCTGCGGGTGTGCAAGTCCGCGCCGGTTCGATGTGCGCTGCATTTGCCTTGCCCGCTCTTGGCATCCACGATTCCATTCTGCGTTTGAGCCCCCCAATGGATGCCAGCGAAGCCGATTTTGAATACGTGCGCCAAACTCTCAGCGCAGCCAGCAACGCCCTCTCCTGATGCATTTGCCCATCTCCATGCCTCCTTGTGACGCCATTCTGCTGGCCGCGGGTGCCGGTCGTCGACTTGGTTTGCCGAAAGCGCTACTGGAACTAAAGGGTATCTGGATGTTGCCGCGCCTGGTTTCCGCCTTGCAAACAGGGGGCTGCGAACAGGTCGTGGTTGTGGTCCGCGCAGAGCAGCTGGCAATTTTGGAAGCTCGTGGTGGCTGCGGGGCGCAAATGGTAATTGCCAATCCGCATCCTGATGGTGGACGCAACAGCAGCATGCACTGCGGTCTTGCAGCGTTGCAACCCGGACGCGCAGTCATGATTCATCCCTGCGATATTCCGCTACTTAGTGCAGCTGCGGTTTTGCAGCTGCTGCAAGCCTGGGCGCAACAAACCACACCGCAACAATGCGTGGCGCGTTTGATGACGCCGGGCGGCAAAGGTGGACACCCTCTTTTGCTGGGTGCCGAGGTGGTGCCTGAAGTGCTGCAACTCCGCGCGGAAGAATCCTTACGCAGTATCGTGCATTTCAATCGTGACCGTTTGCTCAATGTGGTGCGTCGCGGCGACCCGGGACCGTTCCTGGATGTCGACACCCGCGAGCAGCTCGAATTGTTGGAATCTCTACTCTAAGGAAGATCTACTTCCCGAGTCCCCAACGATAAACGCCGTCTAGCAACAACACGGCCAAATCGCGATACAGCACTTGATCGCCGGCGTAATCACGGGGCACCAACTGCAAGCCCGGATAAGACGTTGCGATTTCCAAGCGACCTTCGGCACCCACGGTGCCGCCGGCCAATTGGAAAGCAACCCAACGCGGTCCCTCCTTATCCAGGAAGCCAATCCACCCTGCTCCAAGATCACGGCTCCAGCTGCGCAACCAGGAGTGTCGTTCCGACCCCAAAGAACGGCTGGCTAATTTCCAGATGGGTTGCAGGCGTTGACGCTCACTGCCTGAGGCGATCAAAAATGCTGCTTTTAAAATCTCTTGATCCTCGGGCTTGCCACCCAGGGCCATCAACGCCGCCGCAGGCCACCGCCGCTCAAAATTGGAACTCGACTGAAAGGCTTCACGTGCTTGTTGCAAATAAGGCTGAGTGGCGAAGGTTGCGCTAGAAAAATCTTGGCAAGCTAAACTCAATATCCCAGCAACATAAGCATCTTCCAGTTTTTCTGTGGGCGGGACGGTTGGAAGGCTAAGCCCCAGCTCACCTGCAGCCCCCCACAACCATGCGGCCTCGCGCTTACCGATGACACGGGTGCGGAAATGATCAAACAACTCTTGGCGATCCTTGGTCTCGACTTCATAAAGGCTTAACACGAGGGCAATACGATCGCCAACCAGAGCTTGGCCTTTCAAATCGGAGAGCTCGCGGGCGGGAACATGACGAGCTCCGACGGACCACAACTGCGGAAACTCCAACTTACGGAAGTGTTCTAGAGACTGAATCGCAACCCCCTCTACCCCAGGAATGTGGGTGGTTAGGAGTCTTGCTCCAATCTCGGCGCTACTTTCCGGAGTGTCTGGCCACACTTCTCCACGCAGCATCGCGGCCAGATCATAGATTTCCAGCAGGCCGGGAGTTTTTTTCTTCGTGACTAATTTTTTCCACTCTGGATCGGCCAGGCGAGCTGGCTGCGACAACAAGCCAGCAAGTAAACACCCACGCTCAAAATCGCTCGCCGTGCGGGCCCAATCCTTCTTTGCATCCAAGCCCGCAGCGGGGTGCAGCGAACCGTATAAAACCAATGCGTATGCACGTTCTTGATCAGGTTTGCGGCCTTTCTTGCGTGCTGCTTTTTCGATCAAATCGAAAGAGGATTGCGTACCCATTAAGGCCGCCGCAAGCAACAAAGTACGGCGTTCTTCTGGCGTACCATTCCCAGCAGCGCGCAACAGCCATTTTTCTGCTTCTTGGTCGCCCGCAGCCAGCTCTAAGGCGGCGGCGTAGCGCACATCGGCCTCTTCAGAAACCAATGCTCGTTGCAGTTGGTTGGAAGGCTCTTGAGTAACAAAACCGAGAGCAAGAATAAGGGTGGGAAGAAGCATGGATTTCCTCCCACCCAGCATACCCTATACGAGGGTGATTACTCCAATCGCAAAACGATGGGTGTGCTCCAACCCTGGCCTGTTGGATCCGCAGCCTGGCACCACAAGGTCAGCGAAGTGGCACCCGGAGGTAAATTGGGCAGCATGGCGTCATAAGAGGCGCTGCCGGAACTGTCAGCAATGAGGGGCGGCTGGTTCCGTGCTGGCCAAGTGCGAGAAAAGCCCTGGTAAGGATTCACCACGCTGATTCCAGCTTGCCCAAGGAATTGCGAGCGGATACTGAAAGTCGTGCCCACCATGCCCTGTAGAGGAGCACCGGGGGTAGCGTGATGCATGCGCAGCTGAATCGGTGCTCCGGGCTGCACATAAGCCACATCCGTGGATAACACTAGCGGCTGGCCTAAGGTTGCCGGCACAAAACAGAGCGCATCCAATTCACTGCTTTGTTGAAAGGACCAATCATTCTCCTCCCAACCAGGAATCAAGCTACCACCATTTTCGTTGCTAAAAACACTCGCATCGATGGCTGTGGGTGCTTGTACGGTGAAGGCCATGACCATGGAGTTCGGTAACATCGATAACGCTTTCACATCGCCGATGGCAGCAGTACCTCCGGTGGCGTGATTGACCCACGCTTGGACATCTGCTTCGGTGGCCACGACGGTGATGATGTTGGCCTCCGGGGTCCAATCCAGAATATCACCGTCTTGCAGGTCTCCAAGAATCGTGCCGGTCAAGTTATTGGCGAGCGACAGGCGCACAACTTTGTTCTCCATAAAATGCAAGGCATCGATATCTATCGCGCCGGATGTTGGTTGCAACAGGTTGTACAGATCCGCTTCGCTGTAGATGACCTCTACCCCACCCATGGGTGAGAGATGCAAAATATCACCATCTTGAAAGCCGAGAAAATCTTGATCTGATGAAAACCATAAATCCATCAAGGTAGGCGTGGTAGTGGAATCGGGCGCAGCTAAAGCAACCGCATCAATGCCAGCAGGGAAATCAAAGAGCCCGTCGCTATCCATATCACCTAAAAAACTCATCCAAGTTTGCTGGGTAACCATCACCCGCGGCCAGGAATCATTGTAATCACGACGGAAAAGTTCTTCATCACGGCAAATCGTATCTTGCGGCAAGCGTGAATCAGAAGTGGTGGAGGCGATGGCATACACAGGCGGCGGAGCGCCTTGTAGCAACAGGAGTGCAAGTGTGGTACAGATCATTTGCCAAGATGACGGTGGCACCATCAATAGGCACACACTCTTGCGCTGCAATTTCACCTGTTGCTAAACTGCGGCTGTGTTGCTTGCACTCCTCATTCAAATTGTCACTTTGTTGCCACCTACACCGGCGCCAAGCTCCGCGGAAGATCTCCACTACCGCGCCGCAATTCAAACTCTTGCAGCCACCCAAACCTGGACCGACCAGCAAATCCTAGCCCTTGTGGCCAAGACGGAACCTCAGCGTTTTGCCCTCAGCTTGTTGATTCAAAACGGCAGCGACTGGGAAGTGCGTCTTGCAGCGGTTTTGAGCGCCGGCGTTGCCAGTGATTCCACCCTCGGGCGTGCTTTATGGAGACGTGCGGCACTCGATTTCCAAGAGGCACGCTGCCTGGCCTGCCTGCTCGCGCCGGCCACTCCCGCCAACGAAGCTCTGCCCCTCCTGGCCTGGATTGCGCGCGACCACCGCCGCACTCTGCCGGTGCGGGCGGCCGCCATCGCGCGTCTGCTCGATGCCGATTGTCTTTCAGCCTGGCCGACAGCCTATCTCATGCTGCTTGCAGGCACCGCAGCGGATGCAAACACCGTTGTGGCTGACTGGCCGCGCTCGGGCCGCTATGAGCTTCCCAAACGCATCCTATTCTTGGCGGTGCAGGATTTGCTTGCGCGTCATCACTTGGAAAAAACCAACTTCGAGCCGAATGCTGCTTGGCAAATACAAGTGCAGCAGCTCGCCGCACTCCATGAAGTGATTCAAAACTGCACAACCGATTCCAGCCAAATCCAGGCACCCACAACTTGGCAAGCGCTGCTGAAATTAAAGAAAGCTGGCAGCGACCATGCCGCTGCCAGCTTCGAGTTATTCCGCAATCATGCGGCTTTATTTCTTACAGTACCGGCTCAGCGATAGAGTTGCTCAACACCCCAGAAGTGATGTCTACAGCTTGCGCATAGAGAGTGTGAGGACCAACCCGAACAGGGACTCCAGACACAATCGTAATCGAACCGGCTGGATCAGCAACTTGCATTGGCAAGGTTGAGATGCGTCCACCGAGATCCACCATTCCGTAAGGAGTAGAAGTTGGGCCGGCATTGGCAAAGGAGTAGCCAATCAGGACATCACCACCAGGAGTTGCACCATCAATGCTGACGGTTGCAGTACCGCCGTAAGCCAAACCTGCAATAGCGAGGGTGAAGCTACTGCCACCGCCACCATCAATCACAACGTTATCCACCCACCATTCTTGAGCGTAGGTGCCAAAGAAGTGAATGCCAAGCTGCAAGCCGGCCATACCATCAAAAGCAGACAGGTCAACACTCATGCCTGGGTACACACCAGAACCAGGCGAAACATCGTCCCAAGCGACGGTCCATGTAAGACCACCGTCAGAGCTAATTTCCATGGTGTTGTGACCATCGCCACTGCCATTCACTGCCAGGTAGGCACCCCAGCCAAGTTCGGAATCGAAAGTGAGGGTGGTGGAAGAAACACCGGCCAAGCTGAACACTGGGCTCACGAGGGTGTTATCTGCAGTACCAACGCCGGATTCATCTTCGGACCATGCACGGCCACCGACGGAATCAAAAATCCAACCTACCGATAGGCCGGCGTTATTGTTGACGTGCGCCCAACCTGTAGGTGGTACGCCAGAGGAGAAGTCTTCCGAGAGGACCTGGGAAGAAGCCGAGCCTGCAAGAATTACTGCAGCAGCCAAAAATAGAATTGGTTTCATGGGGAGTATCTGGTTGTGGGAGTCAAATCCAGGGTGTGAGTGCGAGGGAGCCTCGACAGTTAAAGATACCAGGAAATCGCATTGTAGATGGAATTGTAGCGAATTTTTTTGCGCACCATGAAGCTAGTCCAATACCATCAAATAAAACCTCTCCCAAGGGCCCTTTGGGAAAGGTTTAAGCAGGCTCTAGCGCTGCTAAAGGATGGATTCTGCAATCGAAGGAGATAAGAAAGAGGAGCTTAAATCCACCGCTTGCGTGTAAACCACATGTCCCGAAGCGCGCACAGGTACCGCGAGTGTCAAAGTGATGCCGCCGAAAAAATCAGCCGTCTGCATGGGCAAAGCGATAATCGGAGTACTCATATCCACCAAGCCGTAAGCAGTCATCGTAGGTCCGGCACCAGCAAGGGAATAGCCGATCAACACGTGGCCAAGTGGAGTGGCGCCCGTCAACGTTGCCGTTGCGGTCCCTCCACCGATGAGGCCCACGAGGGTGTAGGTCATCGGCCCACCGCTGCCGCCACAGCCACCACCGTCAATCACCAGGTTGTCCACCCACCACTCTTGTGCATAAGTGCCAAAAAAGTGAATACCAAGTTGCACGTTGTTCAGGCCATCGAAAGCGCTCAAGTTGACGCAAGGGCTGTAAGTTCCGTTGGCGATGGAAGTATCAGTCCAAACCATGGTCCAGCTGAGGCCGCCATCGGTGGTGATTTCCATATTCGAAATGCCATTCCCCACGCTGCCGGGGTTATTCGCCAAATAGGTGGCCCAGTTGGTTTCACCATCGAAGGTGAGCGTGGCGCCTAACACACCAGTAAGATCAAAGATTGGGCTCACTAGGTGGTTGTCGGAAGTGAGTCCACTCTCATCTTCGTGCCAGGCACGGCCAGCACCATCTGGAATCCAACCCACGCCAGCACCATTATGGTTGACATGAATCCAGCCAACTGGGGGCACACCAGTGGAAAAATCTTCCGAAAGAATCTGGGCAGTGGCTGCGCTGGCGAGGGCGAAGACGGCAACAAGGGAGCAGAGGGATTTCATGACTCTTTAAACTTACCAGGAAATCCCGGAGGTCGTGGAGAAACCCGGTTAAAAAAAGAACGGCCTTCTTCCATAAGGAAGAAGGCCGTTCGAGCAAAGGCTAGAGCCTTAGAGGACTACTTCGGCAAGCGAGTTCGTCAGCGTGGAGCTGGTGAGATCTGCGGCTTGGGTGTAGACAGTGAAACCAGTTGCCCGCCCTGGGACCATGGTCGTCATGGATGCAACACCGGCACCATCAGCAGTCAAGACTGGCAATTGGGTGATTGGGTTGCTCATGTCGACAGGACCGAACGGAGTGTTGGTTGGGCCAGCACCAGTCAGCGAGTAGCCGATCAAAACGCCGCCACCAGCGGTTGCACCAGAAACGGTCAGGGTAGCCGAAGCGCCACCGACGAGACCGGATGTGCTGTAAACAAGACCAGAACCGCCACCATCAACCACTACGTTATCCACCCACCACTCTTGCGCGTAGGTACCAAAGAAGTGAATTCCAACTTGAACGCTTGCAGCGCCGTCGAAAGCAGAGATATCGACCACTTCGGTGATGTAATTATTATCCACCACAGCGGTATCGGTCCACACGACAGTCCAAGTCGCACCGCCATCGGTGCTGATTTCCATGTTGGAAATGCCATCACCATAGCCCAAAGGGTTATTGGCGAGGTAAGAGCTGTAGTAGGTCTCCGTATCGAAAGTCAACGTGGAGCTGGTAATGCCAGCCAAGCTGAAAGCTGGGCTAACCAAAGTGTTATCCGAGAAGAGACCGCCAAGGTATTCGTCTTCGTGCCAGGCGCGGCCACCGATGGAATCCAAAATCCAGCCGACGCCAGAGCCGCCTGGGTTGACGACCTGAACCCAACCTGTAGGTGGAACGCCAGAGGAGAAGTCTTCGGAGAGGACTTGGGAAGAGGCTGAGCCGGCAAGAGCCGCTACAGCAACAAGGGAGAGAATGGTTTTCATGGAGTGCAAAAAAATGGAGGGTGGGTCAGGGGTGCGGGAATCTTATTCCGCCTAAATCAAGAATATCACAAATTTGAGAGAGAAAAAGAAAATATGTGCAATGGGGACTACCTCAGGCACAAAACAAAAGAACGGCCTCCCTCCGTGAGGAAGAAGGCCGTTCGAGCAAAGGCTAGAGCCTTAGAGGACTACTTCGGCAAGCGAGTTCGTCAGCGTGGAGCTGGTGAGATCTGCGGCTTGGGTGTAGACAGTGAAACCAGTTGCCCGCCCTGGGACCATGGTCGTCATGGATGCAACACCGGCACCATCAGCAGTCAAGACTGGCAATTGGGTGATTGGGTTGCTCATGTCGACAGGACCGAACGGAGTGTTGGTTGGGCCAGCACCAGTCAGCGAGTAGCCGATCAAAACGCCGCCACCAGCGGTTGCACCAGAAACGGTCAGGGTAGCCGAAGCGCCACCGACGAGACCGGATGTGCTGTAAACAAGACCAGCACCGCCACCATCAATCACTACGTTATCTACCCACCACTCTTGAGCGTAGGTGCCGTAGAAGTGAATGCCGAGCTGCAAGCCAGCCATACCATCAAAGGCCGACAGGTCTACGCTGATGCCTGGGTAGGATCCAGAACCAGGAGAAACATCGTCCCAAGCGACGGTCCAAGTAAGACCACCGTCAGAGCTGATTTCCATGGTGTTGTGACCATCGCCACTGCCATTCACTGCCAAGTAAGCACCCCAGCCGAGTTGGGAATCGAAAGTGAGGGTGGTGGAAGAAACACCGGCCAAGCTGAACACTGGGCTCACGAGGGTGTTATCTGCAGTACCAACGCCATATTCATCTTCGGACCATGCACGGCTAAAGAGGGAATCAAAAATCCAACCTACAGATAGGCCGGCGTTGTTGTTGACGTGCACCCAACCTGTAGGTGGTACGCCAGTTGAAAAGTCCTCAGAGAGGACCTGGGAGGAGGCCGAGCCTGCAAGGGCAATTACAGCAGCGAGGGAGAGAATGGTTTTCATGGGGTAGGTAAAAGGAGGAAAGGCCCGAAACTACGGGCAGATTGCGAATGTTGAATTCATTCGTTACAGGAAAATATCACAATTTTGGAGCAGTTGGCGGAGAATTTGGACTTTTCTAGTGAAAATGCAAAAAAATAGCGGCCTCCCCCCCGTGAAGGAAGAAGGCCGCTGTGGTTAAGGAAAAATCCTTAGAGCACCACTTCGGCGAGCGAGTTCGTCAGCGTGGAGGTGCTGAGATCTGCGGCCTGGGTGTAGACGGTGAAACCAGTCGCCCGCGCTGGAACCATGGTAGTCATGGATGCAACACCGGAACCACTCGCAGTCAAAACTGGCAATTGGGTGATTGGGTTGCTCATGTCTACAGGACCGAACGGAGTGTTGGTTGGGCCAGCACCAGTTAGCGAGTAACCGATGAGTACATTTCCACCTGGAGTTGCACCCGTGATGGTCAGAGTTGCGTTGGCATTGGCGACCAGACCGCCAGTGGAGTAAACCAGACCGCCACCCGTAAGGCTTGCCACCGAAATGTCATCGATGCCAATGCCGTCAAGGTAGTTGTAAGGGAAATTATCCTCTTGGCCAAACATCAGGTAGAAGTCACCGGAGGTGTCTACTGGAGTGCCAGTGAGATCCATGCCTACAACGGGAGTCCAAACGCTCAGGGAAGGAAGTTCAACATTCCATGCGCCCGAAACTTTGTACCAACCTAAGCCATCGGCCGAAACCCAAACACCATCAAAGTCCATGGTTTCTTCACCAGCGTTGTAGCCCATGAAATCCAGGGAGAGGTCATTCGAGCCACCACCGTTCAAGCCAAGAACCATGGCATTACGCACGTTGTGGTAGTTGGTGGAAAGTGGATCCAAACCCATTTCCAGGTTGAACAGGCCAGAGTTAGGAATGATGCAAGCAGCCAGTTGGCCAACGTTTGCCCATGCTTCGACATCGGCAAGGCCGGTCAAAGTATCGATGTTGGTCATGGCCATGTTGCTAGGAACGGTTCCTGCTGCAACATCAAAATCGTTCGTGTACGAAGTTGCGTCGAAAGTAGTAGGCAGGTTCACAGTCCAAGAAACTGGAGGAGGTGGAGGAGGTGGAGGACCGCTTGGATCATCATTGACCAAAATGTTATCCAACCAAGCTTCGTGAGCGAAGGTCCCGTAGTAGTAGAAGCCGAGCTGCACGTTGCTCATACCCGCACCGGTAAAAATGGAGATATCAACATCTGCAGTAAACGGCGTGTTGCTGGTGAGACTGGTATCGGTCCAGACCATGCTCCAGGTCAATCCACCATCGGTGCTGATTTCTACGTTGGTAATACCATCGGCATACCCTGCTGGGTTGTTGGCAAGATAAGTGGCGAAATTCGTGTTGCCACTCAAGTGCAGGTGAGCCGCGCTAACAGCAGAGAGGTCAAAACCTGGGCCTACAAGACGGTTTTCAGCGGTGTGTCCGCCGGACTCGTCTTCGTGCCATGCACGCAAGCCTACGGTATCGTGAATCCAACCTTGGCTAATAGCCCCGTTCAGGTTGGTAGGGGTCCACGTGAAGGTTGTGAAATCTTCACTGTAGAAAGTTGTTTGAGCTGACAAGCTGCCAGCCACGGCCACGGCCGCGAGGATTGCAAGAATCGGTTTCATGAGATTGGGGTTAGAGGAGAGTGAGGGGTACAAAGCCCATAAACTTGGGCTAGGGCAAACTTGATTCATCCGCCCATACACAGATAACAGGAAATAGCTTTGTGTACTGGAAAAAAACGGCCCAAATTGAAACTCTAGATTTTATCCATAATACAGCCAAACATCTCTTGTTTTTAGGGTGTCAGGCGGTTGAGGGTACGTGGGAAGGGAATGCATTCGCGTACATGCTCTACCCCAGATATCCACGAAACCGTGCGTTCCAGGCCGATTCCAAAACCGCCATGCGGGCAGCTACCAAAGCGGCGCAAATCCAAGTACCACTCAAAGGCTTGCATCGGTAAATCGTGGTCTTGGATGCGCTGCTTGAGCACTTCCAAGTTCTCTTCCCGCACCGCGCCGCCCACAATCTCCCCCGCCGTGGGTGCAATAATATCTACCCCCAGCGCGTGGCCAGAATCATCTTGCTTCATGTAAAAAGCCTTCACCGCGGCTGGCCAATGGGTAACCATCACCGGGCAACCAAAATGCTCTCCGAGCATGGTTTCATCGGGAGCGCCTAAATCATCCCCCGGTTTAAAGTCGGATTCATAAAGCCCAGCGGCTTGCCATTGCAGCAGCAACTTGGCGGCGTCATCGTACGCCAGGCGCGGAAAATCACAATCCCAACCCTCAAGCAAAGCGGGATCACGCTCTAAGTCGGCCAAATCTTGTTGGTTGTGGGCGAGCACTTGGCGCAGGGTGTAGCGCAACATATTCTCAGCGGTGTCACAAACATCTTCCAAATTGGCATAAGCAATTTCCGGCTCCAACATCCAAAACTCGGTCAGATGGCGGCGTGTTTTGGATTTCTCGGCGCGGAAAGTTGGACCAAAGCAATAAACCTTGCCTAAGGCCATCGCGCTGGCTTCGGCATACAGCTGTCCGGATTGGGTGAGAAAAGCAGTTTCGTCGAAATACTTCGTTTCAAATAACGTAGAAGTTCCCTCACAGGCATTCGGCGTGAAGATGGGCGAATCCACACAATAGAAGCCGTCGTTATCGAGAAAATCACGAAACGATTTGGCAATGCGGTGACGCAAACGTAACAGTGCCATTTGGCGCTTACTGCGTAACCACAAGTGGCGGCGATCCATCAAAAAAGCGGATCCATGCTCTTTGGGCGTAATCGGATAGGGCTCGGCTATTTGCACCACTTGTAAATCCGTTGCCACGATTTCCACGCCTCCCGGGGCGCGTTCATCAAGCTTGACGACGCCATGCAGAATCAAGGATGACTCTTGGGTGAGGCTGTTTGCAGCCACAAAGGTCTCCTCGGAAACCGCATCGCGGGCCACAATGCATTGGCAAATACCACTCCCATCACGCACCAGCAGGAACAGCATTTTGCCCTTGCCACGCTTGCTATATAGCCAGCCTTTCAGAGTGACGGACTCACCGTCGTGAGATTTTAATTGGTTAACGCGGACCATGAAAGTAGCAGCCAAAGTTTAGGGAAAAGAAGTGTAGGAAGGATCCAGGACCACCGCGCCAATGGTGTCGCCGACGACTTGCACATGGCCATGTACCTGCACCCCATTGCGCAAAGCCGAGATTTTCGCCTGCGCCGGATCTGCGTCGAGTGCGGATGCTGCATCATCGATGGCAACCGACAAATACCCCTCTTCGCGTAAATGACGCGTGACTAAAGCACGCACGATTTGACTGCGTGAAGCCGGGGCGGCGGCCGAAACCCGTGGTGCTGCTACCAAATCTTCGAGGCGCACTAGGTCTTTATGCAGTTGCTCCAGTTCGGCACGCACATCATCCACGGCCAGGGCCTCGAGTTCTTTGGCCAAAGCCTGCACCCGATCAGGTAAAAAAGCCAAAGTTCCAAGTTCCCGCAGCTTCTGCTCAATGACAACCAAACGCCCACGTTGCATCCACAACAAGCCGATAACCACGGCGAGCAAGAGACAGACCACAACGAGCAGGACAACTTGGAGAGCAAATTCCATGAGCAAGGTTCAGCGCAATCCCCTTCAGGATAGCGTCGCTAGAGGGCTGGCTCCAGGGGCAGGCGCGCTCCTCTAGGATGGCGCTGCCATGAGAGCCCGCCTCCTCTTCACTGCTGTCTTCGCGCTGCTGTGCCTGCCCTTGTTTTTCATGCAGGCTAACCATCAGCAATTGCGCGCTCAAGCGGTCCAAGCAAAACTCGCCGCCGCTGATTTTCCTCTAGCTGGCACGCTAAACGTACATTGGCCGAGCGCTGCCGACGAAATCGATTTGCATCGCGACGCCCTGCGGTCTGCCACGCGTTTATCTCTTGATGTGGAAATTCCCTTTGATGCCAGCAGCGGTGAATTTTCACTGCGCTTCGGAACAGGCGAGGAAGTGACGCGCTTGGCAGTGCGCTTTACTAGTTCGCGCTTGGAAATTTGGCAGGATGGCGATGTAGAAACCCCTTCCATCACCACACGTCTTGGTAGTCGCTGGGCCTTGTTGCCACCCTTGCTGGCCATTTTATTGGCGTTTTTAACCCGCCGTACTTTGTTGTCTTTGAGCTGTGGAGTTTTATTGGGGGTGGGAATTGCAGTTGCGGGGAGCGGTGGGGTTACGGATTTTTTGATCTTGCTCTTTCACGATATTTTGTGGGTTCAAATCCTGTCCGATTCGTTCCACCTTTACATTCTCGGTTTTGTCATTCTTCTTTCCTCCACCGTGGCCATCATTACGCGCATGGGCGGCATTGATGGCATGGTGTTTCGTTTGGTGAAGTTCGCACACAGCTCGCGGAGCGTGCAAGCCGTGGCTTATTTCCTTGGCCTTGCCATTTTCTTCGATGACTACGCCAACACCATTGTGGTTGGCAACTCCTGCGGGCCGTTGTTCGATCGCCAGAAAATCTCGCGTGCCAAGCTCGCTTATATTGTGGATAGTACGGCCGCACCGGTTGCTGGTGTGGCGTTACTTTCCACTTGGGTTGCTTACCAAATCAGTACTTTCGCACCGCAACTACCTACGGTTGGGATGAAAGCCTCGGATGGTTATGGACTGTTCCTGGAAACCATTCCCTATCGCTTTTATTGTCTATTTGCCATTATGATGGTTGCGGCCATCATTTGGCTGCAACGCGATTTCGGTCCTATGTTGGCCGCCGAACGCGCCGCGGCTGGCTCCGATGAGGATGGAGATGGCGTCGATGCCTCTGCGATTGATGACCAACGCTTAGAGGCAAAACCTGGGGTGAAGGCACGCGCACGCAATGGTGTGTTGCCGTTGCTGGTGATGATTTTCGGTACAGCTGCGTTGATTTATTGGTATGGCGCACAAGCCGTCCATGCATTGGCAGCCAGCGGTGACGTCAGCGCGATGGAATCCATGCAGGCCGGTGGCGGCACTTGGTTACGCGCGGTTCTAGGTGCATCGGATAGCACCAAAGCCATTTTTATGGGCTCCCTTGCAGCGCTAATCCTCGCTGCATTCATGGCTCTCTGGCAACGCTTGCTCTCGGCTCAAGAAATCATCAAAGCAGGCAGCAGTGGCGCCAAGGCGCTGTTCAAAGATGCGGTATTGGTGCTGATTTTGGCCTGGAGCATTGGCAAGGTTTGCGACGAAGTGGGCACCGCGAACTATTTGGTAGTGCTGTTCCAGGATTTGATGTCGCCGCAGTGGCTCCCCATTATTTTGTTCATCACAGCCTGCTTCATTGCATTCGCAACAGGAAGCTCATGGACAACGATGGCGATTCTCCAGCCCAACGTTGTTTTACTAGCCTACCAACTGGGAGAGCAATCCGCCCTGGGTGGCCACCAATTGCTGATCCTCTCGATTGGTGCCGTATTGGAAGGCGCTATTTTCGGCGATCACTGTTCGCCCATCTCCGATACCACGGTATTAAGTTCGACGGCATCGCGCTGCAAACATATAGAACATGTACGCACCCAGGCGCCCTACGCTCTGGTCACCGCATTCGTGGCGATTTGCGCGGCTTATTTACCAGTGGCACTGTGGGGTGCCAACCCCTTCGTATGCCTTGGTATTGGCGCCCTGTTGCTGATTCTGATTGTGCGCTTTGTCGGACGGAATCCACGCGCCGCACAAGTGGCCGTGCACTAAGCGAACAACGGCTGTCCGTGGGGCTCTCCCACCACGGCGCCGTTTTCAAAAACTTTCATGCCGCGCAAAAACACAATTTGCGGAAACCCGCGCAATTCAAATCCATGAAAGGGGCTCCAGCCGGAACGCGAAAGGAGTGCGCGCTCATCCACCACGCGGCGAATATTGGGATCGACAACCACTAAATCGGCGTCGGCGCCCACTTCCAGACAGCCCTTGCCGGCGAGCAGAAACTCGCGTGCGGGGCCAGCGGTAACCGCATGCAAAAATGGCGATGGATCGGATTGGTTGAAGTCTGCTGCCGCAAAAATCATCGGCAGTAACAAATCGATGGACGGGAATCCGGAGGGTGCCTTTTTGTAGGGCCGGTCTTTATGCGCCAAGGGGTGCGGAGCGTGATCGGTGCCAATCACCGAAATACGCCCTTCCATGACCATCTTGCCTAATCCCGACCGATTTTCGGCCGACTTGATGGAAGGATTTACTTTGAAGCGATTCTGTTTGGCAGCATGTGCCATTTCTGCCGTGACCAACAAATACTGCGTACCCGTGGAGCAGGAAATCGGATGTCCCGCAGCTGCAGCGTTGGCCACCAGTTGTGCGCCCTCTACAGTGCTAACGTGGAAAATATGCAAATCCAGGCCAACCTCAATGGCTACGCGTATGGCATCGCGAATACTTTGTACCTCGGCAGCCACGGTGCGGTGTAAATCGTGGCGGGTGTTGCGCTGCGGGTCATCGGCGATGGCAGCACTGGCAGCTTCCATGAGGGCGTCGTCTTCACAGTGGGCCACTACCTTCAATCCCGCTGCTGCTGCTGCAGAAAACCAGCGCCGCATATTTTCTTCGCTGCCAATGCCGCCGGAGCCAGTGCTGCCACCGAGGAAAACTTTGACCGCCGGGCACAACATGCCGAGCTCTGCCAGGTGTGGGAGACTGCTTTCCACCAAAGACCCGTAAGGAGCGTAATCTACGCGTGAAATCCCGCGCAGATTCTGGAGTTTGGCCAGCAAAACTTCTGGACGACTCATCAACGGTGGATTGTTTTGGATTTCACAAACCGTGGTGACACCGCCATGCAGAGCGCCGCTGGAACCAGTGGCATAGCCCTCTTTATATTCCAAACCAGGCTCGCGGAAATGGACATGACAATCCACCAATCCTGGCAACAACCAGCGGCCATGCAGCTCCACCAATTGGGTGCCAGCGGCAAGTTCCAAACCGTTGCCAAGCGCAGCAATTTGACCATCTTCCGTGGTAAGCAAATCAGTGGCGGCTAGAAAAGTCGTACCGTCAAAAAGACGGCCGCCGCGAAATAATGTTGGCCCAGGGAGAGGCGCGGGCTGCCGATTGGTTGCCGAACCCACGGAGGGTGCGGTAGGCTGCTGCAACGGCTGATGAGGGACCTGCATTAAACTGCACTAGGCCAAGGATGGAAAACAGCAGGGCGAATAAACATTATGTGGCAAAGCCAAGCTCTACCTTCAGCAGCGCTGCGCGGGCTACATCGCGTTGTTCAGGAGTCATTTCGGTGCCGGTGCGCGCTTGCAGGTGACCTGGCTGCAACTGAAAGCTTAACCGTAACAGATGATCTGCCGCACACGCAAAACCCAACTCACCAGTCAACTCCAGCAAAGCCCCCAAACGTAAAGTACTCAGGGCATCCAAGGCCTGGGCGGTGGTTAAGCTTTCCGCGGTGCTCACTAAATCAATGGCTTTTTGCAAATCTTCGCACAGAATTTGCTTGGCATGGGGGTCGTCACAAAACTGCTTACGCGTTTCGCGCTCATAGCCAGTCACTTCCATCCCAAATTCAGTGACGGTTTTTAATTGTTGCTGAGCACTCACGCCCATGGTGCGTTGATTACTGAATTGGTAGTAATGGCCCAAAGCAAAACTGCCTTCCCCATGTACGCCACGCACGGCCAAAGAGGCTACCCGTGCGGCTTGCAGAGCGCGCTGCATCGGTGCTTTGCCGCGGGCTAGAGCAGGCAGATGTAGCATTAAGCTAGCACGCATACCTGAGCCAGTATTGGTAGGGCAAGAAGTGAGAAAGCCGAAGCGTTCACTTACCGCAAATTCAAAACTTTCGCGTAAGCGTCGTTCCAACCGTTGCGCGCGCTCGAAAGCTAAATTCAAGTCTAGGCCCGGTGCGAGGCCTTGAATGCGGAAATGGTCCTCTTCATTCACCATCACCCCATGGAGGCCCAGGCTACAGAAAAACACCTGGGTTGGGCGCTTGGCCATCATCAGATCGCGGGTGGCCAAACTGCGTTCCACAATAAAATCGGCATCGGCACGGCTAAGAGATCGCGGTTCCAGCACCTCACCCTCGAGCTTGGAGCGGCGCAGGCAATCGGCGGCGGCGGCGGTTAAATCATCTGCGCGCTGGTGGTCCAGGCGTTGCGGAAAAGCCAACCCAGCAACATTGCGAGCCAAACGAACACGCGACGCCACCACCACATCACTACACGGGCCACCCGGTTGCAACCACCCTGGTGCGGTATCAACGAGCTTGCGCAAGCGCGGATCCATTACAGAATCGATTTCCCGAAGGCGCTACAAATCAAATGCAGCATGTTTTGGGCGCCGGCATTGCAATTATCAAGTAAGGGGTTCAATTCGGCGATTTCCATCGAAGTCATCAAACCAGTATCCGCCATTAGCTCCAACATGAGGTGCGCTTCGCGAAAACCCACACCACCAGGAACCGGCGTGCCCACTCCCGCAACCACGGAGGGATCCAGACCGTCGACATCAAAACTCAGATGAAAGCCGGCGGTGCCATGGTTCACGACTTCGAGGATCTCAGCGGTGACCCTAGGCATACCCTTCTCATCAATATCGCGCATGGTCCAGGTGTGAATCCCTGACTCGCGAATGATGCGCGCTTCCTCGCGATCGATATCACGCAAGCCCACCAAAGCTACATTGTCTACTGCGACTTTGTTGCGGAAGCCACCAATGTTCGAAAGGGCGGCATCGACCCCACCCAAATGGCCAATAACATGAGCCAAAGGCATTCCATGGATATTGCCGCTGGGAGAACTGGAGGGCACATTCATATCCCCATGGGCATCGAACCAAACTAATCCAATTTTCTGCTGGGTGGCGCGAAAATGCCCCGCCACACCGGCTACCGTGCCCATCCCAATGGAATGATCGCCACCAAACACCAAAGGAGTGGCACCCTCATCAAGGGCACGTTTGACGACATCTGCGAGGTCTTCACAAACCTGCAAAATTTCATCGTGAAAACGGGCGCGAGGATTACCAAAAGAAGCGCGAGTTTCCATGGCAGGTACAAATACATCTTCTTCGCGTTGCACTTCGAAGCCAATCTCACGCAGCCTCTTGCCGACTCCAGCCACCCTTAAGGCACCAGGACCAAGATCCGTGCCGCGACGACTGGCGCCCAAATCCAACGGCACCCCGATGATGCGCACTGGCCGTTCTTTGAAGCTACTCATTTTAAGCTATAGGTTCTACACCAAGAATCTCAATCACCCGTTTGGTCATGGCAACCATTTGATCTTTTTGGTCGGATTCAATGTTCATGCGCAACAAGGGTTCGGTGTTGGAAGCGCGCACATTCACCCACCACCAACCTGGCGCAGTGACTGCACCATACGAAATAGTGACACCATCTAGTTCATCGATGGAGTCAGCATCATGAAAAACTTCCTTTAGCTTGTTCATGGCGCCTTGCTTGTCTTCCACGCGGAAATTGACTTCACCGGTGGAATGGTAAAGCATAAGTTCATCCAACATAGCACTGAATGGTTTATCACTACGTGAAACCAGATTCAGCACCATCAACAGAATGATTTCCGAGTTGTCTGCGTACCAGTTATCACGAAAGTAATAATGGCCAGACAACTCGCCACCAAAAGGTGCATCATGAGCACGCATTTTGGCTTTCAAGAAACTATGCCCGACGCGTTCCCGCGTGGGGCGACCACCACCGGCAAGCACGGTTTGCGGCAACACCCAGGAACTACGCAAGTCATAAACAATGGCAGCGCCGGGCTCTGTGTTCAGAACCTCACGCGCAACCAAAGCCGTTACGATGTCGTTACCAATCGCGCGGCCTTTCTCATCCACAAAACAACAACGATCGGAATCGCCATCAAAGGCAGCGCCGAGTTCCGCGCCTTGTGCAACCACATAAGCCTGTAAATCAACCAGAGTACTCAGCTTGAGTGGATTGGCTTCATGGTTGGGGAAAGTACCGTCCAACTCATAGTACAAACCACTGTGGTGGATCTGCGGTACTTCTTTCAGTACTGCAGGAAAACTGTGTGCAGCCATGCCATTTGCCGCATCGGAAACGATGCGCACATCGCGCGCAAGGTTGGCCCACTGCGCCACGTGCTTGGCATAATCGCCAAGGGTATCTACAAACGAGCGTACACCACGCATCGCCAGCGGCGTGGGTGCTTGGCCTTGAGTAGCCATGCTTTCAATTTCTTTGATGCCATTATCGGCAGAAATTGGTTTGGCCTCTTGCGCACATAACTTGAAGCCAATGTATTCCTTCGCGTTGTGGCTTGCAGTCACACACATGCCCCCAGCGGCCTTTAAATGACCAATCGCGAAATAGGTCTGCGGAGTGGAGGCTAACCCAATATCGATAACATCAGCTCCCCCATCCAGGATTCCTTCGATGACCGCGTTGTGGATTTCAGGTGCCATCTCACGCATATCCCGACCAACCACGAACGGTCCAGCGCCGAGGAAATCGGCAAATGCGCGCCCAATCCGGCGCGCAAGGGTTGCGTCAATCTGATCTGGGTAGGTTCCGCGAATGTCGTAAGCTTTGAAAACAGACATGATTAAGGTTTGAGTACGGTTTGCAGGGCAGCCACGGCACGCTCTAAATCGGCATCCGTGATGTGGCGGTGAGTCACGAACCGCAACAAACGGTGACCAAGCGCTAAGGTAAGAATACCCTCATCAGCAAGAGCGGCTTCGACCATGGGCGCATCAATACTAGCCTGCGTGATTTCAAGGAAAAGGATGTTGGTATCAATGGTAGCTTGTGCCATTTGCACGCCATCGATGCCAAGAATGGCGCCGCCAAGACGTCGGCAGCGAGCGTTGTCTTCGCCCAGCATGGGGACCGTTTCTTCTAAGGCCACCAAGCCACAAGCTGCAATGTAACCCACTTGACGCATACCGCCACCAAGCCATTTACGCACCCGCCGCGCCCGTTCAATAAAGGAACCGTCGCCGATGAGGATGGAACCGATTGGGCAGCTGAGGCCTTTGGATAACGACACCATCAACGAATCACAAAACTTGCCGTAATCGACAAAATCAATGCCGGTTTCAGCTTGGGCGTTGAAAATCCGCGCACCATCCATGTGCACCAACGCACCGTGGTGATGAGCCAAGCTGTAGACCTCTTCGAGATAATCCAGTGGAACAATCGTGCCACCCGAAAATAGGTGCGTTTGTTCGGTGCAAATCAAACCCGTGCGGGGCATGTGATCGTTCACAGGGCGCACGGCACGCGCTAACTGACCAAATGCATACTGGCCATTCTCAGTATCCAGAGTGCGCACATGCACCCCCGCCACGCGGCTTAAACCGCCAACTTCAAACTGAAAAATATGGGCGCTGGCATCGACGATCACTTCTTCGCCCGGCACGGTGTGCGCCGCGACTGCGGCTTGATTCGCCATGGTCCCGGAAGGCATAAACAAGGCTGCTTCTTTGCCGAACAAGCTGGCAAAGCGGGTTTCCAACTTACGCACGGTGGGGTCATCGCCGAGCACGTCATCGCCCACGCGCGCGGCGAGCATGGACTCGAGCATCCGCGCAGTAGGCAGGGTGACAGTATCGGAACGGAAATCTGCAAGTGGATGAGACATTAGATACTCTCGATGACTTTACGAACACGGCGCATTCCTTCCTCAATATTTTCAATTGAGTTGGCATAGCTAAAACGAAGATAGCCCTCCCCTTCAGCACCAAAGGACGTGCCGGCCAAACAAGAAACTCCTCCCTCAAAGAGGAGCTTGTCTTGTAACTGGCTAGAGCTTAAACCAGTTTGCTTGATGTTCGGGAACACGTAGAAGGCGCCAGTAGGAAGGTGGCAGCTCAAACCTGGGATGTCGTTAATCAACTTGGTGATGTGTTTACGCCGCGCATCAAACTGCAGCAACATCGCATCCACAGCGGATTGGTCGCCAGTGAGCGCTTCCATCCCGGCGCGCTGCGAGAAAGCCGCGGTACACGAGTTGGAGTTGACCATGAGTTTGGTAAACATTGCCGCCAAATCCGGCCGCATGACGCCAAAACCCATGCGCCAGCCCGTCATGGCGTAAGTTTTCGACCACCCGTCCAACAAAATGATGCGATCACGAAGTTCTGGATCGACTAAGGGGCTGAAATGTTCTACTCCGTCATAAAGCATCCGACTGTAAATCTCATCGGACAAAATCCACACATCCGGATAATCCTTCAGCGCCTTCATCACTTTTTCCAACGATTCTTTTGGTGTGACGCCGCCGGTTGGGTTGGCGGGTGAATTCAAAATCACCATTTTGGTACGCGGCGTGAGGCGCGAGATAACATCCTCTGGGTCCAAAGCAAAGGCATTCGATTCCCGAATCGGGCAGGCGACAGCGGTGCCACCAGTAAAGTTAATCATCGATTCGTAAATCGGAAAACCTGGGTTTGGATAAATGACTTCATCGCCTTTTTCAATCAAGGCAAGCATGGCATAAAACATAGTTGGCTTGCCACCAGGCACAATCGTGACTTCGTCTGGATGCACCTCGATTCCACGGGATTGCGCCACATAATTGGCCACCACTTCACGAGCATCGAGCTGACCATTCGCTGGTCCGTAGTGAGTCCAGCCACTACGCATAGCATCCACGCCAGCTTCGATGATGTTCTTCGGGGTATCAAAATCAGGCTCGCCAATCTCCAAGTGGATGATATTTTTGCCTTGGGCTTCGAGGGCCTTCGCTTTGGCGAGGACTTCAAAAGCGGTTTCAGTTCCAAGCCGACCCATACGGGTGGCAAGCTTGAGAGCGGGAAGGGTAGTAGGCATCTGGGACACGGGTCTAGGGTCAGGATGAAGCCCTATTCTAGACTTGCCCACGGGCCAGCAAGCGGTTCCCTAGGGGGAACATCTGCCACTCTTTAACCATAGGAATAAGGTGGCACGGGGCTTGCTACATTCCTGCTGATGCGAATCTCCCGCGCCACCCTACTCCTACCACTCTTGACCCTTGCTTGCGGCCATTCTGATGGCATGTCTTCTGGTCCAGATCTCGTGGTTTATTGCTCTTTAGATCAGGATCTTTCCGAAAACATCATCGCCAAGTTTGAGGCCCGCACTGGATTCACGGTAGAGACTCAATTTGATGTGGAGCGCAACAAAACCGTCGGGCTAGTCAACCGCATCATCGCCGAAGCGAAAAACAACCCGCGTGCAGATGTTTACTGGAACAACGAAATCGCCCATACCCTGCGACTCAAAGATGCTGGCCTTACTGTTGCTTATCAAAGCCCAGCAGCGGATGGTATCCCGGCTGCGTTCCGTGACGCGGATCATCACTGGACTGGATTCGCCGCGCGGGCTCGGGTGATTTTATATCGCACCGACCGCGAGGGCCTAGTGCCTGAAAAGCTGGATGATTTCCTCAACCCCGCCTATGCCGTGGGCGGCGCGATGGCGCAACCACTGACGGGCACTACTTTGACCAATGCAACGGTCTTATCTCTGCAGCGCGGCAATGATGCCATGCTCTCCTGGTTTGCCGCAGCCGAAGCCGCCGGTTTGTCGTTTGGCGCCGGTAATGCCGACGTCATGCGGCGCACCACGCACGGCGATTTCCTGTGGTGTTTCACCGATACTGACGATGCTGCCAAAGCCATTGCCCAAGGGCACCCGGTGGCCGTGCGTTATTTGGAACAAGGCGACGGCTCGCTGGGCGTGCTGCTGATTCCAAATAGTATTTGCATTTTGAATAGCGGCAAAAACCTCGATGCCGCCAAACAATTTCTAGACTATATTTTATCGGTCGAGGTGGAGACCCAACTTGCATTTAGCGTGGCCCAACAGATTCCGTTGCATGTTGGTGTGGCGATGCCCGCAGGGGTTCAAATACCCGGCCAAGATTACCAAGTGATGGCGGTCGATTGGCCGGCCGTGGCTGCGGCAATTTCGGCACGCGCAGTGGCCTTCCAGGAGGCCTTCGTTAAGTGATTGCGGTTTTTCACGGTCGCAGTCCACGCCCATGGTGGTCGCTGGCGGTAGGGCTCACGCTGCTTGCAGCATGGTTGCCACTCTTGCCGATTCTAGAACCCTTGCTGCGGTTTGATCGTCTAGCGCATATGCTGGATGCTCGTACCGCGGCTCTATTGTGGCGTTCTACCTGGATTTCCGGACTTGCCGCGTTGCTCGCGATTGTTCTGGGTTGGCCGTATGCACTGCTTTGCACGCGCTTTCAGTTTCCTGGTGCGGGCCTTTTTCGCCTGTTGATGCCGCTGCCCATCCTGCTGCCTCCCTTGATGGTGGCGCAAGCATGGTTTGGCTTAACCGGCATGACCGGCCCTCTGGCCACGGTCTTCACTTTTGGAGTTTGTTACGCGCCCTTGCCAGCCTTACTGGCAGCACGCAGCCTCCACAAACAAGCAGCTTCTTCCTTTGAAAGTGCTTTGCTTATTGCGCCGCGCTTGGCTTTTTGGTCGTTGCTGCGGATTTCTTTTTTGCCGGCCATGATTGGCGCTGGCTTTGCTTTTTTGTTTGCCGCTGCCGATTTTGCCGTACCCGATTATTTTGCAACGGTGGGCGATCTTTTTCATGTCTACGCTGCCGAAATTTTCGGTCATTCGCGCAATTTTGATTTCACCGCCGGGGCCACTGCCAGCCTGCCGCTGGTCTTGCTTGGTGTGGTGATTTTATTGGGCAACGCCATCTTGCTGAAACGTCAACTGGGTTATGAAAAGAACAGCGGGCGCTATGCCACGGCGATTTCTGCCGGTCGCCTCACCCTGCCAATTTTGCTGTTCATGTTGACCATTGTGACGGTGTTGTTACTGGCTCCGCTGGGGCGCGTAATTTTTGAAACGGGTAATCAAGGCCCACTCAGCGAACGTACTTGGCTAGAAGTAAGCCAACAAGCCTTCCGCGAGGGTATCGATCGCGGTCGCGGCGACCTCATGCGCACCCTCGGTTTTAGTGGACTCGCTGGGCTGCTGTGTCTGTTCCTTGCACCACTCTGGGCCCACATGCTCTTGCACTGCAAGAATTGGCTCCGACTTCCGCTGGTGGTGTTAGTGAGTTTACCGTTATTGGTGCCGTCCGTAGCGCTAGGATTCGGTTCCATTTTGATGTTTAACCGGCCGTGGCTGGATCAGTTTTATTCCAGTTCGCTACTGCCGGCCTTACTGATTGCCGGACGCTTTTTACCCATTGCGGTGTTTCTTTTGCTCGACGCCATGAGTCGCGTGCCTGATTCCCGCGAAGAAAATGCCGCACTCGCTGGCTGCAGTTATCTGCAGCGCCTGTTTCGCTATCGTCTCGGAACCCAACATGCTTCGCTGTGGCTCGCTGCTGGCTTAGTGGTGGCCTTTGGCGTGCGCGAACTTGATTTCGCCATTCTGTTGCCGGCGGCCAATGCCTCCGCTGCGGTCCGCTACTACAACGCCTTACATTTCTCGCGCGACAACTTCGTGGCTGCCTATGGCCTCATTTTAATCCTGCTGTTATTTTTGCCGGTCATGCTGCATGGCTGGTGGCAAAGCTTGCGCTCTTCTGATCAATGAATCCACCCCAACTCGCGCTCTCCGCTCTCACCAAATCGTTCCGCCAACGGGTGGTTTTAGACCATGTCTCGCTGGCCGTCGAAGCGGGGCAAAGGTTTAGTATTCAAGGCCCTAGCGGCACCGGCAAAACGACTTTGCTGCGCATCATCGCTGGGCTTGAAGCAGCGGACTCTGGCAGCGTTTGGCTGGCTGGTAAGGTGGCCACCGAAGGCGCCAAAATCAAACTGCAACCGTGGCAGCGCGGCGTACAAATGGTGTTTCAAGACCTCGGCTTGTGGCCAACCCGCAATGTACTACAAAATGTCATGGATGCCCGTCAAGCAGCTGGCTTGCCCCATGTAAAGGAGGTTAGTACCCAAGTTTTGGTGGCCCTCGGACTGGGTGATTTTCTCAAACGTAAACCCGGCAAGCTTTCGGGAGGAGAAGCCCGACGCCTCGCTTTTGCACGCGCTCTGGCCATGGAGCCCAAGTTACTTTTGCTGGATGAACCTTTTGCGAGCTTGGATCCCGACGCCCGGCATGCCGGTTTTGAGTTGCTGGAGCAAGTGCTCGACCAAACTTCTGCTGCCGTCATTCTAGTCACCCATGACCCTGAAGAAGCAACGCGTCTGGGCGGCTCCCAACTGCGCCTTGTCGATGGAGTCTTAGCATGCATTTGAAAGCGGTATTTTCGGGCGCAATCGCAGTGACGGGTTTGGTGGTCCTGGTATGGGTTTTGAAGCCACCGAGCCATGCTGAACCGTTGCGGTTGTTGTCTTCCAATCAGTGCTTAGAGTGTCATGCGGGGGTTGCGGCCGAGTGGCAGCAATCGCATCACCAGTTTGCTTTTGAAAATCCGGAAGTGCGTAAGCTATCGAATGACTTCGCCAATCAAGAATGCATCGCGTGCCATGCACCACGCCCGGTGCTGTCTTTCCAACCTGGCGAGCGGGTGCTTGCGCGTCAAAGCGAACGCGCTCTCGGGGTGGATTGTTTGACTTGCCATGCGCATCCTGAAGGTGGCGTGGGCACCAAGAATCCGTCCGCGAAATTGGATGCGCCCTGCCGACCAAGGTATTCCGCGCGGATGGCATCGGTGGAGCATTGCGCTGCTTGTCATAACCAACATAAAACAGTGGAACAATGGCGCGCCGCCCCCGCGGCATTACAGAACAACGGCTGCATCGATTGCCACATGCCTACGAATTTTCGCCAAGGTGGTCGCCAGGGGCGCAATCATGCTTTCCCCGCTTCCCATGATTTGGCCGCCCTGCAGAGTGCTGTCGAAATGAAAGTGGGGCGAAATGCTGAGGGTGCTTGGGTCTCTGTGTATAACCATGGCGCAGGACACAACTTCCCCACCGACGAACGCTCCCGCGCAGCGGATTTACAAGTGCGCTGGGCGGGAGCAGACGGAAGCTGGGGAACATGGCTTGCGGTTCATCGTTTCCGCGATCCCTACCGTGATGAAACTGATTTGGTGAATACGCAATTGCCAGCGGGAGCTACCGAGCAATTTATTTTGCCGCTTGCGGACGGCATGGAAAATAGTGATACGCAAACGGCGGAAGTGCGTTTGCTTTACCGCACCAACCCTTACATGCCCGATGACGAAGCCCAGGAACTCGTGCGTTTGGTGCTGCAATCATGAAGCCCAGCGCACCCCTCGGCATGGCTGCGCTCACTCTGCTTGGAGCCCTGTGTGTGAGTGCTTGTGCCAAACCAAGCATGGCCCCTAGCACCAACAACCCTGCACCTGTTTGGAGCGCGGTGGTGGAAGACCATTTGCAAATCTATGCCGAACAAGGACTGCCAGAAGTAAGGGCTGACGACCGCGATGATTTTCTCGAAGCCATGGAGCTAGCCGAAGGGAGCGACCAAATGGCGGGGCGTTTCCGCAGTCGTTTGGAAGATGCAGATCCCTTATTGCTCACTGCGGCTTTGCTTGCCGTGGTGGAAGACCTCACTGCGGAAAGCGTCGATAAAACGCGCGCTTACGCCTGGCTGCGGGCGCGTGGCGATGCCGCGATGCTGCCCCGCTTGACTCTGCGCTTGAAGTACGAAAAAGATTGGCTGGCCAATGTGGATTTGGCGTTGGCGCTATTAAAATATGGTTCGGGCGCCGGTCTGGATGCCATCCACAACATTCTCAGTGCTCAAAATAGTGCCAATCAAGAGGCCGTTGATTTGGCACGTTTTCGCGCCATGCAGGCTTTGGCTTTTTTGCCGCCCAGTTCGGCTTGGCAAGCTAGCGACGACTTCGATCGCAATTGGCAACGGCTGCTGGAAGTACAAGCGTATTGGCTTAAGTTCCGGCAGTTACCCGATGTGGAGCCCGTTGCGGCGAGTGATGCTCAACGCGCGGAACTCTGGCGCATGATGACGCGGCTACGTTCCCAGCCGCTGCGTCCGGTTGATGATGCGCGTTTTGTATACACGCGCCTGCCTAACTGGGTGTTTGAGCCGCTGCAACAAACGATCTTTGATGAGAACCGTTATGTGCGCGAACACGCGCTCCAAACCCTGGCCTGGATTGGTTATCCCGTTGGTCTGTGGGCCCAGCAGCAAAACGCGAACTTGGCCGTAACCTACGGTGCCGCACTGGATTCCCCAGACCTCCGCCCGCGCGTCATGGAAGCCATGGGTGCGAGTGGCTTGAGTAGCATGCAAGATTTGTTGCTGCCGTGGTTGCGTACAGGCAATCTGGAAGAAATCACTGCCGCTGCCGATGCGCTGTTGCGTTGCGCCGATGAGCGGGTGAACGCCGAGCTTACTGCATTACTCCAGTCACAAACGCCACTCAGCCCAGAAGCTCGTTATTCCCTGCGGCTGTTAAGCGCACCTGCAGAAACCATGGGCGCAGTAGTGATGCCGCCAGGCTTGGATCCAAGCGAAGCCGCACGCCGAGTGCAGTGGTGGCATGAGCGCGCCCAAAAACCTTAGAGAATCACACGCTCCTGAAGCGCCCAGCTTACATGGTGCTGTCTACAAGGCTCCAGCGGCGCTATTCATGGTGTTTAGCCACAGCATAAATAGAACGACCATCAGAATGGCGATGCCGGTGTGCATCGAAGTGCGCGCGCCAAACTGCACCACCGAGTGATATTTGCGATCCCAACTGGTGGTGCCGGTGGCCACGAATTCCTTGTAGGCCAAGACGTTAAAGAGCGTTTGCAACAACAGAAAACCTAGTGCCATGCCGGAAATCGTAACCTTCAAAGTACGGCGGATGGCTTCTTCAAAAGTGAGGTAACGATTATCCTGGTGCACAACGCGCACCCGAAAAACCCACTTTCCAGGCGTCAAGCCCCAGCGGGACAAGCACCAGGCTTCGACCGGAATCATGCACAGCATCATCACTGGAATAAAAAGCGTGGCCATATTGCCACCGATAATTTCGCCGCCTAGCAAAGTGATGCAGAGCACATAAAAAAGGGTGACATCGATGCTGCGGGCAAAAAAACGTGCCCACGCCTGACGGCCGCGGACTAGGCTGTCGTTATAACTCGTTGCTGGCGGGGAATTCCGCTGCGCGGGGTTCGCGCGCGCCGAACTAGAGCCACCGTAGCCTTCCGCTTCCACCACCGGTTGTGGCACACGCGGCTGCACCACCAAACGTGGCTGCGGAGGGTGTGCCACCAAGCCCACCAATTCCTCCACTTTTTCCGCAGCCACCCAAGACTCCATTCCCTCGGACCAAACCAAAGTGGATTTAGGAAGCTTGGTGCCCAAGAGAGCCTGGAGCTCCTCCGTGGGCATGGGGCCGTGCTGTGTGCCGTCGAGGGCGTAAAACCAGAGGTTACTCATGTTGAATTGACATTTGGCTAGACCGTAAGCGGCATGGCCACTCGGCATTCTACCTGCTGCAAGCCGGGCAGTTGCTTAATCTCGTCGCAACAGTCTCTTTAGGGTCAAAGCGAGGAGGGTTAAAGCCGCAGCTGTGATGACCGCGCTTGGACCGTACGGGAGATCGGCATCAATCGACAATGGCCAGGCGATGAAAACGGCAAGGGCGCCGCAAATCGAGAGCAGAAACTGAAAGGCGCGCAGGCTCTTGGTGAGAGCGGCGGCAGCAAGCGGTGGTAAAAAAAGCAAGCCGAACACCAGGATGGGGCCAACCGTCATGACGCCAGCACCAATCACCAAGCCAAATAACATCATTTGCAGGAGTTCCAAAGTCGCTACCGGCAAACGCATGGCGATGGCATTGTCACGGTCGAAGGCCGTGGCTAGCAAAGTGCGGCGAGCCAGCAGCACAAATAGAAATGCGGCCATACAAACCCCACCAAGCAACCACAAACCATGATGATCCAGCAACAAAACCGCACCTCGCAACACAGTTTCTGCGAGATTATTTCCTGCTGGAGCCGCATCCAAAAAAACGATGGCAAGTGCGGCTGCGGTGGCAAAAGCACCCGCCAAAAACGCCCCGGGTTCACCGCTTTGGCGACGCAGCACCCAACTGAACAGCCACATGCTGAGACATGCGGCACCAGCCGCAAAAACTAGCAAGTAATCCAACGGAGGGTGGCCGTGCTCGAGAAAACTTTCTTGCAAACCTGAAAACTGCGGCAACAAATACAATCCCAGGGCCACACCAGCTGCGGCAAACTGCGGAACCGCAATGCCAACGAAGGATTCTCGGCGCAGATACATCATGCCCCCAATTTGCGGGAGCACCACCCCCACCAAAAGAGATGCCAAAAAACTGGTTGCGAACATCTCCCAGTAGAGCGCAAAGTTTTCTATCAAGCCCATAATCTGGCCACCCCCTCGAGACTACACATTTCCTGCACCGGAATCTCCTCAACACTTTGGTCATGCACCAACACGGCTCTGCTGGCGACGTCGGCCAGCGCCAAAGGTTGGTGTGTGACCATGACCACTGCCACCCCAGCCTGGACTCTTTCAGCAAGGACTTGCACGATTACGGCGGCAGCCGCTTCATCGACTCCTGAAATCGGCTCATCGAGAATGAGTAAATTAGGATGAGAAACCAAGGCTCGCGCCAACAGTGCACGCTGCTTTTGTCCACCCGATAATTGCGCGAAGGATTGCTGCGCGCGCGGGCCTAGTCCAATCAAATCCAGTGCGGCGGCGGCATCGGTACGTTTGAGGTGCTCCTTGGCTTTGGCCCGACGCCAAGTTCCCATCGCCACGACATCCAGTACCGTGACCGGGAAGAATGCTGGCAGCGTCATTTGTTGCGGCACATAACCAATGCGTAAATCAGCTGGGCTAAGCATGGTTCCGGCCACTAACGGCAAGGCGCCGATGAGCGTGCGCAGCAAGGTGCTTTTGCCGGATCCATTGGCACCGGCAACGATTAGGAAATCACCGGCAGAAATTTCGACATTGACGGCACGCAGCACGCTCTTTCCTGGATAGCCCAAAGCCGCATCGGTGAAGTGCAGCAAACTCACTGTTCCTCCGCGATGGGGATGCCGAAACCTACACGCAAATCTTTGACCAGAGCATCCATCATTTGCAAATAACTTTGCGAGTCTTTGCGCGCACCGACGGCAGTGGAAAGCTGCAGTACTTGTACACCTTCGGCACGCAAATTTTTGATGCTGGCCGCGCTATACCAAGGTTCCATCAGAATCACGCGGATTTTCTGCTCCTCAATGATGCGCCGCACTTGAATGAGATGCGCAGCACTGGGCGAAATGCCCGGTTTCGGCTCTACAAATGCCGCCACCTCCAAGCCAAAAAACTTCGTGAAATAGGGCCAGGAGTTGTGATACACCACAATCTTGCTGCCGCGCAGTGGCTCCATCAATTTCTTCCACTCGACAATTTTTTCCTTGGCCAACTCATCCCAAACTTCCCACCGTTGTTGATAAGCAGCGCCGCAAGCCGGGTCCATGGCCTGCAACAGATCGCGTACGGCCGCGGCCATAATCCGGCCATTCTCGGGGTCTAAATTATAATGCGGATTGCCGCGAGGATGTAAATCGGCACCTGCTCCGCGATCGAGACTCTTTGGAACCTCCAGTACCTCAATTCGTTCGCCCACATTCATATACCCAACTGCCCCTGGGGAGATTGCGGCGTTGCGGCATTTTTCAAGCATTGCCGGCAAAAAAGCATGTTCATAATCAATCCCCATCACCACCAAACCATCCGCGCGCGACAGTTTCAGTAGCATCGAGGCTTTCGGCAAAACAGAGTGCGGATCGGAACCAGGTTTTACCAGCACCTCGACAGCGACGCGATCGCCACCGATGATTTCCACCAAGTTACCGAGGTCGGGAATCGTAGCGATGATGTTTAGCTTTTCTTGTGCGAATAACATGGTTGGAAGGCCCATGAACACCAAGATCATCAAACTCACTTTCAAATTGCGTGTGGAAAAATTCATGTTACCAATCCATTGCGTGACTGTGGCTGCCGAGAATGACAGACCATTGCAGAGAGAGTGACCAAAGGGGGCCGCCATCGGTGGGCATCATTTCTGTCAATTGCAACCTCAGGCGGTTGAACTCGGAAAAATTGCGGGTGACGAACAGTGCCCGTTGTGCCCCAGCTTCGGCAGCGGAAAACCATTGCGCTGACTGCTGATTAGTGGCGTCTTGCCACCAGGAGGCTAGTAATCCAGCGGACCAAAAGGGACTAAAACTATGCTGGTAAAACCCCCACAAGCCGTTGGCATCGTGGTTGCTGATGACATCGGAACTAAACTCGACCGCTTCTCGACTATTGCGCCAAACCTCCATAGAAAGAGTATTCGCTGTACGCGTGGTGGCATTTACATCGCGCAACGTAAAGTCCACGGCGGCGGTGGTTTGACCAAGCCCAAAACTGTGGTCGATTACAGCATCGGCGTTGTGATCATGCTGCTCTATTAAACCCTTCGGGGTATGGAAAAAACTAACTCCATATTGCAAAGAACCGTTATCGCCAAAATCTTGCTGGGTAGTCAAGCGGCCGTTAAACGCCATTTCCTGCCACCCGCGGTTATCCCTTACCCCCGACTGGAAATCACCCTCTCCTTGGAAGGAAGAAGCCATACCCAGCGACCAACGTACTGGCAAATCTCCCCAGCCAGTCCATTGATGCAATTCGACTCCGGTCATATTTAAGTTGCCGCCAAAGAACTCATCGCGCACTCCATCCTCAAACGTGAACGGTTTATCATGCAAATGCAAGGTGTTCCACTTGCCAAAATCACTGAGCATTTTGCCCACTTTTAAACTCATGTTGGCAGGCAGTTGATCCATGATGAGCACCGCCTCTTCCAACGAAAAATCACCGTCTTCAAAAGGTGCAACCATATACGCCCAGCCGAAAGGGTCAATCCGGCTAGCCAAATTGAGTTCGACCGTACGAAAATCAAAGTTGTCAACCCCGCTGCCGCTCGCGCCACTCCAATTTGCCAAACCATCAAAAAATACACCCATGGCAGGATTGAAGCTTGGGTCAAAGCGCGAAGTAAAGCCTCCGCCACGCCCAGACATGGAGCCAGGGAACGCTCCCTGCAGCATGGAATCTGCTAAAGCAGTTTCTGAATCGATGACCTTTGGTTCCAGTTCTTGAGCAAGAACTGATGGAGAGAAAAAACAAAGCGCGACAAAAGTAGCTACGCATTCATGCAAGTACATGGTAATCCTGAAGTAAGTCGTTTAGGCTGCACGCAGCCGGAAGGTGCACCGCAAAGTGCACACAGAAAACAGACAAACTAGTGAACGGGAGGACCGCGACTGCCGTAGACAGACTGCGCCAGAGAGAAGGGCGCGCGCAGCTCCACCATGACCCGCAAACGCAACGGCGTGAAAAAGCGCTGAAATAACGGCGCAACCGCCGTGAACAACAACACCACCGCTCCGGAACACAACGCAAGTTGGCCGCACTCTTCACCCCAGCGATCGGCATCGGCGTGCAGCGGGGCGTGGGCAACTCCTAGCAGGACCATCAGTCCGAGGAGTATCCAAGCGAATCGCTGCAGCGAGTTCATAGGAGCATTATAGGCTGCGGGCGGCTAATCTTGAAGACTTCATGAGGTTTTACACTCTAGCAAGCGGTTCTACAGGCAATTGCAGCCTCATTGTCGCTGGTTCCGGCACCGATCAAGTCACCGTTTGCTTGGATTGTGGGATTGCCCAACGCACTGCACGCCAGTTCGCCGAGGCGGTGGGTTTAGCGCTCACTTCCGTGGATGCAGTACTTTTGTCCCACCGGCATAGCGATCACTCCGCCAACATTGTGCCGGTGGCCGCCCGCGCCCGCGCGCCGTTATACGCTTCAGAAGCCGCGCTGGGAACCAATACGCGTACGGGTTGGGCGGAACTTCAGCGCCGCAATGTCGAGTTTCGAGCCATCGCAGACCGCGGTAGTTTTCAAATTGGACCGTTGCTGATTACCCCAGTGGAAGTTCCCCACGATGCTGATCCCACTTTCGGTTTTATTTTCGAGGCTGACGGCCAACGCGCCGCTTACTTCACTGATTTAGGGCGTACGGAAGTGCTACAAGAAGCCGGTCTTTTGGATGGCATAGAAACGCTCGTGCTGGAATCCAATCACGATCAACAGATGCTCTCTCGAGGGCCATACCCCATGGCACTCAAAGAGCGCGTCGGCGGTAATCTTGGTCACTTGTCCAACGATCAAACCAGCGAGTTCCTTGCGGCAGCGGCGCCGCATGGTTTAAAAACTTTGGTGCTCGCGCATTTATCGTTAAAAAATAATACGCCCCAATTGGCGCTGGCTGCGGCCGCGCAAGGTTTACAACAACGTGGGCTTAGCGCGGTGGAACTGGTGGTAGCTCCGGCGCGCGGCCCACTACGCAGCGCACCCCAATGCAAGTAAATCAGAGCGGGCTTAGGAAAACACGTTGTAGCGCACAATGTGCCAAAGTGCTGCCACGCCATCTTTCCAGCCAATTTTTTTGCCGTCGGCATAATCACGGCCATAGTAGCTGATGGGCACTTCGTAGATCCGTACCCGTTTCCCATCCAAACGCTTGCGCGCGATCTTGGCGGTAATTTCAGGTTCAAATCCGAAACGATTCGATTTTAAATCCATACCTTCCAGCACCTCCGCCCTAAAAACTTTGTAGCAAGTCTCCATATCGGTGAGGTTCAGATTGGTGAACATATTCGAGGCCCAAGTGAGCAAGTTGTTCGCCATCTGGTGCCAATACAAGTGCACTCTCGACATCCGTGCGCCCTTGAAGCGCGAACCATACACGACATCTGCAAGCCCGCGTTCCAACGGCTCAAGCAAAATTGGGTATTCGCTCGGGTCATACTCCAAATCGGCATCCTGAATCAGCACAATATCGCCGGTCACGTGCTGAAAACCGGTACGCAGGGCGGCACCTTTACCCTGATTCACCGAGTGATAATGAATCGATAAATCCGGGTCGTTTTCCAGCTTAGCCAAAATTGCCCGCGTGCCGTCTACAGAGCAATCATCCACCAGGATGAGTTCCTTTTCGTAAGGCGTGGCGCGCACGCGTTCGATGATGTCGAGCAGGGTTTCCTCCTCGTTAAAAATCGGAATGACGATGGACAGTTTCACAATTAATTTTTAGCAGTTCCAACTCGAATCAGCAGGCCGGCAACAAAGACTACCGCCATCAGAGTAAACCATGGAGCAAGACCGCTACTCCAATCAGGCAGCTTTATTTTTGCCGCCATGGGGATGGCAATCAGCACCCCTGCAATCGCCTCGCCGGCGATCAAGCCTGAGGATAAGAGTACCCCCTTTTCATGTCCACGTTCGCGACTATCTGCATCGTGGTGCGCGCGCCCGGCAATCCAAGCGATGACTCCACCGGCCAGAATTGCCGTGGACAGCCCCAGCGGCAGATACATGCCAACAGCTACAGGCATGAGAAACATGCGGAATTTGGAGCGCCGCGGCAGCAACACCAGTTGATCGATCAAGATAATGACCACGCCAACCACAGCACCTGCCGCAATCAAATGCCATGGCAACTCTGATTTGCCAAAAAAACCATCCATTAACGAAGCGAACAACTGCGCTTGCGGTGCCTCGAGTGCCTTGCCTTGCATTTCAACCGGCAGATGCACATCCGTACCGATGCCATAGGCTCTGTGGAGCAACCCAAGAACTGGCGCCATCACGAAACTGGCCGTGATAACCCCAATCACTTCCGCCCACTGTTGGCGGAAAGGAGTGGCACCAATGAGGTTGCCAGTTTTTAAGTCTTGACAGACATCGCCCGCCGTACAGGTTGCACAACAAACCACCCCAGCAACGCCCATGGTGGCCAGAATCGCAATCTCTCCGGAATAGCCAAATAACGCAATAGCAGCGGAAGTGAGCAGCACCGAGCAAATCGTCATGCCACTGACTGGGCTGTTGGAACTGCCCACCAAGCCCACAATGTAACTCGCCACCGCTACAAAGAAAAAGCTGCATACCACCATCAGTGGTGTGGCAAGCAACGAAACCGTCAAATCATCGGTAACTCGGAAGTATAAAAATAACACCACGATGATGGTGCCAAGCAACAGCAACAACAGCCAGCGGCGATCCAAGTCTTGATCACTGGGAGGCGGAGGGACCGCCTCATCCATAGCTGCGCGATAGGATCCAAATGTTTCGCGCACGCCTTGGGCGATGCCCTTGCGGATTTGAATGATGGACCAAAGGCCACCAACGATCATCGCGCCGACGCCCAAAAAACGCACATCGGCTTTTACCAAACCCTCTAAGCTCGCGTGGTCTAATGGGATTACGACTCCATCCACGAGATAGTCGGTGGTTGCAGTAAGAAAAGGGGCGGCGCCGAACCAAGAAATCGCGCCGCCCAGAAACACTAGGGCGGCAATGTTAAACCCCACGATAAAGCCAACGGCAACCAAGGCAGGCGACGCCATGATGCCCACAAAGACGCGCGAGCTTGCCACAGTGAAGGATGTGGACAGACCAGCGGTCAAGGCTCCCACGCCATCGATGCATACTTTGATCAAGGCACCCAAACCTAGCGCACCAAAAACCATTTTCATGCCAGCACCACCTTCTTCGCCGGCACGCAACACCTTCGCACAAGCCACACCCTCTGGGTAGATGAGGTCTTGGTCTTCTACAATCATCGGACGGCGCAGCGGGATCATGAAAATTACCCCTAACAAACCGCCCGTCATCGCGACCAAAGTAGTAGTCCAGAAATCAAAATCACTCCACACGCCAGCAATCACCAGGGCGGGCATTGTAAAAATGATGCCGGCAGCCAGCGACTCCCCCGCCGAAGCGATGGTTTGTACGATATTGTTCTCGTGGATGGTGCCGCGGCGAAACACTCCTTTGAGCAATCCCATGGAAATCACAGCAGCAGGAATCGAGGCACTCACGGTCATTCCAGCAAATAAGCCTAGATATACATTGGCCAGTGACATCACTAAACCCACAACGATTCCGAGCCCAACTGCTAAAACAGTGAACTCGCGTATTGGTGCGGTGTCGGTGGGGTTTCCAGGGTCCTGGGACTGCATCTCAGGATTGTAGACACGCCAAGGGTAGAATGTCCTACTTGCTTCACCACAACGCCATGACTAGCTTCCCCCGCCCTTCCTTTTCTCTGTTTGCTACCCTCCTGCTCGCGCTTTCGCTTGTTGCTCTCACCTCTAGCTGTGGCGGCACCCAAGCGCAGGGCTCAAACGATCACGGTGATCCTAAGGATGCCGTATGGGGCGCCGATGGCAAAGGCCAAGATCGCGCCATGGAAGATCTGCGCTATCTATGCGAAGAAATTGGACCACGGCGTATTGGCACGAAAGGTGCCGAACAAACTCGCGTTTGGATGCAAAAAATACTAGGTGAGCTGAAGGGTTGGAAAGTCAGCCTGGATGCTTTTGAAGCCATGCCGCCAGAAGGTGCACGACGCACCGGGGTGGTCCAAGGCGCCAACATCTTGGCCCGTCGTGCGGGCACGCAGAAAGGCGAAATCTGGATTGCTAGCCATTACGATACTTTCGATACAGCCGGTTTTGTCGGGGCGAATGATGGCGGTAGTTCTACCGTGGTTTTGCTGGAGCTCGCTCGCCAATTGCAGGGCGATGGCCCGCGAGACGGCATGACGATTGTGCTGTGTTGGTTTGACGGCGAAGAACTGTTCCCGCTCATACCTTGGCATAATGACACCAACTCGACTTTCGGGAGCCGTTCTCTAGCCGAGCGTATGGAAGCCGACAAAACCATCAAAAACATCAAAGCTCTGGTGCTGCTGGATATGATTGGCGACGCCAAACTTGGACTCCTACAAGAAAGTGGTTCCGATTCGCGTTTAAAAAGCATCTTTGAAAGCACCGCCGCATCTTTAGGTGATCTTGGCATCTTCGTTGGGCAGAGGCCCATTAACGACGACCACCTACACTTCCGCAAACGGAATGTAGCCACCATTGATTTGATTGATTTCAACTTTGGTCCAGGCCATTCTTACTGGCACACTAGGGAAGATACTTTGGACAAGGTGAGCGCCAACTCCCTTGCCCGCGTCGGGCGTTTGGTGACGGCGGCATTGCCCCGCATCGAAAAAGAATTCGGTAAGTAGGCCCCCTTTAGGCCTCAAACTCTTTACTGGCAGCTTCAACCTTAGGGATGACCTCAGTAACCGCCACACGGCGGTCACTAGGCTGCTTTGCCAAAGGCGCTTGCGGATGCGCTTGCTCCAAAGCTCGGGTACGCGCTGGGTCAACGGCAAGCGCTTGCGAAAGATCCAACTCGCCTTCCCCGGCGACTTGATCCAACGCAACACTCACCACCATCGATACACCACGCTTGCGCATGGTGACGCCAAACAGGCGCTCACAACGCGACATGGTAATCCGGTTGTGCGTCACGACCAAAAATTGCGTGGTTCCGGTGAAGTCATGGAGCACGTCGACGAAACGTTCGACGTTGGCATCATCGAGGGCTGCGTCGACTTCATCCAATAGGCAAAACGGCGACGGCCGTGATTGAAATACCGCCAATAGCAGAGCTAATGCGGTCAAGGTGCGTTCCCCGCCGGAAAGCAGATTGATGGAACGCAGTTCTTTCCCCGGCGGGCGCACGTTGATTTCAATACCGGCCTGAAGCGGATCGGCACCATCTTCAAGCTTCAAGGAGGCCATGCCACCGCGGAACAAACGGCGGAAAATATGCTCAAACTGCACTTGTACTTTCGCGAAGGTATCCACAAAACGCTCTCGGCATTTGATATCAAGCTCTTCTAAAGTCTGCACCAAATCCGTTTTCGCAGCGACCAAATCATCTCGTTCGCTGATTAAGAAATTTTCGCGCTCTTGGCGCTCTTCAAGATCGCGCACAGCATCGAGGTTGACCGAGCCCAGGCTCTCCATGCGACGCTTCAACGCCAACAGTTCATCGCGGAATTCCAACTCCACCCCACCCTCTGGCAAAGGCGCTTGGGTATCAATCTCCAAACCACTCGCTAAGTCTTCTAAAGGTTGGCCGAATTCTTCAATCACGCTGCGGATAAGTTCCTCCAGCAGCATATGAACCTTTTGCACCTCAAGCGCCAAACCCTGACGTTGTTCTAGCAACTGTTCCAAGCGTCCTGATTCCACCTGATTGCGCGCGCGTACATCTTGCAATGCGTGGCTAGCACGTTGCAACTGCGCAGTAGCTTGCTCCACGCGCTCGCTCAAATCCGAGCGGCGCTCCAACAGCACGGTGCGTTCGATGCGTGCAGCTTCTGCGGCGGCACGCAATTCCACACAGCGTACATCGAGCTCGCCAACTTCCGTCTGCAACTCGCCACGCTCGCGGTTTTGCTTCTCGGTGCGCTCCAACAATTCGACGTGGCGATTGCGCCACAAACGATCCTCTTGCTCCAAGCCCCCATGCGCAACACGAGCTTCTTGCAAGGCCTGTGCAGAGGCCTCAAAACTGATTTCGCGGGCATCCACCTCAGCTTGCAAATGATCCAGTTCGGTGTTGACCTGAATGCGCTTTTCTTCCACCGCGTCGCGACGTCCGGCAGCTTCCACTTCCACTGCAGTCGTTTGTTCGAGAACCACACGCAATTCTTGCGCCTGGCGCTCCATCGCACGACTCTCTTCTTGCAAACTTTGTTCCCGTTGCGCCGCACCCTTGTAGCGACTGGCAAGCTCTTCCCGGTTGGCGACGGCCTGACGCAACTCGGCAGCACCATCAAACGAAAGTTGTTCGGCAACCACCAACTGAGATGCGGCATCTTCTTCCAAAGAGTGGGCGCCTTGAAATTCAATTTCGGACTCCTTTAAAGAAGCCAGCGCGCGGTCGCGGCCGTTGCGCCGCGCCAACATCCCCACGGCATCTTCGGAAAGCATGCCACGGCGCACATAGCCGCGACCATACATCTCGCCATCGGCAGAAAGAAACAGCGCTGCTGGATAAGTGGCGGCAAGAGCAGACGCCGCGCTGGCCGTAGCCACGCAGAACACCGCACCGAAGCGCGCGCACAAGGCGTCACCAGCGGCAGCATTGCCACTCAACATGGCGCGTAACGTGTCTACGCCTTCAATGACTAAAGGAGTTTCTGGCGCGGCTGGAGCGCTAAAGAAAAAGTCAAAGACACCGTCTGGAAGATCCTTGGTGGCGGCAGCATTTTCGAGCCAAAAAGCGTGTTGCAAGCGGCCAAGCAGGTTTTCCAGCAAGCGATCCCAGGGTTGCTGGATCTGAATACCATCGAGCAACCAACCCCCGACTCCTTGGCGCTGCTCTTCTATAAATTTGCGCAAGTGTTCTGGCACACCAGGCATTTCGGCATCCACAACCTTGAAAGCCTCCACCCGCGCTTGGGCCGAGGCGCGCCGTTGACGCGCAGCATGCGCGGTACTGGCAAAGCCTTTGCGTTCATCGCGAAGTTGCTCCACTGCTTCTTGTGCTTGTTTGGCAGCAACATCCGCGTTAGTGGCCACAGCCTGCAACTCTGCCAATTGCTGCTTGAGTGCCACACAATCCGCGCTGACGCTCTGCGTTTCGCTGCTACGTTCGGCGCGACGCCGCTCCAGCGCCTTCATCTCGCCCTCTGCTTCACTGCGCCGTTTCGCCGCACTGGCTACTTTGTTATTCCATTGGGTTCGCTCCTGTAAGGCATTGAGCACCAAACGGCGCAACTCGTCCATCCGTGTACGCAAGGCGGCTTTGGCCTCGCGCGCTACTTTGAACGCGGCTTCGGCTTCTCCTAACACCACGCGTGTTTGCTCCAAAGCCGCCGAACGCTCAGCGTGTTCTTGCTGCAGAGCGCGATCTGTTTCCGCCCCGCTGACTTCCTCGGTTTTTAGTAACTGCAAGCGCGCACGATCGCGTTCGATACGCGCTTCGCCTTCGGCCGCGCGGGTTTCCAAACCATGAACACGCTCTTCCAGTCCGGCGGCACGCTCTTTGACTTCTCCAGCTTCCGAGCGCAGCGCATCATGCCGCTCGCGTAGAACTTGCTCTTCGCGCTCCAGCTCAGAAAGTTTTTCCGCAACACTATCGCGCTCGTTACGCAACTCCTCGATCACGCTTTTGAGCTCAGCCTCAGAAGTGCGTAACTGCTTCTCTTTGCCACGCAACGAGTTGGAATCGGTAAAGGCTAAACGTACACGGAGTTCGCGATAACGATCACGCATCTCCACGAAACGTCGCGCTTTGCCGGCTTGCAAACGCAAGGAACGTACCGCGCGCGAAACTTCTTCTAGCACATCATCCACGCGCGCCAAATCCACATCGACCCGACTTAGCTTGATAACGGTTTCATGGCGCCGCGCTTTGTAACGCGAAATCCCCGCAGCCTCCTCAAAAACACTACGGCGTTCTTCCGGGTTGGCAGCGAGCACGGCATCGATTTTGCCCTGCGCCAAAACCATATAACCCTGTACCCCGAGGCCCGTGTCCATAAGCACTTCGCGCACATCTTTGCGCCGCACTTTGCGGCCGTTGAGTAAATATTCCGCGTCGCCATTGGCAAATAGACGTCGCCCAACCGCAACCTCACCGCCAACTTCGGCAATCCTTCCCTTGGAATCGCCAAGGATGACTTCCACCATCGCGAAGGGTGCAGCTTTACGGCCTTCCGCCCCCTTGAAGATGACATCATCCATGGCGTCGGCGCGCAGTGCTTTGGAGGAGCGTTCGCCCATCACCCATAAAAGAGCATCCACAACATTGGATTTACCACAGCCGTTGGGGCCAACAATACCAGTAAGGCCGTGTTCCACTGGAATCACGGTGCGGTCGGCGAAGGATTTAAAACCCTCGAGTTCAATTCGTTTTAAGTGCATGCGGGATTAGGTCTCGCTGCTGTGCGACTGGGTGTCGACAGGGGTACGTGGAAGCAGTTTGCCGGACCAAGAACTGCTATGCAATTGGGCGGCTGGGATTTCCAGCCAGGGGGCAGTAGCGAGGGCCAAGGTCACCATTGCAACATCGAGCTGGCCCGGAAACCAGCCACAACGGTAGGCAATTGGCCCAAGCACACCATCGCGCTCTGCCAAGCGAGTGCCGACGGCTTGCGGATGCGGTGGATTACTATGCTCTAAACGCAGTTCATGAGCTTGTGCAGCGCGCTCAAAACGATCCCGCAGCGACAAAAGAAACTGCCGCGACCGCGCTTCCCGCAGTGCTGAGTCCGGGAAGAGGAGCTCCAGAGCAGCATCTAGCCCTGCCGGGAGGATCACCACCCGTGGCCGCGCGGCAACTTTTGCGCGCCGCACTAAGGCCGCCAATGCCGCACAAGCCAAATCTAGGCTCTCTTGCACCATGGCGAAAAATTCCTCTACCGCCAGCGCTCCGGCGGCCGCTGCCAAGTGCACCAGATTGATGACGGCACCGCGCTCGATGCGGTTTTCCTCTAAATCACTTTGCGCGGGAAAACGTCGCGGTGGCTGCCACTGCGTGATGGTGAAGCCGAGGCTGACTAACTGTTTGGCAAGCTTCGCATCCGCGCGCAGAAAAGCAGCCGCAGGCATAGAGTGCCACAACTCTTGCTTGGCCCAATCCAGGGCAAGTTGCGGATCCGAGGTAGACAAGCGCAAACACACACCGGGGGCTTGCAACCAGTTTGGGGCCGTGCGGGAGAGTGCCCCGAATTTTGCTGAGGCTGGAAGAAACACTTGTACCTCATGACATTCCATGCGCATGCGCGCGACGCGTTGCCAGAATGTTTCCTCTGTTTCCAATGCCGCAGGATGCAACCACAGGCGCAGTGGACGCAACCAATCACCAAGCCCCAGCAAATCAAAACGCCCTGCGCGCCAAGCGGCCAACTGCGGTGCCGTGAGCACTTCCTCTAGAGCAAAACGAGCAAGCAATTCCGCTCCCAATACAGGCCGCGCATCTTGCCCCGCAGCGCCTAAAGTGGGGAGGGACGTATCCCCGGTGCCTGCAGGTAAACATTCACCACCCAGCCACGCACGCAGTTGGCGGCGCTCCATACCGAGATTTTCGGAATGCAGGGGTTCGCCACGCAAACCCATGGTACGGCACTCATTCTCCGCTAAGGCCGCAACTAAACGACCCGTAAGATGTCGCAGTCCGGTAGCCACCAAGCGCCGTTCGGTACAACGGGCAACGGTGCGCGCCACACTCCCTTCAAAATATCGGTCGCGCATGAGGGAGCGCGCCAAGCGCGCGCGTTCCCAGTGGCGCGAAGTCGTTTCCCGGCCACTTTGAGTATGCACGCGCAAACCGGCCACGACTTCTTCTTCTTCCAAGCGATACCAGGCAAAGGCTTCTGCTGCTTCCTTACAGCCGTAGCTTTCAAATACATCAATCACAATTTGCGCCAAACCAGCACTCTGAATTAAACCCAAAGGATTGGCAGCGCGGACCACTACGGTACTGGTGAATTGCTGGGCAAGTACAGGATTTCCCCCTACACCCTGCAAACACGCAGTAATGGTTTCCGTCAAGCGCAAAACGTCGAAGCTCTGTTCGGAGCCATCCCGTTTCACAACGCGGCGCAGATTAGTGCGCGGCACCACCTTTCTTTTCGAGAAATGGTTTCAACTCCACAATAAATTGTTCCACATCTTTAAATTCACGGTACACCGAAGCAAAACGCACATAAGCCACTTGGTCGAGTTTTTTCATCTCTTCCATCACCAATTGGCCAATATATTTACTGCCCACTTCCCGATCAAACATTTCCGTTAGGCGGCGTTCAATGCTGGAAGTAATTTTTTCCAAATCCTCCATCGAGACCGGACGCTTCTCGCAAGCTTTCAGCATGCCCTTGAGAATCTGCCCACGATCAAATGGAACACGGGAACCATCCTTCTTGACCACGCGCAAAGGAGTTTCTTCCATCCGTTCATAAGTGGTGAAACGGCGGTTGCACTGCATACATTCGCGGCGCCGGCGGATGGAGAAGCCATCCGCGGCAGAACGCGAATCAATGACACGGTCATGATCAGCTTGACAGTAAGGGCAACGCAAGGCAACAAGGGGTTGTGGGGTCCAACAGACGTGAACCTTTTTACCACAACATCTTGCGGCAAGCTACTTTCCGATACAAAAGGAGGAAAACAAGCGATCCAGCACGTCTTCAGGAGTGAACTCACCCACCAACAAAGCCAGTGCTACCAAAGCCCCACGCAGCTCCTCCGCCACCAAATCTTGGTGCCCACCAGCCGCATCCCAGTGCGCGGCTTGGGCCACCGCCTGGAGGGCTTCGGAGAGTGCCTCCTGGTGCCGATGCCCATGGGCGATATGATCAGAAAGTATTTGCTCATCTCGACTTAGAGCCGCCAATGTGGCCGCTTCTAAAGGCCCTAATCCTGATTGCAAAGCGCCCGCAAACCCACACGCAACCTCGATTTGAGGAGCTTCTACCCCCGCTAAATGCAGCACTGCCCGGCGTAATGCGGCGCTTGGCTGGACGCCGCGATCGCCTTGTGTCCATACCACCACCCGCGCCACCGCCGGCAAGATCCTCGGCAACACCGCCACAGCGGTCTCCGGAGCAACGCACAACCACACCAAATCAATCCCGGCCAAACTTTGTTGCGCCAACTCACGAGCGGCAAGATCGCGTGCATCTATGGCGACGCCACCCAAACCCGGGTAATCCACCAAAGTCAGCGGTAATGGCGATGCCGGCGGCTGCCAGCTTGCCTCGCGCCAATCTCGGGTAGTGCCGACGTCGGCGGAAATCAAACTAGGGGTGCCAGTGAGTGCGCCAAACAATGTGCTCTTGCCGGCGTTGGGAGCGCCCAGCAAGGCAATGCGAAAGCGTCCGCCGTGGCGCAACATGCGTTGCTGTTCCGCCAGCAAACCAGATTGCAAGAGCGTGGTGGCGCGCTGGAGCAGAGTTTTCACTTCCCCGGGCGCCAGATCTTGAGAATCGCCTTCCTCAAAATCAAGGCCGGCCTCCAGTTCCATCAGGGCTTCGATTAACACGGCGCGACAGGCACGCATCGCACTGCCAAGAGAACCTCCTAGAACTTGGGTGGCGGACTTGGCTGCGGCGGACGACCGTGCTTCCACTAACTCCAACACCGCTTCGGCTTGGGTGAGATCTAAGCGGCCATGCATAAAGGCGCGGCGCGTAAATTCGCCAGGCTCCGCGAGACGACAACCGCAAGCTAAGAGCTGCTGTAACTGCGCTGCGACTAAAGGTGGCGAACTCGGCATGTGGAGTTCGCAAACATCTTCACCGGTGGCAGAATGCGGCCCGGGGAAAACCAATAAATTCGCAAGTAAAAAAATCCCCGGCAACGGTTCCAACTGCACTTCGAGAACCTGCCGACGCTTCGCGGGCAAAGGCTTACAAAATGCCAAATAGCGGCCTGCTTCGTCTAATAAATGCGGTCCACTCAAGCGCAGAACCGCCCGAGGCGCCGCGCCCATTGGGGTCGCTGGCGCCACGATGACATCCTGCTTGTTAGCCGTCACCCTTGGGGCTTGCCTTCTCAGCAAGAGCTTTGGCTTGAGGGCTGCCAGGCACCGGCCAACGCTTGCGAATGACTTGCTGCTCGAAAATACCAATCGAAGATGAGGTAATCATGTAGAGCGACAATCCAGCTGCGTAGTTGTAGAGAATCAAACCGAAAAGAATCGGCATGAAGGCCATCATCTTCTGCATTTGCGCCTGCTGAGGATCGGTGGGTTTGGGCATGGCGCGTTGATGGACCACCCACAACACCACCATGATCAAAGGCAGTAAATTCAAAGTAGTGACATTGGTGAAAGGGAAAAAATTCATCACCGGGTGACCAAAATTAATCAGCGCATCAGGACGCGCCAAGTCTTCAATCCAGCCAAAGAAAGGCTCTTGGCGAATTAGAATCGACGAACGCAGGGCTTGAAACAAGCCAACAAAAATCGGCATCTGCAAAAACATCGGCAAGCAACCCCCTACTGGCGGTGACAGCTTGTGCTTCTTGTAGATTTTCATGGTCTCCTCATTCTTCTTCTGAGGATCCTTGCCGTATTTTTTGTTAATCGCATCCAGCTGTGGTTTGACCTTCGCCATCTTGGCTTGGTAACCCGCCATCTTGATCTGACTGTGGCGCATAATCGGAAACACCGCTGCCTTCACCACGATGGTCAGCAAAATAATGGCCACTCCCCAGTTCCCAAAGATGCTGTGGAAAAAATTCATGATCCACAACAACACCGGAGCCACATAGGACGTCAGAAACAAGCGGTAGAAGAAGGAACGACCGTAATCCGCGTAGTGAATAATTTCTGAGAGGTCGCCGTATTTCTCGCTGGTGAGTATGCGCGTGTCTTTGGGGCCGATGTACCACAGAAACTGCTTGCGCTCGGCGGTGTCCAACGTGCCTAAATGCAGATTGAAAATTCCGGCTACCGAAGCACGCTTCCAATACTCCGAAGCAGGGCTTAACACCGCCGAGCCACCCTGGATTTGCATATCCTTGGCGGCGGCGAGGTCGTCGAATAAAACTTCGGCAACCGCGCCTTGGAAGCCACTCGAACCCAAGGCTTGGATGGAAGATAAAAAGTACTTGGAGCCCTCCACCACGAATGGAATACCTGGTGCCGTCCACCGCTCGGCAACCGCACGATTGGCCTTGGGCTTGCCATTAGGCAACAAGAAATCGACATCATCCAGTTTGCCATACTCGGTCGTGGCCACTCCAACGTAAGGGTTGGGATAAAAGTTGTCATCGGTAGTGCGAATACCGCCGCCCGTCGACAAAGACAAAGTGATATCACGACCAACCGCAATTTTGCTCCGCGGCACCGCTGAGACCTCAGCATCAATGTGATAGTTGCCAGCCTCCAAGCGCACCGTTTTAGTGAGATCAACGCCCCCCTCCACGAAAGACTTTTTGAAAGTCAGCTCGGTGCGCGCGCTATTAAACGAAGCTTCCCATATAACCGAATCCAGGTTCGGCTTCACGCGTGTATCGGGATTGGCCGGAAGGAGGAAATCCGACTGGTCTTCCAACAAACGGAAGGCATCCCGTCGGCGGTAACTAGAAGCGCTAGTGCCCGCTTTTGCTTCCACCCAGGTCGAATCGTAAATAACCAACCAATCTTCTTTGACGATATCGCCTTGATGCAACTCGGGTGTGAACTGCTTCAGCAAGATGCGGCCACAGGAGGCACCATTTTGGCTCCATTCGGTGCGAACCTTGTCATTTTCAAGAATCAAATCGTACTCCAGGGGAGGAGCCGTTTCGAAACTCTCTAGCCATTGGGATTGGCCAGCGATGACTTCAGGAGTATCCTTCTTGAAGCAAGTCTGAATGATGAAGACTGCAACCAGACTCCACAGGGCAATGGTGATGAAGCGTTTTCCCATGCTGGAAAGCGTTGAATGAAAGACAGAGGCCGGCGTTTAGCGGCCGAGCAACAAACGTGCAGCCAAGCTATCGGGCAAACCCGCGCGTTGGATGCGTTGAGCAGTCGCTTCGACATCATAGTCGAGGCGACGGTAACGAAGGGTTTCACCATCAAAAAGTGCGTAGCACAAGCGCTTATCGCCATCACGCGGCTGACCCACGGAACCCACATTGATCATGTAGCGACGCTCCTGCTCAAATTTGAGCACCACATCTGGCCCTACAGAGCGTTGAAAAGCACTACCCTCGGCAAACCAACCGGGGTGATGCGTGTGGCCATAAAAAGTAATGCGATGCTCGGCGGCTTCAAAGTTGGCCAAGACTCGCTCATGATTGTGGGCCAAAGTGGGCATCAAATATTCAGCCAGCGGTTCGCGCGGTGAGGCGTGCACAATTTGCACCGACTCGTAGCCGTTTGGGGTCAGTTCCATCGACGGCACTAAGGCACCTAACCAATCCCACAGTTCCCAGTGATCTTCGTGCTCTGGATCCATCGCATGACGGGTCCAGTCGAGAGCCGTCAACGCACGTTCATTAAATCCAAAGGCATCTTGATCGTTGAGCAGAGCGGCATCATGGTTGCCTTGTAGACATACCTTGCAGCGCTCCCGCACCAAATTGATGACCTCACGCGGCGAAGCGCCATAGCCAATGACATCGCCGAGACACACCACCGTTTCCACACCGAGGGACTCGATATCCGTCAGGGCGGTCTCCAACGCTTCGATGTTGGAATGCAAGTCAGAGATGATGGCTATCAAAACAAGAACCGCGCACAGGCTTCCTGTGACAGCGGGCGGCAGGTATTCTCGGTTCCCTCACCACTTGCTGCAACTGCCATGAACCACCGTACCCTTTTTTTACTCTCGGCCTTGTGCCTCTCCCTTTCTTCGACCGCTCTAGCGCAGCAGGAAGAAGCTGAACCACCGCTCGCCAATGGCATTGTGGCCCGGGTTGGAGAAGTCGAAATCGGCCTGCAGGAATATAAGGACTTCCTCTGGACTCGCTACGGCAAGCGCCCTCTGAACCAGCTGATAGACCATGTTTTGGTCAAACAAGCGGCCACGGATTACGGCTTAACCCTTGATGAATCGGCGCTGGAAGCCACCTACAACGAGCGTTTGGAGCCCAGCATGCAGGGCCGCAGCCCTGAAGAATTCGAAGTTCTACTGCGGGAGGCTGGCCAAACGATGGAGATGTTCACCTCCAATCTGCGGATTGATTTGGTGCAGGAGCAACTGCTGGATCAGTTGGTACTCGCCACCCGGGTACCCACTGACGACCGCATTCAGAGTGCTTTTGTGGCGAAATATGGGGATGATGGCGTCAAGGTGCGAGTGCGCCATGTGCTGGTGATGCCGCATTTTTTGCGTGCCGAACGGATTCGCAACGGTGAAAAAGCCGCCGATATCAAACCCGAAGAGATGAAGGCTGCCGCCCGTAAACTGGCAGAAAGCTGCCTTTTGGAATTGCAACAAGGTGCCGCCTTTGAGGATATGGTGGCGAAATATTCGCAAGATCAAGTTTCCAGCACCCGCCAAGGCGAGCTTCCGGTGTTCCGCCCCGGACTTTATGGGGCCGATTTCACCGCCGCAGTAGCCTCATTACCGGTAGGCCAAAACTCCGCCATCATCGAATCCGGTGCTGGCTTCCATATTCTGCAAGTCATGGAGCGAACCGTTACCGAATTGGCTGACGTACGCGCGGCCTTAGTGACAGAAGTGATGCAGGCTGCTCCCAACTGGCAAGATCGCGAGCAAGTGCTAGCGTTCTTACGCGAGGCCGGCAAAATTAAACTTTGGTAAAGCCATAACAACCATGTGCCGCGATGTGTAGTTGCACCAGCTGCGGCAAATCCGCAGGCATTTGACCCGCTGCGAGAGCAGCACGCATGGCGGTGGAGCTCACCGGCACTTCCATCATCGGCAAGAAATCTGCACGAAAAAGTTTCTGTAGGTGTGGCGCGAGTTGGCCGCGAAACTCTTCCAGTTGCGCGGCCCCCCATCCTGGCCGCGGCACAAAGACAAAACGAGCGCGTGTAAATAACTCTGGCACATCCCGCCAGGTGAGGAGATGCTCGAGAGAGTCCGCACCAAGCAACAAGCTAAGCTCGGCATTCTCATAGTGCGTGGCCAATGTGCGCAAAGTATCCACCGTAAAGGAAAAACCTTGTCGCTCAATTTCAAGTGTGCAAACTTCTTCACCGTGACGCAGCGCCACCACGATTTCCAATAACGCCAAACGGATACTCGCTGCAGCTGGCGCACGCTGTTGTTTGTGCGGCGCGTGGAACGACGGCACCCACAGGATTAAATCAGGATGGAGCTGGTTTTGCACGGCGTCGGCCATCGCCAGGTGGCCCCGATGCACCGGGTCGAAAGAACCGCCAAAGACCACCAAATGCATGATTTAGGCCAAGGCTGCGTGAATCGCGGCTGCAGCTGCGGCTACAGCAATGGTACGTGGCTGGTTGTCATTTTGATCACGCAAAGAAACCGAAGTAGCGCCGCTGGCGGCAGAATCCAAGGTCAGAAAGAAACGCGCCCCCGATTTAAGGGCTTCTTTCATCTGCGCATTGGGCGACTTGCCGCGGTGATCGAATTCACAGCGTAACCCACTGCGACGGAGTTGTTCGGTGAGAGCCAACAACGGCAGCCGATCCTGCTCACTCCCGGCAATGGCATAAACTTGTGGGGCTTGAGCAGAAACCAAATCTTGGAGATCTGCGGCGGCGGGTAAATGTAACTCTTTGAGAGCCAGTTCGGTGGGTGTAAATCCAATCGAGAAACCTACACCTGGGGTAGGCTTTCCGCCCATTTCGGCAACCAAACCATCGTAACGGCCTCCACCACACAAGGCCGAACGCGCACCTAGCGGTGGATAATGCACTTCAAATACAGTGCGTGTGTAGTAATCCAAACCGCGCACAATGCTACGGTCTTCTATGGCTGGGAAACCAAGCGCCAACAAGGCCGCGCCGACTTGTTGGTGGTGGGCAGTTGCCTCCGCATTCATCAACTCGAACAAATCCGGGGCACCAACATTGAGCTCTTGACATTGCGCCACCTTGCAATCAAGCAAACGCAGAATGTTACGCTCAAAACGGTCCCGGCAATCGGCGCAACGCACCGCCGCATCCGTGGCAAACTGTGGCGCAAAAAAACTCCGTAACGCTACGCGCCATAGTTCACGGTCCGAAGGATCACCCATGGAATTGAGGCGCACCTCCAATTCCGCACCAAAACCGAGCCGCTTAAAAAACTCCACCGCGATGGCAATGACCTCCGCATCCAAAGTTGGACTTTGGGCGCCAAAAGCCTCGACGCCAAACTGGGTGAACTGGCGCTCGCGGCCTTTTTGAGGACGCTCGTAGCGGAACATGGGCCCCACATAAAACCACTTTTGCAGCGGAGCACGTTTGGCGAAACCTCCCTGAACATAGGCGCGGGCCACACTGGCGGTGCCTTCAGGGCGGAAAGTGAAGGAGGACGACTGTTGCTCGGATGGGGCCGCAGAACCCTCGGCCAAACGCCTGGGAACCGTAAACATCTCCTTTTCGACGACATCACTGGCCTCGCCGAGATAACGCTGAAACAGGCGGGTTTCCTCAAAAAGAGGCGTGCGGATTTCCTGGTAGGAGGCCGCCCGCGCCACCGCAACGGCCGTGCGCTCAAGGTGGTGAATCAGCAGGAGGTCGTCGGGAAACAAATCCCGTGTGCCACGTGCGTTACGAAAGGGTTCGGAAGCCATAACCTTCCCCAAGGATAACTGCGCCTAGTGTTTGACGAGAGCCTCGGCCCTCTCTACTCTTTAGGCTAACCCGCTCTCAGTAGTACCTGAACTCGATCATGTCGCGCCTCCTTCTCAAATCCTGTGCCGTCCTTGGCCTCACGCTTGCCTCTTGCTCCATGTCTATGCCGTTTGGTGATGGCAATGGAGATGCTGCTGGTTCTCGGTCTTTCGACGTCCGCGAGACCACCCCACCGCACAAAGGTGGATTGGCTGATACTGGCGACGGCATTGCCAAGTACTTCCTGAATCACGATACCAACACGCCCTACACCCAACGGCAGGGCAGTATTTGGAGTTCTCTTTTCGGCGTATTCAGTAGCCACAACACCGGCTTTGGCGCTGCAACGGCCCGGCCTAGTGTTTATGTTCCAGCCTACAGCTTTAAACCAGATGTCGTGGACGCAGCGCTGAAGTTCACCGTCAACCACGATTCCAAAGATCCTTACCAGAACTAAGCCGGAGAGGTTCTGGCCCCATAAACCCCGTGCCGTGTTGCGCGGGGTTTTTCTTTGCTAGGAGGGTCCGCGCCGACCGCGTCTTCTTGCTAATGTTTTGCTATGCGCTTCTTCCTCCCTACCGTATTGGTCGCCCTGTTTGGCTTTCTGCTCCTTCCAGACATTCCTAGTTTGTTGGCGCAAAATCCTGATGACGAAAATTCTGCCGAAGAAGCCGCTCAGGACCCGGCTGAAGAATTACGTGTTGCGCAACAACAGCTGAACCTTGCACACTTACGTTTGACGGCGTTGTTGACGGACCATGATTTAGGCATGCTCACTGCCCAAGCGGAAGTGGATGCCAGCCGTTCTGCCCTGCAAATGTTCAGCGATTTCGAAGCCGAGCTTGAAACTGGCGATCGGCAACTTGCGCTGAACTACGCTCAAGATGCTCTGGCGGATGCCATCGAGGAACGGGAGCAGCTGTCTTTCATGTATGAAAGTAACGCCTTAGCGAGTGCAACTGCACAGATTGTGATGGACCGCGCCGCTCGCAGTATCGAACGCCAAAAAGTGGAAGTGACCATCCAAGAGAAGGGCCTATTAGCGTGGCGGTCTTTCGGCTTGGCGAATCAACAAAAAGCGCTTGGTCACGATGCCGTACTAGCACAAGCGAGCTTAGAGAATGTCATAGCAAGTCAGGAGTTGGAAACCGCTGAGTTAGAAATAGAAACCGCTGAGTTGGAGTTGCAGATCAAAAAATTGAAAAAGAAAATCGCCGCTGCGGGGGTAACCGATGCGGCCGAGGAAGGCGTGGAGTCGGAAGGTTGATCGGTCTGCTTCTTGCCGCCACTTGCGTGTGCAACCAGCAAGCTGGTGTCCTTGCCGATGTTGAACAAGCACCGCCCCAGACTGCAGCGGTGCGGGAGTATGCCAGCACAGCCGAGCGCATCATCCACTCTGGCTTAGAGTTTTTAATCGCTACCCAAACTCAAAAAGGTACTTGGGGCAGCCCACAAGACCCGATGATCTACGACCGTTTTTGGTCGAATCCAGAAACGCACCGAGCATGGCAATACGCGGTGACCAGCTTAGTCTGCATAAGTTTGATGCAGGTGGAAGACAATCCACGGGCGGCCTCGGCACTCAACGCAGGGCTGGATTTTGTAGTCAACGCACCACCCATTCTGCGCGTCAGTGACTGGGATACTGACAATACTTGGGCTTATGTTTACGGCCTAGCCGCCTTGACCCAGGCCGCGCAAATAGAACAGTTATGCGCTGACGGCAAGGGTGTGGGTATTGGTGTGCGCGGCCGTATTCTGCTGCAACAACTATGCGCCTATCAGTCGCCCAATGGCGGTTGGGGTTATTACGACGACGAAGCCACTACTTCGCCGCCGCAATGGGGAACTTCCTTTATGACTGGTGTGGTGGTATTAGCCCTACTAGACGCGCAAAAGCTGGGCTGGGAAATAGACAGCAAAGTGATCCCAGCGGCCGTCGCTGCGCTGAATCGCTGCCGCTTGCCGGACGGCTCTTACACTTATAGCGTGAATGCGATTCCAACGCTGTCTACCGGCACTGGCATTAACCGCGTTCGCGGATCACTTTCGCGCATGCAAGTGTGCAACTTGGCGTTGTATCGGGCTGCGGCAGCAGGCTATGCAGCGGAAATGAGCACTGAACAATTACGCCAAGGCTTAGGCCTTCTGTTTCAGGAGCACCACTACTTAGATATTGCGCGTGGCCGCCCCAATCCACATGAGGCCTACCACTTGAACTCGGGCTACTTTTATCTGTTCGGGCATTACTATGCGGGCCAAGTGCTGGCCGAGTTAGATGCCGCAGCAGTGCAGCGTTATTACGGTGCTCTGGTTCTAGAGGTTGCTAAAACCCAGGCGACGGATGGTTCCATGATTGATTTTTTTATGAACGACTACGGCCGACCATATGGTGCCGCGTTTGGAATCGGCGCTTTGCTCGAAGCCAAAAAATCTCTCAAGCGTTAAAGCTGCCGCGCCAAGTCACCGGCGTGGGAGGCACACATTGCAAATCAAAATCCGCAACCAGCTCGGCAGCGGTACAGGGTGTGGGTGCGGCTTGTAAACCAGATTGCCACGCTAACCAGCCGAGCAGTTGCTTGGAGCTCAAACCTTGCTCTCGCAAGGAACGCAAACTGGTATCGCCATGACGTTTGGCAAGGCGGCGACCATCTGCGCCGCGTATCAATGGGACATGGGCAAAGTGTGGAATAGGTAGCTCCAGAGCCGTGTAAATCTGAATTTGACGAGCAGCAGAAAAAAGCAAATCATCGCCGCGTAGGATTTCATCAATATGACTGGCTGCATCATCCACCACCACTGCAAGTTGATAGGCCGCTTCGTCGGCACGCTTCCAAATCACAAAATCACCTAGCTGTTGTGCAACATCCATTGCAGTAGGCCCCACGAATCGGTCGACAAATTGAGTGATGCCGGGAGCAACTAGGAAACGGAAGTTTGGCATGACGCCATCCTGCTGCGCCAGCTTGGCTGCAGCGGTATGGTCAAAGCGTGCTACGCAAGTGCCCGGATAAATAGGGCCTTCTTCGCCCAGGTTCGGCGCGGAGGCAGCATTTTCCACATCGCGACGCGTGCAGTTACAAAGGTAAGCCCGCTGCTTGTGGATGAGTTGTTCCAATGCCTGGCGATAAACCAGCAAGCGTTCACTTTGACGCTGGCATTCCGCATCCCAATCCAAACCCAGCCATAACAAATCTTGAATGGCCGCCTGTTCCGCCCCTGCGCGAATGCGCGGCCCATCCAAATCCTCAATGCGCAACAGCAACTGGCCATTACGCGCGCGGATATCTAACCAAGCAAGCAGAAAACTTCGCGCATTGCCAAGGTGCAAAACGCCGGTGGGGCTTGGTGCCAGGCGGCCAATCGGCGCACTCATTCGCGGAAGTGTTCGAGTTGTTGAAGGAGTTCTCGCGGGGTGAGTCCAAGTTCGAGCGCGCGTGCACGCAGCGACTCAAACTCCGGTTTGAGAGCACTTTCGCCGTTGTAGTAGCGGCGTTTTTTCCACACCAACTCCCCCTGTTCACCCTGGCGTGTGTACACCGTGCGTGGCAAAGTGGCCCGTTGCAGAGGAGTCACGCGCAAGCCCAAAGTGCCAAGTAAGCGAAACATCAAATCTTGAAAGTGTTGCTGTTGTGGCACTTCGCATAACACCACTACTTCAAAAGCTGGTCGGCCCTTTTTGGTAGTCGCTGCACATGCATAGGCTTCCAGGGCACCCGCACGACGCAGCTGTGCGAGTGCGTCGCCAATGACTTCGCCTGATTGATCATCCACCAAACAACGGAATTCCACCAGCCACTCGGCGGCGGTTGCGGCGGACTCTAACTCTACGCGCACCAGGTTCGCGCGATCATCGGGGTTGCGGGTGCCCAAGCCATGGCCTGCGCGATGACATACCGCTGCATCCCGCGGAGCGAATTGGACTTGCCAGGCACGCAACAATGCCACACCGGTTGGTGTTGCACGCTCACCCACCAAATCAAATCCACAAGTTGGCATGCCTTCGAGCAGGAAACGGGTTGCCGGGGCAGGAACCGGCATGGTGCCGTGTGCACAGTGCACCACGCCACTGCCCACGGGAATGGCAGAGGCAAACACGGCAGTGGGCTCCAAACTATCGAGTAAGGTACAAGCACCGGCGATATCCACAATCGCATCGATGGCGCCAACCTCGTGAAAATGCACTTCCTCGACAGCGCAATCGTGGGCGCGCGCCTCGGCATGAGCGAGCTCTTGAAAAGCGCTCACCGCCCAACGGGAAGCACGTGGGGTGAGTGGCATGGTGCCTAAGATCGCCAAGACATCGCTTAGGTGACGATGGGTGCTCACTTCTTTGGCATCCACAACAAAGTGCGTGCCGGCGATTCCCTGGCGCAACGAGCGCTCCACATGGATTTGCACCTCGCCGGGGGGTAAACAAGCAAGCAAAGGATCCAATAATTTGGCATCCGCACCTGCGTCGAGCAAACCACCGACCAACATGTCGCCGGCGACACCACCAAATAGGTTGAGGAACACGCGCATCAAGCAGGATTCTAACAAGCCGCCTTGCCGAGCACTTTAAGGCACCACCGCCACGCACAAGCCATGCACTTCTTGAACCCCCAACACCCGCAAGGCCCGGGCCGCCTCCACCATGGTGGCTCCAGTGGTGGACACATCATCGAACAACATCACGCGCTGGGGTGCTTGGTTTGTTTTTAACCCCCGCCGCCCCGCAAAGACCTCCAGCAAATTGGCACGCCGCGCAGCCCCATTCAATTCCGCCTGATCGCCGACTCGGCGCCGACGAACCAGAAGCTGGCGCTGCGGCTGTGCTTGACTTTGGGCCAACCCAAGAGCTAGAAACTGCGGCAAATACCAAGCGTGTAAACGGCGTTTCCAAGAAGGCGGTGGAGTGGTCCACAGCACACCCTTGGGGATAGTGAGCTGGTGCATGGAAGACTTCATGGCATGCAACAAAGCCCAAGCTTGCGCACTATGAGGCATTTCCTTGGCTTGCACCAACAGGCGCCGCACACTGCCTTCATAGAGCCAAAACGCCTGACGAGAATCCAGCCCAAACTTTTCCTGAGCGCCACCAAGAGGCCCCCATTCCTGTGCGCAAGAACCACACAACAGCAAGCCTGGACTTGCCTCCACAAGAGTGACTTCCACCGCGTGACACACGCAGCAGCCAGGCTGCAACCAAGCGCGAGTCCATGCACGTAACCACTTGGGATTGTTCACGCCTAGGATGACGCGCGCGCGCCAGCTCGGACATGCACAAGTTTAAACGCGGGCGTGCGGAGCGCGTCGGCCAAATAGTTTCGATTGTGGCTCCTTCAGGCCGAGCCGTTCCCGCAGTTTGCGCACATAACTTTCCAGAGTGTCTTCGTGTGCACTGGGTAAGCCAAACAAATCGCCAATCTCGCGAGTGAGCGCCAAGTTGTCTTCAAAGCTAAACGCGAACTCCCGCAGGTGGGTCAACAAATAACGACGCATGGCGTTTTCCACGTATCCGGCTTGCAACACAATGAGGAAGACCGATAAGCCAGTCATGCCGCCGAGGATGGAATAAAAAAACACGGTGGAAATGCCGACGTGAAAAATTTCTCCAACCACGATGGTGGCCGAGCCGACCACCCACAAAATGGCGGCCACTTGGGCGCGAGCTTTCGATTGCATGGCGCCACGCAGCGGTGCAAGGGAGGTCATTTGCGCGCCGAGCAACAGTACCAGACGATATTTTGCACTATCACGACCGACCGAAGAGAGCTGAAACATGCCTGCAAGTAGCAGGCAGAAGGCTCCGAGCGCGGTAAGGTTGGTTTCCATGCCCACGCATCTTAACGCATTGCAAAGTGTGCCTCCAGCCAGGCATTTTCCGTGCGGATCAATAAAAAAGCGACCCCCCACAAACGTGGGAGGCCGCTAGGCAAAGGCAAGATACCTTTTAGAGAACCACTTCGGCCAGCGAGTTGGTGAGCGCGCTGGTGCTCAAATCCGCTGCCTGGGTGTAAACCGTGTGACCCGTTGCGCGTCCTGGAACGCCCGTGGTCATGGATGCAACACCAGCAGCGTTGGCAGTCAAAACTGGCAACTGGGTGATGGGACTGCTCATATCAACAGGACCGAATGGAGTGTTGGTAGGACCTGCGCCAGTCAAGGAGTAACCAATGAGAACGCCGCCGCCAACAGTGGCACCAGAGACCGTCAAGGTTGCCGTGCCGCCACCAACGAGGCCGGTGATTGCGTAAGCAAGCCCGCTACCACCACAGCCGCCGTTGATGGAGACATCATCAAACAAAGCCGGGCCGTAGGTGCCGATTCCGTAGCCAGTGCCCATGACGCCAGCCACAGCGAGCAATCCAGACGAAGCAAAAGATTCCACCAGACCACTAGCATCATTGTCGACATCCAAGTAAGCAATGTCACCGGTGGCATCGAAAGACATGGTCATCGTGCCGCTGACGGTTGGGGTGGCAAGATCAAAGTAGTAATTCGGTTGTCCCCAACTACCGCCGCTGTTGCCGCGATAGAAGAACACGCGATCGTAAAGACCATCAATGTTGTTGTCTTGGATTTTCACAAAGATGCAGTCGGAGAGATTTGCGTAGCCAGCAACCGTGGCAACATAATTCAAACCGCCGCCGTGATCAAAGCGAGTGCTTACGGTGGAGCCAATGTAACCACCACTGGTAGGGTTATGTGTCATTAAGGAAAAGTTAACCAGACCGTGACCTTGATTATTGAAGACCTCAATATCACCCGTTTGCTCGGTCCAATCTGGCCCCATCGAGGCGTTATTGGCGCGGTTGAAATCGTCGCAACCAGCGGCCGCGCGACTGGAATTACTGGTGCCGACACGGCTGGCCTTAGGCTGAAAGCCCAGCTGCATGGTGATGTCGATGGGGTACTGCGCGGCGAATGGCGCAAGTGCAAGAACTGCAGTGAACAACATGAGAAATCTCCTAATTCAGGGAAAGGGGAATCCGCAAGGCCAAGCAGCAAAGCGGAGACACAAAGGTCCCCCGAATATACCAGAGAATTTTCACTCCGTAAGCCAAAAAAAATCGCCTATTCCCACTCAATCGTGCCCGGTGGTTTGGAGGTAATATCCAACACCACGCGGTTAATGCCCGGAGCAGAGTTAATGATGCGAGTGGAGATGGCCTGCAAACAATCCCGGCTGGGGTACACCCAATCGGCGGTCATGCCATCGTTGGATTGCACAGCGCGAATAGCACAGGCCTCTTCATAGGTACGTTGATCACCCATCACGCCGACGGACTGCGCCCCGGTCAAAACCGCAAAATACTGCCAAACCCCGAGATGTTCCTCGCGCGCTTCAAACTCTTCGCGCACCACGCGATCCGCTTCGCGCAACATTTGGATTCGCTTGGGTGTGCACTCCCCCACACAGCGCACCGCCAGCCCCGGTCCTGGGAAAGGCTGACGCGCCACCATCGCTTCGGGCAAACCCAAAATGCGACCCAGTTCGCGGACCTCATCCTTGAACAACAAGCGCAGCGGTTCGACCAATTCCATTTCCAGATCATCCGGTAATCCACCCACGTTGTGGTGGGATTTGATGACCGCCGTCGGCCCACCATGGGCGGCAACCGATTCAATCACATCGGGGTAAAGTGTGCCCTGTCCGAGGAAGTTTGCGTTTTGAAAGCGTTGCGCTTGTTCGCGAAAAATTTCAACAAACTCATAGCCGATTACTTTGCGCTTGGTTTCTGGATCGGTGACGCCCGCCAACTTATTTAGAAAACGCTGTTCGGCGTCAATCGTGGTCAAATCGAGCTCAAAGTGTTGGCGAAACGCGGCGTCCACCAAATCGCGTTCGCCTGCGCGCAGCAGACCATTATCGACAAAAATGGCATGACAACGTTTGCCGACTGCGCGCTGACAAATAGCGCCCACCACCGAACTATCCACACCACCGGATAAACCGAGCACGATTTCACCGTGTTCACCAACTTGCTCGCGCACGCGCTCAATCAATTCCTCGGCTAAATCACGCGGCGTCCAATCTCCATGACACGCACAGATTTTTTTCAAAAAGTTCTCGAGCATACGCTCACCCTCTTGGGTATGCCCGACCTCGGGATGAAACTGCAGAGCGTAAATCTGTGCTTCCGCATGGCCGATGGCGCCTTCCGGGCAATCGGCACTATGCGCCAAATTAGTAAAACCTGCCGGCAACTTTTCGACGTGATCGCCGTGGCTCATCCACACCACAGTATCTGCGGCAACCCCTTCAAAAAGCGGAGACTGACCATCTACCACCAAACGAGTAAAGCCGTATTCGCGTGATTTTCCGGGCACCACTTTGCCGCCAAGATTTTCACATATCCACTGCATGCCGTAGCAAATGCCCAAGATTGGTACACCAGCCTGAAGAATCTCCACTGGCAAGGTAGGTGCCCCCGCAGCGTAAGCAGAGGCTGGTCCGCCGGACAGAATGATGCCCTTTAAATCTACTCCCTGACAAGACGCCAGAGCTTTATGCGGGGGTACCACTTCGGAGAAAACCTGATGCTCACGCACCCGGCGGGCGATGAGTTGCGTGTATTGCGACCCGAAGTCGACGATGAGGATGCGTTCATGCATAAGAATGGTTTTAGTAGCCAAAAAATTAAATGCCTTGCCAGTAGTTTGGCGCTTCTTTGGTGACACGTACGTCGTGAGGATGACTCTCCTGCACGCCCGCGCCGGTGATGCGCACAAAACGCGCACGTGCGCGGAAGATTTCCAGATCCTCGGCGCCGATGTAACCAAGGCCAGCGCGAATGCCGCCGACAAACTGATAAACAAAAGGTGCCAGTGGCCCCCGGTGCGGCACCATTCCTTCGATTCCTTCTGGCACCAGCTTCTGTTGCTCATTCACATTGGCTTGGCCGTAACGGGCTTTGCCGCCGTCAACCATGGCCGACAAAGAACCCATACCGCGCACCGCTTTAAAACTGCGGCCTTGATACAGGAAAATCTCGCCTGGAGATTCATCTACGCCAGCGAACAAGGAGCCCAGCATAATACTTTCTGCACCCGCCCCCAAGGCTTTGACGGCATCTCCAGAATGCCGAATACCACCATCCGCGATGACCGGAATATCCGCCGATGCACAGACTTGGCTCACTTGATAAATCGCACTGAACTGGGGCACGCCCACGCCGGCAACCACGCGGGTGGTGCAAATGGAGCCAGGGCCAATGCCAACTTTGACGCCGTCCACGCCAGCTTCGATGAGCGCTTCAGCTGCCTCCTGGGTGGCGATGTTGCCCGCGACCACATCTACCAAATCGCGCTTCTTCAACTCCCGCACCGTGTCCATCACGTTGGCACTATGGCCATGTGCCGTATCCACCACCAGTACATCTACTCCCGCAGAGACCAGTGCTTCCGCGCGATCATAATCATGGACGCCAATAGCAGCACCGGCCAGCAAACAACCCATGGCGTCTTTGGCAGCTTCCGGGAACTCGCGCGACAAACGAATATCGCGCATGGTGATCAAACCAGCCAAACTGCCGTCGCGATTGGTGAGGATTAACTTTTCGACCTTGGCTTTGTAGAGAATGGATTTAGCTGTATCTAAATCGGTATTCGGCGGTGCAGTGACCAAATTTTTCGACATCACTTCGTGCACCAACTGCCCATCGCCACCCTGGTACTTCAAATCGCGGCGCGTCAAAATACCAACCACCCGGCCATCATCCACTACCGGCAAACCGGAAATGTTGTGCGCGGCCATCAGCTGGCGCGCCGTTCCAACGGAATCATCGGGCTCCAAAGTGAGCGGATCGTGAATGATGCCGTGGGCGCTGCGCTTGACAATATCCACTTCACGCACTTGATTATCAATCGAAAGATTGCGGTGAATGATGCCGATGCCACCCTGTTGTGCCAGAGCAATCGCAAGACGCGATTCCGTAACAGTATCCATGGCCGCAGAGGTCACCGGAATCATCAGCGGCACATTCCGCGAAAAGCGCGTGCGCGTCGTTACCTCGGTGGGCAGGACATCAGACTCCTGGGGTACCAGAAGGACGTCATCAAATGTGAGTGCCAGTGGAAGGTCCATAAGCCATTGTAGCGCCCTCCACCGTGCCGATGCTAGTGGGTTGGTTTTGAAAAACTCGGGGTTATTGCGAAGAATCGCGTTTGCCGATGCTAATCACAACACTCACCAGCAACATACCGAGGCAAATCGGCACCCACAGTGTGGCAACCGACTCTAACGGTTGCAAAATCGCGTTGGCTGCGGCGGGCAACGCACCCACGGCGATCGATTCTTCTACGCCTGGCTTGAGCCCCGCGCGGTACAGCAAGCCCGAAACCAGGACTGCGGAAACCACTACTTTGACGGCCGGAATGGCCCACAGAATCGAGCGCATAGCATTGCCAACGACGCCCGCCCGCACCCAACCAAAGGTGGTAAGCAGGCTTGCAAAAACAGTCGATATGCCCACCAACAACACCGACATAGTGCGACGAGTCCACAGTTCTAGTTCGGCCAGCCGCGGCTCGGGGAGATGACGCATAGCATCGATTTGCCCCCACAACGTGAACACCAGCCACGCCAGAAAGATCACTTGCAGGAACAGGGCAAAGGATTGCCAGCGCATAAGATGACGGCGCGCAACCCCACTTCGGAACAGGCTTAAGCCGACGAAAGTGCAAGTCAAAAAAATGAACAGCACCGCCGCTAGGCCGGCCAGGAAATAGGGATCTGCGGCGCGATTCATAGCGTGGTTTAGTCTTGGCTGAGCATGCGCTCGAGCGGCTGGCGAAGCTGGCTCACTTCATAATCGCCGAGCGTATAAATGAACGGAAAACCACGGATCCGCAAGTAGCGCTGGCCGGGTGCTGGCGCTGGCTTGCCCAGTTCAAACTCGAAGGTCTGATCGTCGATGCCTACCACAAAACGATCCAGCGGGAAGCCATAACGGGCGTCGTCGGCACCGTCCGGGTTCGTTTGGCTCACCACATCCTGTGCATGTAATCCGGTTAGCGAAAAAGCCAAAGAATCGCCGGCGTAACTGAGAGCTGGTTGTGCCGTAGGCGCGGTGAGTTGCCATTCTCCTGTTACCGTGGCAGTGCCATCCGCAGCGGGAACTCGCTCAATCCGCCAACTTTGTCCGGTGGCAAAATCAGTGCGCTCTACCCACTTGACGCGCGTGTCATCGACTTGCTTTAGAAAGCTGGTATAGCACCATACCGCAGCATCTACCGACGGGTGGATGGCACTGCCGCTCAAGTAAACAACATCGGAACGGCCATCGCGCATATAAAACTCAAGCACTGGTTTTTGTCCGCCTTCAATTTCCTGATGGCGCAAACTACCGGCAATCCAATCTGCAAGCAGCATCCCGTTGGCGCCAAATACTTGGACTTGCGTTCCTTGGCCTTCGGCGACCCCATAAACTTCATGTTTGTCGGCATTCACCGAAACCACATCGAGCGTTTCCACCGCCGCGAGATTGGCGATAAGCCGCGCCAAGCGTGCGTTATCCATTGGGTGCTGTTTGGATTCCACAATCCAGTTGCGCTGGTCATCAAAGACTAAAGTGACGGAATTCTCAGAGTCTCGCACCACGACCTTGCGTACCTCCTCGGTTTGGTACTGCAGTTTGGGAAACAACAAACCTACATGGGCAGCAGTGCGTTGATGTGCATCTCCGCGCCACGGCTTGGTAACCAGCAGAAAAACCGCCCAAACAGCCACTGTGCAAAGCAACAAAACCCGATTTCTAGCACTCATGAGGTGGCTCTGGGTTGAAAGGGCTGGCGGGCGCGGCGGCCAAACCAAGTGCGGTGGAGCAAACCGAACAGCAACACCAAGAATGGCGGAATGACCACATTGCCCCAAGAAATCCACCGCCGACGTGTGCGCCGATCATCCTGGGCGGCACGGTCCAGTTCTTCATTGTGGAGATCGTTGCCCTCCATCCAGCCACCATGTTCCTCCACGTAAGTGCGTCCAAAATCAGTGATGGGGCGATTTTTCTTACCGCGGGAACGCAACTCAATTAACGCGCCATCTTGAGCAAGCCAATCGACCAAGTTAGCCGCAAATTCGCTATTGCCGCTGGCCTCCACCCCCAAAGTTGAATTGTGAAACAACTCGGAGTTGGCAATCACCACCATTGCCCCCGGCGACGCCACAAGATTCGTGTGTGGGAACAGCGGCTGAAAGGTGCCAGTAAATGCTGTAGCCAAGGTATAGGGTTGCGGCGGCGCGGAAGCGATCGCTGCAGCACGCAGCGCACGCACGTTGTCGCCATCCATCGCCAAGGACAAAGTGTTCGGCAGCAACCACGCTTGGGCACTACTCTGCACCAAGGTTTCCGCTTTCAGGCCAGTTGGCAACACACCCACCTGCAAAGGGTGGGCCCAAAACAGCGCCACTTGAGACAGCCCCGAGGTGACTAAATGATCCGCCGCGAGGCTATCGCCAGAAGCTAAGATGCCAAAGCCATACGGCATTTTCACGGGCACCACTTTGGGGCCGCTCGTGGTATGGACGGTTTGCACACTGGTCTGCACCTGCACGGCCTCTTCATCGTAAACATAAGCGCTGCCCACAGTAATACCATAAGCTGCCAGCCACTCCTCTAAACCGGTTGGGCGCAGTTCACTCTTCAATTGATTCTGATCCACCACATCGCCATCTTGCAGCACCAATAAGTGCCCGCCTTCTGCGAGGTAACGATCGAGAACAACCAACTTGTCTGCGGCAAGCGCGCTGGGGCAAGCCACGATGATGGCGACGATGTCAGCGGCGATGGCGTCGGCTGCTGCTAGATCGATATCGCGTACCGCATAACGCTGCCCCAAAGTAACGCGCAACTGCTCATAAATGCGGCCCGGCGGCACTTGCCGTGGTAGCCCAGGCATTTGCGGAGGCAACAAAGGTTCATCCGAAACCATGCCGATGACCGGCCGTTGCTCACGCTGTAAATCCGCCAAACGCACTGTAAATGCGAACTCAAACTCATCCGGCGTGACAAAAGGAATCACTTCCGAGCGATCCTGATAACGCAATTCCAAGCCCTGATAAAGCAAGTCTACGCTGACACCGCCGACATTTTGCGCCGTGACTGGCAGCGGCTCCACGCCGACGTGTTCGGCATCGCGTTGTGCTGCTAAATCAGTGGTGGGATCGACGGTTTCTACAGAAACCCATGGTGCCCCTTTACGCTCAATTTCCGCAAGCAAATCTTCAATCACCAAGCGTGCCGGCAACAAAGCTTCTGCACCTTCAATATCACGATTAAAATACAGCTTGATTTGTAGGCGATCATCTAGCTGTTGCAAACTATGCAAGGTGGCCGGTGACAAGGAATAAGCGCGCTCCGCAGTGAGGTCCCAGCGCCAACGCAATTGGCTCAACAGCGCGACTGCAGGAATCAGCAACAGAAAAACCAGCAGCAGCGAGAGATTGGATTGCGCAATGGATTTCTTCGCCATCTGAGAACTCATGACCAACGCCTCCGTTCCATCACGATGCCATTGGCACACAAAAATAGCACCATGACCGCAAAATAAAACGCCACGCTACCTAAGCCGATGACGCCGCGGGTAATCGAATGGAAATGCTCTCCGAAGTCGATGGCCAGCAGCAGCCGACCGAAACCGGGGGGCATGGCGCTGGCAGTTGCGGCGCCGCCGACTAAGTTAAAAAACATCAACACCGTCACACCAAGTAACCAAGCCACAATCTGGTTCGCTGTCAACGCCGACAAGAATAGCCCAACCGCCAAGCTGGCACCGCCGAGCAACATCGCGCTGACATAGCCGCCAAGGACGGGGCCCCAATCCAAATCACCTAAGCACTCCAAAGTGATGGGCACTCCGGCGGTGAACAGCAAGGCCACGCCGAGAATAGCCCATGCGCCAAGAAATTTTCCTACCACTAAATCACGCAGCTGGAAGGGAAAAGTTAACAGCAACTCCTCCGTGCCAGAACGACGTTCTTCGGCCCAAATGCGCATCGAGATGGCGGGTGCCAAGACCACCAGCAACCACGGAATCCAAGCGAAGAAACCGCGCATGCTGGCCTCTCCTTGCAAAAAGAACGGGCCGAGCACAAAAAAGAGAGCGGCGGCCATGGCTGGAAACATGGCCAGAATCACATAACCAACCGGGGAATCAAATGCCGTGAAAAACTCGCGGCGCGCAATCAGCAGACTTCTCATCCTTCCCCCCCAAAGCGTAAGCTTTGAAAAAGCGCTTCCAAAGAACCGCCCAAGGGCGTGAGCTCCAACAAGGGATAGCCGCTGGCGTGCGCGGCTTCGGCGAGGGCTGCAACCCCACTGGGGCCATCCACTTCGACCACCGCAGCGTGTACATTTGGCATGGCAGCGGCAAAGGCAGCCCGCCGGTTTTCGACCACTTGAGCAGGCAGCGTTGCAAGCAGTTGTTCAAACTGGGAGGCGCTACAAGAAACCGAAAAACGCACTGGCAGCCCACCAGAAAAATCAGCGGCAATCGTTGCCAGCGGCCCATCTGCAATTTTCTTGCCGCGATGAATGAGCACGACGTTATCCGCCAGCGCTTCGATCTCGGGCAGCACATGACTGGTGATGATGACTGTTTTCGTCAAGCCAAGCTCGCGAATCAAAGCGCGCATCTCCACCACTTGTAAGGGATCCAAGCCGTTGGTGGGCTCATCTAACACGAGTAGCTCCGGATCATGAATTAAGGCCTGGGCCAGACCTACACGCTGACGAAAGCCTTTTGAGCACTGGCCAACATAACGGCGATAAACCTCAGCTAAGCCTGTTTGAACGATTACGCGATCGATTCCATTGCGCACTGCAGCCGCGCTCAAACCGCGCGCTCGAGCAGCAAAACGGAGGAAATCTTCTACACGCATATCGGTGTAAACCGGATTGTTTTCCGGCAGATAACCAATGCGGCGCTTGACCTCTAAGGCATGGGTGGCGACATCCAAGCCGCAAACGGAAACACTGCCAGCATCCGCAGCCAAATAACCACACAAAATTTTGATGGCAGTGGTTTTACCGGCGCCATTTGGACCGAGGAAACCAAGAACGGAACCAGCGGGCACGTCGAAATCTACACCGCGCAGAGCTTGAACATCCCCATAGTTTTTCACCAGCCCACGCACTGAGACAACTGGAACAGCAGCGGCCAGCATGGAAGCTTGGGATTGCTGAGTACTACTGGACATCATCCATGGAGAACGCGGCCAGGAAGTCTTGGTTCGATGGGTATTGGCCAATACGATCCACCAACATTTCCATAGCTTCGCGCGGACGCATGCGGCTCAACACGCGGCGCAAGATATTGACCTTGCGTAGAGTGGTGCGCGAAAGCAGCTTTTCTTCTTTCCGCGTAGCCGTGTGTTCAATCGCCAACGCTGGGAAAATGCGGCGATCGGCCAAGCGTCGGTCCAAAGTGAGCTCCATGTTGCCCGTGCCCTTGAACTCTTCATAAATCACCTCATCCATGCGCGATCCCGTTTGCACCAGGGCAGTGGCAAGGATGGTGAGGGAACCGCCATTTTCGGTATTGCGGGCGGCGCCGAAAAAATGTTTCGGGCGTTGGAACACCCGCGCATCTAAACCGCCCGACATCGTGCGTGAATCCTTGCCACCGAGCACGTTGTTGAAGGCCCGCGTCATGCGCGTAATCGAATCCAGCAAAATCATGACTTCCTTACCAGCCTCGACCAACCGTTCGGCACGAAACTGCACCAACTCCGAGAGGCGCGCATGGTTTTGCGGGGACTGATCCATGGTGCTCACAAAGACTTCGCCATTCTTTATGTTACGCCGCCAGTAGGTTGCCTCCTCCGGACGCTCATCCACCAGCAAAACGATCAGATGCACATCTGGATACAGCGCCTCCATGGCGGCAGCGACATTCATCAATAGGGTGGTTTTCCCGGTGCGGGGTGGCGCCACCAACAAACCGCGTTGGCCGCGACCAATCGGACAAAGCAAATCCGTGATGCGCATGGAGAGTTGCCCCTCCTGCGCAAATCCACCTAATTCATAGTGGAAATCCGGGTCAATTACCGTGAGGTTTTTAAACCCGCGCGTTGGCGGAAGCTCCGCCAGCGGAAAGCCATCGATGGTATCAATGGATACAAGGCGGCCGCCGCGATTGGCAGTACCCTCCGCACCCTGTCCGACCAGCAACGAACCATTCTTCAACTTATAACGACGCACCAACTGCTGCGGCACCATCGGATCAGAGGGCTGCGGGACTAAATCTTTCGCCAGTTGGCGCAAGTAGCCCGAGCCATCTTTGCCGATTTCAATAATTCCAGATAGCTCCACCTGCGGCCCGGAGGGAACGGCTTGATGGAAGTCTCGACCTTGGCGCTGTGGACGGGAATGAGGCTGCCTCCCGGACCCGGATTGCCGGGTTTGCGCGCGCCCAGAAGACTGCGGGTCGCCCCCTTCTGGCATGCCGCCACGGCGTCGCCGACGCCGCTCTTGCGGTGCCACGGATGAATTACCGGAATCTGGCGCAGGCGCAGCCCCATCTGGATTAGCTTCGCCATCCACATGCGTGGCTGGCGAAGAATCTGAGATGGGGCTTGGACGTCTACGTCGACGCCTACGTTTGGCCGGTGTTTTGGCCTGTTCTTCAGTCATGAGGACTCCAAATGGAGGCCGCCGAGGGCGGCAGGGTCCTAACGGGAAAATGGTCGGGGCGAGAGGATTTGAACCTCCGGCCTCTGCGTCCCGAACGCAGCACTCTACCAGGCTGAGCCACGCCCCGATAAGCCGTGATTCTCCTCCTGTTCTGCGCCGCTGTCAAGTATAGACGCCCGCTTTGGCCGGTGACTAGTCCTGAACGGGAAAATCCTTAGCGCCCCAAATCCACAAAGACGCCACCATTATCCTTAGCGAGAGCCTTAATGAAGTTACTGGGCACATCGCCAATGGCAATTGTGTGAATCACGACCTTGCGAAAACGGTTTATTTCGGCAATCGCAGTTTTGATGTCTTCGGTATCCACCAGCTCCCCCACGGTGGGTTTGCCATCGGATAGAAAGAACATCGTATCCGCGATTTTGCCCATTTCCTCGGCCGCTGTTTCTGTCATTGGGCCACGCTTCTTGGCGTCGGCGTTGACGCCTAACCCGGCTAACAAGGCCGCATAGGTGTTGGTGCGCCCCTTTTCCAAATCCGAGGAACCGGACAAACCGGCTCCGGCGCGTTTGGATGCTTGCGCTCCGCCGATAGGATGCAGCTTGCCCACCCACGCCATCGCACTTCTTTTATTCAAAGCATTGGCCGCCACCGGCTTTTTACGCCATGGCTCCACTTCGGTGGCAAAACTATAAATGTTAAAAAATACGTTTTCCCCTAACTGATCAATCGAGCGCGCGAGTTCTTCCTGCACAATCGCCAGTTTGGTAAAACGCGTAAAACCACGTTCGCGGAAGGAATCACGATCCACAATTTCTTCTTCCATCGATCCCGAAACATCGATCACAAACACAATCTGGCGGCTCGAAGTTTTCACTCCCATAAAATCGGCTTCGGCTTTGGGCGTGACATACAAAGCCGAAGTAGCTGCCCGCGCAGCGCGGTGTTCGGCAATTTTGGCATCCGTTGGGAGCACATAGGTGGCGGCGACTTGGGTCCACCACTTGCGCCAAATCAACGGATCATCGTTGTATTGATTATCGGTGATTTCCACCAAAGTGGGCCAAATCTGTTCCAAGATGCGCCCGGTACCAGTTTCCAGCAATGTGATGAGAGGATCAATCGCAAGTTTGGTACGAATACTGCGGAGCCCAATGCAAGCAGCCACACTGACGGAAATGTTTTCATCATTCAAAGCGGCCACTAACGGTGGCCCGGCGATCTCTTCGCTGCCGCGGCCCAGAATCACCACGGTTTGCACGGCTGCCGCCCGCACTAAAGAATGCGGATCCCCCACCACCATGGCGCAAGCCGGCTCCAAAGCCAGCTTATCGTGCAGCGCCCCCGCCGCAGTCACCGCCCACAGGCGCACAGTAGGATCACCATTTTCCAGGTAACTACGGCTGGCGTCGGCAAACTCAGCCCAATGCCCATCCGCGGTGGCACGCAACAGCGTGGGGAGAAGATCCGTGCTTTTGCCCTCGTTGAGCAAATCAAGCAAGGGCTGCCGCGCAGCCGCCGACGGCAACTGGGTGACGACCGCGAGTGCCGCTTGTGCCAAATCGGCATTTTCATCAGTGAGGATCGGAATCATCACGGCGGCAACACCCGGATCATCGATGTTCTCTAACGAGAAGATCAGCTCAATTTTGTTGAGTGGATCCTTTTCCTTGCGGTAAAAACGCTTGAAGTCCTTGACGGTTTCCTCCGCCTGCATGAACATCGGAGCGGCGAGCAAGAGTGCAGTGGCCAGCATAGTTTCCTAGGATACCCGCACCGATGGAGTTCACACTCTCCACCCATCTTCTGGTCTACGAAGAGCTCGGGCACCTGGCTTTAGCGGCCTTGGGGGCCAGTGGTTACCCAAAACTCGAGGTTTGGCTTGCGGAACCTCATGTACCCTGGCGGAATGCCGCCGCACTCAGTGCCTTCCGTGGACGGTTAGCAGACTATGGTTTGTGTGCAGCCAGCGTGCATTTACCGTTTTACCCCTCGGTGCCGGAGCTGCTCGAGAAAAATGCACGCTGGTCGTTAATTGATCGCAGCAAACAAGCGCGTAAAGAAGCCTTCGCCGCCACCGCCGACGGCCTCCACGCCGCTGCCGCTCTCGGAGCAAGTTGCGGCGTGCTGCATTTAGGTTGGCAAGGCGATGCTTGGAATGCCTCCACCGAGGATTGGGCGCGCGAGGCCGTCGCTGCTTTGGTTCCAGTGGCAAAGGAGGCCGGCGTGAAGTTGTTATTGGAAAACATCATTTCCAGCGGCACGCGGGTTGCCAAGCTGGTGGAGCTTTTGGATGAAATCGACCCCAGTCGTCATGTGGGGCTCTGCCTGGATTTGGGACATGCGCATGTGGAAGGCAAGGTATTGGAAGAATTGCAAGCTGCCTTGCCGCGCCTGGATCATCTGCATGTACACGACAATGATGGGCGAACGGACTCCCATCTTGCACCCGGCCACGGCACCATTCCCTGGCGTGAAGTCCTCGCTGCACTGGATGCGGCACACTACCGCGGTTATGCCGCCTTGGAATTGCGGGATGGTTCCCGTGGCCATGCTGGATGCCGGGCAACGCTCACGCAAAGTCTTACGGAGGTCGCGGCGTTTCGAACCAACCTCGGTCTTGGGGAATCACCCAACCGGAATGTTGGAGGGGAGCATTGAATCCTGGCGCCGGAACTCTGTCGCCCCAGGACGCCGCCATGTTCTTATTTGGCGCGCCAGCGGAGCTCATGGCACTCACTCCAGAGGTAAGTCCGCGGCGCTATTTCCGAGCGAACCCTGAGGCTGGCGCCACATGGCTGGTGGTGGTGTCTCCAACTCCCGCGCCACACGCCACGACGAATTTCCTGAGATCCTTGGAGATTCGGAGTCCAAAAATTGGCGCGAGCATGGCTGGCGCCTACTTGGTGGAGGATCTTGGCGATGTCCATTTACAACACGCGCCTACATTCGAAAATTATCAATCGATTTTGCAAACTTGGCTGCAGTTGGCGTCGGCAGAACTCCCTGCAGGGCACCCCAATTTGCGCTTTGCGTTAAATCGCGAGCTTTTTGAAGTGGAACTTGGGATGTTCCGTGATTGTTATTTACGCGGCTACCGAGCCCTCCAACTTACCGCTGGAGCATGGCAAGCCATCGAACAATCCCTCGCTGAATTGGCGGTACTGGCCTGCGCTGGCCCACAGTGTCTGCAGCATCGCGATTTTCATTCGCGCAATATTCTGCTTCCTATGCAAGGTGGTCCGGCGTGGATTGATCACCAAGACTTACGTAGCGGCCCACTCTATTACGACTTGGCTTCGCTTTACACCGATGCGTATGTGGAGTTACCCGATGATGTTTTCGATTTGCTGCGCAGTCAGATTTTGCCGCTCGGCGAACGTTGCGGTTTGCATCCTGAAGATGCCATGCAGCAGTTTTTACTGACGGCACTGCAAAGAGTGTTGAAAGCGCTCGGCACTTTCGGCAAAGTACTCGGTGCGGGCCGGAGTGATTTTGAAGCTGCCGAAATCCAAGCGCGGTGCTTCGCGCTGGCGCTTCTGGATCAGCTTGCCATTTACCCAGAGCTGCGCAAAGTGCTGCATACTCCATGAGCAGCGCCCTTCTGCTTGCCGCGGGCAAAGCCACTCGCTTGGAGGGCATACGCAATCAGTTTGCCAAAGCGAATGTGCCGGTTGGCAACACTACGCCACTACGTTTTTTACTCGCACGCTTGGCCACTGCGGGAATCACCGAGATCTGGGTCAACCTGCATTTTCATCCCCAACAGGTTCGCGACGAGGCGTTGCGTTGGGCGGCACCCACGATGAATCTGCACTTTTTAAACGAGCCGCATCTGCTTGGCACCGGCGGCACGTTATTGGAGATGGTCCAACAATCCGGTAGCCTCCCCGATGTAATTGTGAACGCGAAGATGTTCACCGATTTTGATTTTCAGGTGCTCACTAGCCAAACTTCCTCTCCAGTAGGCAGCGTGATGGTCTTACATCCGCTTACTGCCCTCGCGGATTATGGCGGCTTAACTTACGACGCCAATGGTTTGATCAGCGGCCTGCACCCACGCAACGCTCCGTCGCCCGCAAACCCGACTGGGGCGGCGGTTTTCACCGGCATTGCCCGCCCCGACTCTGCTTGGTTAGATTTCCTGCGCCAAGCGCGGCTTGCCACACCCAAACTGCCGATCTGCTCCATCCGCCACGGGCTCGTGCCGGCCATCGCCGCTGGCATATCCTCGGCACGAGCACTTTTGCACCACGGTTACTGGAAAGAAATCAGCACGCCGCAGCGAGTCGCGGAAATCCGGGCAGAAATGCCGGATGTGCTGAGCTAGGATTTACCAGTCCACTCTTTCACCGAGCCTACCATGACGTCATCCAAACCACAGCGCAACCGCTTATGGCTGGTCAGTAACCGTCTGCCAGTCACGATGGAAGAAACCGATGAGGGCATCCAGGTGCAACTTTCGTCGGGAGGCCTGGCGACTGGTTTGGTGGGTTTGCATAAGGAAAGTGGCGGCGGCTGGATTGGCTGGCCAGGGTTGATTACTGCCGATGGCAGTCTTGATGAAAAAGTGCGCGCTGCCTTGAGCAAACGTGATTTGGTTGGCGTGGGCTTGTCGCCAGAGGAGCATCGCCAGTACTACCAAAACTTATCCAACCAATGCATTTGGCCGTTGTTTCATTACTTCAATGAACGGATGCATTTCAGCGAAGAGGATTGGGAATGCTACGTAAAGATCAATCAGCGTTTCGCAACCACGGTGTTGGCGCAGGTGGATACCGGCGATACGGTTTTTGTACAAGACTTCCATTTGATGTTGCTGCCACAAATGTTGCGCGATGTGCGCCCAGATTTGCGCATCGGCTTCTTTTTGCACATTCCCTTTCCGTCATCCGAGTTGTTTCGAATCTTCCCCAAACGCCAAGAACTGCTCCGCGGTGTATTAGGCGCCGATTTGATTGCCTTCCACACTTTAGGTTATGTGCGCCACTTCCGTTCTGCAGCGTGTCATGCATTAGGCTTGGAAACGCGCACTTCCGAGGTGCATATAGATGGGCGCAAAGTGCACCTACTCGCCCAACCGTTGGCCATTGATGCAGATGCTTGGGGTGAGGGCAACACCGAGGAAGAAGCCGCCATCGTCGAATCCATGGAATACCTCCTGCGGATGGCCGCTGGGCGGAAAATCATTTTGGGTGTAGAGCGAATGGATTACACCAAGGGTATCCCCGAACGCTTGCGAGCCTTTCGTGAATTCCTGAAGCAGGATCCTAGCCGCGTGGAGCGCGTCATGATGATTCAAGTCGCGGTACCTTCCCGCGCCGAAGTGCGTGATTACGTCGCATTGAAAGACGAAGTGGATCGGCTCGCTGGTTCGATCAATGCCGAATTTGGGCGCCCTGGCCTCCAGCCATTGCATTATATGTATCAATTTGTAACGCCCTTGCGTTTGCGCGCCTTGTACCGTACAGCCGATGTTGCCTTGGTCACGCCGCTGCGGGATGGCCTCAATCTGGTGGCCAAGGAATTTATTGCGTCGCGGCATCACAATGATGGTGTGCTGGTACTCGGTGAATCCACCGGCGCCTCGTGGGAACTTGGCGAAGCCCTGCGCGTGAACTCTTTCGATCAGGCGGATATCGTGCGCCAGTTAGAACGCGCACTGCTTATGCCGCTGGCAGAACAGCAAGCCCGTATGCAGCCGATGCGCGCACGGATTGCTGCCAACAGTGTGGAAAAGTGGGCGCGCACTTGTTTAAGTGCCATTCGTGATTCGCACTCCACCGATGTTCGGCCGCTCAAACTGCTCGATTCCCAGTTTGCCCAGTTGCAAGAATCTTGCACCCAAATCAAGCGCGGACCTTGTCAAATTTTTCTCGATTATGACGGCACCCTCCGCGAGTTCACTGGCCAACCTTTAGAGGCCACCCCCACTCCCGAAATCCTTGATCTCCTGCAGCGTCTTGTGGCGCATCCGCATATTTCACCCTGGGTGGTTTCCGGGCGTCCTGCCGCTTTGCTTGCACAATGGCTGGGCCATACTGGAGTGGGCTTAGTTGCCGAACACGGTGCTTTTCTGCGCGAAACCGGTGATAGCGCTTTCCACCCGCTATTTGATTTTTTGCCGCAGGATTGGCGAGATGAAGTGCGCGAAATTTTCAACCACTTCACGGCCAGTGTGCCCGGCGCGCGCATTGAAGAAAAAGAGGTAGGTATTTCATGGCATTACCGTCTAGCGGATCCAATCCTTGGCACCTGGCAAGCCAAAGAACTTTTTCAACACCTGATCGAAGTGTTGCAAGATCAGGCTGTGCAAGTGATGCGCGGCAACAAAGTGTTGGAAGTGCGCCCCGCTGGCATCAACAAAGGCAATGCCCTGCGTCATATTTTGCGCGCTTGTCCATCCGCGCCCCAGCAGATCCTTGCTGTAGGTGATGACCACACCGATGAGTCCATGTTCCAGGCTGTGGATGCTTCCGCTTGGAGTATTTTGGTTGGCAACCGCCCGTCGGCAGCTCATTATCGTGTCGATTCCCCCGCTGCCCTGCGCGCTCTGCTGCGCCGCTTGGTGGCATCAAGTTCCGCCGCCCAATTCTCCGATAGCTAGTTGTACCAAAGACTTACATGCGACTTGACCACGGCATCATAGGCAATGGGCGTGCCATCGCCCTCGTTCATCCAGACAGTAGTGTGGATTGGATGTGTATGCCGCGTTTTGATTCGCCCTCCCTGTTTGCGCGAATTTTGGATGAGGAAAAGGGTGGCAGTTGGCAGTTCCTCAGCGATGGCGAACTCATCCAGGGTGAGATGAAGTATGTGCATAACACCAATGTGTTGCGGACTATTTTTCATGGCGCCAGTGGCAGTTGGGAATTGTTTGATTTCCTGCCGCGTATTCCAGACGGATTGCGTCATCAAACGCCTCTACGTTTAGTGCGTTTGATGCGGCCGCTCAGCGGACGACCGCGAGTGAGTGTGCGTTTTGATCCGCGGCCTGATTACGGGCGCGAAACGCCGATACTGTTGGCTGGTGGTCAGGGAATCACCTTTCTCGGTAAGAATCATCCCTATTGCTTGCAAACCAACTTGCCCATCGATTATGTGCTGAACGAACAAGAGTTCACGCTGGATGTGCCACGCTTTTTTATGCTCGACCACGGTTTGCCACCCGCCCTACAGCACATCGATGATATTCACCGCGCGATGGATTTAACCATCGCTGGCTGGCGCAAATGGGCCACCAATAGTTTCTTGCCCGGCTTTGCAGATGACATGGTGATGCGCTCGGCACTGTGCTTGAGTTTGCACGCCTACGAAGATACAGGTGCGATTATTGCGGCCTCCACGACCAGCATTCCGGAGACACTCGACGAACCGCGTACTTGGGATTACCGTTATTGTTGGCTGCGTGATTCGGTCTTTACGGTGGAGGCTTTGCGCCGCTTGGCCCACTTCCACGAGGGCAAGCAGTTTCTACGCTTCCTGCTCGATGTCACCGAAGCGGGGCCGCTCCAACCTTTGTACGGCATTGGCGGGGAACGCACGCTAGAAGAATCGGAACTTCCTCATCTGCATGGTTATGAAGGTACCAAACCGGTGCGTATTGGCAATGCCGCAGCCAGCCAGTATCAGGCCGATTTGATGGGAGAAGTGATTTTATGCATTCGTTCGGTGATCGTGGACCAACGTGCTTCTTTCCGTGATCCTGAGCATTGGTTCCCGCTGGTGCAACGCTTGGTTGCCGAAGCCATCGAAGGTTTCGAACGCGAGGACATGGGTATATGGGAATACCGCGGCAAGCCGATGCGTCACACCTTCTCGCGCGCCATGTGTTGGGCTGCCGTGCACCACGGCGCGTTTATCGCCGCTCATTTTGGCCACCAAGATGCCTTGGCTGCATGGAGTCCGATTGCCGATAGCATGCGCGCGCGTTTACTGCAGGAAGGCTACGACCAAGAGCTTGGCATGTTCATCCAAGCCACCGGCGAACCCAATGCCGATGCAGCTTTGCTGCTGCTGCCTTCCATTGGTTTCATCAAAGCAGATGACCCACTTTTCCTTTCTACCCTCGAGCGCTATCGCGAATTGTTAGTGCGCGATGGTGGCGTGATGCGTTACGTTCACGCCGACGACTTCGGCACTCCAACCAGCACGTTTACCATCTGTAGTTTCTGGTGGATCGAAGCGCTGGCCCTTGCCGGACACTTAGAGGAAGCCGTGGCCATGTTCCACCAAGTGAGTGCCAAGGCGAATGCTTTAGGTTTGTTCAGCGAAGATTATGACTTGGAGCAAAAACGCATGCTGGGTAATTTCCCGCAAGCCTACACCCACGTTGGATTAATCAATGCGGCAATGACCATTGGCAACTTACTACGTGCCCGCGGTGGGCATTTTCATGCGTGGAGTTAGTGAAGGTTCCGTTTCAGCGCACCGACGCGCGTGCCATGCGGCGGCAGAAGTAGTAAACGCGCTTGAGATTCTCAAGAATATCCATTTCGGTAGTGTAAGCAGCCAGCCGGTTGGGCTCTTCCACGACCAGGCGCTGGGCTTCGTGCTTGGCGGCAGATCCAGAGAGGCGGTTGATTTCCGCCTTCATTTGAATCACGCGCTCGGCAGCCGCCGGATTGACTTGAATCACGGCGGTAAAAGCGGAGTCTAAAGCGCTGCCAATCGCAGCGTGGAAATCCGTGATGACCTTCACGGTGGCACTACTGATCATAACCCCTTTGGCTAAACGTTCACGCCCAAGCAGTACCAAATTGGTTTCGATGATGTCGCCAATGTTTTCCAAATCGTTGGCCGTCTCCATCAACCGCATCAGTTCATCTGTTTGCCCTGCGCTTAACTCGCGACGACTAATACGCCCCAGATAAGTCACAATAAAACCGTGCAAAGCATCGACGCGATCATCCATGGCTTCAATACGATCCAGTTCGGCACGGGTACCGGTGAGGGCTGCAGGAATAATCGCAGCGTACATATCGCGCACACTATCCCCCATGTGCACCAACTCCAACCGTGAACGGTCGAGGGCTAACGACGGCGTATCCAGTAATTCCGAATCCAAGTATTTCGCTTTTACCAACTCGGCTTCGTGGAGCGGGCGATCCGGGATGATCCATTGCACCAAGCGCGCGAATAGCGGCGCAAACCAAATAAAAATGAGCGTATTGGCAATGTTAAAAGCAGAGTGCGCGTTGGCGATTTGACGTGGCGCGTCGGTGGCTAGTACTGCGGAACCAGCCGTCAACGGCGAAGACGGCGACAACCAACGTACAAAATCGGCCAGTTCAGAAATGAAAGCAAACCACAGCAAAACACCCAGCACATTAAACAGCACATGCACCACCGCCGCGCGCAAAGCCTCGCGCGGTTTGCCAATCGCGGCAAGAAAAGCCGTGACGCAAGTGCCGATATTGGCGCCTAGACACAGGGCAATACCTGCGGGCAGAGAAATCATGCCTTGCGAGGCGAGCACGATTACCACCCCTGTGGTGGCGGAAGATGCTTGCACCAAAGCAGTGAAACCAGCACCTAGGAGAATGCCGTAAATCGGCTGTTCCATCATCGTCATCAAATTAATAAAGGGCGTGTAACTGCGTAAAGGCAGCATGGCGTCACCCATCACCGTCATGCCGAAAAACATCAGGCCAAGGCCAAACAAGGCTTGCCCCGCTTGCTTCATCCGCTGGCTCTTGGAAACGAAGGAAAGCACAAAACCAAACGCCACTAGCAACAGCGCATACTTGGTAACTTTGAAAGCAATGATTTGCGCGGTGACGGTGCTGCCAATGTTGGCGCCCATGATCACCCCCACCGACTGCGCCATCGACATGAGGTCCGCGGAAATAAAACCCACCAGCAGCACGGTGGTGACCGAAGAAGACTGCACCACCGTGGTCACAAAAGCTCCTGTCAGCACCCCCATAAAGCGATTCGCGGTTAACCGGACAAGTACCTTCTTCATGCCCGTACCTGCAACCTTCTTCAGCGCCGACGCCATCTGTTCCATGCCGAACAGGAACAGCGCCAAACCACCCACAAACCCCATGAACAAGGGGAAAACTTCAATCTCGTTGTTGACAACGGCGGTGGTGAAGAACTCCGACAGCATGCAGAACCATTAACTACTCATCTCTATCGGCAAGAGCTCTCACCAAAGTGACTGGAATCAGCGTTCCTTTCATCACCGAGGTGGCGGTGGAGCCCATCAGCAAACGGCTAAAGCTGCCTTGGCCGGTGTTGCCGAGCACAATCAAACGCGCATGCACGCGCTCGGCGATTTCGAGGATTCGGTTGGATGGCAAACCGGAGGATAGTTGAAAATCAATCTCCAGGTCATCGCAAGCATTGGGGTACTCTGTCGAAAGCTGTTCGCGAAAACGCTCAAGCAAAATTTGCGCCGCATCTTTCAGCGGCAATAAACCGCCACAACCATCTTCCATACGATAAACCCCTGGAGTGCCTTCGGGGTCGTGCAGCACGTGCAACACCAATAACGGCGCGTGAAAGTTGCGCGCGTATGCGGCTGCAAAAAGGAATGCCTGTTCGGATTGCGGTGAAAAATCCACCGCTACGAACACCGGCCCGTACGCTTGGCTTGGCTTTGTCATGTTCCTCCAAAGAGTATAGTTTGCCAGCGCCCAGGCGGCGAAGAAAGCTTCTTACAACAAAGCGGCGCTGGCGTCGCGCAGCAAACGGTTGGGGCCGCGGCGCTCGGTGACACCACATTCATCCAGGTATTCCAGCAGGGGCATCACAAATTTACGCGAAGTTTGAAAGCGGTCACGTAAGGCGGGAATATCCATGCCTTTGCCCTGTAACTGCGCGACGACCGCAGCGCGAAACTGATCGACACTGGCAAAGGAAAACAGCAATCCTTCAATCGGTTGGACTGCCAAACCGGAATCTACCAAAAAGCCACGGGCATCGACCGCCAAGCTAGCATCCAAACCACTTGCCGCCACGACATCAGGCCAATCCGGAGGGGTTAACCCGCCCTTTTCGACCACGTTCAGTAGCGCTTGGCTCGCGTCGCGAATCACCGCCGGAATTTCCACTCCCAGCATTTCCCAGGCTGTGCCCCGGCGTCGGCGCACCCCCATGCCTTCCAATTGTTCAGGAGGCAATTTTTCGAGCATCTTCCAACCTGGCTTGCCCAGGCGATCGCGGAAGCGTTGGATGGGAATGAGCAAACGGCCCGGATGTTTGCTGCGGAAATTTTCCACCACGCCCATCACTTCCCCCATCATGGCCTGGGCACTACCTGCGGCTACATAGGCGGCACCAACGGCTTGCACGCGTGTTGCTTCCACCAAGCGGTCCAACATTTCCACCGTGCCCGGCACCGTCCAACCCAGGGCGCGAGCCAAATCTACCGGCTTTTTCGGTAAGCCCTGATCGGCTTCCAACAGCAAACACAGCAGAGCTTCGCGATCATCCAAAACGGCGGCGATTTGTTGCCACCACTGGCGTTCTTCAGCATCGCGTTTGCGCAAACGATACTTTCCGTAGCCCAAAAATCGCGCCACGCCAAAGTTCAGCGCCGGTGACGGGCGGCGCAATAAACAGCGCTGTCCGGGAACCAAGCATATTTCTTCTTCGGCCTCGACATCGACAAACAGCACCGGCCCGCTTTGTTCAGCACTGAAATAGATGCGAGCCTCGACAGCCGCCGTACCAGCCAATAACTGCACTTCGGAATCGTGCTTCAACGGCGGCGCTTTCGGCAGCAAACTCACACTCATGCGCAACAGCTTGCCACTGCTGGCGCTTCCTGGTGCTGCCAACACCACGCCACGCACACAGTCATCTTTCACCAAATCTGGTAAGTTCAAAGCCGTACGTAAGCCGGCAGTCGCTACTCCAGCAGCGCGTCCATGCACTTGTACGCGGCGCACCCGACTTGTTTTCCCTGACGGCATCGCGACCACTTCTTGCCCTTCCAACAAGGTGCCACTTGCACAAACCCCAGTGGCAATCGTGCCCGCACCTTGCAAGGCAAAACTGCGTTGCACCGGCATCCGAAAGGCCAGCAGAGGATCCGCAAGACAGCGTGCGTCTTGCGCCAACACACGCAGCGCGGCACGCAGCTCCTCTAAACCTGCGCCAGTATGTGCCGACACGGCCAGAATCTTGGCGCCTTCCCAACTGGAACCCTCGATTAACTCGAGTACCTCCTCTTCCACCATCATCATGGTTTCTTCATCAGCTAAATCAGATTTGGTAATCACCACCATGCCGCGATCCACGCCCAACAAAGTCAGCACCTCGAAGTGCTCGCGGGTTTGGGTCATGACGCCGTCGTCGGTGGCCACCACCAGGATGGCGGCACCCATACCGGTGGCGCCAGCAACCATCTTGCGCACCAACTTCTCGTGACCGGGCACATCCACAAAACCGATCTCCAGGCCATCAGGATAAGTGAGTTGCGCATAGCCCAAATCAATGGTGATGCCACGTTCTTGCTCCTCTTGCCAGCGGTCCGGGTGAGTGCCACAGAGCGCTTCGACCAAGGCGGATTTGCCGTGGTCAATGTGTCCAGCAGTACCAATGACCACAGGTAGAGGCTGAGCTTCAGTCACAGGTAGAATGAGGGTTCATGGATTTCACACAGGCGCCAGTCCACACCTTAGGTCGTAGTTTAAAGCAACGCTACGGCCGCCGCTTGCGCCGAGTGATGCTTGATTTGGGATTGACCTGTCCTAACCGCGATGGAGCCAGCGGTTACGGCGGTTGTATCTATTGCGATTTATCCGGCAGTGGCACCGGGGCCGCCAAACGGAGCGAATCTTTGGAACAACAATGGCAAGAAGGTCTGGCGCGCGCACGCAAAGTCAACCCGGAAGGCCAAGCCGCCATCATCTATTTTCAATCCTACTCGAATACCTATCCTGATTTGCGGCCACTTGCAAATGCTTTGGAGCAAATGAAAAGTTGGTCCGAGGTTGCACCAATCCTGACCATCGGCACCCGGCCTGATTGTTTTAGCGCAGAAGCTGCCGATTTACTCGCTGCGCAGTTGCCGTACTTCAAGGAAGTCTGGGTGGAATTCGGTTTAGAAACAGCGGATGACGCCGTGCAAAAAATCATTGGCCGCCATGACACGCTAGCCAACTTTCACTCTGCTTGTGAGCGTGCCGGCGAACGTGGGCTGCAGCGTATTGCACATTGCATTGCTGGCTTGCCTGGTGAAAAAGAGAATGGCTTGCTGCGCCAAGTGCAGGAAGTGGCCAAAGTAAATTGCGAAGGGATTAAGTTTCATCAACTGATGGTGCTGCACAAAACCAAACTCGCCAAAATGTGGTTGGATGGGAAAATCACTCTGCTCAGTGCGGAGGAGTACACCACCAAAATTGCCGATGCGCTTGAGTATTTACCCCCGCATATCATCGTGCACCGCCTCGTTGCCGAAGCCCCCGCCGAGAGCTACTTGGCTCCAAAACCCTGGCCAGGGCGTCAAAAGGTGCATTCCAACATCGAACAAGAATTGCTGCGGCGCGGCACTCACCAAGGCGCGCGCTTATCCTGTTGCCCGTGAAGTTATACGCTGCTGCTCTTTTATGCGCCGTCCCCGCCTGCGTGGGACCGGTTCCAGCCGATTTGCCCACCGACCATGACTGGATGGTGGTGGTCA
>CALFOT010000109.1 GCA_937919925.1 uncultured bacterium | reverse complement strand
GTGTACGGGCCACTGCGTTTGCGGATGTCCAGGGCCACCTTCATCGGCGCCCGTTACTCCTCCTGCGCAGGTGGCGTGACTTCCAATAAACCGGAAGTGGCCTCTACGCCCGTTCCTTCGCTAGCCGAGCCTTCCGCGCCAGTTCCTTCGCTAGCCGAGCCTTCCGCGCCAGTTCCATCTGTAGCCGAGCCGCCCTGCATAAACGCTTCGAGTTCCTTGGCGCGTTCCCGCCCCAAGAATTCGCGGGTTTTTTCCACTTGATAATGGCCCATATCGCGGGCGCGATCCATGGCCACACCGATGGAAATCCAAGCCGCACCGGTAGCAAGCAGCACATACACAATGGTGAGCACGACGATGCGGCTAAGCGGCCACACCTTCACCCGCGGATCACGCAGCCCCTCACTCATCCGAGTAACTCCCGCACCACAGCAGAAATTGCTTTGCCATCAGCGCGGCCGGCGATTTTCGGCTGAGCCGCTTTCATCACCAAGCCCATTTCCGCCATCGAAGTGGCGCCGATTTCTGCGATGGTCTCTTTGATCAAAACCTCAAGCTCCACAGCACTCAACGCCTGTGGCAAAAACTCTGCCAGAATCAACAACTCGACGTTCTCCTTATCTGCCAAGTCTTGGCGATGGCCTGCAAGATATTGCTCGGCCGATTCACGCCGACGCTTGGCCGCACTCTGCAGAACCTGAATCATCTCTGCTGACGTCAAAAACTCGGCCGGTGACGCCACTTCTTGAGTGAGACCCTCACGGCCCTTTTTGTCGATACCTGCATTTGTAAAATCGTTCAAAATCGAACGCAGCGTTTGCGTGCGCAACTTATCCTTGGCACGCATGGCATCCTTAATGCTGTTAGTGAGTTTGTCGAGCATGCTTAATCCTGATTGCTGTTGCCGTCTTCAGGCGGAATCGCCGCCAGACTAGCCAGCTTGTCGTCGTTCTTCAGGTTGACCAAGCGCACCCCTTGGGTGGCGCGCCCTTGGATGGAGATTTCTTCGACCCGGGTGCGCACCATCATGCCTGCGGTGGTGGAGAACAAGACTTCTTCGCAACGACTAGCATTCCGGGCGTTGACTACCGGGCCATTCCGATCAGTGGTCTTGATACCAACGACTCCTTGTGAACCGCGCTTGGTGAGCCGGAACTCGGCGATTTGCGTGCGTTTGCCATAGCCGTTTTCACATGCCAACAGCAAATATTCATCTTCTTTGCCGGCGATGAGATCTACGACCTTATCACCCGCCTTCAACGAAGCACCCTTGACGCCAGCAGCATTGCGGCCCATGGCACGCGCGCCTTCTTCACAAAAGCGCACTACCTGACCGCCAGCGGTAACCAGCATCACTTCATCGCCCTTGGAAACTAAACGCGAACCAATCAAGGAATCGCCTTCCTCCAACTTCAGAGCAATGATGCCCGCCGTGCGCACATTACTGTAAGCCTTCAACTCAGTTTTCTTCACCTTGCCGCGCTCAGTGGCGAACAGCAGGTAATCGGCTTCGTCGAAAGTGCGCGTGGAAAGAATCGAGCGGATTTCTTCATTTGGCTGAATGCCTTCAAGCAAATTCCGAATCGAACGCCCCTTAGCAGTACGATCTTGCTCTGGCAGGCGGTAAACCTTGAGCCAGAACAAGCGCCCGCGGTCGGTGATGACCAACAAGTAATCGTGAGTGCTGCACACAAACATGTGCGACATAAAATCGCCATCTTTGGATTTGCCGCCGGTAATACCACGGCCTCCCCGCGATTGCGCACGGTAAGTATCCACCGAACAACGCTTGATGTAGCCTTCGCGCGAAACCGTGACCACCATGGTTTCTTCGGTAATCAAATCTTCGGTGAGGAAGTCTTGCACCCCTTCACCGATTTCACTGCGACGCGGTTCACCGTACTTCTTCTCGAGATCGTCAAGATCTTCGCGGATGATGTTGTAGACCAACTCATCTTCGGCCAAGATACGTTTGTACCAAGCGATGTCAGTCAAGAGGCCATCAATTTCAGCCTGCAGCTTCTCGACCTCTAGCCCAGTCAGACGGCCCAGGCGCATGTCGACAATCGCCTGCGATTGAATCGGCGTGAGTGTAAACCGAAGCTCTAAGCTCCTACGTGCAATTTGCGTATCGGCTGAGGCCTTGATGATTTCAACAACTTCATCAATCGCTTTAATCGCGATCATCAAGCCTTCCAAAATGTGCAAGCGATGCTCTGCTTTGCGCAGCAAAAAGCGCGTGCGCCGACGAATCACATCAAAACGGTGATCGCGGTAAGCAGCCAACAACTCACGCAAGTTCAGAGTGCGCGGTTGCCCATCAATCAACGCCGTGTTGCGTACGGCATAAGTGATCTGCAGCGAACTATGCTTGTAGAGCAAGTTCTCAACCACGATGGGGTCGCCATCTTTCTTGAGTTCAATCACCAAGCGCATGCCATGGCGATCGGATTCATCGCGGATATCGTAAATCCCTTCAATGCGCTCGTTCTTCACTTCCAGGGCAATCTTTTCAATGATTGCCGCCTTTTCACGCTCGTAAGGGATCTCAGTGATGACGAGAGCCGTGCGGCCGCGTTCATTTGCCTTGGGCTCTTCCACGTGAATCCGGGCACGCAGCGTAATTTTGCCCCGGCCAGTGAGTTGAGCTTCCACAATGCCTGCACGCCCGCAAATGATGCCGCCGGTGGGGAAGTCTGGCCCAGTCACGATGGGCAGTAAATCCTGAACCTTACAAGTTGGATGATCGAGTAAATAACGCACCCCGTTGAGAATCTCAACGAGATTGTGGGGCGGTAAAGCAGTAGACATACCCACCGCAATCCCTTCGGAACCATTCACTAGCAGGTTCGGAAATTTACCCGGCAACACCACCGGCTCCATACGCGTTTCGTCGTAGTTGGAGCGCAGATCCGAGGTGTCTTTATCCAAGTCAAGGAGCATTTCCTCGGCGGGACCGTTCATGCGTGCCTCGGTGTAACGCATGGCCGCAGGTGGGTCGCCGTCAATCGAACCGAAGTTTCCTTGCCCATCTACCAGCGGATGACGTAAGCGAAACGGTTGCGCCATCCGCACCAAGGTTGGGTAAATCACTGACTCACCGTGAGGGTGATAGTTACCCGAGGTATCGCCAGCGATTTTCGCGCACTTTCTGTACTTGGCGTTGGGACGCAAGTTCAAATCGTTCATCGCCACCAAAATGCGGCGCTGCGATGGCTTGAGGCCATCGCGCACATCCGGCAGGGCGCGGTCATGAATAACGGAGAGCGCGTACGTAAGGTACGAATCGCGCATCTCTTTTTCGATCAGTGCATCATGAATTGGCTGCACTTCGGGGACTGATTTTTCGGCCATGGGCAAGGGGCTAGCAAACGCTAACAGCAGCGCCTATTGCACCACTTCCGGGCCTTTAAAGAAAGCCTAAATATGCTCAAGTTGGCCTTCTTAACCCTTTTCAAATACGGCTCTTAGGCGCGCTACGTAGAAGCTCCTGCAAGCACCTCGGCGGTCCTACCGTTGCCGCCCCGCGCAAACGGATATGGCCACTCTCCGTGCGTTGAATTTCTACGCGTCCGCCAACCGTTTGGAGGCCAATCCGCGCACCTCCACCGAGCAACCAAGCGACCGCCGCAACCGCTAAGGCACCACTTCCACAAGCTGCGGTTTCCCCGACCCCGCGCTCAAAAACGCGCATTTGCAGTTCTTCGCTACGCCCCAGGGCCGGCACCACCTCGACATTCACGCCACGCGGAAATAGGTCTTTGCGGGCGGCGACCCCAGCGGCAAACTCGGCCAAACTTTGGCCCTCTGGCTTCGAGGAAAACACCGCATGAGGGTTCCAGAAGTCCACTTGGAACCAAGGATCTCCGGCAGCTGTTGGGTGTTCCACGATAGCCAGATCGGACGCGAGCAAAGGAATATCCAACTCGAAACCGCCGGCAATACGTCGCCAATCCACACCATGGCCAGACATCAGCAAACGCCCGCGCGCCAAGCCGGTGAAACAGGCTGCCACGCGCAAGCCGTTCAGACAAGCGCCACCATCTGAACCGTCGCGATTGAAAATGGTCACCGGCAGAGCGCCGCCGGAACTCTCAGCCAGGACCAGCAAGCCGTCGTAATGGTCACCACACAAGCGTTGCGCCAAACGCGCGCCAGATTCCCCCGCCGCCAGCATTTCCGCTTCCCGCACCAGCAGGAAACGGTTGCCGCAACCATCGCCGGGATACAGCTCCAACATGATTATTTCGCTAATGCCTGCGTATTTGCAGCATAACCATCGAGCCCCTTCTGTAAGAAAACGGCGAACTTGCTCGGGTCAGGGTTGTAACCCGGGAAAGTTGCGAGCACCGAATCATCGCGCGGATCGATTAACGCATAAAAAGGTTGCGACGCTTGCTGGAAACGTTGAACTTCCATTTCCGCATATACCTTTATTTTGTCGACCCACAATTCAGCGCGCACAAATTTTTTGAGCAATGGTTTCACCGCATCATCAGGAAATACCCCATGCTCCATCGAGCGGCAGTTCGGACAAGTGACCCCAGTGAAATCCAGAAACAATGGTTTGCCTTCTACTAATGCCTGGCTGAAAGCTTCGTCGTAGTCTTCACTCCAGGTCAATCCCGCAGGGCCGATGTCTCCAGCCAAGCCGTAGGTGGGCGGAGGAGTGAAGGCATAAATAATTTTGGCGTATTTGAAATCGCGATTAAACACCCCGGGGAGCAGATAAACGCCACCGGCCAAAATCGCTACAGCAAAGACCACGCGTACTTTGCCTGGCTTGGGCTTCTCATAATCATGCGGCATTTTGAACAAGCCGAACATGTATGCCGCCCAAACAAGCATCACGATTGCAGAGAATCCAAGCACGATGGGCCAAGTGAGAATCTCGAAATCCCAGAATAAATCGGCGTTGGAGAAAAACTTCATCGCCGCAACCAGCTCCACAAAACCAGCGCACACTTTTACTGTGTTCATCCAACCACCGGCGTTCGGCATTTTGCGTAAACGCGAAGGAAACAATGCCAAAAAGAAAAACGGCAAGGCGAACACAAAGCCATAAACGAACATGCCACCAAACAGATACCACTTGCCGAGTTTTAATCCGGCCGCGAAGACTGCGCCGACAAAGGCAACCGTACAAGTAAAGGCAGTAATGCTGAAGACCACACCCATCATCGCCACCGGCAAGTAACCCATTTTGGATCGCCCCGAGGCTTGCGTATTGGCGGCGAACTTTTGCAAAAAACGCGGTGCTTGAATTTCGTAATAGCCAAGCAGAGAAACGGCCATCACCACAAACAATATGCCAATCGCCGTATTCACCCACGGGTTCGAGCCAATCTGGTTGGCGCCGGTTGCCCCCATCAGTACCGCAGCACCACCGCCGATGCCCACGAAGGTGAAAATAATCCCTGCAGCATAAGCCGTTGCATTGCCTACCGCGGTTCCTTTTCCCGATTCCGAACGCTTGGTGAAATAACTAATCGTCACCGGAATCATCGGGAAAACACAAGGGGTCAGCAGAGTGGCGGCACCTGCGATGATGGCGGTGAGGAGGAAAGCCCACAGATCGGTAGGTAAGGGAGCCCCAAGCCCTGCCTCTGGCGGCGTGTCCGTGCTAGCCGCATTTTCTGGAACATCTAGGGCCAATCCCGTGGCTGCGGCATCCGTAACCAACAGCGCAACTTTTAGCGATTTTGTGGCCGGCGGTAGGCAACTACTGTCATTACACAGCTGATAAGTGAAATCCACCGTGAGTTCCGCCTTACCGACGGTGGTGGGAACCTGCACGGGAAGGGTGAAGGTGGGGTTGCCCTTAATCCACAGGTAATCCGCTTTGAAATCACCCACTTCCAAGGTGTGGGGAATTGGCTCCTGCAGGCAAAGCAGTGCGCCGGCGGCCGCCCAGCCCTGGCCACTAACCTCCACCGACACAGGGATGCCATTTTCGGGGTCCTGATCGGGATGGTAGGCATGCCAACCTTCCGAGATATCCAGAGTGATTTGAAGCGCAAGGACTGAGCCGGCACCGATTTCCGTAGCCGCGAAGCTGGCAGTAACCTCGGCAGACCCATCGTTGGTCAACCCGAATTGCGGCAAAAACAGGGCCGCGCAGAGAAGGAAAGCACTCATGGCACTAGTTTCGGGTCAAATCCTCACAATGGAAGGCCAAATTAAAAAATGCACGCCCCATAAACTCCGAATTTCCCGGAATACGTAGCGTGCACGATGATTTGGTGGGCGGTGAGGGACTCGAACCCCCGACCCTCTCGGTGTAAACGAGATGCTCTAGCCAACTGAGCTAATCGCCCTAAGTCGGCAATTCTAGAATAGCCCACGCGTTGGCGAAAGCCCTACCGTGAAATTGTCTGCCATGAATCAAAAATCCACCCTGCTGGTCCGCTATGGCGAGATTGGGCTCAAAGGAGGCAACCGCCCCGCCTTCGAACGTGCCCTGTGCCACAATCTCGTCTCCGCACTCGGTCCGCTGCCCGGATTAGTGGCCTCACGCCGACGTGGCCGCATTCTGCTCGAGGCTGATGTGGACCTCACAGCCTCGATGCACCACGTTGCGCAGGTATTTGGGGTCACCAGCTTTTCGCCGGTTGAAAATCTGTACTTAGACCCGGATGCCATCATCACGCGCGCCGCGGAGGTGCTTGCGGATGCCTTGAAAACGGACTTTGCTGGCCGTGAACAGGTGTTATTCCGCATTTCCGTAAACCGCGGCAACAAATCTTTTCCACTGTCAAGCCTGCAATTCACGCGCCAAATCGCAGAGAACGTGATGCCGGCTTTCCCACAACTGAAAGTGGATTTGAAGCATGCCGAGCTCAACCTTGAAGTGGACATCCGGGAGGAAGAAGCACTGGTATTTGCGCGGCGCATCCAAGGCCCCGGAGGCTTGCCATCGGGCACCATGGGCCGCGGCCTGACTTTGCTTTCCGGCGGTATCGATTCGCCGGTCGCGGCATGGATGTGTATGAAACGCGGCATGCGGATGGAGTTTGTGTCGTTTTACTCCTTCCCCCACGTCGGCCCGCAGAGCCGCGAAAAAATCATCCGCATCGCCGAGAAACTCGCGGAATGGCAGCCGCGCACGGTTTTGCACATGGTGCCGTTTACGCCCTATCAAGAAGCCATTCGCGACCACTGCCCGCCGCGTTATCGCACGGTGCTCTATCGCCGTGCCATGCAGCGTATTGCTTCCTTAATTGCCGCCCGGCGCCGCTGCAGGGCCCTGATTACCGGCGAAAGCCTCGGTCAGGTGGCCAGCCAAACCATGCAAAATATCGCCGTAATTGAGGAAGCCTCGCGTATCCCTGTCCTGCGCCCCTTGATTGGCATGGACAAAATCGAGGCCATCGCCCGCGCTAGAATCATCGGTACCTACGACCTTTCCACCCTTCCGGCGCCGGATTGTTGTACGGTATTCCAGCCGCAGAGCCCCGTCATCTTTGGTCGCCTCGCTGAGGCGCTTGAAGCCGAAAAGGCGCTAGACCTAGGCGCCCTCACATTCCAAGCCGTTAAAGGCGCAGAGAAGATCGAACTCCCAGAAGAAGCATGAGTCCCCGCAACCTGATTTTCCTCCTCGCTTGTTCCTTAATCGTGCTGCCCGCTTGTAGTGGCAAAACGAAAACGACCAAGCCAACTTTGTCCGAGACTGTTTCAGGCGCCGGCCCTGCCATTGCCGACAAGGTGATTCCGCCACCCGCGCTGCAGCCACCCACAGCGAATGAAGTGCTGTACGTGGCGCACGTGGTCGACAATGCCACCGGCAGGCCCATTGGCGGTGCCTTCTGCTATTTAGTGCGCAACATTCCAGATCCACTGTTCCTGCGCAACCCAAAACGCTCCGATGTGATTTTCTCGAATCGCACGCCCCTGCACGGACAAAACTACACCAAGCTCAACGGCGATACCGCCGATAAAGACGGCGTCAAAATCATGGATGGCAAAATGAAGTGGTGGCTAGTTTCAGGCCGCGGCTTCACACCGAAGATTGTCGAAGCCGGTCCGGCCAACGCAGGCACCACCCAAGAAGTCACGATTCGCACTTCGATTTCACCGGTGGTGGAGTTCCGTGTATTCACCCCAAGTGGCGATTTAGCGAATAACGCGATTTGCACCATGGCGCCTGATACCAGCGAACCCGTGCTGGAAGGCAAGATGGCAAACCGCGGCAGCAGCAGCGGCAATGTTGGCATGACGGAACGCGCTGATGATGCTGGTGAAGTTATGTTCAATCGCTCGAAAGGACGCTACCGCCTTTCCTTTAATGATGAAAAAGGGCGCTACCGCTATTACCAGATTTTTGAATTTGACGGTGTTTCGACCACCAAGCCCATCAAGATTAATCTGCCGGCGACGTCGATGAATAAACCTTGGTAAGCCGCGCACGCTCGGCGCGCACGCCCACTCTGGGGCAACAAAAAACAGGCGACTCTCCGTGGAGAGCCGCCTGTTTGTTTTAGGTGGCGAGGAAGACGGGACTCGAACCCGCAACCACCAGCTCGACAGGCTGGTACGCTAACCAATTGCGCTACTTCCCCGCACTTTGGCTGGAAAGTATACGCACATCCAGCAAGAAAGGTCAAGCCCCCTCAGCGCTAGTTTTTGCCTCTTCCCACAAAGCATCCATCTCCTCTAGGGTGGCATCTACCAGAGGCTTATTGAGGTGCTGCTCGATATAACGAAAACGACTCGAAAAGCGCTCAATCGTTCCCCGCAGAGCAAGCTCCGGCTCCAGCTTCATCTTGCGCGCCACATTGACCACCGCGAACAATAAATCGCCAAGCTCCTCACTGGCGCGCTGTTTATCGCCGCTTTCGACGGCCTCGTGAAATTCCTGCCACTCCTCCTCCACTTTCGCGCTAGGCCCGGCGAGATCCGGCCAGTCGAAACCGGCATTGGAAGCTTTCTCGCCTACGCGGTAAGCACGTAAAAGGGCCGGCAGGGAACGCGGCACTCCGGCGAGGGTGGATTCATCCACGCCCTTATCGCGTTTTTCCTGCTTCTTAATGGCCTCCCAGTTTTTCAGCACCTGGCTAGAACCATCCACTTCCACCTCACCATAAACATGCGGATGGCGGCGAATGAGCTTGGCGGTGATGCCGTCGGCAACCTCTTTCATGCCGAAGCCGCGGTCCTCCTCCGCGACGCGCGCTACCATCATCACCCCCATCAGCAAATCGCCTAATTCTTCGCAGGTTTCCACAGCATCTTGGCGGGCGACGGCGTCGGCCATCTCGTGACTCTCTTCCATCAAGTGTGGCGCAAGAGTCTCGACCGTTTGCTTGATATCCCATGGGCAGCCGTTTGGCGAACGCAGCGTATCAATGACTTGGTAAAGACGACCCAGGGCTTCCAGAATCTCAGGTGGGACGGGTTTTTCGACCGGCGGCATGCGGGGAGTCTATCTAGGCGCGGGAAAGTGGAGTAGGCTAGATTAACCATGCGGATTCGGTTCCTTCCACTCATACTATCCCCTTTCCTGCTGTGCCTGCCTGCTGACGCGCAGACGATTGGCGGCAGCTTTGCGCAGCAAATCCTAAAGGGAAGTGCTAGCGAAGGCTGGTTTGGTCGAGCCCTTTCTTCAGCCGGCGATGTCAACGCCGACGGTTTCGACGATGTCTTGGTTGGCGCGCTCGCTCCACTTCCCGGTGGTTCGGCCCACGCGGGCTCCGCTTTTGTTTACTCCGGCTTGGATGGTTCTCTACTTCATCAATGGGGTGGCGCACTTGGCGGCGATCTCCTTGGCGCAGCAGTTGCAGCTGCTGGTGACCTCAACGCCGACGGCCATGATGATCTCCTGGTCAGCGCTTTCGGCGCGAGTCCGGGTGGCCTTTCGGCAGCCGGCACGGTTTTCGCCTACTCCGGCGCCGACGGTTCCGTGCTTTATCAATGGAATGGTGCACATGCGGGAGACATTCTCGGATGGTCGATTGCGGGTGTGGGTGATCTCAATGCGGATGGCCATGACGATGTCGTACTTGGAGCATGGGATGCAGACCCGAACGGCCTCAGCGGCGCGGGATCTGCCTTTGCCTATTCCGGCGCGGATGGTTCGCTGCTTCTATCCTGGGACGGCACCTTGGCCTATGACGCCTTCGGCTTTTCGGTTTCTGGCGTCGGCGATGTGAATCAAGACGGTACGCCCGACATCGTCGTGGGGTCCGCGGGCGCGACTCGCAATGGCCTCCAAGGTTGCGGCATGGCCCAAGTTTTTTCTGGCGCCGATGGTTCATTGCTCTGGGAATGGGACGGCGTGGAGACCGAAGGTGATTTCGGCCATGTGGTCGCGGGGGCCGGAGATCTCAATGCCGATGGATGCGACGACATCCTCGTTGGCGCTCATGTCGAAGATGGCGGTGGCTTTCACGATGGCGGCACTACCTATGCCCTATCCGGCGCAGATGGCGCTCTGCTCTACCGATGGTATGGCCAAAGCCAGAATGATCGCAGCGGCTCCGCTCTCTGTGGCATCGGCGATATCAATCGCGATGGATTCGATGATGTGTTGATTGGCGCACCTCTGGCCAATCCAAACGGTCTCAACAACGCGGGAGTTGCTTCTCTTTATTCAGGCATCGACGGCTCACTGATTGAGCGTTGGTACGGCACCACTTCACATGATCGTTTGGGCCATGCTGTAGCGAATGCCGGTGATACGGATGGCGATGGTTACGACGACCTCCTCGTGAGTGCACCATTGACCGCCCCATTCGGTCTGAATCAAGGCGGGTCGGTGTTTGTCTACCGCTACCGTCCAGCTCTGTTCGCCGACCGGACTACCATCTCGGTCTCGACCAGCACGACCTTGCACTTGGAATTGGATTTCCCCAGTCATTTGAGGTCGACCCCCTACCGACTGTTAATGTCCGCTCACGGCACTGGGCCCATACACTTTGGCGTAGACATCCCTCTCACGCTGGACCGGTTCCTGGTGCAGAGTGCTGTTGGGAGTTACCCCTTCGCCATGGCCTCAGGTCTGCACGGTCATCTCGATACACATGGCAATGCCAGCGCAAGCATCGACTTTCCTGCCGGTGCTTATCAATATGCCATGGGCACCACCTTCTGGCTTGCGGCCGTCGTAAAAAAGGGCGGCGCGGAGCCTAGCCACAGTTCCGCAGCGGTGGCAGTGGAGCTGATTCCCTAACCGAATTAAAAGCCCAGCTGCGTACGCAAACCATTCGAACACGCCCAACCGGCCCCGGCAGCGCCAGGATCGTTCGGCACCCACAGCTGCCAGTAAAAACTGCGACCAACGAGTGCTGGAGCACTTGGCACAGAGGCATTCATCGTGCCGACGCCGCTGCCGTTGATGGCGACGTTCATCACCGTGTCGTAATTGACCAATGCGACTGCGCCATCGAAGGGCGTCAAAGCCGATGCGGCGCCGCGGATCAATTTCGCCGTGGAATTCTGCACGGCGTCGCTGACTTGCAATGTCACGGAACTGCCGAGTACTGGATTGGCGCTGAGAGTGATACTTGGAATGCCAAGGCTGCCTTCCTTGCCGCTTCCGTAGTGGGTGAATGCGGCTTGATTGCCGCTGGCGATTGCGAAGGAAAGATCGCTGGTATCACTGCCCGTATTGGCCGATGCATCGGAAACCACGACGCGTAACATCGCCGTATTGGTGCGCGTGTTCGGTACCGTCCAGTTGTAACTTCCAGCAGGGTTCAGACCGGAAGCAATGGGGATCCAGCTACTGCCGCCATCAGTGGAGTACTCCAAGGCTGCGGCCGTGGCGGCGATGTCGTCATCGGCAATCCATTCGATATGGGCCGACGTGCCTGGCGCCAAAATTTCGCCACCGTTGGGAGTGACCATATACGCCGTTGGGTTCACCCCACCACGGTGTTTGGGCACATGCATCATGATGCAATGCATCACGCCAGCGGCCGTCACAATCGCTTGGCAATCAATCTGTACGACCGTTTTGCCAGGGAGTGCGGCTTGCCACGCAGCTAACGCTGGGGCGTTGTATTGGGTGATGGCGGAGTTGGAATAGCGCGGCACCAAAACCAAATCGTTACAGATCACTACATTGGTGTAAGTGTAGTGCGTGGCGCTGGAGCCACTGGTATGTTGCGCAGGAATCCGCGTCACGGTAAATCCTTTCGCCGCCATTTCCACCGCGGCAGCATCACAGATGTTGTCTTGGGTACTGCCAGATTGCGCAGGCCAATCACTAATCATCACCTGGTGGTCGCCGTAAACTTGCATCCACATATCAATGTGCTGCGTGCTGTCGATGTTGGTTGGAAACGGCGTAAACAAAGTAACATCCAAATTTTGGTAATTATGAAAAATATCCCAAATCTGTGGCTCACTATAACTCTGGTTTTCATTACTGATAAGGCGCGTCATATAGCCGCCACCCACTGCATCCAAATGAAAGTTGCCGCCGCCATGCGTGAGTGGATGTTCATAAATCGGGTGCGAGATATAGCCGGAGAAAAACGATGAAAAGTTGTTGTCGTTAGGCCGCGGCCGATTGTAAGTGTGATCGACAATCGCGCGGACGTCGCCTTGGAAAATATAACGTGGGCCGTAATCGCGTATCCAAATCGTATCGGTGGCCCGCACTGGAAAATGCACACGGCCCATATTGGCGCCTTGAGCGGCAATGGAGCTGGTTGCCAGACTAATTTCACTGGTATCATCCACCACGCAGTAGAGATCGGCATTCCCAGTGGTGGTGATTGCCGCCGCCATCTGCGCCAGAATGTCCTTCCAAGAAGTACTACTTTCCCACGCGATGATAATGCCGTCCATGGGCTCATATTCCGCCACGCAATGCACTGGCCCAGTAGGAGGCGCGGAGACCAGTTGCGTATTGCCCCACGGGTTTGCCGCCATCCACTCGGCTTCCGCCGACGTTAAGTAGCGCGGCACCGCAGAACCTTCCGGATAAGCGAGTTCTTGTGCTGCAAGCAGCGGAGCAAGTAGAAGGAGAATCGAGAGGATGAGGATGGAACGCATGCTTACAACGTAACGCGGTCAGAGCAGCCGCAATCCTATCCTATAGCATGCTCGGCTTCGCAACGCTCAAATCCGTGCACCCAAACCGTGGCGGGATAATCGGTCATGGGAAAGAGGGTAGCCACTCCAACACATAATGTGGACCGATGCCAACGATATCAAACTCCTTTCCCACTTGTCGGAAACCACAACATAAGTACGCCGGGATCGCATTCACACGTGCGTTACACCACAAGCCGGTTCCGAGTTCCCGCGCAAGTTGCTGCGTACCTTCCATCAACAAACGCCCAAATCCGCGGCCGCGAAATTCCTCATCCACTGCCATTCCGCGAATACGATAACCAAAGCCGCCGTCACGATCCTCTTTCTGCAGCGTGGCGCAACCGACTTCCACCCCATCCAGCACCAACACCAAATGCACCGTGCTTGCCAGTCGATCGACAGCGCCATAATCAACCGTTTCAAAGGGTTGACCTTGACGCAAATTGCGATGGCGCACATGCCAAGTGCGTTCGACATCCACATGAGTCAGAAGTTCAGGAATGTTCAAGATAACGTGGCTTGAAAAGCGGTTTCGGCAAAGGTGCGTAAACGGCAGGCGTCGCACAACAAACAAGGATCGCCACTTGCGGATGGATCGTAGCAGGAAATTGTATCGGCGACCGGCACGTGAAGTTCGTGGGCGAGTTGCAAGATTTCTAGTTTGGATAAATGCAGCAACGGCGTGTGCAATAAAATCGGCCGCCCTTCCACGCCTTCGCGCGTGGCTAGATTGGCCAGCTCACCAAACTTCGCGATAAAATCCGGACGACAATCGGGATAACCAGAGTAATCCAAAGCGTTGACCCCAATGCCTATATCATGCGCGCCGCGCGCCTCTGCCAAACCCAGAGCCAGGGATAAAAAGATGGTATTGCGCGCAGGCACGTACGTCACCGGGATATCGGCTGCCACCGGGGAAGATCCTGACACAGCTTTGGGCACATCGATGTCGTCGGTAAGCGCCGAACCGCCAAAAGCACGCAAATCCAGGCGCATGAGCAAATGCTCTTCTAGTCGCAATGCTGCGGCGATTTTTTCCGCCGCCTGGAGCTCCACAGCATGCCGTTGGCCATAATCAATACTGAGCCCGATCACCTTGAAACCATCGCGCTGCAGTTTTGCAGCCACGGTTGCAGAATCAAGCCCGCCGGACAGCAGCACGACAGCCGATTTTCGCGTATTCTCTTGCGCTCCCATCACCCCCTATCCTACAGGTAGGGAAGGGAATCCCAAAACATGACTACAGTCGACAAAGACACCATCCTCGAGGCGCTGAAGGTTGTACAGGATCCAGACCTGCACAAAGACATCGTCACCCTCGGTTTCGTTAAGGATCTTGCCGTATGCGCCGGCGTGGCCAAGTTCTCGATTGAGCTCACTACCCCCGCTTGCCCGGTGAAGGAGCAGCTCAAGCAGCAGGCATATGATGCCGTGATGGCGCTCGATGGCATTGATACGGTGAACATCACCATGACTGCGCAAGTGAAATCGTCGCTGCCCGTCGGCAACAAACTAGGCGGCAATGTGAAGCATGTGATTGCAGTCACATCTGGCAAAGGCGGCGTGGGTAAAAGCACTTGTGCTGTGAACTTGGCGGCGGCGCTTGCGGCCACTGGTGCCTCCGTAGGGATTTTGGATGCCGATGTTTACGGCCCCAACGTGCCGGTGATGATGGGCATTTATGAAAAGCCGCGCGGCAGTGGCGGCAAGCTTTTCCCGATTGAAGCGCATGGCATTAAAACCATGTCGGTTGGTTATATGATTGAGGATGGCCAGCCGGTGATGTGGCGCGGCCCCATGCTGCACCGCGCGCTCGAGCAATTCTTACAGGATGTCGAATGGGGTGATTTGGATTATCTGATTGTGGATATGCCACCCGGTACCGGCGATGCACAACTTTCGCTTTCGCAACTGGTGCCGCTGACGGGCATGGTGGTCGTCACGATGCCGCAAGAAGTTTCCCTCACCGATGTCCGGCGCGCGATTGGCATGGCCCAGCAAGTCAAAACAGATGTGCTCGGCGTGATTGAAAACATGAGCGGCGAAATTTTCGGCGAAGGTGGCGGCCAGGCAACTGCAGAAAAATTCCATGTGCCATTTTTGGGCAGCATTCCCCTGCAAGCGGGCATGCGCAAGGGTGGTGACGCAGGCGTGCCCATGGTGATTGCCGAGCCAGACAGCCCCATTTCGCTGTTGTTTAAGCAAATCGCTGGCAAAGTTGCTCAAGAGGTTTCCAAAAAAGCGGCGATCCGCCTGCCGGTACTGGAAGTCTGAAAAGCGGCCATTCCTCGCCTAGAAAACGGGGATTTGGCCGAAACAGTGACGAACATTTGACTCGGAGAGTCGTATGAAGGTGCAATAGCTCGGCCATCCCCCTGGTTTTGAGCTAATCTGTGCCTGAACCCGTCATGAAGCGCTTACTCCCAGTCGTCTTACTTGCCATTTTTGTCGCTGCCGCAATCTGGATTTTCAACTCTGGTAAGCCAGAACCTGCCGCTAGCGACACCCCCACCATCGCTGAATCCGCTACTGCAGAACTGGAAGAGGCCGTTCTCCAGGGTGGCCCCCAACGGATTTCAACCGCCATCGAAGAAGTGGCCTTCGACCCGCGTGCCACCAAGATTGGCGCCGGGCGTTTCGGTCTGCACGGCACGGTGGTGGATGAGCAGGGCACACCGCTCGGCGGATTGTGGGTTTCTGCCTACTCGATTGCGTTTCCGTTATTCGATTTTGAGTTTTCTCCTCAAGAGATTTTCGAGCACCCTTTGGATCTTAAGCTCGAACCACTGGCGGCCACTTTTGCCAACGAAGATGGCACTTTCCAGCTCGAAGGGCTTCCGGGGCGCGGCATCTTTTTGGTGGCACGCGGTGACCATCACCTCACGCGCGGGCGTCAAGCTGTGAAAGCAGAGGAACTCACTAGCGATGCCGGTGTGCTGCTGCATACGGTTCCGGGCGCCGTCCTGAACGGCCGAGTAATGGATGAACTTGGTGCGCCGGTAGCCAATGCCGAAGTTTTTGTCGGCCCAAGTTATATGTATGTCATTCAAGCAGTGCGCAATCGAGATATTTACTTAGAACGCATTTACACCGACGGCGAAGGTCGCTTCAGCATTGACTCTGTGCCAGCCAATGCACGTTTGGCGATTGCGGCATTAGATGGCGCAACCCACCAAGGCATGCGCGATATTGGCCCGCTAGTACCAGGCTCTACCGTCGAAGCCACGGTGCAACTTACCGACACGGGTTCCTTAAGTGGACGCACCGTGGATAGTGACGGCAACGGCGTTGCTGGAGTGAAGGTGATTGCTATTCCTCTGGACTTGCGCATGGTGATTGGCTTTGTGCGTAGTTTGCCGGATTGGATGGCCGAATCTGGAAGTGATGGCAACTTTGAGTTTCCGCAATTACCGCGCCGCACCACCGTCTTATTAGCGCAAGGACGCGGCGGGCGTTCGGCGCCCTATACGGCGCACGTGATCGCCAAAAGCAATGCAATGACAGAGGAAATTCAAATCCAGACTTCCCACGAGGTGCATGGGCGCGTCGTGGGCGTGGACGGCCGCGGGATTGCGAATGCCAAAGTGTTGTTGAGTGCCATTCCAGAACAAGCTGGCGGCAAAACGAAAAAAAGCCGCGGCATGATTCCATCGGGTGAAAATTTGCTGATGGAGGCCGCCCGCGAAATCATTCCAGAGCTTTTACCAGCGGAAACTTGGGTTTTTTGCGATGGAAACGGCAACTTTCAAATTCCTGCCTGGGATAATGCCAAGCTCAAAGTAGAGGCTGGCGGTTATTCCGATTCCTATTTTGACCTGCCTGGCAGCCTTGAGGATGACAAAAAATTGGCTTTGATCTTGCTCAAGCCAGGCGCGATTTCCGGCACCGTGCTCGATGGCAAAACGCGGCAAATGATCAGCATGTTCGGCGTGAGCGCCAAGTTGCAATCCAGTCTATTGGAACCAAAAACTGAAGTGAAGATGGAGGAAGGCGAGGATTGGCGCGCCTACAACGAGCGGCGCCAAGCGGTGCAACAAGAAGCACGTCAAACTGCACTCGCTGACACACTCGCCAAAGACGAAGTCGCGGTGTTGCCTGCAGGTTCCGCCATGAATGCCTTCCGTGATCTCGCCATCAACGATGACGGCAGCGGAAAGTTTGAAATCGATGGCCTGATGCCGGGCACGTGGCGCTTAGAAACTCGCGCCAGTGGTTATGTACTAGGCGTCACAAAGGATATCGTGGTGGCCTCGGAACAAACCACCGAAGGAATTCAGGTGGAGCTATCGCGCGGCGCAACGCTCTCGGGGCAAGTAGTCGCTTATGGCTCGCGCGAGCCTATTGCCGGCGCAGTGGTCACCATTGGCCGCTCCAAAGAAAGTGGCCTGGAATCGTATTTCAAAATGGGTTTGGAATCGATGGCCTTTGCTCGTTCTGGTAAAGATGGCACTTTTGAGCTTTCTGGAATTGAGCCTGGTATGGAGTGGGTGCATGTCGTCGCCGAAGGATTCTCTCCCACGGCAATCAAAGGAAAACCACTAGTCGCCGATGAAGTGCGCGAAGACGTCATCATTCAGGTGCGTCAAGGCGCCACGATTCAAGGTTATGTTTACGATCGTCAAAACCAAATCTTGGCGGGAAGAATGGTGGGAGGGTTTTCTACAGATTCCCAAGACTTCTGGCAGACCAGCACGAGTGAAGATGGCTTCTATCAAGTGGAACACGTGAAGCCGGGCAATTACTTTATCATCACGGCAGCACTCGACGCCGACAAGTTATTCCAAGGGGACTTCCTGTCGGTACTGAATGGTTCGAAGATTGTGCAAGCCTTTGCCCGAGAAGGTGAAACGCTGGATATCGACATCATCGATATGTCTGCGAATGGCTGCAAACTGCGTGGCAAGCTGCTTTCAGGTGGATTGCCAGTGGCGAATAGTTCCTTGTTTGTGATGGCGACGGGTGGCGGTACCAGTATGTTTGACATGCGAATGGCTACTGCCGCATCCAACGCGGATGGCGAATTTGAGTTCGCTTCTTTGGCTCCGGGTGATTATCGTTTGCAAGTTCAATCCGAGCTGTGGGAAGGCGCAATCGAACTGATTGTGCCAGATGCAAATGAAGACTATCAAGTCATCAACACACCACAAGGGCGCGTGTATGGGCGTGTCGTGGAAGAGCTCACTGGCAAAGCAGTGAGCGGCGCCACGGTGAAGTTGGTGCGTAACGATTCTTCTGGAGGCATCATGGCCATGTTTACCGGCGGCAAGGAGACCGATTATGAAACGACGGATGAAGCCGGCGAGTTTGAATTTATGGGCAAAGCTTCTGGACGCTATTACATTGAAGTCGAGATGAACGAGTGGGGTGGCAAAGCGGAAAGTGGCCATGATCCTTTGGGTAAAGCTTCGGTGAAGGCGTTCTCGGTTAGGGAAAATGCTGCCTATGCTGTTGGCGATGTGCGCCTGCCGATTGCCGCAGCGATTCGAGTGAATGTGAGCAGCACCAATGGCAAAAACGTGAATCAGGGTTACCGGCTCACGGCGCTGCGCACAGATGCTGAAGGCGAGGATGCCAATGATTCCACCGAAGCCTGGGGTTGGGGGCCGAGTGGCTTGATTTCGGGCTTGAAGCCTGGCACCTACGATGTAACCGTGAATGGTCGCGGCTATGTCACAACACGCGTGGAGCGTATTCGTGTGAATCACGCTGAAACGGTTGATGTCGATGCGGTACTTGAAAAAGGTTTGCCACTGAACGCGCGGATTTTGGGTCCGAACAATCAGCCGCTTGCGGGTGCTGATATTCGCGTGCTGGATAGTCGCGGCCAGCGTGTGGATGGCCTCAACGGTGCGGCTGGAATGATGTCACAGATGTTCGGTTCGGAGGATGGCACCATGCCGCTTGGTTCCTACGCGCCAGGATCGTACACCGTACGTGTGGAATGGGAAGGCCAAGTGCGCCAGCAAACCGCAAACCTCACCGGTGAAGAAGTCACGGTCGTTGAGATTCAATTCTAAGGATTCGTAACCACACCAGCAGCGCCGTTCCAGCGCGGATCGGCGATCGCTTGCCAGCGATTCTTGATGCGGAAAATGGCGTTGACATCGCCGATGAAATCGCGGCTCTCTAGAGGCTGGCCGAGACTGCGTAAATGGTTGCGCATGGTGCCGGATAAACGCAAGGCTTCGTAGCGCAAAGTAGGCGGCAAGTCTTGACGGTGAAAACGCGGGGCCGCCACCGCCTGTAGCGCAGACATCCCAAACTCATAGCGGTTGAGTAAGACCTGCAGCACCGAAGTGAGAATGGTTGGCCCCCCTGGAGAACCAATCACCGCATCCACCTTCTCATCCACCACCACAATCACGGGGCACATCGAGGAAAGCGGACGACGCCCCGCAATGACCGCGTTATAGGCACTTTGAACCAGACCAAATTGGTTGGCCTCACCTGGTTTGGCGGCAAAATCATCCATCTCGTTATTCATAAAAAAACCACCCGGAGCCATCACTTTGGCACCATAAGCGCCGTTCAAAGTGGTGGTGCAGCTGACCGCCGCGCCGTCGCCATCCACCACGGAAAAGTGCGTCGTTTCCAAGTGTTCGGTGAAGGGTTGCGGTAACCCACGGTCGGGCCGCGTGTAGCGTTGTGGCGATAAATTTCTGCGGCGTGCGCGCAGGTATTGCGGCGCCACCAAAGCGGCTAAATCAAAATCGCGGCCAGCGGGATCCCCCAGCCAGCGATTGCGATCGCGAAACGCTGCAGAGGTGGCCTCGCCAATCAGCTGCACACTACGCGCATCCCGAAAACCCCACATGCGCAACGGAAAGCCATCCAGGGAGCCAAGCACTTGCTGCAAAAAAATGCCGCCACTCGACGGCGGAGAAGCAGCCAATATAGTTCTCCCGCGCCAGTCGAACGCGATCACGGGGCGTAGCTGCGGTTGATAATCGCGAAAGTCTGGGGCACTGAGAATGCCACCACCGGCAGCACTGGCTGCCACTAATTCATCCACGATGGCACCACTACGAAATGCATCCACGCCATCGTGGGCAATCGTTTCAAGCGTTGCGGCGAGTTGTGGCTGGCGCAACAAAGTCCCAGTTGGCAACGGCATGCCCTCTCCATCAAAAAACAAGTGCGCCGCCAACGCATCGGCCCGCAACAATTCTCCGCTTTGTTGCAAACTCGAAGTTCCCGACTCGTTGAGGCGAAAACCATCTCGCGCCAGCGCCACAGCTGGCGCCACTAACTGACGCCACGGCAGCTTGCCCCAACGCTGGTGGGCTTCCCACATTCCGGGAACAGCGCCAGGAACCCCCACCGCCTTCCAACCCAAGCGTGATAAAGCGGCCAGTGGTTGGCCATCGGCACCCAAATACATATCCGGCTGAGCAGCAGCTGGCGCGGTTTCGCGGAAATCAAGGAACCATGCTTCCCCATGCGCATCGCGCAGCAAAAAAAAACCGCCACCACCAAGGTTGCCGGCATAGGGGTAAGTGACCGCCAAAGCAAAGTGCACGGCAATCGCAGCATCCACGGCATTGCCGCCGACGGCCAAAATATCCAGCCCCACTTGCGTGGCATCCGCTTGCGAGGAACTCACGGCACCAAATCTTTGCGTGGTGGAGGGTGCCGCTGCCTGCAAAGCTGCAGGCAGCGGGAGCGGACAAAAAATCAAGGCTAGGGCTGCGGCAATCATGGGCAGGCACAGCCTAACAAGCGACTACTGAAACTTCTTCAGTAACGCCTGCGCTGCGTCCGTTGCAAAATAGACATCCACATAGGCGCCGCGCTGTTGGATCAAACGCATCAAGGGGGCGCGTTGCATGCCGTACTGCCGCAGGGCGATGGCGAACTCTGCGGCATCCTTTTCAGTATCCCAAACCGTGGCCCAGCGCATCAAAGCGCGGCCGTCGGCGTGCACATAGGTTTGGCAAGTATCACCACCCCAACCACTAGAAGACTCAGACACCATGCTGGCCACACCCATCGATACCCCCATCGTTGTGGGCAGTTTTTTCATCGTGAGCATGGCGCAACCTAACTCGCCGAGCGTATCGGTGAGCGCCAAGCTCCAGCCCTCACCAAGTGCAGCGCTGGAGTCTTCCAGGAAAATTGTAACAGGTTCATCAAGCTGCTCCTTGTCCCAGTACTTCTCCGGATGAAAAATCTGCTCGCTCGACTGCGGCGGTGCATTAAAGGTGCGCAACAAATCTTCCTCGGTTGGCTGCATCATCATCGCCGCGATCAAGTTGCTACTTTTCTGGCGCACCATAAAAGTGGTGCCGTCGAGATACGGCAGCGAAAGATTTACCATCATGAAAATCGGCACTTCCCCCATACCTTCCATCATCTTCGCCATCATGTCAGCATCCATTAAATCATCACCCTTCAGCCAACCCTTCTGGATGCCTTGAATCAAGTAAGCGTTGCCAACTGCCGACGCACTACCTTCCACCACACAGCGGGTGGCAAACTCACGATCGGAATTGCCCGCCGATTGTTCAAAAATATCATTCAAGTCGTGGTACTGATGATCGAGCGCGTGCCCCAACTCGTGCGCCATGATGAATTCAGCCATACCACCGTTATTGAAAGTGGAAATCATAAAAAACTTGTCGGCTTTCGGATCAAAATAGCCACCTACTCCGGCTTCCAACATGTTGTACATCGTCTGCTCAAAATCCTGACCATGTTCGAGTACCCCAAGCAGTTCGAAAAAAGTACTGGTTGCGGCCAACCGCTCGATACCCATTTCTTCGCGCACCGCCACCACGGCGAATTCCAAAAACTCCGCTGGCGTATTGATGCCGACCGGCACAGCATGCTTCCACTTTAAGCCGCGCAGTTCCTCCACGCGCGGCACGATTTTCACCGCCAGCGCCTCAAGTTGCTCCTGGGTAAACCCACCGCCTTCCGCCTCATCACCCTCCATTTCAATCGCATAAGGATCATCTTGAGCGCATAAAGGTTGATGGGCACATACGCCAAACCCGAGCAGTAACGAAATCAGTGGAGTGAGAGTCTTCATGGCGCACCTAGAATACGCGCTACTTGGCTTATGAAAAGACGCAAGCTCATCATCGTTGGAAATGGCATTGCCGGAGCGGCTACGGCTTGGGCTGTGGCACGCCGCGGCTTGACGGATGTCCTGCTGCTCGATGGTGCCACCCAGCCAGGTAGTCATTCCACTGGGCGTAATGCCGCAATTTTGCGCACCGCGATTCCGGATGCTGCCCTGCATCGCCTCGCACGCGAATCGGCGGCCTTCTACCGCGCGCCCAGCACCGATTTTTGCCCCACCCCGCTGCTCGCCGCCAACGGCCTTTTTCTCACCGCAACAAACGGCGCGGACGCCAACGCGCTGGCGGATTGGATCAGCAATCCCGGTTTCGCCAGCGGTGCGGAACGCCACAATTTTGCTGCTGTCCGCGCCCACCATCCCTACTTTCGCGCAACCGAGGGCGACGCCTGGTGGCTGCCCAACGAAGGCGGCCTGGATGTCCATGCCTTGCAGCAGTCTTACCTCCAAGGCGCTGCCAAAATGGGCGTGGAAATTCGCGCGCGCTGCCAAGTGCAGCATCTGCTACGCGATAGCGGGCGCATCCTGGGTGTTGCAACAGGAGCTGGACCGATTTTGGCGGAACAAGTCGCGCTCGCCACGGGTGGTTGGGCTGGGTTCCTGCCCGAAGAGCTGCAATTACCCCTTTCTTTCACAGTTTGCCGACGTCATCTGGTGGTGACTGCTGCGGATTCCGTGATTCCCCCACACGCGCCGGTAGTTTGGAATGTCGGCCAAGATGAATTTTATTTCCGCCCAGAAAGTGGCGGCCTGTTGCTTTCTGGCTGCGATCATGTGGCAGTACCACCGGCGCAGGGTGAAATCCTGGATCGGGATATTTTGCCAACTGTCGCGGAAAAAGCACTGCGCTGGCTGCCCGGTTTAGCGGATGCTAGGTTCGCTAATGCTTGGGCGGGCATGCGCACTTTCAGCCAGGACAACCGCTTTGTGATTGGCCCAGACCCACGCATTGAAGGCTTACAGTGGGTTGCTGGGCTCGGCGGCCACGGCATCACTTGTAGTTATGCGGTTGGAGAACTCGCTGCGGAATGGATCCTCAATCACCAGAGTAATCATGCTTCGGCACCAGCACTTCATCCACAGCGCTTGCTGCAGGATTCTCAACAGCTCGTGCGTTGCTGAGATCGGTACTGAAATCCAGCTCGCGCTCAATCCCAAACTCAATCCGCAAAATCGCTCCGGAAGCATTTTTGCGGTTCCTGCCAAGCAAACGTCCACCGAGCCGCCGCACCAAACGCGCAACCGAATGCAGGCCAAGCCCACGCACTGTGCTGCCTTCGTCGTGATTACTGTGGTTGCCGTGAAATGGCCGGGTGAGATCGGCCAAGTGCCCTTGGGGCAAACCGGGGCCACTGTCCACGACCTCTAACCAAGCGCCATCCTCATGTTCGCCCCAGCGCAAAATGAGCTCGGCATGGGGTAAACCGTTCATGGCTTCAAGCGCATTCCACATCAGGTTCATCATCGCGCGCTGCAAATCCAGACGATGTCCACGCACATACATTTTCTCCGGACCTTCAATCCGAACTTGTACCGCCCCATCCGCCCGCGCGAGGAAGATTTCTGCCGCTTCAGCAGCCGCAGACGACAAATTCACTGGCAATAACACCATCGGGCGGCCGTCGGCGATGGCTAGCATCTCATCGCACAAAGTTACTGCATGCGCAGCAGACAGGCGAATTGCATTCAAACTAGTATGCAAATTGGCCGCGTTCGAAGCACTGCAATCCCCACTGAAAGCAGTCATTTGAAGGTCTGCGTGGCCGATTACCGTTCCCAGCAAATTGCGAATATCGTGCGCCGCCATGGCCGCGTCGAGAGCATCGCTGCTGGGTTGGGGAGAGGAACTGGGGTAAGGAGGGTTGGTCATTGGGTATCCCTATGCCAGAATGATTCCCTGTGGACTACGGACATGCAAGACGTTTTGCGACCAGAGAGGCGCGGCGCATCGCTGGCGACCTCTATCCGGGGCCGGTATTGATGCCCCGCGGGCTGCTGCGTGGGCTGGATTCCATCCTTGCCGTGGCGCTCGGCCCGGCTACGGAGGGGCGCGAATCGTTCCACAACGCCTTCGAGCGGATGCTGCGTGGCCGCCCCGATGGCCCGCTGTTGCTAGCGCTGTGGGGCTCCGCTTCCAGCGGTGAAATCCCGCATGAAGATCTGCGCCGCATTCTCAAACGAATGCCCGTACCCATGCCTTTGAATCCGGCGACGCGCGGGGAAGTCTTGTCCTACTTGCACCCACGCGCTTCGGTTTTGGCACGCTGCACGCTGGCTCTTGCGCAACGCAACGAGCCGGAAGCTCTCGCCCCTGCCGAACGTCTGGCGTGTGGATTTGTAGTCACACGTTTGTTGACCGACTTACCGCAGCACTTAGCCGCAGGAATTTTACGTTTGCCCCAAGCAGATTTGGATGCAGCGAACTTATCGCGCGCGGAATTGTTCGACATGGTGCGGACACCAGCCGTGAATGAATTTTTGGCCTTGGAATGCGAATGGGCGCGCGAGTTGTTGCGCCAAGGCTTGCCGGTATGTGAACGCGTCGGCGCGCGCTTGCAACGTGGCTTGCGGGCCGCCGTACTGCGCTCGGAAATGCTGCTACGGCGGGTTCGTGATCCAAAGAACGATATTTTTCGGGTGCCACCAAGACTGAAAGCTCACGAACGCTGGCGCTGTGCTGTTCGCGCCTGGCGACCCCTTCAAGCGAAGGCGCTCCCGGCAGACGCCCCTCCCACGCCGCGGGTATCCTGAGCTGATGCACCCTGTCCTGAAGAGCCTGCGCATCCGCCAGTGGACCAAAAACGTGGTCATCTTCGCTGGCCTCGCTTATGGCGGCGGCGCCTTCGATCCCGACAAAATTATGGCTTCGGTTGCTGCGTTTGCCGCATTTTGCCTAGGCAGCAGCGCGGTCTATGTGATCAATGACCTGCTCGACCGAGAACGCGATCGCTTGCATCCAGTCAAACGATTGCGGCCGATTGCTTCCGGCGCGATCCAGCCTACGCAAGCGATTGTGCTTGCAGCACTGCTGGCTGCTGCTGCGCTGGGGATTGCCGCAACGCTAGGCAGCATGCTGTGGGCTCTGCTCGGTTATTTCTTGCTGCAGGCTTTTTACACGCCACTACTGAAAAACATCGTGTTGCTCGATGTGTTCTGCATTGCCACTGGATTTTCCCTGCGGGTGCTTGCTGGCGTGTGGGCAGTCGATGCGATTTTGTCGCCGTGGCTGGTGGCTTGTACGGTGCAGTTAGCGTTGTTCTTGGCGTTATGCAAACGCCGCGCCGAAGTTGCCAATCTGGAAGAAACTGGCGGAGCCTCGGCGCAGCGCCCAATCCTGGCGGCTTACGCAGGGCCTGGTACCGACATGATGGTGGGCATCATGGGTGCGGTGTTGTTGGTCACTTACACCCTCTACACGCTGCTGCCCGCCGAAGTCTTAGCAAGTGCCACTCCGGGTTTAGAATCACGCGCTGGTGAACCAGGCATGGTGTTCACTTTGCCCTTCGTGTACTACGGCGTGTTGCGTTATTTACATTTGGTCTACGGACATGGCAAAGGCGAACGCCCCGAGCGCATTGCCACCATGGATTTGCCAATGATCCTGGCCGGGCTAGGGTTTATCAGCGTGGCCACTTTCGTAATTTATTTCCAATAATCATGAAAAGTAAAGTTGCCTTAATCCGAACCAGTGCGGATTCGGTTTTGGAAGATGTGGCGCGGGCCATGGAGCTTGGCGGTGCTGCAGCTGCCTTGCCGGCCAATTCTACTGTGATTCTGAAAGATAATATCACCTGGCATAAACCCTTCTTATCGGCCAACACCACGCCCTGGCAGTTGGAAGGTGCTGTACGTTGGTTGAAAAATCAACCGCGCAAAATGATTGCTGTGCACAACGACACCGTTGTCACCAATCCGCACGAAGGCTTAGTGAATTTAAAACTGCAGCCGATTTATAGTGCCTATGGAATTGAGCAGTTTTTTGCTAATCAAACCAACAGTGTGTCGTGGTCAAAATGGCGCCCTGCTGCACCCACCCCATCTCTGGATCGGGTTTATCCTGAGGGCACAGAATTCCCAGATCTATTTCATGGCAAGTCGGTGCTGCACTTTCCTACCGTCAAAACCCATATTTACACCACCACCACCGGTGCGGTAAAAAACAGCTTTGGCGGCTTGCTGAACACCAAGCGCCACTACTGTCACACTTGGATCCACGGTGTGTTGGCCGATTTGATTGCGGTGCAAAAAGAGCTGCACAGCGGCATGTTTGCCATCGCCGACGGCACCTTGGCGGGCAATGGACCTGGACCGCGCACCATGTTTCCGATTGAGAAAAATTTGTTTATCGCATCTGCGGATAGTGTGGCGATGGATGCCGTCGCGGCACGTTTAATGGGATTTGATCCGTTTGAGATTGGGTACTTGCGCGAATGCGCCGAACGTGGTTTAGGCGCTGTAGATGAAAACGATATCGAACTCGTTGGCGACGCTGTTGAAGGCAACTGGGGGTTTAGCGTCGGCGATAATTTTGCCTCACGGATTGGCGATGTGCTGTGGTTTGGAGCATTACAACGCCTTCAAAACCTCTTCTTTCACACCCCGCTAGTGCATGTGTTTAGCGCTGGCTCGCATGTCTTCCACGATGAGTGGTGGTGGAAGCGGCATGGCCGCAAACGCATGGCCAAGGTCGCGGAAGAAACGCAGTGGGGTCGGCTGTTCGCGAATTATCGCCCGCACGCTTAAGGCGCTTTGCCTAAAGCCAGCTCCGTACACTTGCGCACTGCAGCACGGCTACGATGCAAGATTTGGCGCAGATTGGTGTAACTCACCCCAACTAGCTCGGCAACTTCCTGCGCCGGCATTTCCTCAAGGCTGCACAGATGGAGTGCTTCGCGTTGGTTGTGCGGCAGTTGCTCCATGCAGTGCTGCACAATTTTGAGCAGCTCGGCATCGTCATTCCAAACAGCGAAGGATTGATTCCACTTGCCATTTGGATCAAAACTTGCGGCTTCTGGATCGGCCATGGAAACGAGAATATCGCGGCTTCGTTGGCGGAAGATATCGTAGACCTTGTTTCGCAGAATACGAAATGCCCAAGAGCGCAACGCAACGCGGCCATCGTAGGTGGCAGCGTTGCGCAACACCGCCAGCATAGTTTCTTGCAGAGCATCTTCGGCCTGCCCAGCATCATCCAACATTTTGCGCGCAAAACCGTACATCTCGCTGGATAAGCGCCGAAATACTTCGGTGGCGGCGGCTTCATCCCCCACCACGATACGCTGAGCGAGTTCCAAATCGGCGGCGTGTTTCGGTGTCATGACAGATTTTAGCGGTTTGGCAGCACAGAGTTTCTACCTTTCTACCTTGCGCCAGCTTACACGGCCGCCGGACTTTTCCGCCAAGAGTGCTGCAAAGCGTGCTTGCTCGGCTTCATCCAGCTCGACTTGCCCCGCCCAACCGGCGGCAACAAAATCACCATGAAAACGAATCGAAGTGCAAACGGCTGCCAGTTCAGTGCGCAAGCCTAGAGCAGCAAAGGGCAACTCCAGCTCAAAACACACTCGTGGAATCACTTCGAATCGACCGGCTTCTTGCACACCCTGGGCAGTTGCGGCACTGTAAGCACGCGCTAATCCACCAGTCCCCAATTTGGTGCCACCAAAATAACGCACACAGATCGCGCCAATGTCCTCCAACCCACTGCCTTCCAAGACTTGCAACATGGGCCGTCCAGCCGTACCGCCAGGCTCGCCATCATCGCTAAAGCGATAAGCTTTACCGATGCGCCACGCCCAACAATGGTGACAGGCTTTGGGATGCTCAGCGCGTAATTCCGCCAAGCGTTGTTGAAACACGGCTTCTTCCGGCGCGTGAAAAACATAAGTCAAAAACCGTGAGCCGCGATCTTCATACTCACCAAGGCCTTCTTGTGCAGGAATGAATCGCGCCATGCTGCAAAAAAAAATTACTCTGCGGCAAACAATGCTGCGGTGCGTAGCTTTGCAGATTCTGGGTGCATCGCGGGAGAAGTCATGACCGCACCGCGCAAAACATCGCGCCACTTTGAATCCGGCAAAGCACCAAGTAGCGGCACTGCCGAACGCACTAACTCGCGCACCTTGGAAGCATTTTGATGAGCAATTTGAATAATTTGCTGCACATCCACATCCTCGTGATCCTGGTGCCAACAATCATAATCCGTGACCATGGCGATGCATGCAAAGCTGATCCCGGCCTCGCGCGCAAGTTTGGCTTCGGTAACGTTGGTCATGCCAACGATGCGCGCCCCCCACGCACGAAAGGTTTCGGATTCCGCGCGAGTAGAAAACTGCGGCCCTTCAATACAAACGTAGGCACCACCGCGATGCATCGTGATGGGGTGCTCTTCAGCAGCACGCATGACTTGCTCCACCATCGAGGCGGAGACCGGCGACGCCATCGGCACGTGCGCCACAATGCCGTCGCCAAAAAAAGTTTGTCGGCGCCGATAAGTGCGGTCGATGAATTGATCGACCATCACAAACTCGCCGGGCGCATATTCTTCACACAAAGAACCCACTGCGGAAACGGAAAGTAAATGCTGCACGCCCATACTTCGCAACGCATAGATGTTAGCCAGATAGGGAACTTCCGTTGGCGTGTAGCGATGCCCCCGACCGTGGCGTGGTAAAAACGCCACTTCGGTTGCACCGATACGTCCAAGCACAAACACATCGGAGGGATCACCCCACGGCGTGGCCACTTTGACTTCACGACGGTCTTCGAGACCATCCATGTCGTAAACGCCGCTGCCGCCGATGACCCCGACACGCGCTTTATTCATCATCGTTGCTTACTTTCTTTGACTGCATGGCCTTGGCCCATGGGCTATCGGCAGGGAGAGAATCCGTTGACGGGGATGGCTTCGCTGCCCGCTTTTCCGGACGCTCCTCGCGAGTTTCGCTGGAGTTGCGAGAATCCCTCGGTTTGCCCCAAACGCTCGGGTTATCTTCGCGTGGACTGCGGTGGTCCTCACGCTGCTCGGGACGCTTGCCGCCCCATACGCCACCGCCGTTGTCATCGCGTGCGCTGCTTCGGTCATCGCTTGGGCCGCCGCGGTGATCTGCGCGCTGCCCGCGGTTGTCATCACGCTGGCCTTGGTAGCCACGGTCGTTACGGTCGTTACGGTCGTTACGGTTTCCATCTTGCTGACCGCCCCAAGCACCGCCACGGTTGTCATCCCGGGGGCCACGGAACCCGCCACCGCGGTGATCATCGCGCGGGTTGCGGTACCCACGACTGTCACCTTGATTGCGGTTGCCGCCATA
>CALFOT010000108.1 GCA_937919925.1 uncultured bacterium | reverse complement strand
CCGTGGTCTGAGGTGCTACGAATTCGGCCATCAACCCCACCTTGGGGGTGTCGTCATGTTCGTATCCACCCACAGCTGGGGACAGGCCACTGCTTTGCCAGGCGAAAGCAGGTGTTCCGAGCAGCATCAGGATTATCAATAGAAGGGGGAAAGCAGGGCGGAGTTTCAGTTTCATGTAGAAGAAGGTCAGGTGCCAAAGAGGTGATGGGCAAGGAGAGGAGCCCGCAAGGAAAACGGTTTCGTTCTCAATCGACACGCAATGATTGTTCATTATTTACTTTTTGCTCGCGAAACGGCTTAAACCACGCCCTAGCCCCCTAGCCTTGGCGAAGATACGTGGCCGTTTCTTGTGGCGAGTGCGCCGGTGAAATGAGCGGACCGAAATGCTTGCTACCCGTCATCCCAAACCGATGGGGAAGCAAGAAGAAACAGGGGTGGCGGAATATGCGGGCTTCCTGCAAGAGGTCAAGCAACGCATTGCGCAGGAACGCATGCGCGTCGTGCTCTCGGCCAACGCGGCAATGGTTTTGCTTTATTGGGATCTCGGACGGGTCATTTTGCAGCGTCAAGAGCGGGAAGGTTGGGGCGCGAAAGTCATCGACCGCCTTTCGCAGGACCTGAGATCCACGTTCCCGGAAATGACCGGTCTTTCCGCTCGAAACCTCAAGTACATGCGGCAATTCGCGGCGGCGTGGCCGAAGCGCGAAATAGTGCAAGAGCCGCTTGCACAAATTCCTTGGTACCACAATCTCGCACTCTTAGAGAAGGCCGACACTCCTGAAACGCGGCTTTGGTACGCCGAAAAAGCGATTGAGCAGGGTTGGAGTCGCAATATCTTGGCCACGCAAATCGAATCTCGCCTTCACGAGCGGGAAGGCCAAGCCCAACACAATTTCCCAGCCACCCTGCCGCCGACGGATTCCGATCTCGCAGCACAAGTATTCAAAGACCCCTATCTCTTCGATTTCCTCGGCACGGATCTCCCGCGCCGCGAAGCCGAGCTTGAACAAAAGCTGATCGACCACATCCAACGCTTCCTTCTGGAGCTTGGGCAAGGATTCGCCTTTGTGGGGCGGCAAGTTCCACTGGAGGTTGGCACGCGCGAGTTCCGCGTTGATTTACTTTTCTATCACTTAACCCTGCGCTGCTATGTTGTGATTGAACTCAAAGCAGGCCGTTTCGAACCGGAGTTTATCGGCAAGTTGAATATGTACCTGCACGCTGCCGACGACCTGCTTTGCCACTCCAGCGATAAGCCGTCGATTGGTCTGTTGCTGGTCAAAGAAAAGGATCACCTCGTGGTGGAGTATGCGCTCGCTGGAACTCGTAAACCTGTGGGCGTGGCGCAGTGGGAGCTGGGGATTGCACAATCGCTGCCAGAAGAACTGCAGGCCAGCTTGCCAACGGTGGAGGAGATTGAGAGGGAGTTGGGGAAGGGGGAGTAGCGTGGTGGGGAGCATCTGTGATGAACTCAAACCCGCTGACAACCCGGCCTGCGCTTGTGGCGTTAAACGGTAGGAGCTCACCGCCCCTTCTTCGCGCGCTTGCGCATGCCCTTACGCAAATCAGCCACCGCGCCCGGCCCTCTTCGCAGCGGCCTAATCAAGAAAAGAATGATCTGGAGCCCATGCCTGGAAATGACCGGGCTTTTTACTGAATGGGTGCCACGGGGAGATTTAAATCTTCGCCGTAGCGAGTTTTGAAGTGGCGCATGGGAGGGAGGCCGATTTTCTTCAAGCTATCACGGCAGAGCTTCAGAGCTTTACGGCTCCCGGCTAACATGTGCAGTTGGCCGGGGACAAGCATGATCCAAGCGATGGGGAATCCGGGTAGGCCGAGTGGTGGTGTAGCTTGTGGGTCAGCGTCGGGATCGGCAAACATCCATAGCGATTTGGAAACGAGAAGCAGGTTGCGGTTGCGGTTGAGGGCGTCGGCGCTTTGTGCCATAAACTCTTCAAAACCGATCAACACGCTTGTGCCGGGCTCCCATTCTGCGTTGCGATAGGCGGTTAGTGGCAGAATGTCAGGCGATTGATCGCTCATCATGGCCTTCCAAAAGGTCAGCAGCAACGGCGGAGCGGACTTGAGCAATTGACGCATGTCTGTTGGATCGCCACCATCGAGTTTGCACATCATTTGTAAGTGAGGAAGGAGATCTTCAAATGACTCTACATTGAATGGGCTTTGCAACCACTGGCCGCGAATGAGATTGTGTTCCCCATTGGAAATCACGCGGGCGAGCAGGAGATTTCCTTCCTGCAGGTTTTCGCAATCGGGGCGGGATTCCACATCGAAAACCTCTTTGTCCATGAGGCAGAACAAGCCAATCTGCCCACCGGTGCACTCTCGCTCCACCAAATATGGAGACAAAGGCTCCAAAAACATCGTGCGCAAAAATGCCTGTGCACCTTCGGGAAGATCAGGATGGGTGCGAATCAGCTCGGGCACTACCGGCTCAGTGTCCTCGAAAATTAAATCAAAGGCAGCGTGGTCGCGCACGAGTTCCTCAAAGCCAGGAATGCCGTCTTTGGAGCTTGGCGCACCAAGCGCCGTCATGGAATCGCTGGCCCTCATGGCTTCCTCCGCGACTTCCCAAGTCAACTTCCATTCGGGCTGGCTCATAAAGCTATCTAATTTTGCCCAAGCCAGCTGTTCTTCAAGAGGGGTCCAAGCAGGAGTGTTTGTGTATCTGTGGACACCTAGCTCTTGCATGTCAGCCTCGTGTTTCTCGCGGTCGAAGGCCTCAGACGACCATTCGCCACCGCCACCGCCATCGTCATCGTCATCGCCATCGTCATCGTCATCGTCATTAAGGCTACTGAACCACTCCATCGTTTCCGGATCTTTCGCTTTCATGTGCTTTAGGAATTGCTGGTAGCCAAAAACGCCTCCGCAGTCTTCCGGTGGGCAGGCGCGAGCGCCATCGAGCAGACGCGGCAAATCTGCGAGCTGTTCTGCCGTTAACGAAACCCGTTTCTCCAAACGGATGGTGTGCTCCCAATCATCTCCAAAGTCATAATCGTAGATCAACGTAGCCTTTTTCTTGCCCAACAATTCATCCAGCGTGACATCGGATTCCTCTTCGGCATTCTCAAAAGACTCAGGATCAACCGTGAAGCGCCGATCGCCTTGGCGAAAGCCATGCAAGTGAGAGTCTGTCCAACCAAAGGCACCTTGCAAAAGAAGATGCAGTTGATCCAAAGTGGTGTCTGCAGGAACTAGAAGCCGACGCCAAATCGGGGGCTTCACATCCACTAACTCGACATGAATCTGCAGTGCGGTCGCATTTTCCATGCGTTGATTTTAGCTTCCACGTCCTTATTAAGCATCCGCCTTACGCACGCCATTCCGAATTGGCTGGCCCTGCACCAACAGCTTTGCGCAAAATGAGCGGCTTGCGGTCAGCGCGGCTCATTCAGGATTGGAGAGTGAGGATAGTGCAAAAAACAATGGGTTGTGTTGGGTATAAACCGTTGAAAACAACCGGTTCTCATCCAGCTCCCAATGGCTGCGTGAGTTGCCGCCGACGGAATCCGATATCGCCGCTCAATTATTCAAAGATCCCTATCCTTTCGATTTCCTCGGCACGAATCTCCCGCGCGGTGAAGCCGAGCTGGAACAAAAGCTAATCGACCACATCCAACGCTTCCTTCTGGAGCTCACAGCTCCTTCTTCGTGCCCTTGCGAAGTCCAGCCACCGCGCTCGGCCCATCTGCCCAGCTTCAAGTGCCGCCCGCACTCTGAAACCGTCATCACAGGAGAATGGCTTCATTCCCCCCAATTCGCTCAAGTCGTGTATGATATATTCCGAAAAAAACATACACACCATGGCTCAAACACCCGTTCTTCGTACTGGTAAGGCTTACCGCACAAATTACTTTGCCGCATTTTCATCAAACCCAACCAGGCTGGTCGGGAAGTTGGTTGATGCAGGGCGTTTACGCAAACTCCAAGGCGGTCTTTATTACGCACCCGCTCAGTCTCGATGGGGGGCGCTGGAGCCTACTCCCGAGGTCCTTCTAAATACTTGGCTAGAGGGTAGGCGTGGGCGCGACTGGGTATTTACTGGCAGTGAAGTTTGGAATGCACTTGGTCTTGGGGCAACGGCAGTTCAAGCCGAACGTTGGGTTTACAACTACAAGCGCTCGGGGCACGTGAAGCTTGGCAATAACCGCTTCTTCATGCGGAAAATCCCATTCCCCCGAAAACCGCCAGTGGAGTGGTTCGTCGTGGATTTACTCAATCACCAATCGGCTGCTGCGGTTGATCAAAAGAATCTTGCTTCGCTATTGCAGGCCGCCTTGGCAAAGAAGCGATTCAATCCAGAGAAGTTGAGAAAGCTAAGCTTTCAGTATGGGCGAAAATCCACTGTGGAAGCCGTGGAGTTCGCAACCGCCAAGGCCGAAGGTTGAGTGCTCCTTTCCTCCACGAGCTAAGCGATTTCGCTGCGCTGGTTCGTGTTGTGTCAGCCGAGAAGGGCATTCCCTCAAGCATGGTGGAGAAGGATTATTGGGTAATCCATTGTCTCTGGGCGAATCAAGGCAGGGGAGCTACACAGAGTCGGGAGCGCTACTGGCGGCGTCTTTGCAGTGAGTTGGAAATCCCAGGAGCCGCCACCATCATGGAATCGAACGATTCTAGATGGCGGTCAGTGAACATCCGCGTTACTTACCCGCAGGCGGTCGGCAATTTGCCGGCGCCGCTTTCGGCCGGTGTGCTCCTGGAACTTGGCAATGCACGCGTGCTTCCTGCGCAGAGAAGGCAACTTCAGTCTTGGGCGTGCAAGCGGGCGAAGCTCCAATCCGGGCAGCCGGACTTCCTGGACAACACCCCAGAGCCAATTTTATGTGTGGATCCAACAGTCACTCTCATAGAAAAGATTGACGCCATTTGCCGACGTTATCCCAGCACGCGTAGTGCCGCTGATTTTGTGCGGCACTTTGAAGACGCCGCCCGCATTATTGAGTTTCTTGTGAGTCAAAGCGAAGCCACTCCAAGCCCAGCGGAGCTATATCAGGAAATGCTTGGCGTGCAGCAGCTTCTTTGCATTGGGGGAAGCGGACTACGGTCGAAGAGTGCGCCGGCCAAATCAGGCAGTTCTTAGTCAACTCCCCGCTGACAATCCGGTCTGCGCTTGTGGCGTTAAGCGGTAGGAGCTCACCGCCCCGCTGCTCAGATCAAGGTGCCGCGAGCGCGTGATTGCCGTCATCAAAGGGAATGGCACCATTCCCTCTCAATCGCACAAGTCACTTTGCCGCATTCTCACCCAATCCAACCAGGCTGGTCGGGAAGTTGGTTGATGAGGGGAGCTGGAGCTTAATGCGGAGGTGCTACTTCATACTTGGCAATCGCCAATTGGCGGCACCGGTCGAGTCAAAGAATTCCGCCTCCGAAAACCATGAATAGTTCAATAAGTTATGATAAGATGCCTACGCTTGAGCCTCGACAGGCTCACTCCGCGTGAACAGGAGTACCTTCGCGGAATGGCGGAGTTAGGCCCTGGGCCTCATCGATCTGGAGAGATCGCCAAGCTGATGAAGCGCAAGGTAGAGAGTTTGGGCCCTCTCAGAAGCGGCCTAGTGAAGAAGGGCATGATTTGGAGTCCATCGCATGGTGACACCGCATTTACGGTTCCGCTATTTGATGAATTTATGAAACGTGAAATGCCCGACTGGGAAAGCCCCGGGTAAAACGGCATGCTGGAAATGTTGCAAGAGATCGACGCATGCTCATCTTGATGACCTGCCGAATGGTCCCAGATGCAGCCAACCTAGAGAGAGCTTTCTGAGTGCCTTCAGGGGGGAATCTGAGGCAAAGTCCATTTTGGAAAATGCCCAACCCCTCCTGCGCCCATAGACGCGTGCAAGAACCTTATCTTTAAGACTTTGTGCCATTTCTTGTGGAGTGCTTTTGTCTGGAAAAGGAGACTCCTTTTCGGACAACAATTGTCAATTTCTGGGCAATAATTCATCTGGCCTTCCCTCATTCACCAGAAGACGCGCGTTTTCTCATGGGACACTCACGTAAGTCGTGAAGCAATCATTTAGTAAAGCGCCAACAACATATGCAGAGCAAGTCCTTCGTCAGCGCAGCCTGAAGCCGATTCACATGCGCACTGCGAATTTTGTCCTGCTCCACCGGCAGCCGCAACGCCTCCCAAGTTATTCGAATTTTGCGTGATAGGTAGACCCGCCTATGACACCCCATGGCAGACCTGCGCTTTATCCTGCTCGTTGATGAGCAACGATTCCTCAAAGCCTGGCGAATTTATCCGTGCAAGCGCCATCGCCGATTCATGGCTGGCAGACACCTCCACAGACTTCCAATCCAACGATCAAATTTTTTCAGGCGGGCGTGCTCTCTACCAGTTGGCCGCAGCGCTGAGCTCCTGCACCAACCGCGGGCAATATCAGAAAGCCGAAGCTCAGCTCGCAGCCATCCGCACACGCTTGCATGAGCGCTTGCAGAACACCAACCCCCACACCAACCCCCACACCAACCCCCACACCAACCCCCACACCAA
>CALFOT010000107.1 GCA_937919925.1 uncultured bacterium | reverse complement strand
CCGCTGCGTACTAGAATCACTTCATGAAAGAGATTTGCTGGCATCTCCTGCTGGCGACCGCGAAGTAATTAATCGCGGGGGCGGGCGCCGAGTAGGCCGAGGCTATCGAAAATCTCGCGAGCCTCCATATCGGTGGAGGCGATTTCAGCAAGCACCGTTTTGCCCATATCCTGCATGCGCATGCGGAACATTTCGAGCTGACGGAAAGGCTCGCGCACTTCATTGACCTTGCGCTTGGCTTCATCGAAACGCAACGCCAAAGACATCGCTTGCTCGCTGATTCCAGCGCCGCCAAAGGACCCCGCGTTGGGGTTTTGTTGGCCGCGCACCGCCTGCATTTCGACCTTCTTGCGGCGCACGTAGGTTGGCTTTGAAGTGCCCTTTGCGGCTTTCAGCGCACGGCCGTACAGCGGTCGCGAGACCTTAAAGCCGTCGACCTTGGCATGGCGGCCGTCGTGGGTAGCATGAATTTGCCACTGATCAAGCAAGACTTTGCCATCAATGTTGTCGATTGGGATTAATTTCTGATCTCTACACCAAATGGCATAAAGCTCATTATCGGTGTAACCAAGGTAATCTTCTCGTAAAGAAGTTAACGTCGAAGAGTAGTTCTCTTTCGACCAAGTTTCGTCGCGGTTCATTGTTCAGTATAGGAGGTAGGGAACGGTTAGCCCCGAATAATAGCAGAATAACTATTATTCGGGGCCCTGTTTTTAAGACAAATCTTAAGCTTGGACGCGGAGAGAGTTTAGGGCGGAACCCGCCTTCCACCACTCAATCTGTTCCGCATTGAGGGTGTGTTTCAGTGCTGCACTTGCGGTGCTGCCATCGGAATGCGTGAAAATCGCATTCACCGCACTGCCTGGAGCCAAGGCCGCGAGCCCATCGAGCGAAACCTTATCCGTCTCTTGCACCTTCGCCCAATCAGCGGGATCGGTGAAAGTGAATGCGAGCACGCCTTGCTTCTTCAAGTTGGTTTCGTGAATCCGTGCGAAGCTGCGCACAATCACTGCGCCGGCACCAAGATGGCGCGGGCACATCGCGGCATGCTCGCGGCTTGACCCTTCGCCGTAGTTTTCATCACCAACCACGACCCACACTTGGCCAGCGGCTTTCAGTGCGCGCGCAACATCCGGCACGGGTTGATCGAGCCCTGAAATCGGATTGCGGGTGGTGCCGGTGCCGCCCGTAAAGGCGTTGATAGCCCCGGTGAACATGTTGTCCGAGATGTTGTTGAGGTGACCGCGGAAAGTCAGCCATTTGCCAGCGGGGGAGATGTGGTCGGTGGTCGTTTTGCCTTTGGTCTTCAGCAACAGAGTCATGTCTTGGTAGCGCGCTAAGGGTAGTGCTTCAAAAGGCGTGAGTAGTTGCAGGCGTTTCGAATCCGGTGCCACCACGATATGCACTTCCGCAGCATTTTCGGCAGGCGCTTGATAACCTTTGCGGGTGAGGACAAAACCATCATCAGGAATGTCCGGGGCGATTTCTGGAGCCTCTAGTTTCCATGGCCGCTGATCTTCATCCAGCAAGGTATCGGTGAGTGGGTTGAAATCCAAACGTCCAGCCAAAGCCAGCGCCATGACCAGTTCCGGAGAACCAATGAAGCCGAGGGTATCGGGGTTAGCATCGTTGCGGCCGCGGAAGTTGCGGTTGAAGCTCGTGACAATGGTGTTCGCCGTGCCCGGTTTGTAATCATCGCGTTGCCACTGGCCAATGCAGGGGCCACAGGCGTTGGTCAAAACCGTAGCACCGATGGACTCGAGCATTTCGAGCTGGCCATCCCGCTTGATGGTGGCGTAAACCTGCTCGGAGCCAGGGCTAATCATCAGTTGCGAAACCACTTCCGTGCCCATTTGCTCGGCCTGTTCAGCGATATCCACCACGCGGCAAATATCCTCGTAGCTGGAGTTCGTACACGAGCCAATCAGGGCAGCACTAATGTTGAGCGGGTAACCTTCGGCCTTTGCATGCGCGGCCATTTGGGAAATGGGGTGCGCGAGATCGGGCGTGTGTGGGCCCACTAAATGCGGCTCCAAAGTGGAGAGGTCAATCTCATAGACCTCGTCGTAATGAGCGCCTTCATCGGGAATGAGGAGCTCCAGGTTTTGCTCGGCCAGCGACGCGAGCTCACCACGGTTGGTGGCGCGCAGGAAATCACCCATGCGCGAATCGTATGGGAACACCGAGCAGGTAGCGCCAAGCTCTGCACCCATATTGCAGATGGTGGCCTTGCCGGTGCAACTTAGAGAGGAGGTGCCTTCGCCGAAATATTCCACGATGCGGTTGGTGCCACCTTTTACAGTGAGCATGCCGAGCAACTTCAAAATCACATCTTTGGGTGCGGTCCAACCGTTCAATTCGCCGGTTAACTTGACGCCCACTACCTGCGGCTGCAGCACTTCCCAAGAGAAGCCCGCCATCACGTCGACGGCATCCGCGCCGCCTACGCCTACGGCGCACATACCCAGTCCGCCGGCGTTGGGTGTGTGCGAATCAGTGCCAACCATCAAGCCGCCCGGGAAGGCGTAGTTTTCGAGCACCGTTTGGTGAATGATGCCGGCGCCCGGCTTCCAAAAACCGAGACCGTATTTCTGGCTCACGGTGGAGAGGAAGTCATAGACCTCTTTGTTCTCATCGTTGGCAACCGCTAAGTCGCTTTCCGCACCTTGGTACGCGCGAATGAGGTGATCGCAATGCACCGTGCTGGGTACGGCGGTGGAATCTTTGCCCGCCATCATGAATTGCAAGAGCGCCATCTGGGCGGTGGCATCCTGTAGCGCTACGCGATCGGGGCGTAAGTTCATATAAGCCTTACCGCGCTCAATATCCTGCTCCTGCGGGTTATCCAAGTGGCCGAACAAAATCTTTTCGGCGAGGGTCAGCGGTTGGGCGAGTCGGCCGCGCACTACATCCAGGCGCGCGTGCATCTGGCTGTAAACGCCACGGACCATTTCAGGAGTGGAATCGATGTTTGACATGAGCGTTTTTGGCGGGCAATCAGGCCCGGCCAAGCACGCATTTTAGCGCATTTATGCGCGCGGATTTGCTGTTTTTAGCCAAGTCATAGCGCGTTCTTCCTCGGCCAGTGGGAAGTGCTTCAGTTCCGCAGCCACAAAAATTTTGGCCAGGGCCGGCAAATGCGCAAGGACGGAGTCATCGCTGACTACGGCCACGCGGGCAACTTTGCGATGGTGGTCATGAACGAAGCGCAAATGCGCGAACATGGCGCCGATGCCGGTCCAGCCTGGGAAGGCGTCGGCGCGAATCATGATGCCGTGGAGCTTGCCGTTGTCTTCCAGGAAAGGATCAATTTGCGCACGCGCTTGCTCAAAGTCTTCAGGCTCCAGGCGTCCGTGAGGGGAAAGAATGGCCACGCCGATTTCTTCGTGTAGCTCAATGCCCAAACCGACATGCTCAGCGCGGGTAATCCAAGCGTGTGCATCTTCGAAACGTTTGCAAGCATAAACACGCACCGGGCACGGCATGACGAGGCCGAAAGTACGCATGATCCAACGCACCCACTTTTTATCACTGACTACCGCCACTGCTTTCCATACGGTGGGGTGCTCCACCAAAAGCATCATGTCTTGCCACATGGCGCCGATTTCAAAGCCCGTGAAATCTGGCCCCATTTCATAAAGCAAGCGCAAATGCGGCGCGTTCACAAGTGCGCCTTCAACGGTTGGGATGATCACATTCAAGTAATCATCTTTAGTGATTTGGCCGTGCGCGCGGAAACCGACTACGCCTACAGGAAGGTGATCTAGAATTTCAATCATGATGGTAAAAGAGGGGGAAAACCTTCGGGTTGGAAGGCGGCGCGTTTATCGCAGCTTGCCGAGCACTTGTCCGGCAATGATGTTTTTTTGAATCTCGCGCGTGCCTTCGTAGATTTCGGTAATGCGGGCGTCGCGGTAGAAACGCTCCACTTCGAATTCAGTGATGTATCCATAGCCGCCAAAGAGCTGCATGGATTCACTGGCAACTTCGCTGGCCACTTTGCCAGCGTAGTATTTGGCCATGGCGCTCAGTTTTGCGTCGGGCTTTTTATGATCTGCAAACCACGCAGCCTTGTAAGTGATGAGCCGCGCAAGTTCCAGCTGCGTGGCCATCTCGGCGAGCTTGTGTTGAATGGCTTGGAACTTGGCGATTTTGATGCCAAACTGCTCACGGCCCTTGATGTAGTCAATCGCGCGATCAAATGCTCCCTGGGCCGTGCCCACAGCCTGCGCGGCAACCCCAATCCGGCTTTCATCAAAGAATTGCAGCACTTGATAGAAGCCTTTGTTTTCCACACCAAGCAGGGCGCTACCGGGTACGCGTACATTTTTCAAACTCACTTCGCCGGTGGGGATCATTTTCAAACCCATCTTTTCGCCGACGCTCGCCACTTCAATGCCAGGCAAATCAGCATCCACAATAAACATGCTCTGACCTTTGTGGCCAGCCTCTATATCGGTTTGCACCAGCAAGATATAGAAGGCGCAAATGCCGGCGTTGGTGATAAAAGTTTTGACGCCGTTGAGGACCCAATCTTCGCCATCGCGCACAGCGGTTGTGGACATGCGTGTGATATCGCTGCCATGCATTGGCTCGGTAAAAGCACCGGCGGATAAGCCGGCGCCAGAGGTGACCATGTTCAAGTAGTGATCTTTTTGGGCTTCCGTGCCGTGATGCAAAATAATTTCGCAACCAAACGGAGCGGTGAGCATGGCCGCGCCAATGCCAGAATCTTGGCGGCAAAAAGCTTCGAGCACCAGCGCGTTTTCAAAAACGCCATAGCCGGAGCCACCATACTGCTCTGGGAAATGCAGGCCAATAAATCCTTCCGCACAGGCTTTTTTCCAAATATCGGTGGGGTAGCTGTGAGTGCGTTCGAGTTCAAGCGCCAACTCTTTATCGAATTCTCCTTTGGCAAAACGCGCGGCGGCTTTTTGAATGTCCAGCTGTGATTTTTCTAGTTCGAACTTCATGTCTCTAAGATTTATGTGCGCGGATTTTTTCTTCCAACAACGGAACCAATTCGAACAAGTCTCCAATAATACCCACATCCGCGGTTGCGAAAATGGGTGCGGCTGGATCTTGGTTGATGGCAATCATATAGGGTTTGCCTTTGACGCCGCCCAGGTGTTGGAAACTGCCACTGACGCCAACGGCCAAATAGATTTTTGGTTTGACGGTGAGCCCAGAAGTGCCCACCTGGCGGCTCTTCTCCAGCCATTTTTTATCAACCACCGGGCGCGTGCAGGCCAGTTCGCCACCGAGCGCCTCGGCCAACGATTGCACGATTTCCAAGTTTTCTTGTTCCTCAATGCCGCGCCCAACGGCCACCAAAATTGCGGCCTGTGTGATATCCACAGCGCCCGCATCAGGAGTGAGCGTTTGCAGGCAACGGCGGCGCGGTTGGTAATCAGCGGGCGCTGTGGCGCCTTCGAGGATTCCGGCCCCTTCCACAGGAGCTGATGTGGTGAAAGCGCCGGGGCGTAAGGTGGCTAAATAACCAGCGCTAGATTCCTTGGCAAAAATGCGCGCGCGTACTTTGCCGCCGAAGGTGGTGCGCACTGCAGCCAAGCCTGGTTCCCGCACTTCCAGTGATAAACAATCCGCCAACATCGGACGGTTGGATTTTGCCGCCAGTAGCGGCGCCAAATCCAAGCCGTTATTACTGTGCAGCAGGAGCACCAAATACGGCTGTTCGGAAAGCAAGCGTGGCAACACGCATGCTGCGATGTACTCCGCATCCCAGTTGCCGTCGGCGCTGGCGGGGAACACCACGACGCGATCAAACAGCTTGGCGAGTGCTTGTTGGTTTTCCTCTGCGGCGCCGCATACGAGCGCCGTGGTGCGAGCTTCTCCCAAGGAGCGTGCGGCAGCAGCAAGTTCCCAAGCGCCATCACCGAAGTCTTCTATGATCACAAAGATTTCCCGCATCGTTAGAGGCCTCCATTTTCTTGCAGCAGTTGTATTAATTGATTCATCATTTCCTCGTTGCTGCCTTCGAGAATTTGTGCGCCAACACCTTGCGGCGGCAGAAATAATTCTTCCAGGGTGATGCGGTTGGTTTGGCTTGCGTAGTTTTCTGCAGCCAAGCCCAACTCGGCAACACCGTGCACGGGAATATCCATCGCCGCCACTTTGCGAATGCCGCGCACCGAAACGTAGCGTGGTTCATTGATGCCAGTTTGTACGGTGATGACTGCGGGAAGGTCTACTTCACGCACACGCTCCAGACCGTTTTCCACTTCGTGTTGCACGATGGCCTTGGCGCCATCGACCGTTAGGGCGGTGGCTAAGGAAACCAGCGGTAAATCGAGCAAGCCCGCAACCAGGCCACCCACTTGGCCGCGGCCTTCGTCGGCAGACACTGCGCCGAACAACAGCAAATCGATAGCCCTACCTTTTAAAGCGGCGGCCAAAATGGTGGCGATGGCCCAGGCGTCGGCTTTTTCGAAAGCGGGGTCATAACAATGCAGCGCTTGGTCGCAGCCCATCGCCAGTGCGCGCCGCAGCACTTCTTCATCGTCTTCGCCGCCTACGGTGATGGCCGTTACGGTGCCGCCATGCTGCTCTTTTAATTGCACCGCCGCCTCCACGGCAAAGTTATCCCATTCATTAATGTCCCAGGAGAAGTCCGCTTCTTCCAGGGCCAGTCCGCTGCGGTCCACTTCGATTTCTACTTCCGAAGTGTCCGCCACGCGCTTGATGCAGACGTAGATTTCCATGATTAAACTTCTAGTGGTTGTTGCTCAGCTCCGTTAATGGAGCGTTGCACTAATTCGGCCAGATCGATGATTTCCATCGCGCCTTCACGGCCGGTTGTTTTGACAGCGTCTTCAAGGTTTACCAAACAGAAAGGGCACGCGGTCACCACCACTTCTGCGCCGACATCAGCGGCCATATCCACGCGCATTTCGCCCATGCGACGATCGCACTCCGTTTCCTGGAATAGGTTCAACGAGCCGCCGCCACAGCAAAAACTGCGTTTACGGCTACGCTCCATTTCCACGGTTTGAATGCCGGGGATGGCCTCTAATACGCTGCGCGGGTTTTGGTATTCGCCATTATGACGGCCCAAATAACATGGGTCGTGGAAGGTGTAGCGGCGGTGATCCGCAAGTGCTTGCAGCGGCAATTTGCCCGCTTGCAACAACTCCGCCAACACTTGCGAATGATGCACCACCGGCTGCTGGATGGTGTAATCATTGCGCAAGGAATTCAGTGCGTGTGGATCGCTGGTCACGATGCGCTGGAAGCTCCGACTCTCAAGCGCCTCCATATTTTTTTCACGCAGCGCCATAAATAATCCCTCTTCACCAAAGCGTCGCGCTTCGTGGCCCGAATCCACTTCCTCGGCGCCAAGCGTTGCGGTGTTGACCCCCGCCTGGGTGAGAATGTTGGCGAAGGCCACTGCGGTTTGCTGCACGCGCGGATCAAAGGCGGCACAACTATCGGTGAAGTAAAGCGCTTCACAACTTTCACCCGGCGCCAAAATGCGGACTTCTCCGGGTGCAACTTCCGCTACCCACTCGCCGCGTTTGCGCGCCATCTTGCCATAGGGGTTGCCGCGTTTTTCCAAGGCTGCCAGCGGCTTTTGCAACGCCGCAGGAAGGCGGCCGTCATCAACCAAAAAGCGTCGCATGTCCACGATGCGATCAATGTATTCAATCATCACTGGGCACGCTTCTTCGCATGCACCGCAGGTGGTGCACGACCACAGTTCGGCGTCGGTGATGGTTTCTCCAACCAGCGCCGGGCGCTCTTGTGGCGGCACGATGTTACCCAAAATTGGATAAGCCGCATAAGCTGCATCGCGCGTTTTGATACTCAGCATACGCGGTGAAAGTGGCGTGCCCGTGGCATAAGCCGGGCAATGATCGGAGCAGCGGCCGCAGTCCACGCAGCTATAGGCATCCAGCGTTTGCTTCCAGGTGAAATCTTCCAGCTTGCTCACGCCGACGGATTCCAGGGCGTCAAAATTACTTTCGCTGTACGACGGCGGTTTGATCTTGCCGCTAGGATTGAGATTGGAGAGGAAAACATTGGGTAGTGCCGTGATCACGTGGAAATGTTTCCCTAAAGGCAGCAGGCACAAAAAGATTAAGATTGTGGTGTTGTGAATCCAGAATGCAGGGAGATTGATTTCGCCGGGCGGGTTGGGGGATAGGCCGGTCAGCCAAAAACTCCCGTCGATCAAAGCATCGGCAATCATCAACACGGCAATCAAGCCGAGAATGAGCAGTGCTTCCGCGGTGTGGGATTGACTGGCATGACGATCGTGATAGCGCGCCGGTTTGACCACCACGCGTCGCCACGCAGCCACCACGCAACTCAGCAAAACGAGCAGCCCGGTCCAGTCTTTGAGCGTGGCGTAAGGCTCGCCCAGAGAAAGAAAACCTGGCGCGTACGGCTCCACCATCAGGCTGAGCGAGCGCAGCGAGAGCACCAAAAAACCGGCGAACAAAATGATGTGCAGCACTCCGGCCACTAAATAGCGTGGCTGGCGCGCTTGGCCGAAGCCAATCACCAGCAAACGGCGCAGGCGTTCCCCCCAGTGGCCGCCGCGGGGTTCGGCCGCCGCCAGCCGCAAAAGGCCGAAGCGGCGGCGCAAAATGTAGGTTAATGCGGAGGCCGCGAGCAGCAGCAAGAGCGTCTGCACGGCGGCTCCAGACACCCCAAGGATGTCGTACATGGGTGCGGGCTTAGGAATGTTTTGAGTGTAAGCTTGACGCGCCTTTCTGCCTATAACTAAATCTAGACCGATTTATCTAATATTGAAGTTTTGGCCATTTGACCGCCTTAAAAGCTGTTTTTATTGCGCGCCGCAGCTTGCTGTTACTCGGCAAAAGCCATCACTTCACACAGCCGGCTGAAACTGGAGAAAGTCAGGCCGTGGCAACCCTGGGTGACGATTTTGATGGTGCGGACCTCCTGCTCTGGAAAGCGGTAGCTGATGCAATTTTCCTCGCCCCGCGAGCCTTGCTGAGCGCTGCCTATGGGCGTAAAAACCTTGCCATCCGCAGAGACTAGTACCGTGTAAATTTCATAGCTCTGGCCGCTGGCGGTTTCATAAACCACCACGCGGCTGAGGTTGGCGGGGGCGGCCAGCTGGATGAGGATTTCGAGCGGCTGCGGTGCGGTTGGACAGCCACCCCAACCCAATGGTCCCAGGGTTTTCTCGCCAACCTCTACAACTTTGAATGGGAACTCACGAAGAGCCCGGCCGGCGCCCACCAATGGACTCCAAAGGGTGATTTGTTCATCGTGCCGGATGCGCACATCCCTGGGAAATTCAATGAACCCGTCATGTTGACCACCGATTTGGCGTTGAAGGTGGATCCGATTTACGGCGAGATTTCTCGACGCTTTCACGAGAACCCAGAGCAGTTCAACGCAGCTTTCGCGCGCGCTTGGTACAAGTTGACGCACCGCGACATGGGCCCGGTGACGCGCCTGCTCGGCCCGGAAGTTGCGGAAGTGCAGTTGTGGCAAGATCCGCTGCCGGCGGTGGATTATCCGTTGATCAATGCCGCCGAAACCGCTGCTCTGAAAACCAAGATTCTCCAATCTGGTCTTTCGGTTTCGCAGTTGGTCTCCACTGCATGGGCCTCGGCCGCCAGCTTCCGCGATAGTGATAAGCGTGGTGGTGCTAACGGCGCGCGCATCCGCCTGGCCCCGCAACGCGATTGGGCGGTGAACGAGCCCGCCGAACTCGCCAAGATCCTTGGTGTGCTGGAGCAAGTGCAAGCCGATTTCAACGCGGCGCTGCCCACGGGTAAAAAAGTTTCCCTCGCCGACGTCATCGTGCTGGGTGGCAATGCTGCGATTGAAGCTGCGGCCAAACAAGCTGGCTACGCGGTGGTGGTTGGGTTTACGCCTGGACGCACCGACACCACTCAGGAGTGGACGGATGCTGCCAGCTTCGAAGTGCTGGAACCCACGGCGGATGGTTTTCGCAACTACTTCACGGCCGAGTCTTTCTTCCGCCCGGAAAAAGCTTTGGTGGATCGTGCGAATCAACTCACATTAAGCGCTCCGGAAATGACCGCTCTGGTGGGGGGCATGCGGGTGCTAGATACGAACTTTGGCGATACGCAGTACGGCGTTTTCACGGCGCACCCCGGTGTTTTGAGCAACGATTTTTTCGTCAACTTACTGGACATGGGTACCGAATGGCGCAAGTCCAGCGTGAGTGAGGGTCTTTACGAGGGCTTCGACCGTGCGAGCGGCGCGCAGAAGTGGACGGCCACTGCTGTGGACCTTGTGTTTGGCTCGAACTCGCAACTGCGCGCTCTTGCGGAGGTCTACGCAAGTGAGGATGGCCAGAAGAAATTTGCCAAGGACTTCGCTGCGGCATGGACCAAAGTGATGGAGCTCGATCGTTTCGACCTGGGGCCCGCGCGGCGCTAGGGCGAAGTTTTGCGCAAGATGGAAAGGGGGACAACCTGCGTGTTGTTCTCCTTCTCTTTTTCCTACCCGTTTCTGCTTGCTACTGTTGAAATACCCTCGGCTTCCAAGTTTTCCCTGGAATCTTGGCTGGAGGTGTTCGTGCAGAAGCAGTCATCAAGCAAAGCGCCCCCATTTTCTCCCTCTAGCGGAAATTGATTTCTCAAGCCGGTAGATGACGACCCTCATGGGCAAGCACCATGACTGCAAAGCTGTTGGCTTGCTCCGCTTCCTTTGAGATTGCGGCTTTCGGCAAATCTACAAAAGTAGCCTTCTTTGAGTGAAGCAAAAGGTGCCCGCACAGGTAGAAGAATCGAAACCACCAGCGCTCATCTATTTCGCCTGGATTGTGCAACAGCAGCAAAGTTTTCTGCGGGGAAAGCCAGCGTGTGGCTCCATAAGCGCCGCAGGCCCTAGGGGCGGGCGCTGTAACCAACGCCACTCCAGCTGCGGCACACAGCACACGCATCTTTGGTAAGAGAACCTTCGAGTCTTTTTGCAACATTAGTTTGCGCAACTTCGGAATGGTTTTCTGAAATGCCTTTTTGTCATAAGGCTGGCAAGTAATCTTCGCCGCCTGCAATTCCCCAACGCGTAGCCAAGTGCTTGTTGCCGCAATATTTTTTTCCATATTTCTCGTTACAGCAGAATGGAAACTAGCCTGCAGGGTGGAGTTCCAATCTCGCCAAGCATCTGGCGACGCCACCCCATAAAACGCAAGGCATTCCCGCACCTGATCTTTGCCCTTGCGCTGAGCTTGCAAAAACCCCAGCTTGCGCAAATACGTACGCGGCAAGTCTTCCAACCACTCCACCCAACCGCCAAGCGTTTTTTGTTCCTTGCGTTGCGCCAACTCTCCTTGATATTGCGCTTCTCGGGTGAGCCAATAATCAACCGCGCCACCCAGCACTCGCGATAAACGTTGCGCCGCATCTGGGGTGATTGGCACCTTGGCTGACAGCAACAGGCTGACGTGCTTTTCCGAATATCCCATACGCTCGGCGAATTGACGCTTGGTCCAGCAAGCAGCATCAATCCCCGCCTGAATCGATTCGCCAGGAGTGGCAAGCCAAGTGGCTTGAGGGGGAGTGAGTTCCGATTTAGCCATGGTGATAATTCTGGATTCCGATGAGTTGGATGTGTTTGACGAGCTTCCAGTTCAGCGAGCCATTCGATTGGAGCGGAGGCGGATCGTCTTCCGCAGTGGGTGGGGGCGAGCGAAGGGTGGTAACCCCCCTAAGTTCGCAGCAGCCGTCAAATCCGCAAGAAGCCGGTGAAGCGCATTTGCGACCGGCTTTCCGTGTTCCTTCTGCAGCTTCCGAAACCCATTGGATTGCAAAGTGCTTTTAGTTTCTTGCTGCTAAAGGATACCTTCATTCTCGCCGTTAACGATAAAAAACTTTACCAAATTGGTAAGATATTCATTTACTACAGTTCCGCCGAATAACGGCGAACTCTGCATCCGGCTTCTCATCAGCCACCCCCTCCACACCCGCCAGCCCTTCGGTGAGCGCGGGCGGCAACCGATCTCCCGGCCCATTCCGCCGCCGATCTTGCTCCACTAGCCGGCGCAGCACTTCGCGCACCGTTTCTCCTTGCCTGTTGCGGGGCCCCCGAGGTGCCTTTGCTTTCATCAGCATGAGGACGCATTTCTATTCCGGTCGACACAGCCTTTTTCCCATCCGGCTGCGCCCGCTCGAAAAGAGGAAGGCAGCTCCAGCATCCACCGAACAGTGGGCAGCAGCCCCAAGGAAGTTGGGATTCACCCGCAATAAAGCTTGCGGGAAAGGCGCGCCTCCTGCATATTGATTTGTGAACTCGCCTCGACTCTAGCGCTGTCTAGGCAAACTTGGTTCGCTGTGCTGCAAGCCTCCGCATCTATTGGGCAGCTTGGTTTTTTTCTCCCACCAAGTTCATGCTCAATCCCGACTACCCCAAACGCCGGCTCGCCGTGGCTCCCGCTTCGATTTTTTTCGTTTGCTTCATGGCGCTCCATCTTGGTGCCTGCGTTGCGCCACCTTCCAATTACCCAAGTGCGCGCTCGGTCGGAAAAGGCAACCATGTGATGGAGGTCGCCGTAACGGGGATTCAAAATTCCGACGGAGAGCGTATTGCCGTGCCAACTTTTCGCGTCTTGTACGGGCTTGACGAAAACTTGGATGTAGCGGTGGAATCGGTACTCCCGGCGACGCTTGGAATTGGCTTGCGTTATTCGCTTCTTAATCCCAAAGAAGATGGCCTGGCCTGGGCTGTGCATGGCGGTTTCGGAACCAATCCGTTGCTCCTACTGGTCTCAAGCGATTCCAGCTATTTCTCGCTCGGCTCTACCGTGAGTTATCAATATGGTGCTTGGGAACCCTTTGTGGTTGCTCGGTTCGACACCGTACGGTTGCGTTTAGATGATCCCAATGATGGCAATGCATTCTTCGACCTCAGCAAAGATATTGATGAAAGTTACTCCTCTCTTGCCACTGGGCTTACTTGGTGGAGTTCTTCCGATTGGGGCCTCTACGGTCAGGTTTCATTCCTCACCGGATTTGATACAGAGTTCGACGTGCTCGATGATTTCCCACTCTTCACTGTGGGCGCAGTCTTTCGATAGACTAGGCGCCCACGGTGTTGTTGCGGATCAAGCAGAGCTTCCCTAAGTCTCTTTGCCCAAATGCAGCACCTTGTAGCCGCCGATGGACTTGAAGTAGAGCAACAGCGCGAGGTAGATCGCAGCCATCAGCGCCGGGATGATCGCATCTGCCTTCAGCGTGCGGCGGTCTCCTTCGATGCTGGCATCATGCACCGCGCGTTCCGATGCAGATAGGCTGTCCAGCGATGCCGCGCTCAAATTCCCAGCGCCGGCAGCAGCAAGCTCGGTGCGGGCGCTGTTTCGCTTCTCTTGGATTGCGCCGAACTTGGCGCCGTCGATGCCGCGTGCGCCAGCGAAGAATAGGAAAGTACTCTCCTTTTCGGCTTGGTACTCGGCATAGATGGCAGGACTCGTTTCTTGCAAGGCTTCGCCGGCGAAACGATCTTTGGCGTAGCCGAGTCCGGGATTGCCAATCATGCCGGCGCTCATCATGCCGATGCCACCCATGATGCTGATGGCGATGGCGCCAGTGCGCGGATAACGATCGCTGGCTACGGCCAACATCGTCGGCCAGAAAAAAGTTTTGCCGATTGCGTACACACCCAGTGCCAACATGGCGCCGACGAAAGTCTCCATGCCGCTTGCCAGGACTAGTCCAAAAGTTGCTAGTGTGGCGCAAGCGCAGAGGATGCCGATGGGCGAAATGCGCAAACGCTCTTGAATGAAATCGGTGCTAAAACGCAGCGCCATCATGATGGCGGAAGTCCAGATGAACAGGACTTTGCCTTCGGAGGGCGTCAGCAAGTTGCCGGTGATGTTTTGAATCCAGCCGTCGGTGCCGAGCTCCACGGCACCCACTAAGGCGTGCACGACAAAGAGCGTGAACAAGAGCCACGCGCCTATCGAGAAGTTGGTGATCACGGCGATGGTGATGAGGCAGATACCGGCGATGCCATAAGCGTAAGGAGCGGCGAGGCCCATGCCGGAGGAGAAAAATAGGAACAGCAGGTAGCAGACCACAAGCCCACCGAGAATGCCGACATCCTTGAACATCTCACCCAGCGACAAACCTTTTTCCGAGGCTTCGGACATAGGCATACTCTGACGGAAAAACATCAGGCCATAAAGTACCGTCGGAATCAGGTACAGCGACAACTGGCTCTTCCAATGCCAGCCGAGGCCGTCGCCCAAAACCCAACCGATCGCGCCGCCGAGCACCAAGCCGGCTGGCCAACTTGCATGCAGGATGTTGAGGTAGTGCGTGCGTTTGGTCGGGAACAGTGTGGCGATCAACGGATTGGCCACGGCTTCCAAAGTGCCGTTGGCGAAGGCGAACAGGAACATGCCCCAATACAGCAATTGGAAGGCGGTGTCGTGGCTTTGGCCTGGATCGGCGGCTAGTGTGACGACTGCCGAAAGCAAGTGCATCGCGAAGGCAAGAAAGACCAATTTGCCGTAGCCAATTTTGTCGCAGACAATGCCGCCACCGATGATGCCGAAACAGAAACCGGTGAAACCAGAACCGCCGATATCGCCTAGCTCTTTGGCGGTGAAGCCAAACTCTGCGCCCCAGTGCGCCATGATGCCGCCGCGCACGCCGAAGCCAATGCCGGCAGCGAGAATCGCGAGGAAGCCCGCCCACATCAGGCGCGGGGCATTAGGAGTTAAGCCGTCTTGTCGGATGTTCATGGTAGGGGGCGTGCGAGAGGACGCGAACTAGTAATCAATCGGGGTTTTGTGGGTGCACCAGGGTTCCTCGCGGAACACGTCGATGATGGAGGGCTCCAGGAATTCGCGGCTGGCGAGCATGGCGAGAAAAGTACAGGGCTCGTCGAAAATGTTGTAGCTGCCGTGCACGATGTTGCGCGGGACATGCGCCACTTCACCCGCGCGAAGCACATGGGATTCTTCGCCGACCCACTGCTGCAAGCGGCCTTCGATACAGTACACCGCTTCTTCAAAATGCGGGTGGCGGTGAAATTGATGCGCAGCGCCGGGAGGCATGATCACGCGTACCAGCATCAGTTCCTTGCTGGCGGTGAGAGTGGGGCGCACCAACCACTCATGTGGTCCCCACGGAAATTCCTCGACGATGACATCGGGCGTGCACACGAAACGGAGGCAAGCGGCGCTACACATGCTTAGCTTCCTCGCGGCAAGCGCAGGGCCTTGAAGGTTTCGACCTGGGAGCGGATCGCGACTTCCGTGGGGAAACGTTCGACCGAGCTCGCGCCATAAAAACCATCGATGCCGGCGACGCGTTGCAGAATGTAATCAGCATCCGGCGGGAAGGCGAGTGGACCGCCATGGCAGAGGCAAATGACATCTTCGCGCACCGATTTGCAGGCCGCGACGATGGCGCGGATTTCTTCCACGCAAACATCGAGTGGGCTGACGGTCTCGGCACCGATCGTGCCGCCGCTTGTACAACCCATATGCGCGACCACGATATCGGCACCGGCTTCGGTCATGCGCCGCGCTTCTTCGGGATTAAAAGCATAAGGAGTGGTGAGCATGTCCATTTCGTGCGCGAGCGCGACGATGTCGACTTCCAATTGGTAGCCCATGCCGGTTTCCTCCAAGGTGTGGCGGATGCGGCCTTCGAACAAACCAACAGTGGGGAAGTTTTGGATGCCCGCGAAGCCAAGCGCTTGTAGCTCTTTCAAAAACAAGTGCGGGATCATGAACGGATCGGTACCGCAGACGCCAGCCAACACCGGCGTGTGCTTCACCACCGGCAAGACTTCGTATGCCATCTCTTTCACAATCTGGTTGGCGTTGCCGTAGGGCATGAGGCCTGCCGTCGAGCCGCGGCCAGCCATGCGATACCGGCCGGAGTTGTAAATGATGATGAGGTCGATGCCGCCCGCCTCTTCACTCTTGGCGGAAATGCCGGTTCCGGCGCCGCCGCCGATGATGGGAATGCCTTGGGCAATTTGGGCGCGGAAGCGTTGCAGGATGCCGGCGCGGGAGTTGTCGTGGGTAGTCATCAAGAGTGGGTTGCGAGCAGTCGGAGTAGCGCGTGGGCGAGGAGTTCGGCGAAACGAGGATCGTTGAGGTGGAGGTTGTGAGACACGACGGGGGTACTGCCGGCATTTTGCTTCAGGCTCTCAAACAATGCAGAGCGTGCCGCGAGATCTGCAAAAGGCTGCCCGGCGCGGTCCAAATCGGAAACCCCCAAAGCTGGAAGGTGAATCTCGCAAGGGCCGGCCGCTGCGGCGAGTTTAGCGCCGATGTCCAGGCCGATGGCAGTGTTTTCTGCGGGGGTCGTCCGCATCAGGGTTACCGAGGCATTGTGTGCGTGCAGTTTCCGCTCGAGGAAACGGGCTGGCACACTCTCGCGGGCGTGGAAGTTCACCATGTCGGTGGCGCCGACGGAAACGACCTGCGGGATGCCGCAAGCCGCAGCCGCGGTCAGGCGCATTGGGCCAGCACTAAGGACCCCACCGCAAAGCTCGTCGGCAATCTCGGTAGTGGTGATATCGAGGACTCCGGCGAACCAACCCTCGCGAATCAAAGATTCCATCGCTTCGCCGCCGTTGCCGGTGGCATGGAAAACCAGCACCTCGTAGCCCGCTTGTTCGAGTACTTGTTTGGCGCGCTCCGCGCACGGAGTGGTGACGCCGAACATGGTGATCGCAAGCAGAGGGCGCTGCGTTTCTTCAGGGGTCGCTACCGGCGCTGGATGTTGCACCATTCCGGCCATAGCCGCAGCGGCGTGATGCAGGAGTGTGCGGCTGATGCGATTCAAGCCGAGGATATCGACCACCGAATTCATCATGGTGATGTCCTTATCAGCCACCCACGCGCGCACGTTGCCAGAAGCCAAAGTGGAGACCATCAGTTTCGGCACCCCTAACGGTAGCGCGCGCATGGCAGTGGTGGCGATGGTCGTGCCAGCGGAACCGCCTAAACCGAGGACTCCCTGCAGCGCACCGCCATCGAAGGCTTGCATCACGAGGCGGCGCACGCCCGCGCAAGCTTGCGCAATGGCCACGCCACGATCACCTTGTTGTTGCATGGCTTCCACACTCGTGCCCGCCAAGCCGAATACTTGGGCGCGGCTGACGTCGGCAGCGCAAGTGGCGGCACCAAGGCAGCCGGCATCCACCACAACAGTGGCCACACCCAACGACGACAACTGGTGGCGCACGTAGTTCGCTTCCGCACCCTTGGTGTCTAAAGTGGCAATGAGGTAAACAGCCATCGTGAAATATGATAGGCGGAACGGCCAATGGATGCAGGACACGCTGTTTTTGCCCGTGAGGCCAGCAATTGAGGGTTATTTTGTGGCAGTCATGGCGATAAAAAGCCGATATATACAGGTCTCCTCCCGCTCTCATTCCGGCGGGGGCCGAGCGGATCGCAATGGAACCCTGCTACGTATACCTTGGCCGCAAGAAACGCGATTGCATAGCCTTTCAAGACAACAGTGGTAAGCCCTGTTGGCAGCTTGAGGGTACGCTGTGCAACCACCGAGGTATTCAGATTCAGCAGGAGCGGAACCCGGGCAAGAAGGAGAAAGCTTGTGCGCTTTCCGGCTGCATTTATTACCAAGAAGCGAAGCAGCGCGCGCGGTTTTCGTAAGACCTTAGGCGGACCCGCTGATGGACGCAGTTGCAATTGCGCATTAGGTTTCCACGCCGACTAAGGATTTACTCAGGCGCAACATCTCTTCGCTTTGGAACTCCACCACATAACCGCGGGTTTCAAACAGATGGATGAGCTTGGTATTGGTTTGCGAGGTATCTGTTGCCGCGCGGGTCAAACCTTGCGCGCGGATCCACGCTTCACCAGCATCCAGCAAGCGCGCGGCGAGCCCAATCCGCCGCAGCACGGGAACCACAAAAGTTGTGGAAAAAAGCCCGAAAGTTTGGCCGTCATCATCTTGCTCTACGCGCACGATGGTATGGCCGAACACATCCTCCGCATGGTTGGCCTTTTCATCGCGATGGCGATCCATCGCCAAGAGCACCACCGCGCAACTTCGCGAAGCATCTAAATGCCAGCACACACGTTCGTGCAGCCAATCCAGCGTATACATCTCGCGACCACGCTGTTCCCCCAGGACTTCCATGAGCGTTTCGCGCATCCCGCTCGCGACCAGCTTGACGTAAACCGAGCAGCCTGCATCCAGCGGGCAGATTTCAATATCTGGCATGTCACTATTCTAGGCTAGCAAGTAGAGGTTTTCTCGGAGCTTTGATGTAAAGCACAGGAATGTTTCGGTCCGTGGTTGTTAGGATGGCCGGCATGCAACCCGCGCCACTTGACTTCGAAATTCAAATTCGTGAAGCCACCTGCGCGGACCTCCCACTGCTGCTTAACTTTATTCGCGCCATGGCGGCGTTCGAAAAACTACCGGTTTCGGTCACTGAGGAAACACTCCAGGAATCACTCTTTGGCGACCGCCCCGCCGCTTTTTCATTGCTGGCCTTCTCCGCTGGCCAACCCGTGGCTTACGCGGTGTACTTCTTTTCCTTTTCTACCATGCTTGGCAAGCGCTGCATGTGGCTTGATGATGTCTTTGTGGATGCAAACTTTCGCGGCAAAGGGGTTGGCAAAGCAATGATGGCCTATTTAGCGGATATTGCGCTGGCCAACCATTGTGGCCGATTTGAATGGATGGTGCTGGATTGGAACCTGCCAGCGGTTGGTTTATACAAACAGCTTGGTGCGAGTATTTATGAAGATTGGCACCTTTGTCGGCTTGATGCGGAAGGGCTGCTCCGAGTTGCCCAACAGGGGAGTCCTTTGTTGCGTCGTGCTAATATGATCCCCAAGAAAGATGGCTAAGAACAAAGACCTCACTCAATGCCCTTATTGCTTCGCTGAAATTGATGCGCAAGCAAGAAAATGCTGCTATTGCGGCGAGTGGGTAGATGAAAGGGGCGGCAGTGCAAAATCCTCAAGAGGAAGCCGCCAGGCCAAGCCCGCTCATGAAGTCCTCACCGAACATTTTGACGAAGCCGTCCGCACCGAGTCTGTGGTGTTTGCGGTCATCGCGCTGGCACTTTTTTTCGTCTGGCCTCTCGCTGGGTTTGTTCTCAGTGTCATCGGCGCATTTACCGGCCCCCGCCGAGGTTGTTTCGGCGCCATGTTGGTGCTGTTTGTGTTGTTACCGTTGTTCCTCACCATGATGGGGGTCGCGGTGGGAAGCCTCCTGACCGGAGGAATACTTTTTGCCCCCCACATTTTTCATTAACGGAGCTATGGGTTCCAAATTCATAGGTAGCGAAGACCATTCCTAACGTGGCAGCACATCATCAGTTTTTTAGCGATCAATCGCAGCTCTACGCCTCGGCGCGGCCGACGTACCCCGAAGAACTTTTTGATTTTCTACGCGTGCAGTGTGAGGACCTGGATGCCTGTTGGGATTGCGCGACAGGCTCTGGGCAAGCAGCGCTCGCTTTGGCGGAAATTTTTGAGCATGTCGAAGCCACCGATGTTTGTGCAGGGCCGCTCGAACATGCGCCCCAACATCCACGCGTGTCTTACTCGGTGCAGCCAGCGGAACGCACCAACTTCGCATCGCGTAGTTTCGATTTGGTGACCATTGCGCAGGCATTGCATTGGTTTGATCTGGAACGTTTCTGGCTGGAGGTAGATCGTGTTTTAAAGCCAGGTGGCGTGCTTGCCGTGTGGGGATACGCGTGGCCGCATATTGCAGAATCCATGGATGCCGTTCTTCAAGAAAAACTTCGCGATGTAATCGAACCGTTTTGGGCGCCGCAAAATAAGGCGTTGTGGGATGGCTATCGCGATGTGGAGTTTCCCTTTACGCGGATTGCAACGCCGCAATTTCAACTTGTCCCACAGTGGAATCTGCCGCAACTGCTGGCTTACTTGGGCACTTGGTCAGCCACCCGTCAGTGTTTGGAAGCGCAGGGAGAAGATTTTTTTGAACATTTTGCCGCGGCACTAGAACTGGAGTGGGGCGATCCGACGCGCGTGCGTGCCGTCACCATGGATTTCTGTATGCATGTCGCTCGCAAGGAATCCTAAACGCGTATGCTATGGCTTGCGTGGGATACCGCGCAGGCTTAATCGATGCTACGCACTTTTCTCCGCCGCCTTTTTGTAGGTACTCCCAAAATGATTGCTGTTGGAATTCCCTGTCCCGCTTTTCGCACGCTTGATACGGAAGGCAAGATCGTCACTCAGGCGGACTTGCTGGGCAAGCGCGCCGTGCTGTGGTTTTTCCCCAAAGCTGCCACCCCTGGCTGAACCAAGCAGGGCAACGGATTCCGTGATCGAATCCAAGATTTTGAAGCTGCTGGAGTATTGGTGTTTGGTGTTTCGGTGGATTCTGTTGCCGACAACAAAGCCTTTCGGGAAAAGTTCCAGTACCCATTTCCGTTACTTTCGGATCTAGACCGCAGTTGTAGTTTGGCATTTGGTGCGGTCGCCGCAACCACCGATCAATACGCCCAGCGTTACACCTTTGTGATTGGCGCCAACGCCATCATTGAGCAAGCCATCGCTACCAAGGATCCGGGCGGACAAGCAGCAGCTTTGCTTGCCACGCTGTAAGAGCGTTTTTTCAAATGTGATGCACTGGGCCTTCGCCTGCAGCCGCGGCATGCAGCGTGCGGCGCGTATACACCGGCACCATCAGATGGCGGTATTCGTGATCGCCAGGGATGTTTGGCATGGGGCGGCACTGCTTGGCGGCAAGCATGGCGACCTTCTCCACCGCATCATTAAAGCTGGCCTGGCCGGGATGGGTGCCAATCAATAGCTCTGCAGCTTTTTTCAAAGGCCACGGGCGAGCTTGTAAAGCAACCGCACACAACGCGGCATCCGAAATCGAGCCATCCGCGGCAAAATCTAAACGTACCGCGATACCAAACAGCGGGAAGTCAATCGAACCGCGGTCGCGTAGTTTGCCATAAGCGCCGCGCGATCCTGCGGCGGGTTTGGGCACATGAAGCGCCACGAGTAAATCGGTGTGGGGAATTTTTTTGTTCCAGATGCCGTCGGCCTGCCATAAATCGGCAAGCGGCATGCGTACTCGGCCCGAAGTGGTTGCAAATTCCAGCTCTGCATTCAAAGTCATTAATGCAGGAGCGGTGTCGTTGGAAGCCGCAGCAACACATTTGGAACCGCCTTCAATGACATGGCACTTGCTGCCATCCTTTTTCAAACAATAGCCTAAGGCGTTGCGCCAAAAATACGTTTGGTTGTACCACTGGCAACGCGTATCCAACATGACGTTGCCGCCGAGCGTGCCCATGTTGCGCAATTGCGGGCTACTCACCAATTTTGCAGCTTGACACAGCGCTGGGAAAGCACGCCGCAAATCTGGATGTTGCTCTACTTGCGCGAGCGTGACCATGGCACCGATACGCGCGTTGCCACTTTCATCAAAACCGACGCCGAACATTTCCTCAATCCCACCTAAGGCAACGATGCGCTCAGGCGTGAACAAGCCATGCTTCATGTTGGGATTCAAATCGGTGCCACCGGCAAGGAAGCGCGCTTCCCCGTGAATTTCCATCATCATCGCTACAGCCTCTTCGACCGTGGCGGGATTTTTTACTTCAAACTTTGGTAGTCGCAGCATTAGGCTTGCTCCTCCTTGGCGCGTAAGGCTGCGAGCACCTTCGCTGGCGTGAACGGTAAATGCCGCAGGCGAATGCCAACCGCATCAAACACGGCATTTGCAATCGCAGGAATGGTGGAATGCAGCGGGCCCTCGCCAGCTTCTTTGGCTCCGAATGGGCCTTCTGGATCAATGCTCTCAATAATCCGCGCTGCCAATTCTGGCGTATCCACCGCAGTTGGGATGCGGTAATCGAGCAACGATGGGCCAGCGTGTAATCCAAAGCGATTGAGATCATGGGACTCAAGCACGACTTCGGCGGCGCCCATGTAAGTGGAGCCCTCAATCTGCCCGCGCACAATCATGGGGTTTAGCGCGCGCCCACAATCATGCGCCGCCCAAACTTTATGCACGGTAATCCGCCCGGTTTCGGTATCGACTTCGACTTCGGCAACGTGCGCAGTAAAGGAATAGGCCGGCGCCGAGCCGATGGTGCCGCCGCGATAATCACCGCCCAAAGTTGGCGTGTTATAGGCGCCGGTGCTGCCGAGTGTATCGAACATTTCCTCAGCGAGATGGAAGGCTTCGACATGAGTCATGGAACGCGCTGCAGCACTCAAATCCACCACGGTGCCATCCATGAAGCGCACATCTTTCTGCGCAACATCCCAAGCGACGGCGACGGCCTCGACTAGCTTGTGGCGCAACTTGCGCGCGGCATCAATGGCGGCATTACCAACCATAAAAGTGACGCGGCTGGAGTAGGCGCCAAGATCCACTGGGCAAAGATCGGTATCAGCCGCGATGACTTTGATGTGGCTAGGCTGAATACCCAATTCCTCGGCAACCAAATAGGCCACCATCGAATTGGAGCCTTGGCCAATATCGTTGCCGCCAGTGAACACCGTGACCAAACCACTGCGATCAATTTTCAGCTGCACTCCCGCCTGCGGCATCTTATTCGGATAAACCGGATAGTTGGTGCCGGAAATGTACATCGAGCCGGCCACGCCAATCCCGCGCCCGTGTGGCAGTTTGCCATGCCGCGCTTTCCAATCGCTAGCCGCCTCTACTTCTTGCAGGCATTCCAGGAACCCATTCGAAGTAATCCGTTGACCATTGACCGTTTCCGTGTGCGCACCCAAAAAATTGCGCCGACGAATTTCAATCGGATCGATATTTAAGCGCTGGGCAATTTCATCCAATTGCACCTCAAAAGCGAAACGGGGCTGCACCGAGCCATGACCACGCTTCGGTCCATTCGGTGGGCGATTGGTGAAAACACGGGTGCTATCAAAACGATAGTTCGGAAAATCATAGGGGCCAGTAAGCAACTGCCCCGAATAGTAGGTGGTGACCAAACCGAAACTCGAATAGGCGCCGCCATCAATTAACAATTTAGCATCCACACCGGTAATCGTGCCATCAGCCTTAGCTGTGGTGCGGTAATGCATTTTCATCGGATGACGCCCGCGATGCGCGTAAAACACTTCTTCACGCGTCCACAGCATTTTTACCGGGCGGCCAGTTTTTATGGCCAGTTGCGCAACCACAAACTCCAGCGAAAAGGGATCGGACTTGCCACCAAATCCACCGCCAAGGCACGGTTGAATTACCCGGATGCGTGCGGGATCCAGTTGCAAAACACGCGCCAGTGCACGATGCACATAGTGGGTGATTTGCGTAGATGACCACAGTGTGAGGCGCCCGTCAGAATTGGCCACGGCCACGGCACAATGGGGCTCCATGGCCGCATGGGTGGTGCTGTGGAAACTGTAATCTTCTTCGACGACGATATCTGCGCTACTTACTTGCGCTTCTACATCGCCGAATTCCAGCTCTACATGTTTGGAGATATTGTCGCGGCGTTTGCGGTCTTCATGAATCGGCGGTTCTGGGGTGATGAGCGCCTTTTCTGCATCCAGGATGGATTCGAGGATTTCATATTCGACTTCAATGAGGCGAATAGCTGCATTCGCCGTGTCTTCATCAAGCGCGGCCACGGCAGCAACTTCATCACCGATGAACCGTACTTTATCAACCGCTAGCGCTGTTTCATCTGGGGTCCACGGAATGACGCCATAACGCACGGGCAACTCGGCGCCCACTAAAACTCCAATCACGCCGGGCAAGGCCTCGGCTTTTGAGGTATCGATGGATAAAATCCGCGCGTGCGCATGTGGGCTGCGCAACATTTTCGCATGCAGCATCCCGGGCAACTGGATGTCGTCGGTGTAAATCGCTTCTCCGGTTGCTTTGGCCATGCCATCCACCTTGCGATTCTCTTTGCCAATGACGCGGAAGCCTTGATCCCAAGGTGCTTCGCTGCCGTGTTGATCGCGCGCAGCCATCAGGCCAAATCTCCTTTGGCAGCTAACACGACGGCTTCATATATTTGCGTGTAGCCAGTGCAGCGGCAAAGATTGCCCGCGAGTGATTCTTGAATTTCCTTAAGACTGGGGTTTGGATTCTTTGCGAGCAGGGCTTTCGCGGACAAAATCATGCCGGGCTGACAAAAGCCACACTGCAAGGCGCCTGTTTTATCAAAGGCGTTTTGTACGGGATCGACGCCTTCGCCACCGGCAGCACGATGGGCAGGAACCAATCCTTCAATCGTGGTGATTTGTTTGCCTTCTACGGTGGCCGCCAAACTCAGGCAAGCAAGGGTGGGAACACCATCAATCAACACGGTACACGCCCCGCAATCGCCTTTATCACAACCCTGCTTGGAGCCGGTGAGGCCAAGTTTGTAACGCAGAACCTCGAGCAAAGTCCAATGCTCAGGTGCAGCGACTTCGGCGCAATCGCCATTCACGTGGAGTCGGAGGACACGCATGCATGAGGATTGTACCGCTTCGCCGTCTAGCCTTCGATGATAATCACTTCGTAGCTGTTTTGAATCATGTCAGCCACATTAAGACTCACCGATGAGCCGTTTACGGTCAACTGCCAGGCTGAGTAAGGCAGCACGCCCGAGCCGAATTCGGGGATAGCAACAAGTTGCGCTTGCTGGCCCAGGGCGAAGTTGATGGTGTCTGTCTCTTGCACCAAGCGAGTAATGGTGACGGGAGTGAATTCGAGGTTTGGAATAGTGAGCACATACGGCAAGCGCTGCATGGCATCGCGACTGTCGGGATGATCATCCATATCCGCCGCTTGCAGCGAACTGACCACCACCACCACGCGGTTTTGAGTATTGGAACGACCCGCCATCACGGTGAAGTCTTTGATCGGATTTAAGGCACCGCCTTCCATCTGCGGTTCGTAAAACGAACCCTCTACATGCAGTCGTTCCGGTGCTTCTTCGAACAAACTTGTGCCGTAGACTTCCCAGGCAAGACCAGCATGATCCCGCAGCACTTCCACAAGATTCGATTGTCGATTCACGTATTCTCCCCACAGCGCGTCTTTCGCAGAGAAAAAATTCGCGCCGGCAAAAGAGATGGAAAAATCATCGCCGTCGGTGCGCTTAAAATCACCGTGATAGAGGCCATTCATATAGTAGAACGCGTTCATTAAGAACGGCATCGAAGCGTAAGTGTAAGCATACTGTTCAATGGTGCGGTTCCATTCCGTTACCCAAAGTTCCGGGTAAACCACGGCTTCGTTCTCACCTTGTTTCAAAGCGTGGTGGGACTCGCCAATCTCTTTGTAGAATGTATCCAGGCCTTCGAAGTGGCGTAAAAATTGGTGTGGACTGTTCATGTACCAGTGTTGGACAACCCCGTCGAGGCGAATCTTATGTGGGTTTTGTGGATCCCAGTTGGCTTCGAGCACGTCAAGAAATTCAGTTGTGAATCCTTCCGGATCGCCAGGTGCTATTGGCGTCATCATGGTCATGTTGTCAGCAATACCGTCAGCGTCGCTATCAAAGTTCTCATCCAGCGCCTTTAACATGGCGACGTGCAGTTCCCCGAATTCTGTACCGGTTCCGGTCCAAAAATTGAGGAACGGCTCATTCCACAATTCCACCAACCGAATCGGCGTGGTTGGGATGGCTCGTCCGCCCCAACCCTTGTTGTAGTGCTTGAGAATTTGCGCAGCAACTTTGGCGACGCCATCAATGTTATTGGGTACCTCGTTGAAACCAGGATACCAATCAAGACTGCCAGGAATATCTCCTTTATCATGACCTACGCGCCAAATAGTATCCATTCCTGGCAGCGCTTCTTGAATGTCCATGCGCACATCCATTTGCCAAAAATCATAGTTTGCAAGGTTTTCGATTTCGGCATTTGAGACATTATAATCGCGGCTCATATCGTCCAAAATGCCTTGATCGAGCAACCAGAGGTAGTTTAAGTCGCCGACTCCCTCACTGGTAATCCGTGTGTTCGGTATGTGGGTAGCAGCGAATTGAGCAGAGAGATCTTGAGTGCGGTTCTTTAGATAAGGTGGATCAAGGCCAATTTGTTTAGTCCATTTAGTCTTGTGGCCAGGGCCGTGGTTGGTGCCGTGAATCGGCGCGAAATTTGTGTCTGTACCCACTGCATCCACTGTGATGCGATAGGGTAAGGAGTGCAGAGGGCGGTATACGTGGACTGAAGATGCTGACGGAACGTTGGAGTTGCGTGCAATGATGAGGTCGCGCGATCCGTCGCCATCGACGTCGCCCGAAGTCGCAACACTGCGACCAAAGTGGACGCTTGGCTCAATGCCCTGCACGGTATCGATGACGCTGCCATCCGCACCGGAGTACAGGGCAACATAGCCAGGGCCAGCGCTCACACCAGGTGCGCCAATTACAAAATCTGCAATTTGATCGCCATCCACATCGCCAAGTGCGGCCAGCGTTGCACCTAAGCCCTCATCAGCAACGGTGCCGTTGAGGGTGAGAATGACATTGCCATCGACATCAAACACTTTGGCATAACCGGCATCGATTTGCGCGAGGTCCGTAGCTGGCGCGCCAACAATGAATTCATCGACACCATCGTTGCCACGGATATCACCGACAGAAGCAACAGCGATGCCAAACTTGCCGGGTTCGGTGTTGCTAAAGGTGTCTTGAATCGTCAGGATTTCCTCGAGATCAAACGGCACGGTATTGGGGTCGTCGCGATACAAAAATACTTCGCCACCAGCAAGCGGGCCAGTCAACGAAGTCTCCATGCGTGGTGCTCCTACAAGTAGATAATTCGCCCCAACTCCAGTTGTCACCCCAGCAAGGCTGGCACCAAACCAGTTTTCATTTAGGCCCGCCAATTCTGCAACCAGAGTTACCCGCATATCAGGAGTAGAAAGTTCGCCGGGTGCTATAGGATTTACAAAACGCGTGATGGAAACGATGGTTGTGGTTGGCTCTTCTCCGCCGCCACTCACCATCGACGAAAGTGTGGTCAACGGAATGAATTGATAAACATGAATCATTCCTTTTTCGGTTGGTCCATTGGACTCCCAGTTTGGATCACCAACCACCAATTCATTAATATTGTCGCCGTCGAGGTCCACGGCCGTCATGGCGCTGCCGTAATCATTGCTGGCGTTTTCACTATGGGTCACCAAGACCTTCAGTAAAGTGCAAGTGGGACCAAGATAAACCATCACGTAATGGCCATTTCCAGAACTCACAGCGAAGTCATCGTAGCCATCTGAGTTGATGTCGCCGAGCGCGCATAAGCCAGTACCGAAGCCGTCGGGGGAGCTGCCACCGTAACCCCGGGAACCCGTTTCGGACCAGAGTTCCACATAATATGGCCAGCTGTCGCCGCGGGTTCCTGAGTACAAGGTGGTTTTGCCCATGCCGCCTCGTGCTTCAGGAACCCCAATAAGGAAATCCTCCACGCCGTCGCCATTCACATCGCCCGCGCCAGCAATCGGATTAGAAAACAAAAAGCCATTGGAGCCGGCTAGCCCAATGACATCGAGGTGTTCGTGGACACCGGAGTAGCTGTGTCCAGATTGCGCGTACAGGGTAGGGGCTGTCCATGCTGTTAGGGTGAGGACGGCAACAAAGGCCAATGGGGAGCGATTCATGGTTTTCGATCCTTCTGCAAGGCAAAAGGTTTGGGCCACGGAGTCGTGAACCTAAACCAACATCGGAATCGCCCAGGAAATCTTGAGGACTTCCAAAGAAATCTGTCAGCTGCGCCGCTTCATTGGCCACAACATGGTGCGTTGCGGGCGCGCGAGCCATTTGCGCATGGAGTCTTCGGCACTTTTAAGGCGGCGGAAACTGGCGCCCAAAAGCATCTGTGATACGGCTTGCTGACTAATGCTCAAATCAGCAGCAACTAGGGCTTGGCGGCCATGTTTGCGGTAGGAGCGCACGGCCAACAAGCGTGTTTCGGTCCAATCCAGCACCAAAGTGCGGTGTAGCGCGGTGGTGGAATCGGCCACCAACAATTCTTCCGCGGATTTACTCGGCAAATCGAAGCAAAAAACAGCCTGGCGGTCCATCGCCATCAGGGTGACAGCCGCTTTCGAGCGCACCGCTTCGTCGCGCCCGGCAGCGCCCTCAGGTGGAGCCACAATCAAGGCGTAGCGCAGCGGGATAGGCCAGGCAGCCTCTTGCAGCGCGACGGCGACATCAAAGGCGCACTCGGAATCGCTTAGAATAAGCGTGCCAAAGGAGTTAGCGTTATCAACAACGGCCGCTGCCGTAATCATTGCTGGCGTTTTCACTATGGGTCACCAAGACCTTCAGTAAAGTGCAAGTGGGACCAAGATAAACCATCACGTAATGGCCATTTCCAGAACTCACAGCGAAGTCATCGTAGCCATCTGAGTTGATGTCGCCGAGCGCGCATAAGCCAGTACCGAAGCCGTCGGGGGAGCTGCCACCGTAACCCCGGGAACCCGTTTCGGACCAGAGTTCCACATAATATGGCCAGCTGTCGCCGCGGGTTCCTGAGTACAAGGTGGTTTTGCCCATGCCGCCTCGTGCTTCAGGAACCCCAATAAGGAAATCCTCCACGCCGTCGCCATTCACATCGCCCGCGCCAGCAATCGGATTAGAAAACAAAAAGCCATTGGAGCCGGCTAGCCCAATGACATCGAGGTGTTCGTGGACACCGGAGTAGCTGTGTCCAGATTGCGCGTACAGGGTAGGGGCTGTCCATGCTGTTAGGGTGAGGACGGCAACAAAGGCCAATGGGGAGCGATTCATGGTTTTCGATCCTTCTGCAAGGCAAAAGGTTTGGGCCACGGAGTCGTGAACCTAAACCAACATCGGAATCGCCCAGGAAATCTTGAGGACTTCCAAAGAAATCTGTCAGCTGCGCCGCTTCATTGGCCACAACATGGTGCGTTGCGGGCGCGCGAGCCATTTGCGCATGGAGTCTTCGGCACTTTTAAGGCGGCGGAAACTGGCGCCCAAAAGCATCTGTGATACGGCTTGCTGACTAATGCTCAAATCAGCAGCAACTAGGGCTTGGCGGCCATGTTTGCGGTAGGAGCGCACGGCCAACAAGCGTGTTTCGGTCCAATCCAGCACCAAAGTGCGGTGTAGCGCGGTGGTGGAATCGGCCACCAACAATTCTTCCGCGGATTTACTCGGCAAATCGAAGCAAAAAACAGCCTGGCGGTCCATCGCCATCAGGGTGACAGCCGCTTTCGAGCGCACCGCTTCGTCGCGCCCGGCAGCGCCCTCAGGTGGAGCCACAATCAAGGCGTAGCGCAGCGGGATAGGCCAGGCAGCCTCTTGCAGCGCGACGGCGACATCAAAGGCGCACTCGGAATCGCTTAGAATAAGCGTGCCAAAGGAGTTAGCGTTATCAACAACGGCCGCTGCAGTGATCTGCTTGGCAAAACGCAACGCCACGGCACCTAGATTTTCCCCAAGAGCCTCAGCAAGAGTTTTTCGCTGACGCAGAGCGGTGCCGAAGGCGAGACCGAAGCGCTGGGATGGTGCCATGTAGCGACAATGCTAGACCGTTGTTGCCTCATATTCTAGGGGGCAAAGGGATTGATATCCTGTGAGCATGTGTTCCTTACTTCGCGTCCTCACCCTTGCCGTTCTTCTGCTGCCTCTAGGCGCATGCGGAGGCGGTGAAACTACCCCTCTAGAAGGTGCTGCTGGCGCCGCTGAAACCGTCAACGAAGCCGCCACCACTGCAGCAGCAGAAGTTGCCGAGGTACTCTGCTGCAACGGCAAATGCGATGCTCCAGCAGGTTACTGCTGCAGCGACGGCACCTGCCACGACAGCCACGCCGCTTTGCCGCTCGCTAGTGCGCTATAAGCCCTAGCTGCGCCAGCAGGTCTTCAAGATCGTGCTCGCGTAAAGCAAAAGGCAGGCAGGCAGTATCGATTTTGCCACCCTGACCAAGCGCTTTGACTGCATGTTTAATGCGGCCAAGCGCTTGGTGCATTTTTGCCCCGCCGCGCAACATACGGCGGAAATATTCGCGCAGCCATTTTTCGATCTCAGCGTTGCTCCAATCCGGCGTGGTTATGCCCATTTGAAAATCCTTCCAGCGGCGAAACAAAATTGGATCCTGCAGAGCGCCGCGCCCAATCATGACGCCGTCACAACCGGTGTGCTGAAACATCTTGGCGATGTTGTCGACGGAATCCGCATTACCGTTGCCAAAAACAGGAATGCTCACGGTTTCTTTGACGAAACGAATCCATTCCCAATTGGGTGGATCGGTGTAGCGGTCGGTGCGTAAACGCGCGTGCACGGTGAGCATCACGGCGCCGGCATTTTCTACACGTTTACAGATTTCTTCGAGCTGCGTGCTGTCGATGCCACCGGCGCGGATTTTGGCGGTGACCGGTACCGGGCATGCCTTGACGCAGGCGCTCAGAATTTCTTCGAGCAACTGCGGTTGATCTAACAATGCCGAACCGGCGTGGTGCTGGTACACCCGCGGCGCCGGGCAGCCGAAGTTTAAATCGACGAAGTCTGCTCCCGCAGAAGCAGCTCGAATCGCCGTTTCTGCCATGATATCGGCCTTATTACCCATCAGCTGAATTCCGTTCAGCACACCAAACTCGCAGTGGCCAAGCTGCTCACGTAGATACGTTTCCGGCAAGGGCACGCCGCTGACCCGCAAAAACTCTGTGCACACCGCACCAATCGCAGCAGCGCCATTGGTCTCCACCGAAAGAGCGCGAAAGCTTGGATCGGTGACGCCTTCCATGGGCGCCAAGTAGAGGGGTGGTTGTGGGAACATCAAGTAGTTGTGGAAGCCGGAGCTTTGGCTTCCAGGATCTCGATGTCGTAACCATCGGGATCATGCACGAAAATATAGCGCGTGGTATTTTTTGGATTGCTGCGGCGAAACCACCAACCGCGTGCTTCTACTTCAACCACGACGGCATCGAGATCATCCACGTGCAATGCGATGTGGCCGAACTGCGTGCCGAGTGCGTAATCACGGCCATCATGATTGTGGGTTAATTCAAGATGGTAGTGGCCGGAGGCGTCGGTGAGGAACACCAAGGTGGCATCGCCAAGGTCATGACGCCGCACTTCTCGTAAGCCGAGAAAGTTGGTGTAAAAATCAAGCGCGCGATTTAAATCGCGAACTCGGAGCATGGTGTGGGCCAATCGCATCGCGCGACTATTCTAGGCGTATGGAACTCCCCGACCTTGCTGGAAAAGTTGCCGTCATTACCGGCGCAAGCCGTGGCCTTGGTGCTGGCTTGGCCAAAAACTTCCTTGCTCGTGGTATGCGCGTGGCCTTGTGCGCGCGTAACCCGTTGCCCTTTCAAGATGGGCCGGATGTGCTGAGTTGCCGCGTGGACGTCAGCAACGCGGCGGCGATGCAGGATTTTGGCAAGCTGGCCGTCGCCAAGTTCGGCCGCCTAGATTTGTGGATCAATAACGCCGCCACGCTCGATCCTGTGGTGAAAGTCCGCGATTTGGATGGCGCGGCGCTCTACAAAAGTCTCGACGTGAACCTGCTAGGGGTGCTTTTTGGCAGTCAATTTTTCGTCAAGCATGTCGAAAGTCGGCCAGGGGAGGGCGTTTTGTTGAATATAAGTTCGGGTGCGGCCTATGCCGGCTACGCTGGTTGGGCGGCTTATTGCGTGGGCAAGGCCGCGGTGGATCGGCTCAGTGAAACATTGCAGCTGGAGGAGGCCAAGCATGGGTTGCGGTGTTATGCGGTGGCGCCGGGGATTGTCGATACGGATATGCAAAAACAAATTCGCGCCACCAGCGTAGAGGTGTTCCCCACTGTGGCCGCCTTCCACGAATACAAGGCTAAAAACTTGTTTAACACGATTCCTCACGTGGCAAAGCACTTTTTGCAGATGGCTTTTGTGAAGGAGGGTCGTTCTGATACTGTGAGTGCTCGCATTCCCGCAGAAAAAAGCTGACTACAGTTTTTTTGCGGAACCAAACTCAACCCAAACTCTCTTACTCAGATGAAGAAATTGACTCTGCTGCTGGCCATTGCGGCCCTTGCTTTCACCGCCCTAAGTCATGATTCTGCCGGCCCCTACCTAGATTCTCAGGGGAATGTGTGGAACGCTCTTCCGCAGGTTTCGGATTACGCTTCCGCCGCCGAGTTCGATGCCATCCTTGGCCATGAAATCTTCACCACACGCAACGGCGAGCAGTTCCAATTCGACCGCGCGCTGACTCCAGCCGAACTGGCGAGTGCGCTGGCCGTGCAACAGGTCACCCGTTTGCTGCAGCCACGCTCGGGCTCCGGTGGCTCGATCCAGGCTTTGGTTACCGTGAACTTGCCAGTGGATGAGGAATATCGCGCGGCATTTGGCAACATGCAAACCATGAAGCAACACATCATCAGCGAGGTCAATCTCTGCGACGCGGCTTTGAATTCGAACTGGGGCATCAACTTTGTGCCCTCTTCTGGTCAAGCCTGGGATTCCAACGACAACGCCGATATCAGCGCCTTGCTCAATGAGGCTTTCGCAGAGCATGGTTATCAGGGGAAAGACATGATGATTGCCTTGTCGAATGATCCTACTCCCGGCGGCGCGATCGGTGTCGGCTACATTGGTTTGCCCCGCCAGTTGACCAAAAAGTATCAAAGTCTGGAGGCAGAAATCATGCAACACGAGGCCGGCCACAACTACACTTTGCAGCATTGCTGTGATAACACGTGTATCATGCTGTCCACTTTGCGTGCGAGTAGTTTCGGAAGTTTCCATAACTACAACGAAAGCTGCAGTGGTCAAAACCACTTCAATGTCATGAACAACCAAAAGAACCGTTACTAATGGTGAAGAAAATGTTCACGACGGAGGGCCCAGCACGGCTCTCCGTCTTTTTTCTTGCTGCGGCAGTGCTCGCCGCAGGCACGTTTGCATGTAGTGGAGAAGAAAAGCCACCTGCAGAGGTGCGCGCAGTGGTTGCTTCGCCTCCCAGTCTCGAAGGCGAAGAAAGCCACCCTGAATTTAGCGAAGGCTCCGACATCAGCGGCGATTTCTTATGGAACACTCCCGATTTACCAGCGGGCATTCAATTGAAGATTGATCATATCGTTGTTGATCAAGATATCCTCGAAGGTTATTTGTTGCCGAAGTGGTCGAGTTACGCGAGCAGCCAACCTCTCGAGACTCCTGTGGAGGATTTAACCCGCGCCTATTTTGCAGATCCGGAAGTGGTGTTCTATGAATTAGTGCGCGCTGTCGTGTTATTGCGCGAGGCCGAAGCACGTTTTCCAGAAATTGATGCCCAAGATTTTGCTGCGTATCAAATGCGCCTGGAGGGTGCAGCGGGTGCCGCCAAGGATAGTTTGTTGGCTCGTTATGGTGCGGCTGGTTGGACCACTTATGTGGAGCGCAAATTCCGCCTGCAATTGATTTTGGATGAGTATCAGAAGTATGCAACGCCGGTCACAGAGGAGGAACTCTACGCGTTTTACGACAGCGAGATTCTTGCCAACCTCCCGGAACCGGAAAAACGCGAACACATTGATATTTCGTTTCGCTCCATGGAGCCCTCGTTGCGCGCCAACCTGATGCGAGGCCGCGCCGTGGATGCTCAGGAAGAATGGCTCGATGGAGCGATTCTTGGCGTGGCTGTGGCGGCTCAATTGCCCGCGGGCTTGTCGCATAAGTGGACCATTACCAAGCTCCCCTAAGTTAAAGTGTAGGGATGAAGTTCCTCGTCCCTCTGCTCCTGGTTTGCGGCGCATTGCTCCTGCCGCGCTTCGTTTCGCTCACCGCTGATGAAGGCGAGTGGCTGCCGGAGCAATTGCATCAGTTAGATTTTGCGGCACTGGAAGCGCGCGGCTTGGAGTTGAGCGCCACAGATATTTGGAATGGTGAATCCGGTCTGCTATCGGCAGCGGTACAAATCAATGGCTGCTCGTCGTCGTTTGTGTCCAGCAGTGGTTTGATTGTCACCAATCATCACTGCGGTTTTGCGGCCATTAATGCTGCCAGCACGGTTGCCAACAATATTTTGCGCGACGGTTTTGTATCCACAGAGAACGCGCAAGAAATTCCTGCAGCCGGTTATCGCGTCAGTTTTGTGCGTAAGTACGAAGACGTCACTTCGATCATGCATGCGGCTGCAGAGGCTGCAGGGCCCGATCCGGCGGCGCGTTGGGCGGCGGTGCAAGAGGAGCGCCGACGTTTGGAGCAAGAGGCGCAGAGCCCCGAATCCAGTGCGATTGTGGTGCCCTATTTTGAAGGTCGCGAATGGCGACGTATCTGGCGCACGGTGCTGAATGATGTGCGTTTGGTTTATGCGCCGCCCCGCGCAGTCGGGGAATACGGTGGCGAAACCGATAACTGGATGTGGCCGCGTCACACGGGCGATTTCAGCTTCTTCCGCGCTTATGTTGCTCCAGATGGTTCGCCAGCGAGCTACTCCCCAGACAATGTTCCATATCAACCAGAGCACTTTTTGGCGGTCTCGCCCGATGGCGTAAACGAGGGTGATTTTGTGATGATTCTCGGCTACCCCGGCACTACCAATCGTTATCTGTCTTCGATTGCCGTGGCAGCGCGCGAATCTTATTACTTCCCTGCACGCTACAAAGTATTTGATGCTGTCATCAAGGCTTATGAAGAAATTGGTACCCGTAGTGCTGAGTTAGAGCTTGCGGTGCAATCGCCGATTAAGAGTTATGCCAACGGTTTCAAAAATGCCGACGGGATGGTTTGGGGCTTAGCGCGCAATAAAGTGGTCGAACGCAAGACCGCCGAAGAGCGTGAATTCCGCGCTTGGGTTGCAGCGGATGCCGCACGCACCAGCCGTTTTGGTGGCGTTTTAGACCAGCTGCTTGCACTTGATTTAGAAGAGTATGAACGTCAGCAACACGACTTTGTTTTGAGCCAGATTCAGTTTCGCTCGAGCGCCATGCGTACCTTGATCCGCAGCGCCATGAGTGGGGCCACACCAGAAAACCAATCGCTGGAGGCGGCCCTTGGTGATTATGCTTTGGTCGACGAGCGTGTTTTAGAGGTTCTGTTTGACATGGCTGATCAACTCTCGCAAAGCGAGCGTATCGTTGGCTACGACCAGTGGCGCGAAAACGGTGGCCACTTCAACACGCTGGCCGATCTTGCAACCGCTTTGGTTCCCGAGTTGCAGGCCCAACGGCAGTTTCAAGCATCCATGGCGGGGCGCCGCTTAGAGGTTGGCGCGAAGTGGATTGAAGCGCAAGAAATGTGGCGTGGAAAAACTTTCTATCCAGATGCCAACTCTACCTTGCGCGTCTCCACAGCAACCGTAAAAGGTTATGCGCCGCGCGACGGCGTGTGGAACGTCGCGCATACCACCGTGGATGGATTGATTGCAAAAAATCAAGGTGCAGGGGATTTTGAAGTGCCGCAAGAAATTCTTCAAGCGGTGTTGGCCAATCCCAAACTTGCAGAAACCACGGTTTGTTTTCTCGCTGACGGAGATACTACTGGCGGAAATTCCGGCTCGCCAGTAGTCGATGGCAAAGGACGCTTGGTTGGATTGAACTTCGACCGCGTATTTGAAAACGTCAGCGGCGACTTCGGCTGGAATGCCGAGCGCTCCCGCAACATTTCCGTCGATATGCAATACGTGCTGTGGCTGATGCGTGACATCTGGCCGGCGCCGCGGTTGTTGAAGGAAATGGGTGTGGAATAGATTTCCTCGTCACGAAGATTGCGGAATGGTGGCTTGGAAAGTTCTCTCCTTCGCTAGAATACGAGGTATGGAACATCCTGAGATTTTCGAATGAAACTGCCGGCTATAGCCTATGAAACGAATCTTTAGCAAGGATCTGGAGCCCAAACTCCTGTCTGTGTTGCGCGAGGGATACTCGCTTCAGGATTTTTGGCGCGACGCCTTGGCCGGGATGGTGGTTGGGGTTGTGGCTTTGCCACTGGCCATTGCATTTGCAATCGCTTCTGGGCTACGTCCTGAGCAGGGCTTGTATACGGCCATTGTTGGCGGATTTGCCATCTCATTTTTTGGCGGTAGTCGTGTACAAATTGGTGGGCCCACGGCTGCATTCGTCGTATTAGTGGCCAGCGTAGTGGCGGAGTTTGGTTATGGGGGCTTAGCTGTAGCCACATTTATGGCAGGCTGTTTTTTAGTGATCATGGCCTTTGCACGGCTAGGCGATGTCATTCGATTTATTCCTTACCCAGTCACCGTTGGTTTCACCACAGGAATAGCGCTAACGATTGCCATGAGCCAAGTTGGCGAGGCCCTTGGCCTGCAAATCGAATCCTTGCCTACAGATTTTGTCGGGCGGAGCCTGGTGTATGCCGAGAATTTTAGCGCCACCAATCTCACCGCAGCATTCATCTTCTTGCTCACGGTAGCCATAATTCAAATTTGGCCGCGCGTTCCTAGCCGCATACCTGGACCACTCGTTGCCCTGGTGGTCACGACCGCGATTGTGCAATTGGCAGGTCTTGATATCGCAACCATTCACAGTCGTTTTGGTGACGTTCCGCAATCCCTGCCAACTCTGCAGCTCTCTCGCTTCGATTGGAAATTACTGCCCGATTTGGTTTCGCCGGCGTTAACGATTGCGTTACTTGCCGCCATTGAATCTTTGTTGAGCGCGGTGGTTGCGGACGGCCTGATAGGTGGTCGTCACCGTTCCAACGCCGAGTTATTCGGGCAGGGTCTCGCCAATATTCTCTCACCTCTTTTTGGTGGGATGCCGGCGACAGGGGCTATTGCGCGTACCGCAACGAATGTGCGCAATGGCGGTCGCACTCCTATAGCCGGTATTGTGCATGCGGCTACTTTGCTATTGATTGTCTTGGTCGCGGGCTCCTGGGCTTCGTTGATCCCGATGGCTGCACTGGCAGGAATTCTCATCGTGGTGGCTTACAACATGAGTGAATGGCATGTTTTTCAGCGCTTGTTGCGGGGCCCGGCCAGCGATGCTCTCGTGCTGGTCACGACCTTTTTATTGACGATTATTTTTGACCTTTCGGTGGCCATCCAAGTAGGGGTGGTTTTGGCCGCATTGCTGTTTATGCGACGCATGGCCGAAGTCACTCAGGTTAAAGCACTGCGCGATATTACTGATTACGAGGATTCGGAACTCCGCGATGCTTATCCCACGCCGGTGCCGGCGGGGGTGGGAGTGTTCCAGATCAACGGCTCTTTCTGCTTCGGTGCAGCAACCAAGTTCACCGAAACTCTACTGACCACGCAAAGCTCTCCGCCTGTAGTGATTCTAAGAATGCGCCATGTTTTGGCGATTGACGCCACCGGCTTGCATGCCCTGGAAGAGGTTGCAGCGCGGTTTCAAGGTCGTGGAACAGTTTTGCTTTTGTCCGGCGTGAGTACTCACGTGCAGGACGCAATGGATAAAAACGGCGCTCTCAAGTTGGTTGGCAAGGAGCATATTTTCGCGAACTTTCCGTTGGCGGTGGAGCATGCGCAACTCTTACTGGCAGCCAAGACCCAGCCGGATTGATGGAACGACTCAGAAGATCCTAGACCAATCCAGCTACGCCAAGGCCGCGCACAAATTTCGATGCGGTGGCAGGTTGCCAATCCGTGCGCTCCACCAAGCGTTGTACGAGTAAACGCAAATCATCCTCACTGCCAGATTTCAGCTCTAACTCGACTTCAAAGCCGAGGTCGATGGCATCTTGGCCCTCCCAGCGGACTTGATCCATGCTGGCTTCGATATTCAAACCATCTTCAGTGACTAAATCAAACTGCATGCGGTCTTGGCGTATGTGAAATAATTGCCACAGCGTTTTATCCTGCACGAGGTGGGTGAGCTCGCCGCCGAGCACGCCGTCGTCGAAATCCAATTCCACGCCGCCATCCCATTCCACTTCTTGCTCAATCTCTTCTCGCTTGGCAATACCATCGACTGACGGAGTAGACAGCGCTTTCAACGTGAGCAATTGCGTGCCAGAGAAATCGCGCAAGCGCAGAGCCCAGCCGCCGCGAAAAATATCTAAATCCGGGGTATCTAAATAATGGTCCAAGCAGACAAAGCGCCGGGTTTCCGAAATATGAAAGCCCAGAGCCTTGATGTGTTCGGGCAGCTTGAGTAACTCCTGCGCAGAGGGCGCAATCAGTTTCGCTTCGATTTCTGGGCTGCAATCAGTCATGGCAAGCACAAGGTTATCAGCGCGTCGGAGGTTGGTGCATGAATCAGGCTGTCCATTCCAGCGCGGCAAAAACATAAGTGACTTGCCGCCTCCCGAGCCCCCTGCTGGCGCTTGGTGCCAAGATTATTAATTTGGCTGAGTTTCGCCTAAGTAGCCGAGTTCTTTGAGCATGTCATTGCCCAACTCCGTAGTTGCCCCA
>CALFOT010000106.1 GCA_937919925.1 uncultured bacterium | reverse complement strand
TAGGATACGGGCGCATGACGTTGCCAGAATCGCAGTTTCCGGAGGTTCCACGGCTCATTCCGGAGCCCTTCGCATCCGCCCTAACCGTTGCGGTGATTGGCGCGCGGCGGGTGCGCCAGGGCACCGGCCAGTTTTTGGCGTTACAGGCTGCGGCCGCAGGTGCTCAAGTGCTTGGCGTTTTGGGTACCCGCCCAGCCAGTGCGCTGTTGGCGGCGGAATACCTGATGGAGTTCGGCTTACGCCCCACGCCGTACACCGATTACGAAGAAATGCTCATTGAGTTGCAGCCCGACGTGGTGATCATCGCCTCGCCACTTGGCAGCCATCGTGCTTGGTTGGCGGCGGCACTGGCCCAAGGCGCGCATGTTTATTGCGAGAAACCACTCACCACCGCAGCCCCGGCCGCCAGCGAAAAAATCATCCGCGCTTATGCGGCGCACAACTTGGTGCTTGCCGAAAACTGCCAGTGGCCATACGTGCTGCCGGCTTTTCAGCGGCTGCATCCGCAAGTGGATTTGTTTACAGCAACCAGCTTTCGCATGCTGATGACCCCACCGCAACGCGGGCTGGCGCGGTGGGGCGAAGTGCTTTCGCATCCGCTGAGTTTGATTCAGGCTGCCGCTCCTGGGCCTGCGCAGTTGCACAACATCCGCTTCACCGAAAGTGGGCCCGATGCCGTCGACTCGCGTTTGTCATTTCTATATCGCACCCTCGATCGCGACTTAGCTTGCGAAGTGATGTTAGAAGACTTGGATGTTTACCCGCGGCCGGCGGAGTTTGCCTTCGATGATGCGCTTTGCCGCCGTCAGGTGCGGGAGGCGGATTACCGCATGGAGTTTGTGGATGGCAAAGACGGCTGCGTGGCGCAATCCGTCGGCGATCCGATGGAAAACTGTCTACACGCTTTTTTGCGTCGTGTCCTAGAGGCACAGCAAGCCCACACAGCACCCATGGAGGAATCCTTGCTGCGCAGGCAATACCTACTGGAATCTTTGTTGGAGGTCTATCGTGGATTTGCCAGAAACTAACACCCATTTCGCCGCCATACACGATTTCACGCGCAAGTTGCGTCAGCCGTCGGCGTTGCCCGTGGTCAGGCAGTATTTGCAGTGGCAGCGGGAAGTACGCGCAGCGGCCGTGGCCGGGATCACCGCCCCAGCCATGCCCTCGATTGGGCCGCTATCGATCAACCTGGATTTGACTACGGCGTGTAACTACGCCTGCGATCATTGCATCGATTGGGATGCGCTGAATGTTGCCGTGCGTCATGAAGATGCACAACTACGCGTGGCGATTCAAAATCTGGTGACGCGCGGTTTGCAATCCGTCATTTTGCTTGGCGGCGGCGAACCCAC
>CALFOT010000105.1 GCA_937919925.1 uncultured bacterium | reverse complement strand
GAAGCCTACTTATCTTCTTCGGTGACACCTACCCCGCTGCGGTCTGGAGGGGCCGGGCGCGTGGGAATGATGTAAGGATGAAGCTCTAACTCACCCAACATATGCGCAATCGCTGCATCTAACTGCGGGTCTCCACCATCCACCATCTTGGCGGGATCATCCATGACTTCGATATCTGGATCCACGCCATGGCCTTCAATGCCCCAAGTGCCGTCGTTGTCGTAGAAGCCGAAAGTTGGCACGGTAATGGCCCCGCCATCAATCAAACTTGGGTTACCAGAAATACCTACGAGGCCACCCCAAGTGCGGCGACCAATCAACTTGCCGAGGCCAGCTTGACGGAAGTACGACGGGAAGGCGTCACCCCCGGAACCAGCATCTTCGTTAATCAACAAACATTTTGGCCCTTGATGGGAATCCGGTGGCCAGTGCAAATCGTGGGCCCCGCGGGTTGCCCAGTAGTTGGTGGCCGGACGGTTGAGGAGCTCGATGAAACGGGTTGGGATTTGACCACCACCATTCCAACGCTCATCCAGAATGAGGCCCTTCTTCAAAATCTGACCGTAAAACTGCCGGAACAAATCATTCTGGCCATTGACGCCCGTATCTGGCACGTAAATGTAGCCTAGACGACCACCACTTTGTTCTTCCACATACTTGCGATTGCCTTCAATCCAAGCGCGGTAGCGTAAGTTGCTCTCATCCGAGACCGTCTTCACGATGACATCGCGGGATTCCTCATCGGCAGATGGGTTGACGCTTACCGTTAGCACCACTTCTTTACCGCCTAAACCAACCATGGCGGCCCATGGATCCTGGGCGGCATCAATGGCGATGCCATTGACTGCAAGCAAGTAATCACCTTCGTGAACATCCACGCCCTGCTGACCAAGTGGGCCAATAGCATCACTGTCCCAAGCAGCCCCGCGCACAATCTTGGTAATGCGATAGGCGCCGTTCTCGAAAGTGTAATCCACACCGAGCATGCCAACATTGACCGACGCCGGTGCAGCGGAGCCATCACCATTGCCAGCAAGATACGCATGGCCGACGTTCGCCTCGGCAATCATTTCGCCAATCACAAAAGTGACATCCTCGCGACTCGCACAGAACGGAATCATGGCGGCGTAATGATCGTGAACCGCCTGCCAATCCACGCCGTGCATGTTTCGGTCGTAGAAGAAATCGCGGAAAATGCGCCATGCATCAGTGAACAACTGGGGCCATTCCTCACGTGGATTGAGTTCCAGCAGCATGCCATCGGTAGAGACACTTTCGCCCTTTGCGCCCGCTTTCGCATCCATAATGGACGCGCTGCCGCGCCGCATCGATAGCAGTTTGGAGCCATCCGCGTTGAGTTGGAAATTGCCACCACTGCTCACTTCCTTTTCCGTGACTTCATCCTCGTGGATGTCCAACAGCTTGATGCCGCCGCCACTGTCGCCTTCTCCACGGCCTCGGCCACTGCCACGGCGGGCGTAGATCAGTTGGTTCTTATCATTTACCGTCAGGCTGCCGAAGGTTCCGGGAGCAACCGGAAGTTGGATCGCACGTGCTTCCAAGCCGTCGAAATCAATCAGTACTTCCTTGGCGACCTCCTTCTTGCCACTTTTAGTATCGCCATCGCCATCGCCATCGGCATCGCCAGCGCTGGGCGACTGACGCGTGAGGCTAATACTGAAAGTCATGCCATCATGAATGAAACCGCGCCCTTCCATGGAATCACCTGAAACCGTACCCGTAATAGAAACCGAGCCGCCGTCGTCGGTGTCGAGCTCCAGAGTAATCGCACCCGTGGCAGCATCAAAGGTACCTGAAGTAATCGTTGCGTTGCCAAAGTCTGCCGTGACACTGCCTGAAATGGAACCGTCTGCGGCAAGAGCAATTGCAACGCTAAGCGCCATCGGCTCAGGCATTGCGTCAACCGTCACCGTGCCTTCCCAAGTGCCTGATAGACCATCATCGGCAACGGCATTCTGAGAATCACCCTGCCCGGCAGCCTCGGATGCACCATCGTCTTCGCTGCCTTTCTCGGCGTCTTCGGAATCACCTTCCTTGTCTTTATCGGCCTTCGCTTCCTCACCCCAAGCTTCTTCATCGTTTTCCGGAGCCCACAGACGCTTGGCATCTGCATGCAGCGGCACGGCAACCAACACTTGACTATCTTCGTAGATGAAGGAACTATCAATGCTGCTATAGCTTGGTGCAAAACGGCGACTACTGGTGAAGTACAAATACTCACCCGCGCGATCGAACACCGGGCTGCTATCCGCGAAAAAACCGGAAGTCACTTGATGATGCTCACCGTTAGTGGCATCGTAAATCCAAACCGCGGTTTGCGCGCTCTCCAAACTAGAACGAGTGTAAGTGAACCAGCGGCTATCACTAGACCAGTTACCGCCATCAATTGCGCCGGCCCAAAAGCCGTATAGACTTTCGTCCATCAACTTTGTTTCATGGCTTTCGACATTGTGAAGAAACATATTCATCTCGCTGTCGACGTAAACCAACTTCTTCGAATCCGGCGACCAACCTAAACCAAGCTTGAACAAGCCGGCGTGATCGGTGAGCTGGCAGGTTTCACCTTTGCCATCCGATTGCATCATCCATAATTCATACTCACCACTCTGGTCGGAGAAGTAAGCAATCCACTGGCCATCAGGGCTCCAGGTTGGCGAACGCTCGGCGACGCCATTGCTATGCGTTAAATTGCGCGGAATGCCATTCTCGGCCGCCAGAGTCCAAATATCGCCGCGTGCTTCCACTACAACGCGCTTGGCGCTGGGAGAAATTCCCCAACCATCAATAAATTTCGCTGCATCCACTTGGTGGGTGCGTTGCTGAATACGCTCGCCAGGGATGATGACCTCCACACTGTGGCTCTTGCCACTACGCAAATCAAGCAACATCAAATCATGACCAAGTTGATAGACGATTTCACCGCGACCGCGTGTACCCGGGCCCATGGATGGCCATTTGATGTCGTCGTCTTGGTGAAAAGTAACTTGCTCCGGCTGGCCGCCGTTTGGCTGAAGCTTCCAAATATTCAGACGATGCGCAGCACCTGCATCGGACATGTAATAGAGGGTGCTGCCAGACCACATGGGTTGCGTATCGGTGCCTTCCCAATCCGTTACTTTGCGCGCACTCTGATCCTGCAGGTTGAACAACCAAATATCCGTGGCAAGGCCACCGCGGTAACGTTTCCAAGTGCGGCCATCGCGCGAACGTGGTGTATACGCCAGCCAAGTGCCGCTTTCATCGATCGAGCTCACCGTGCCATAAGGCACCGGCAACGCTTGTGGCATCCCGCCCGTTGCTGGGACCGTGAAAATCTGTGCCTGACGGCGCAAGCCAGCCTGGCCATTGGCAAAAAATAACAAGTCACCATTGGGTAACCAATCGCTCAAAGTTTCATTCGCTGGGTGGTGCGTGACGCGGCGCGCAAACCCGCCAGTAGTTGAAATCGTGTAAAGATCCGTATCGCCATCGTAGTTGCCGACAAAGGCAACCGACTGGCCATCTGCGCTAAACCGTGGGAAAAACTCGCCACCAACGGGGCTCGCGAGTGGGGAAGCAACGCCTCCATCCCGTGATACTAGCCACAGGTCATTGGCGTAAGAAAACACAATGCTAGTTTCACTTACATCGGGGAAACGCAACATGCCAGCGGGTACCGCGCCGACGGGATCTTGAGCCGGGGTTACGAACAACGGCAAGGAAAGGGCAATCAGGTAAAACATGAGGCAGGAGGGTTTTGGTGATGGCCTCGCGAGATGGAGGCAAACGCATCCTACGCTACTCGGCGAGTTGAATGTTTTGCCAACGCGCCAAGTCTGCCGACGTTGGCCTGTTCTGCCTAACTCCAGCTTAATCCCAATATTTCACCCATTCCGCCTCAAAACCCGCCAAGTCTATGCCATAGACTCTCTGCATTGCGGCCTCAATGGTGTCTAGATCCGCAAAGCGTTGACTCCCCATGGTCTGCAAGAAATCATCGAACTTCTTTTTGCCGAACTTGGAATTGCGGGCAAAATCAATGATGCTGGCGGCCTGCAGATAATGGTTTTGCGCCATATCCTCACCCGTAGCGGACTTGCCCGCCGACTGTAGCAAGCTCGGAATCAACACAAACTCTTGGAAGGGTGTTTGCCCGGCGTGCTTGGCGGCGTTGCGAGCATAGCCCTTGCGCTCATTCGGCTGAGTAGACATATATTCTGCCACACCTTCTTGAAACCAAGAGCCGCCGCCGCCTAATTTCAGTCGATTAGAAAAAATTTGGTGCGTAGCTTCATGAATGTGCACCGGATCCACTGGGGAATCGTAATAAGTCGCGTAGTAATCACGCCACGCATGGCCTTTGGATTTTGCCGCCACTTGTTTACTAATCTGGGCGATGGTTGCGTAGTACTCGAAGTACTCCTCCCCCGTTCTGAATAAGAACACCGGCATCAGCTTGCGCCCCTTAACTTCCGGAAAAGGGAACGTGGCTTGAATGGCGTCGTAATACTCCTCCATTTTTTTGGCGAACAATTTATCGCTGCTGGAATTGGTGAAAATAATGTAGTGCTTGGTGCGCACGATTTTTAACTCCCCCCCAAATGCGCGCGGGCGATCCTTCTCCCAGCGCGCAAAGGCTTCCTCTTTTGTCCACAACGGGTTCTCCACTTCGCCAACGTACACCACGCCCTCACGAAAAAATTTGAGAATCGCCGCACGGGTAGGTTTATCGGCTGCAGGTTGACACTGCAGACGAATGGAATAACCCTTATCAGCAGTCAGACCGCCCAAAAAAAACTCCGTGCCTATGCGCTCGGTGACATTCCACTTGGCGGCTGTAGCCACCGACGCAAACGGCATAGCACCGAATGGCCCTTCGAAGATCATTTCTTCTTCAAAACGAAAACTCTCGCCACCTGGTTCTGCTTGGCGATTGTAAGCAAGGTTTTCCATAACATCGAAAGGGTCTTGCAAGCCCCACTGGGCCCGCGGCACCACCACCAAGGAAAAATCCACTCGATATGCGCCGATAGTGGTTGCCCACCTGTGCAGCATCATGCCACCGGGCGGCGCTTGCTCCGCACCCAAGACAAATCCTTTGGGCAGGGTAATCTCAAGTTGATCCTCTGGAAACTCCCAACGAGTTTGAGGCGCTGTATCCGCGCCGCTTTGTGGGAGTGAGAGCAATAGTAGGGAAAGCAGCAGCATGCAGGCTCTACCGTACCTCCGCTTCCTGCTGAGGTAACACTGCGGTCGCTCAGGCCATGCCGAGCCTCTGCTTGGGCTCAGCCATCCTTTTGCAAATAAGATGGAATGCCTTTCGTCCGATAAATGTCTTACACTCAGGTATCGACATGCTGAAACGCCTCTCCGCCCTGTTCGCCATTGTGGTGCTGCTTCTCCCGAGCAGTCTGGCGGCCGCGGTGTTCTCCAGCATCCCGCTGTGTTCCGGCCAATCGGCCCACTGTTGCTGCACCCAATGTTGCTGCACCCACGATGATGCCGCCGCACCGCAAGGGCCAGCGCTCAGCCGCGGCTGCTGCTGTGCGCTCAAAGCGCCGCAGGTTCCATCCGAACCACCTTCGCCAACGCGCATCTTGAGCGACAGCACCTCTGAGGCATTGCTGTATGCCTGCTCCGAGGCCTCCCTATTCACCTTCGAGGTAAATGCACCCGCTGCGCTGCCAATGCGCCCCAAAGCGCCCCCGCGCGCGCCTCCTCAGCCACTGTTTTTGATTTTCCAAAGTTTCCTCATTTGAGCACACAGGTGTTTGGGTTTGGCTGCATGATTGCTGCCAGCCCACTGCATACTTCCCGCAAAAGCGGGAACGCTGTGATTCGCTCGAAATGATGAAACCATGAATACCAAAACCGCTTGTGCCGCTGCCCTGTTTGGCAGCCTGATGGTGGCTTGCCAAAGCCCCACAAATCAGCACGCTCCTTACGCTGTGGATGCGCAATCCACTGCGGTTACCGCACGCAACGAAGAACCCGTTGCGCCACTGGAAAGCCAAACTTCTTGGCTGCCAAGCGATGGCGTGGCCGCACTACTGCTGCGCGCGGAAACGGAAAGTCCGCAAGTACGCGCCGCCTTCCACCAGTGGCAAGCTCTGCATGCGCGCATTGCGCAGAGCACCGCCTTACCCAACCCATGGGTAAGCTTGGGCGGTTATGTGCAATCGGTAGAAACCCGCACCGGCCCCATGGATGGGCGGATCGGCATCAGCCAAAAGTTCCCTTGGCCTGGCAAACTTGAAACGGCTGGCGATCGCATGGCGTCCTTAGCGGAAGCACAACGCATGGCGGTAGAAGATGCACGCTTGGCCGTACGGCGCCGCTTTTTACGTGCATGGACAGAACGTATCTACTTGGAGCAAGCACAAGCCATCACCACCGAGCAAGTCTCCTTGTTGCAACAGATCGAGGATGTATCGTTGAGTTTGTATAAAGCCTCGCGTGTTTCGCAGGCCGACGTCCTCCGTGCCCAGGTCGAGCGGCTCAAGATGTCCGATCAGTTGGATTCCTTGGTGCAACGCGAAAAGCCACTCACAGCTACCTTAGAAGCTACCGTCGGGGCCCCATTAGAGACATCGCCAAACTGGCAAGGCTTGCGCTTTCTTGATCGAACAGCGTTGCCTGCGGAAAGCGATCTGCGCGCGCTTCTGCTAGAGGCTTCGCCCAAGTTGATTGCCCTCCAAGCACGCCTCGATGCCGCCGCTCAAGCACAAGAACTCGCCGATTTGGAGGACATGCCAGATTTCTCCATCGGCGTCGACTGGACTTGGATTGGTGAAAGCAATGTCGTGCAGCCCGATTCCGGGGACGATGCTCTAGCCATTTCCTTCGCAATCGAGATTCCGCTGCAACGCGGTCGCATTGCTGGAGCACGCGAACAGGCCTTCGCCGAGCGACGCCAAGTTGCCGAAGAGCGTCAGCGTCAGCAATGGGAGCTAATTGCCGAGTTGCAAACTGCAATTGCTGCGCACCAGGATGCCATCCGTCGCGTCGCCCTGTTCGAACAGAAACTGTTGCCCAAAGCCGAAATGACTTACGCAACCACTCTGGCTGCTTACCAATCCGGTCAAGCCGCCTTTCAAAGTTTGCTTGATGCTGCGCGCGTCGTGCTGGACTTCCGTCTTTCTACTGCGCGTGCCGCTGCCGACGCCGCGCTCGCCTACGCCGATCTCAACGGCCTGTTACCGATTGCACTCCTTGCCAACGAGGAACAAAACTAATGAAACATTTCTTAACTTTGCTCCCCCGCCCTACCACCATGCTGATCTTACTGGTGTTCGGCATTTTCATCGGCCGTTGCTTTACGCCGCTGCCGGAAGATCAAGGTCTGCACGCAGGTGCAAGCGCGAACGCCGCTATGGATGCAGCCGCGCCACAACAAGTAGCTCCTGAAGTTTGGACTTGCTCGATGCACCCAGCGATTCATGCGACCAAAGCCGGCAACTGTCCCATCTGTGGCATGGCTTTGATCCCACTCGAAATGGGTAGCGCTAGTGGCGACGACGGGCCACGCACATTACGTTTGGAAGAAGGGCAAAAAGCTCTAGCCGGTATTCGTACCACCGCAGCTGTGCGTCGCGAAATGGCCCACGAAGTGCGCTTGGTCGGCAAGCTGGAAATCAACGAAACCGCTCTTGCAACCCTGTCGGCTTGGGTGGGCGGCCGTCTTGACAAACTGTTCGTGGAATACACTGGGCAAGAGGTTGCTGCCGGCGATCCGCTAGCGGAAATCTATTCACCGAATTTGTACTCCATGCAGGAAGAACTCATTGTGGCTACGCAGACAGGCGGTGAACTGGCGCTAGCCACACGTAAAAAACTACAACTCTTGGGGCTTTCGGATGTGCAAATGGATGAAATCATTGCGCGCGGCGTGCCATCCGACCACCTCACCTTGACCGCTCCCATCGGCGGTACCGTGATGCACCGCAAAGCTATAGAAGGTGCGTATGTAAAAGAGGGGGAAGCGTTGTTCATAATTGCTAACTTGAATCAACTGTGGTTGCAGATGGATGCCTTCGAGCCTGATTTAACTTGGCTACACGTGGCCCAAACGGTGAACTTTGAAGTTGACGCCTGGCCTGGAGAAACCTTCGGCGGCAAGATTAGCTTTATCGATCCGGTACTCGACCCGATGACCCGCACGGTTCGCGTGCGCGTTGATGTAGAGAATCAAGATCGTCGCTTACGTCCAGAGATGTTTGTGCGAGCACGCGTTTCGGCCATGGTCGGACAAGGCACCGAACCTTTGTTGATTCCCGTATCCGCGCCGCTGTTGACTGGCGACCGCGCGGTAGTGTTTGTCGAAATGCCGGGACACGAATTGCATGGAGCCTCGGTTTTTGAATTACGTGATGTGGTGCTCGGTCCACGCGCTGGCGAGTTCTTCGTCGTGGTTTCTGGTTTGGCAGAGGGCGATATGGTGGTCGAGCGTGGCGCCTTCACAATTGATAGTGAAATGCAACTACGCGGCAAGCCTTCGATGATGGCGCCCAAGGGCGGCGGCGGCGGCGGCGGCGGCGGCGGTGGTGGCCATGCCGGAATGCCTGGCATGGAAGGCACGGGCGGCGCTGATCACTCCGACAAGGAACAAGAATCGGCCAGCGCAAGTTTCCGCGTGCAGAATGGCAAGCTCCTGCTGGAAGCTGCCGCACTCGGCGAAGCCCTGGCAAGCGATGATTTCGCGGGAGCTGTGGCATCGGTGCAACGCTTGCAAGAAACCCTGGTTGCTCTGAAGGGCGAGGCCGCACCGGATGGAGCGATGCTGGCGCTCGTCAGTCTACGCGCGACGGCCAAAGCCGCAGCTGCGACCAATAATCTCGAAACTCTACGGGTAGAGTTCGACAAACTGCAAGCACCGCTCATCGAGCTGGCTACCAGCTTTGGCTACCTTCAGCTCGAACGCGAGCTGGCGATTTTCCATTGCCCGATGGCTCTGGATAGAGGTGCTGATTGGATTGATTTCAAAGGAGACCCCACGCGGAACCCTTACTACGGCGCCGACATGCTGCAGTGCGGCGATGAAGTCCGTGCCATTCCAGGTTTCGCCCAACAAAAGTAGGTCACAGCATGGAACGTTTCTTAACTTTTGTTCTGCGTGAACGCCTCTTGGTAGGCCTTGCGCTGGTTGGCATTGTCTTGGCAGGCTTGGTCTTTTCGCCATTTGGTAGCGCGGAAGACGAAGGCTTCTTACCCAGCTTCCCGGTCGCCGCCGACGCCATCCCCGACCTTGGCGAAAACCAGCAAATTGTTTTTTCGCCGTGGCCGGGCAATTCACCGCGCGATGTGGAGGATCAAGTCACCTACCCACTCACGGTGGCACTGCTTGGTGTACCTGGAGTCAAAACCATTCGCTCGAATAGCATCTTTGGCTTCAGCTCCATCTACATCATCTTTGAAGAAGATATCGATTTCTATTGGTCGCGTTCGCGCATCATCGAGAAGTTGAACAGCTTGCCAACCGGTACGTTGCCAAAAGATGTACAACCCGCTCTAGGCCCAGATTCGACGGGTTTGGGGCAAGTCTATTGGTACACCCTTGAAGGTCGTGATGCTCAAGGGAATCCTGCTGGTGGCTTCGACCTGGATGAGTTGCGCACCGTGCAAGATTGGACGGTGCGTTACGCGCTCACCGCGGTTTCGGGCGTGAGTGAGGTTGCTGGCATCGGTGGTTTCGAACGCGAGTACGTCGTAGAAGTGAATCCCGATGCTTTGCATGCCTTCGATGTCGATCTCAAAGAAGTGGTCGCTGCGGTACGCGGTGCCAACTTGGAAACCGGCGCAGGCGTGCTGGAGTTCAATCGGGTGGAATACATTTTGCGGGGCAAGGGTTGGATTCAGGCTCCAGAAGATATCGCGAAGTCGCCGATTCGAGCACGTAACGGCACACCACTGCGCGTTTCCGATGTCGCACATGTTTCCCTTGGACCAGCGCCACGCCGCGGCGCCTTAGATAAGAACGGACACGAAGTCGTCGGCGGGGTAGTCACCGTGCGTTATGGCGTGAACCCCTTAGGAGTACTGGATAATGTGAAGGCTGAAATCGCGCGCATTGCACCCAGCTTGCCGAAGGTGACTTTGGAAGATGGCACAGTGAGCCAAGTCACGATTGTACCGTTCTACGACCGCACCGGACTCATTCACGAAACGTTGGGGACCTTGGAAGAGGCGCTGAGCTTGCAAGTGATCGTCACCATGATTGTGATCTTGCTGTTGCTGCTGCGTTTGCGCGCCGCCTTGTTGGTGGGCCTGTGCTTGCCGCTTACGGTTTTGGGCGCATTCGTCATGATGAAGCTTTTTTCTGTCGACGCCAACATCGTGGCGTTATCGGGTATTGCGATTGCCATTGGTACGATCGCCGACATGGGCATTGTGCTGAGCGAAAACATTGTGCAACGCCTGAAATCAGCTCCGGAAGGCGAAACACGGGTGCAATCGGTGCATTACGCTGCCACCGAAGTTGGTGGCGCAGTCATGACTGCGGTGATCACCACTATCCTCGGCTTCCTGCCGGTGTTCGCCATGACCGGTGCGGAAGGCAAACTGTTCCGGCCGCTGGCCTTCACCAAGACATTCGCGCTTGGTGCTTCCATCGTGGTGGCGTTATTACTCATTCCCACTCTTGCTGTGGTGTTCTTCCGCAACCGCAATGAATCCAGCCCACGCTGGGATCGTATTCAAAAAATGACCACCGCAAGGCTCGGACGCTTTTCGAAGCTCCCCCACCTGCTTGCGGTGACCGTGGTGGCGGTGTTCTTAATTGCGGAATTGAGTGCCCGCTGGGAGCCAATAGGGGTAGATCAAGACTTCACAAACTTTGTGTTTGTCAGCTTAACCATTGGTTTGCTGGTGGGCTTCTTTTGGCTGTTCCACTTGGTCTACGCCCGCATCTTGCGTTGGTGCTTGGGGCATAAGCTACTGTTCCTTTCCTTGCCACTAGGCTTGATGCTATTTGGCACCAGTACTTGGATTGGTTTCGACAAAGTGTTCGCCTTCGTGCCCAACTCTTTAGAAAAAGTTGGCGTTGAGCGCGATTCGGTTTACCGCACGGCGTTCTGGAGCGGTGGTATGGAAACCATGCCAGGCTTCGGTAAGGAATTCATGCCGCGACTGGATGAAGGCAGCTTCTTATACATGCCAACCACACCACCACACGCTTCCGTGCAACAGGCTGTAGAAATGATCAGCTTACTGGATCAAGCCATTGCTTCGATTCCCGAAGTAGATTCCTCGGTGGGTAAGATTGGCCGCGCCGATACCGCACTCGATCCTGCTCCAATTTCGATGGTCGAGAACGTCATCCTATACAAACCGGAGTACTCCGTGAATGAAGATGGCAAGCGCGTGCGCAACTGGCGCCCTGAAATCAAGAGCTCGGATGACATCTGGAACGAAATTGTCAACAAAGCCAAGCTGTTGGGCGTGACTTCGGCCCCTAAGTTGCAGCCAATTGAAACGCGCTTGGTCATGTTGCAAAGTGGCATGCGTGCACCAATGGGTATCAAAGTTGCCGCACCAACCTTGGAGTCCCTAGAAACGGCAGCGTTGATGCTCGAAAAGGAGTTGAAAAAAATGCCGGGCGTGGTGCCGGAAGCCGTCTTCGCAGACCGCGTGATTGGCAAGCCCTACCTGGAAGTGGAGATCCGTCGCGAAGATGCCGCGCGCTATGGATTGACGGTTGCCGCCGTCCAACAGCACCTTATGACCGCTTTTGGTGGCCAGATAGTTTCACAATCGGTAGAAGGCCGCAATCGTTTCAACCTGCGTGTGCGTTACCCGAAAGAACTACGTGGCGACGCTGACGACCTCCGCGCTTTATGGATGCCGCTGCCACAGGGTGGGCACGTCACCCTTGAGCAAGTGGCTGATATCAGCTTCCGCCGTGGGCCTCAAGTCATCAAAACGGAAGATACTTTCCTGACCGCTTATGTCACTTTCGACCGCCAAGCCGATCGCGCTGAAGTCGATGTCGTGGAAGAAGCGCAACAGATTCTGCGCGATCACATTGCCGACGGCAGTCTGGATTTGCCAGCAGGTGTTACTTATAAATTTGCTGGCACCTACGAAAACCAAATGCGCGCCACCAAGACTTTGTCGATTGTGCTGCCCATTGCTTTGCTGTTGATTTTGGTAGTCCTGCAGCTAAACTTCCGCTCACTCATCACCACGCTGATCATTTTTAGTGGTGTGTTCGTAGCCTGGTCTGGTGGCTTCATCATGCTGTGGCTTTACGGCCAAGACTGGTTCCTGAACTTCCATGTCTTTGATACTTCGATGCGCGATTTGTTCCAAGTCCACACACTCAACCTTTCGGTGGCGGTGTGGGTTGGGTTCCTGGCGCTGTTCGGGATTGCCACCGATGATGGCGTCGTCATGGGAGCTTATCTCAAGAGTTCCTTTGCCAAGCAGCAACCGCATTCGCGCAAGGAGGTGCGCGAGGCGGTGGTCATTGCAGGCAAGCGCCGCGTAGGCCCATGTCTGATGACAACTGCAACCACGATGCTGGCCCTGTTGCCAGTTCTAACCTCCACAGGTCGCGGCGCCGACGTCATGGTGCCAATGGCCATTCCTAGCTTCGGCGGGATGTGCGTCGCCTTACTCACGATGTTCGTTGTGCCGGTTCTCTACTGCGCTGTTGAAGAACGGCGCATCCCCAACACCAAAGAAAAATGAAACCACTTACCATTCTAAGCGCAGCAATTCTGTTGGCTGCTCCCACTTTCGCTCAAAACGAGCATGACCACGGTGCTACCGGCCATGACCAGCAGCCCGCCGCTGAAAAGCACGAAATGACCCTGCCAACCAAGCTGGTGGAACAAACCCTCTGCCCCATCACCGGGGAAGAGCTCGAGGATCACGATAACTTCATCGATTACGAAGGCCAGCGTATTTACGTATGCTGTAAAAAGTGCAAGACCAAGGTGGCCGTGAAGCCTGAACAGATTGCCATGGCCATGTTCGCCGATGGCGTACAACTTGAGAATCTGCAGACCATCGATCCGGTCAGCGGCAAACCACTAAAGGAGAAAACTCATTTTCACCAACTCTACAACAAGCGCATCTATGTCAATGACATGAAAGATGTGGCGAAGGTTGCTGCCGATCCTGCCAAGTACTTAGATGTGCTGGAAGGCCGCAAACCACAGGAGCGCTGTGCCGTGATGGGTGGCAAGATTGATCCCGAAGCCAGCTTTGAAATCGAAGGCATGCATGTGGGGCAATGCTGTGGCGGTTGTGAAAAGAAATGGAAAAAAGATCCTGCTGCGAAGTTTGCAGTCCTCGTAGAACGCAAAGAAGTGGTCGAGCCAGTCAACATGACTTGCCCAGTGATGCCCAAGATGAACGGCAGTAAAAAGTACCCCGTCACACTTGGCGCCAAACGTTACTACTTGTGTGGCGAGAAAGTCGCCATGATGTTCGTGGCGAACCCAGAAAAATACTTGCCTGGGTGGTACGCAGCGCAAGGAATTAAAGTTCCGGTTACTCCTGCCGCGCTCTAGAGAGCCGGCGGTAGCATGAAAAGTCGAAGCACCGCCGGTGGCAAGCCGGCGGTTGCCCACTGGAATCATTGCAGTTGTTGTTGCAGGTTTTACAACCATTCTTCATAACCGCATCAGCGTCATGAACAATAGATTGTGGGCATGCGTTAGTGCATCATTCTTTCTGTAAATTCCCTCGCACCTCTGCACACGGTCAGCT
>CALFOT010000104.1 GCA_937919925.1 uncultured bacterium | reverse complement strand
TGGTTGCTGCAGGCCAGTTATCCGGCCGCGTCCTAGTCGACGACTTCCTCAAACCGCAGGATATTCGCGTCATGGCCAGCTTCCCGGATGTTTTTGTGCAAACGCAGGAAGACAGCTACTCACAACGGCAAGCACAACTCTCCTCGTTCGAGTTTCAACTACAAAACATCCCGTACGCTGCCGTTGACCTCCAATTCCGCTTGAACGATTCTGGCGAAATCATAGATAGCGTGCATGGCCTTCAACCCGGCGAGGGCATAGAGAAATACCATCCGCGTCTGGATCCTGTGGATTTACGCGGCAAAGTGTTTCGCTATCAACTGCGGGCGTTTGATGCGGATGGCCAGCCGATCCAGCCCTTCCGCGTCGCCTGGGTCGTGAACGGCAAAGAAAGAGTCATAAACAGCGAGTCCGGAGTGGCCTCCATAACCACGGTGAACCCTTCGCTGGATATACGCGTGATGAGCCAGGATTACCACAGTCTTCAAGTCCATGGCGTCAGAGGTGACCTTGAAGTCGTTTTGGTAGCACCCGTCTGGGTGGCGGTAGATTTTCCCGCAACCCTTGCAGTGCCGCCGGGATATCGCTTAGGCGTGCTGTTGCGGCCTGCCTCAGGGCCCTTCCTTTGGCAACGTGCACGCACCGTCCTATTCCACAACGCCAACCGAGCCTATTTGCAACTAGGAGAAGCTGGGCGCTATCTAATGACTCCCTACCTAGAGTCCGCGGAGAATGAGAAAGGGCGAAAGGAGTGGATACTTCAGGGCAATGAGTGGCTCAGCCTGCCTTTCGAAATTTCTGATGAAGCGAATCAAGTGCTAAAGATTTCGTTCTCAAAAGCACAAATGGACACCGCCGCACGCAGTTTGGAAAGCCAAGACTAAGACCCCACGAAGCCTGCTATGCATCTTCAAGATAGGTATAGCCACGTAGGCCGTCTTCGTAGAAGCGCATCAGCACGCGACTTTCAGCCGTGGTAATCACTTGGCGACGCACCGCGTGTTCACAATCGCGGCGCAACCGCGCTGCGAGTCGATCTGGCTCGTATTGCACATATTCCAATACTTCACGAATCGTATCCCCTGGAACCACCTCATTGACGGACCAGCCGCCATCTTCTTCAATGTGAATGTGGGCGACATGCGCATCGCCGAATAGATTGTGTAAATCGCCAAGCGTTTCCTGGTAGGCGCCAATTAAAAATGCCGCCAAATAGTAAATTTGCCCAGGCACTAAGTGATGTACTTCCAAGACCTCCTTCACTTCACCATCGGAAATGAAATGATCAATACGCCCATCTGAGTCACAAGTCACATCAGCTAGAATCGCACGCGCTTGCGGCTCTTCATCCAGGCGGTGAATGGGCATGATCGGAAACAATTGATCAATCGCCCAAGAATCCGGCATCGACTGAAACAGCGAAAAATTACACACATAAGTGCCACGCAATAGAGTTTCCAGTTCCGCCAGCTCATCGTAATAATCTTCCTGGGGGCGCATTAAATCGCGGATACGTACACAGCTACTCCAGAACAGGCGCTCGGCAAATGCACGTCCTTCCAGATCTAAATAACCAAGGGAGAACAAATCGAGCGATTCATCGCGCGCCTGCGAGACGTCGTGGTAGCTCTCCACGAGATTGTCCTCGGCGATATCACAGAAACCCTGATAAAGGTCTTGAAGGGGCTTAGGAATCTCATTTTGAGCCGACCACAGGGCAAAGCCTTCTGGATCCCAAACGATATCCTCTGCAGAATTTCTGCTAAGCACTGGGAACACCAGCACACTATGTTGCGCCACCATGGCGCGCCCACTCTCACTAATAATGACGGGGTGAGCAATCTCTGCTTGGTTGCAGATGCTGCCAATCCGACTCACCACATCGGCGGCGTATTCTTCCAAGGAATAATTCATCGAAGACTCGACGGCACGCTGGCTGCCGTCGTAATCGATGCCGAGGCCACCACCGATATCGAGGTAACCCATCCCCGCACCGAGCCGCACCAACTCAACGTAAATTTGCCCCAACTCATTGATCACGTTTTTAATCAAGCGGATGTTGTGGATTTGGCTACCCACATGGCAGTGCAGAAGAGTCAAACAATCGAGCATATTGTGCTCTTTGAGCACCTTGAGCATGTCGAGCACTTCGGTAATAAACAAGCCGAACTTCGAGCGATGCCCTGACGACTCGCGCCAGCGCCCCACGCCTTGGCTGGAAAGTTTGACACGCACGCCAATCTGCGGCCGCACTCCATACTTTTCTGCATATTTGATGATGAGCCCAAGTTCCTCGAAGCTTTCCACCACCGGAATAATGTTGCGCCCAAGTTTGCTCGCCAACACCACCGCTTCAATGTAGCGGTCATCCTTAAAGCCATTGCAAATAATCGGCCGTTCGGGGTCGTCGGCGGTCATCGGCATGACCGCGAGCAACTCCGGCTTCGAGCCAACTTCGATGCCAAAGCCCAGCTCCGCACCGAACTCATAGATTTCTTCTACCAAGTGGCGCTGCTGGTTCACCTTGATGGGATAAACCGCTTGGTAGCCGCCGTGATAGTCATTCTCACGAATCGCCTCCTGGAAGGCCTCTGCAAGATGCCGCAGCCGATGGCGCAGCACATCTGGAAAGCGCAAAATCACCGGTGCATCAAAGCCGCGATCGGCCAAGCCAACCACCACTTCATGCAGGGATACCCCTTGTGTACCGCTTTGCAGTGGGTCTACAAGTAAATCACCGCCACTTCCTACACGGAAGTAGCCTTGGCTCCAGCCTTCTACCTGGTAGAGGGCTGCAGAATCGGAAGTGTGCCAGTTCAATTAGCTTGCTCAATGAAGTACCAGCCTCTATTGTAGAGTGGAGGTGAAGTAATGACACTTATAACGAACACAATGTCGGTCCCCCCTACTATTTCCATCCACTTGGATACCAATAGTTGGTCTTTCTCCAGCCCCACGGGCATCACTGGCTCGGGTGTGGGGCCTTCCAACAACTCCGATCCACGAGATAGTGATTGCTCAGGAACTCCGCCTATGAAATGCACCGTAAGCCCGCCCGGACTCATGGAGTGGAAAGCGGTCACCGCAACAACTGAATTAGTTTGGAAGGTTGAGTCTTGTTAAAAACATCCTGAACACCTCCACCTAAAGTCACCATGATATCCCCCACGATTGATCCCGAGATTCTTTTTGAGAATCAAAGTTGGCTGCTCAATTTCGTACGCACGATTATTCGAGATGAATTTGCGGCGGAAGATGTCGTTCAAGAAACCTTCCTCGTGGCCCTGCAAGATGAACACGGGAAAGGTGAACATCGTGGCTGGCTACGCGGGGTCGCCCACAACTTAGCGCAGCAGAGTGTGCGTTCCGATTTGCGTCGGGCAAACCGCGAAAGCAAAAAAGCGGAGCAAACAGAGCAAATTTCCGAAGAAGAAATCGAGGCCGTCATAAAAAACCCTCGTCAAGTTTCAGCACTTTCCACCCAGGTGATGACGTTTATCGAAGGGCTTCCAGAAGCACAACAAAGAGTTTTGCAGCTGCGCTACAGGTTGAATCTGGAGCTCGGCGAAATTGGTGAGCGACTGGGCATCCCAGAGAAAGAGGTTTACCGCCTGCGAGAACGCGGATGCCGTTCCGTGCAAAA
>CALFOT010000103.1 GCA_937919925.1 uncultured bacterium | reverse complement strand
GCTGACCGTGTGCAGAGGTGCGAGGGAATTTACAGAAAGAATGATGCACTAACCAGTGTTCCTTCCGGCACTCTGTATGTCACCTTGTGGCTGTGGAAAGATTTAGCAACCGGTGCCTACAACATCACGATTGAAAATAACATCAACGGCGCCGACCCGATGTCGCCCGCTACGCGCGAGGTCAAGTTGAACTACGGTGGCGGTGTTTACAAACAGCGCTATATGATTGAGTGGCCAGGGCGCAATGGCCTCTACAATTTGCTGCAATATCAAACTGCTGGCGATGAATCAAAATACGATCGTACGCGCAAGCAGTTCCGTGATTACCACTTTGATCATTACTGGGATCAAGCGAATAACCTGATCAAGGCGCCTGCGGCATCCAAAAACATCAACGTGAGTTGCCTTGGTTGTCATGCTACCGGCTACACCCAATACGTGGATGGCACTACCGGCGAAGTCTTATGTGATTCCGTCGAAGACGTTCAGGGCGAGTACGACATTGATGGCGATGGTTTCCTCAATGACCTCAACATTGGTTGCGAAACTTGTCATGGACCTGGCTCGGAGCATGTTGCCGCAGCCACCAGCAAGCGTTACATCGTGTCTCCGGATTACATTAGCCCTTCACGAGAAGTCATGTTGTGCGAGCGCTGCCACGACCGTCTGGTAGGCAATGGCCCCAACGCGCATAACGATATTCCCATGAATGTTGCTGGAGAATTCCCACTGGCTGGTATAAGCCGCAACGATTTCTTAGCTTCTTACGTCAGTCAAACAGGAGCTTCGGCTTCGGCTTTGTGGGCCGATGGTGTGCATGCAAAGAGTCACCACATGCAAACGCCGGACTTCCTGCAATCCAAGCATTACCGCAATGGCACCACGCTGCTGACTTGCCTCAGCTGTCACGACACCCATGGTGGTACTGGCTTTGAGCGCATTCTTACTGCCGACCCGGATGACCCTGCACAACCTTTGTGTATGCCTTGTCACACCGCTGATATCGTGGATACGGTCACTCACACGACGCAGGTTATTGGTGTAGCTCACGGCTCCGCAGTGGCTACTTGCATCGATTGTCACATGACAAAAACCGCAAAGACCGGCGCTGGTGATTATGGATTCTTGCTCGCTGCTCCAATTGGAACGAGTGCGGACCCGAACAACACCTACTTTGAAAACGACATCACCTCTCACGTGATGGATGTACCGCGCAAAACCAACGTGGGTGTGGCGGGGGTACTTCCTGGAAGTGCGATGCCTATTCCATACACCAAGGCTTGTGGTACTTGTCACGATCCGGCAAACCTGCAGTACTAAACTAGGGTTTTCAGATGGTGTGGGGCGAGAAAGCGAATGCTCTCTCGCCCCACACCTTTGTTGTTGGCCTCAGGATTCGTGGCGGCGATCAACGCTCAGCCTAAGCTCGGATACCATCTTCGCTGCAGCATCCGTGCAGCCCGCACCATCAGAATCAGCACCGGCACCTCCACAAGCGGCCCCACAACGGCTGCAAAGGCAACGCCGGAGTCGATGCCGAAGACTGCAATCGCCACGGCAATCGCAAGCTCAAAATTATTACCAGATGCAGTAAAGGAAAGGGTGGTGGCCCGTTCATAATCCGCACCCGCGCGTTTCGCCATCCAAAAACTGGCGAAGAACATGACGACGAAATAAATGCTTAAAGGGGTTGCGATAAGCAGTACATCCGCAGGGATTTGCACCATCATCTGACCTTTCAAGCTGAACATCACCACAATCGTGAATAACAAAGCGACCAGCGTGATGGGGGAGATGCGGGGCAGGAACTTCTGCGTGTACCAATTCTCTCCTTTGCGCGCACGCAGGATTTTGCGTGTGAGGTAGCCGCCAGCGAATGGCACGCCGAGATACAGCAACACGCTGTGGAAAATATCCAGCATCGAAACATCTACCACCGCAGCTTCGATGCCGAACCATGGCGGCACGATGCACAGAAAAATCCACGCATAAAAACTGTAGGTGAAGACTTGGAATATGGAATTGAAGGCCACCAACCCAGCACAGTATTCGCGGCTACCACCGGCGAGGTCATTCCAAACGAGCACCATCGCTATGCAGCGTGCCAAGCCAACCAAAATCAAACCGGTCATATATTCCGGTTGGTCGCGCAGGAAAATGAGCGCCAGCGCGAACATCAATAGGGGGCCGATGATCCAGTTTTGCAGTAAGCTTAAAGCGAGAATCCTGCGATCGCGAAAAACTTCGCCGAGGTCTTCGTAACGAACTTTGGCCAGCGGCGGCCACATCATCAGAATTAAGCCGATGGCGAGCGGGATGTTGGTGGTGCCCACATCAAAGCGATGCAGAAAAGCACCACTGCTGGGCAGGAAGTGACCGATACCAACACCCACGGCCATCGCGAGGAAAATCCACAAAGTTAGCCAGCGGTCCAGGAA
>CALFOT010000102.1 GCA_937919925.1 uncultured bacterium | reverse complement strand
GGCGATGAGGGATTCGGAGCCAGCTAACGCTGCTGGGGAGTCCGATGGAGGACCAGAGCCGAGGGTGGGCTGGAGTGAAAGCTCTGCGTCAGGAACTTGGGCCGATGAGGAAGGCGGCGCAATCCTGGCACCACATTCGGCACAGAATTTGGCTGTGCCAGAATTTTCAAATCCGCAGGTGGTGCAGCGCATTTCAGGAATCGTCCGAGGCTGAAGTCCGCTACTTCACAAGCTTATCGCAAGAGGGGCACTTCGTTGTATCAACGGAAACATTGATGCGACAATGTGGACATGGAATTAACCGTGTGGTTGCCTTTGCCGCTGCAACACTGGCCATTCCACCCATCGCAGACTGTTGAACCTTGGACATTTCTCCTTGCATTTCCTTGAGCAACTCAACGCGGTCATCGTCGTTGGCACGCTGATATTTTGCACGAAGTGCTTCTGCAGCATCCGGACTAATCCCAGCAAGAACGGTAAGGATTTTCTCGGGATCATCCCAATCCTGGAAGACCTGAATCTGTTCCATTTTATGTTGCTGTTTGGCAGCAATGATTTTCAGAGCGACATCAGCCTCGTGATCGCGTTCCCGCTCATCTCGGTCCATATCGAGCCGCTTGCGCTTGTCATCAAGACGAATTTCCTCTTCCTTCCTTTCGACGAATAGCTTCAAGGACGCACGTTTCGATATTTCTTCAACCCCTGCAGCGTGTTTCGCGGCCAACATTTCGCGCGCGTGTTTCCAACCGAGTTCCTCATCATCTGCATGGCGATTAAGTTCGGCAATCTCTGCGTCGGTGAGAATGCCCGACTTCTCGATTTCCAGACGTGCCTTGTCATCGAGACGACGTTTCTTGACAAGTGCATCTTGAAGATTCTCGATGTGCTCAAGTCTTGCTCGAGCCTCTCCCGCCTTGCCACGAATGACTGCAGTGGTTTCTCGATCGTCTTCCAACTCTTTGAGCCTAGGACTCTCCAGCCCAAAACCCCTGAGCCTTTCCATTCGGAGGCCAACAACCTCAAGGTCACGCTGGAGTCGATCGCGCAACAAACCTTCAAATTGGCTACGCCAATTGCTATCTGGCGTTCTTAATTCTGCGCTATCGGTCTGTCCAACGAGTTCTCGAACAGCGGCGTCTACCGTAGGCGCAAGCCAAGCGGCGAGACTACTGACAGTAATGGAAACTTGCTCCTTGAGCAGATTACTCGCCAAGGCCGCTGCATCGGCAAGGCTAATGGTAATCCCTAACCTTAGCGCAACACGAAACCCATCTTTAGTGACGAGCGCCATCGCGGAAGATTTCTCATCACCGGCATCCGAGTTCGAGTCAAGTGCAAGCGGGAATCGCCATGCTAAATCGGTGTCGCTTGAGTCAACAGCAATCACGGTCAAAGTGTGAATATATTCTTCACCTGAATAAACCGAGAGAGCATCGCTGGTTGTGGAAGTCCAACCGGGCTCAAGCACCTTCTCCAAGCTACCGTTAACAAGAAGTAACGCTTTCGTCCCGGCTTCGACCGTAACACCACCATCAAGTGCACCCTGAAGTGCCGCGCCCGAATCTGTGATTACCTCTTCGCCTTCCGTGAAGGCCACAACATCAATGCGTCGGGCAAATTCACGCGAACGGCGAGCCCAGCGAATCAAAACATAGCGAGGTTCGACCTCTGCAAGAAGGGCGTTGCAATGAGCACACCTTTCCGCTTGGGCATCAACGATGCGATGACAGTGGTGACAAGTGCGACGAAAGTCACGCACCGGCGCACCGCACCCGCAAAAATTAGCTCCCCGCTCTAGCTTGTTCTTACACTCAGGGCATCGTTTCAGAAATGAGAAGGGGGTCATGACAATTATTAACTACTGGAACGAATCAGGTCAGTGCGTTCTCCGAGACGGTGATTAGCACTCTGGATGAGGTCTTCTAGCTTGGCAGCCAACTTAGCTACCGCCTCAGCGGAATCAGAAGAAGCCCCGGCAACTAGGGTATCAACAGTACGACCCATTTCCTCTACTAGGCCGAGTGTACGTTCGTCATGGTCAGCTAGGGCGCGTGCAGCAGCAATCTCTGAATCACCTCGCTCCTCTACGGGACGGCGAAATGTACCTGCGGCAGCCTTCTCGAAATTCCTTGCGAGCGACCGTAAGTCTTCACCTGAATTTTCGAAGATAGAACGAGCTGCGGCATCGACTTGGCTTGCTGCTGCGGTCAAGCGATCTGCTCCTGCATGCGCTCGTCGAGCAGCCTCACCTCGCAAATCACGGTCGCGCTTTTTCTGCGATTGCCTCTCGATAGATGCCCCTCCACGTCGCTGAGCCTTCGCAATCTGTTCCCTGCGATTCATTAGACTGAATATGGCGATCGCGGCGATGATTCCAGCAAGAATGATTAGGACTGGCACGAATAAGGATTCCTCTTTCTCTACGACAACAGGCGGAGAAACCGGTTCCTTCACCAAGAGCGATATCGTTTTATTCCACACCATGACGGCGCGGCGTGCATCCCAAAGTTCAGCTTGAGCATATATCTCTAACCCATCCGCTCCGTCCACCGAATAAATTCTGGCGCCGAGAATCGCCTCGTTGTCCAAAAATTGTCCACCAAGACTCTTTAGGCTGCCACCATCATAGATGCCTTGTTCAAAACCATCTTTACGGAAATAGTTTTGCAGTATTTGAACCCTTTCTTCGCGCTCGGCAATCAACTCCAAGCCAAAGTCGCGCAACATGTGATTTAAAAGGCGGTCATGAAAAGCGCCTTGTACATCACCGATTGCACCTGGGAAGGCGAACGCTTGGATGCCATGCTCTCCGAGAATACCGCTTTCATTCAAGTCAGCGGCGAGCTCAATAGCAAGGCTTTCGGCTCGACTGGGAAGAATCTCATCGAGCTGAGAGGGGCCGTTCTGAAACAGAACGAGAGGAAGAGTGAGAAGGAAATACATGACAAAATCAGGAGGATTCAATTCTAACGATCATGGTTGAGTTTGCTTCGCGTAACACCCGCACCCGCCTACCTTCAGACAAATCCAGAGTGCCCATGATACCACCAAGGCGATTCGCCCCACGACGATCGACGACCAACCGGAAGGTTGCATTCGGAGGATCCCAGCTGAGAGAACTAACCCCCACCACGCCGGCAGAAACACCTCGTTGGGTAATGGCGTCGAGCAAATCTTCGACGAGGTAGCGTTCGGTTGCGCCTTCGACGGAGATTGTCCAACGGGCACTTGCCGAAGCTGCGTTCAAAATACGCTGTGCGGCAAGATCTGCCGCCTCTGAACAAAGCGGAAGGATGGTCTTCCGTGCCACTTCACGGGCATTGCTGCCGACCATGGCTCCCTTTGGTTCGAATCGACGATCAGCAAGCACAACTGTGGCGTCGTCACGCATCGAGAGCGAATGAACTTCAATCGTGAGGGCGCCGCGCCAAGAAGAGAAACCTGCCTCGCCGCCTGGCAATTTATCGAGCACCGGCTTGGCGATGACAATCGCATCGGCGCCTTCCCGCGATCCACCCAATACCACCTCAAAACCTTCGGCGGCAAGCCTCTCCTTGAAACTGGATGCAATCTGGTCTGAAAGGGGGCCTGTGCAAATTACTTGCACACGCAGAGCACGTGAAGCACAGCGACGAAAAGCGACGATGTCGGCTTCGACTTTCAAGCGAACCTTCGCGAGACTAGTCTCTTCCTTCCATTCAGAATCAAGAGTCTCAGCGGCAAGAAAACCACCGAGTGAACGATCCAGCGCTGCTAAGCGATCGGCAACAGCCTGCAGGGGTGCGGCAAGACCTTCTTCGCGATAAAGTTCCTGAATCGCGCGCGACATGGCATCTTGTTTCGCAGCGGATATTGCAGCTTCACGAGTAAGCCCAACAGCTTCTCCTGCGACCTCGAGTGAAGTCGACCTTGCAGATTGATCCGAGACATCATGACTAGGTTCTTGTGCCGGTAAAGCCACAAGTGGCTGAGCCAAAGCAAAACAGGCAATCGAAAGGAGGGCTATCATCGAATCATCTCTTGGTAAAGCGGAGAACGAAGAAGAACTTCGCGAAGTAGGTCGAGAGCGTCGGAAAGTTCCGCGCCAGAAAGCGGGTCCGAAGGCCGAAAACGTCGCGATGCGTCTGCGTGCAGAACACCAAGCGCACAAGCTGCGCTCGCAACCGCAAAGCGGGGATGCCGAACGCTCATGTCCGAGAAAGGAGATTCACCGTCACCTCCAACCGCAAATCCTTTATCCTCCTCGAGTAATCGCAGAAGGTCCGTTACAAGTTGTGCAAACTGACCACGCTGGAGAATCTCGTCGGGGTTGATTTTGTTGTTGTCGACACTCAGTAGACCGACTTCGACGAAATGAGTGAGAACGGCGGCTGTGCCATCTTCGTCTGGAAGGTCGACAAGGGCAGCAGCATCTCGACGACGGTCGGCAGCGCGTAAGCCAGATGCATATTCGTCGCCGGTAAGAGCAGCGGCTTCCTGGTTTTTGAGAAGGAAGCCCGAAAGCCTCAGCTGCTCATCTAAGACAAAACATGTCGTGGCCAAATCAAGTGCGGCGACTTGAGTCCATGCGGCAGGTTCGTCGGTAACTGTGACGGAAGGCAGTGGCGCGGGATGAAGCAGAACTTCGAGGCGGCTGAGAGCGGCGGTCACCTCATCATCATCGAAGCCAGATAAAACTAGCAGGGAGTTTGCCTTGCCTGGATCTCTTCCAACAAATTCCATCGCAAGACCAAGGGCGCGTTGAACTTCAGAATCTGGCGGGCCATTACGATGGACAAACTCAAGATCTGGAATCGCAGCACTGAGCCGCTTTAAAGAAACAAGAGCCAGCCCACGAGTGCGATGGCCAACCCATGATTGGGATTCGAAGCCGATGAGCCGATTGGAGAAATCATATGCCTGCTCCATCCGCCCGGCCTTTAGCGCCCACCCACAGACCTCCTCAAGTGTAGAAACTGAAGTTGTTCTGAGCAGCAGCGGTTCTGCTACAGCTACTGCAGCTCCGAACTCCCCGCGATTAGCGAGAGACTGAGCATCCTCGAAAGTAGAGCCAAGAGGGGGGCTCACACAGCCAACGAGACTCAATGTAGTAATGATGATGATTCGCATGGTAGTCATCAGGGGGACAACAATGAAAGAGTGCAACCATCATGCCACTGCCATCTACGCCCTGCATCGGTGTTTTTTGTGAATCCAGACTCCCTGAGATGCAGGGGAACTCACCAAATGTGATTCATTTATCCCCGATTCCTGGGCCGGCTTGGCTAAACCGGAAGCCGGGTAGGCAAGGCTAGGCAAACGTCGAAGGTGCCACTGCCACAAGAAAACTGAAGCTCCGCCCTGCCACCATGGGAAGTCAAGGTGCGCTGGACGGTTGCAAGCCCATCGCCCCCACCTTCCCTCCGCGAGACTCCGGTCTCGAAAAGTCGATTAAGAGGGATGAGGGGTGGAAGAGCAGGTCGACTTGAGACCACAAGGTGAATATAGTTCTCGCGCGGCCTCAAGTTAATGACCACCTTCCCGCGACCACTTCCTTCTCGATGAACTGCGGCGTTTCTTAACAACTCAACGATAGTATCGAGAAGACGTGGTTCATCAGCATGAATGCGATCGTCTTCCACTTCGTTTTCAACGCTTACATCCATGTCCGCTTCTTGAAGTCTTGGCCCTTCAATCTCCAATGCTCGACGCACAAGAGCGAATAAGGATAATCGCTGAGAGCGCAGACTATCAGCTTCTCTTGCGATGCCCGAAAGGACGGCATCTACCAAAGCTGGAATCTCCTTCGCCATCGCCAAGCCTCCCACTACGGCACCTTCAAGCAACGGGAGTGTTTTCAAAAAAACACTCGCCAAATCTGGGAGAAGATCAGCCACCAGGATTCCACATGGAACCCGGCCCTGAAGGAACAAGCCAAGCTCTTTGCGTACCGTCGGTACTCGCTCACCAGCAGTGGTCAGGGCGCTCAAGTCTTGGCTCCCTCTATCGAGGGCCACCTTTTGGGCGAGAATCCTTAAGTTGTAGAAACAGGATTCAACGAGGCCATGCTTCAGGGCGGAAAGTGCACGCTCGAGGAAAATGCGATCTAAAGGGCCGCATTCCTTGCTCTGATAACTTCCGGTCGATTGAAACCGATTGTCGATTTCCTTGCGTAGGCTGTCCATGCGCTCCCGATACTCAGCCCATGTGCCACGCTCCGCAGGCGAGGCGGAATGACAGTTTGCTGCCGCTTGGACTCTACCCTTCGCCCTTTCCTCGGCAGCGCGAATACGTTCTTCGAAACGGCTCATTCGTCCTCCAAGGCACTCACCAAATCATCTTCTCTTTTGGTATCGGAAACCGAAGATGTCGAAAACCGGTAGCTCCACTCGCCCGAGTCGTACCGATCGCCTGCGCATATTGGTCGCCAATACCTTTCGTCGGCAGCAGCAGTACCTTGATTTACAAAATCTGGGCCAGTCAAGACGAATAGGTTGGATCCACAACGCGCGAGTCTCAAGACTGCGGGGGGCAGTCCCTTGACAAAACAAGCATCTCGGCGCCCACCGCCAATGGATGCAGACTGCAGGAGCATGACGTAACTGACTTGCTCCAAGTTATTGACACGGTCGATTCGAATCGCATCGTGACGCGTTGGATGAACAATCGCTCCACTCATACCTGTAAATTGGTTCCAATCCCGCAACCATTGCGAAGGATCCTCTCCCGAAGTCGTCAAAGGAGTGATATCAAACTCAAGGGCCGGATGTCCGAGCTTGAGTCGATAGGCGGATCCAGCATGAAACTGCTGCGAATCTCCTTTGCCAAGTTGATGGGTATCTACCTGAAGTGAGCTGGAGCAACAGTTAATAGCTGTGCCAGCTTCATCGGCATGCAACATGCCGGCATGATGGCGGCTGATGGACTGATTAAAGGAAAAACTCTTAGGGTCTTGCTCTTTTGACCGACAGGGAAGCCAACGCAAAGCAAGGGTGTTGAATCCTCTACGACCTCCGGGAAGTTGCGTGACATCATTACGACCAAACCAGAGTTCGTTACAAACCAGGATATGGAAACGCCGATACAACTTATCGAGCCGCATGACATCCAAGCGGAGATGAGAACCTCGAATGGCGTTTCTAGAGTGCTGTATCCAACCCTGCACAGATTCTGGCGCCTCCAGCGGCAACTCCTGGGGAGCAGCTCTGTTTGCGCCTTCGTTAACTCCCATTTTCTCCTGAATGCTGCGCAGAGCTTCAGGGCGAATGCTGATATCGCCGCCATAGTTTCGATCGATACAAACTTCGTTGTGCACGGTGATGGAACCACCGCTTTGTTGACTAGAGATACCGAAGAAAACCTTACAGTGATCGGCAACCTGGTAGAATGAAACCTTCCCGCTTGCACGGTAGTCTTCGACGAAGAGGCGGACCGAAAGCGGAAACTCACCTGCTACTTGAGCGCGGAACGAAACTGAAGCAGTACCTTCGCCGGATGGCCCAACGCGCAGCTCGCGCTCCCCATTGAAATGGTGAAACATCTCGCGAGCCCCTTTATCCATATTGACGGCAAGACGAGCATTAATCCGGGAGGTTCGATTGTTCGCCAATCCGAACCAGAGGACACCATTTTCACCAACGCGAGCGCTTACCCCCGTATCCATGACCAGGTTTGGGGGGTCATCGTTGGAAGAAGGAATTTCAACTCGTGGCGCGATAACAGGCGGCGGCGATGGAGCAACAATCGGTTCCATCGAAATGACAGTGGAGGATTCCAGCGAAGGCGGCTCCTCAGCAGTGGTCTCAAAATCTGAGTCCGCAAAGAAAACGTCGCTGCCGGCGTCGACTTCTTCAAGATTGGCGCCGCAGTTCGTACAGAAATCTATGATGCCATCAAGCTGCTGTTCACAATCCGGGCAAATCAATTCACTCACGCGAGACCTCCTTCTGCGATATCACTTTTGCGCAAGCCAAGAGTTTTCATCCAAGCTCGAAGGTTCTCATAATCCTTCGCTCGGCTGTCCGGGTGAACAAAGCCAAGCAGTTCACCGGCGCGCACCACGCTACCCGAGAGACGTACCGCTCTGGTCAGGACCTCACGCATTGCGATTTCTCCGTATTCGTCTCGGAATCGCTTCAAGCCGTCAGAGTACCCCCCATTTCCCAAGATCTCTGTGAACAAATCGCCTGAGATTGTTGCCGAAGTGGCTGAGGCAACGGTATCTCTTGGCAAATCAATGTGCTCTGGTGAGATGACACCTTGAGAGGCTGCTCGCACGGCAGCCCTTTTCAAAACATTCTCTAACTCACGCACGTTGCCTGGCCAATTGTGGTTGCAAAGCAAAGGATAAACAGCAGTACTTACGGTACATTCAGGAATCCGATCCCTGACAAGAGAAGCTTGCAACAAAGCCGGCACCAGCAACTCCAAATCATCGAGATGCTCACGAAGCGCCGGTGCTCTCACTACCCCGACTGCAATTCGATAGTAGAAATCCTCTCGAACGATACCTTCACTTACAAGGACCTCGGGATTCCGATTGGTGGCAAAGACCATGCGCACATCTACGGCGCGAGGGCGTTCGCCAGCACCGATGCGCACGACCTCACGCTCTTGAAGTACGCGCAATAACCGGCCTTGCATATCAAGATCTAAATCGCCGATTTCATCGAGGAACAATGTGCCACCATGAGCCGATTCAAAGGCTCCTTGCGTGTCTTCAACAGCACCGGTAAAGGCTCCTTTGCTATGGCCGAACAACCTCGACTGAGCAGTTTCACTATGATTAAGCTCGTGACAATTGACAGCAATAAAAGGGCCACTTCGACGAGCAGACAAATCGTGAAGTTCATGGGCACACAGCTCTTTGCCACAACCTGTCTCACCAAGCAAAAGTACAGGAACATCCGTTGCCGCGAACATCGCCAACTCTAAGTTGAGTTGACGAAGAACGAATGAATCACCAACCAGCCGACTATTAGGTCTGCGAATCCCCGTACGCGATACCACTTGGAGACGAGCTTCCGCTGCAGCGCGCCTCTCGGTAGATTCCCTCTGTGCAAGGCTCAGCTCGACTGCCCGGCGCACTAAACTTCGAGTCTCCTCTAAGTCTGGTGGCTTCTTCAAATACCAAAAACCACCTGCTGTCAAAGCGCGATTCACTAAGCGGAGATCGTCGTAAGCCGAAAGGAAAATCACCGGCAACTCTGGTCGAATCTCCTTTATTTTCTCGAATACCGCCAACCCTTCTTCTTCTTCAATCTTGCCGACCAGAGGAGGCATGCGCACATCAAGCAGCACAACGTCGATGGAAGGTTCGGATTCAATCAGCTGCAGAGCCGCGGCGCCGTCGGTGGCACCAGAGACCCGGTGTTCATCCAATACCGCATCAAGACCAGAGCGGACTTTATGATAAGCATCGTCAACGACTAAGAGATGAGCCAAGGGTTCTCCGAAGAACAGGAATTGGGGGTGGGTAGCTGGAAAGAGGCCAAGAGGTTCAGATTCTACACCCCCCCCGTTATCTCTAACTGCCAAGTGCTGCCGTCGCGGACAAGGCACCCATGCAGAGTTCTCATTTGAGCTGCTGCAGGCCCAGCTTGTTGGAGGTAACTCCTTTCCGCAGCAAGGAACATCTTGTCGGTTCCAGCGGGTACTGCAGCAACCAAACGAGCCCCGGTTGAGGGAAATCCAGCCGATTGTGTTGCACGATTGCGAATTGTGCGGAAAAACCGATCGGGAGTCAAATCGTGCGCGCGACGGGAAAGCTGACCCAAAGAATCAGGGGTTATTTGTGCCACCGATTCAAGACCAGGGCCATGTAACTCAAGTACCCACTTGGGAGACTTAGAAGCCGGATAGATGAGGAAACGTATCTCTAAGTCCTGAGCAGCAGAAAGGAATAGATCATGATCCGAAAGATCCAGCACCAAGTTCAGCGCTCGCACGGCATCATCGGAAAACACCATTGCTGATGCTGGTGACGATTCTCCGCTGCCTTCTGGTTCTGCCAGTGACTCCTCCCAAGAATCGCCATCCTCCTCAAACACAGCGAGCTCGTCAGCGGGGCGCAACTCCACCGGTGATGCCATCTCCTCTTCCAAATACTCCGGCTCCTGTTCAGGTTCAACCTCGACCTTTGAAGGGGGGCGTTCGGCGACAACCGCCACTGCTACTATCGAAGTTGCAACATCTTCTGCCGATGTTGACTGCCCACTTGTTTCTGCAAGCACTGGCATCAATAGCCAGGCATGAACTCCTATTGAGACAATCCACGCAATGGGTTCCGCACAACGCATGATTCGCACTCCTTAGAATTCCAATGTGACCCAAGAGTGCGGAATCGACACGAAATCAAACTTGCCGACGGCCATTGCGCGATCCAGAAGAACGGTGCGTGAACGGGCTTCAAGCCGATCCGCCACTGGCGTTCCAGGTGCAGGCTCTGTGTTTTGAACAAGACCTTGCTCGATGCGTGCGAGACGAAGATCCACGTCCAACTTAGCAAGTCGATTGCGAGCATCTTCTAAGTTGATGTTGGTCAGTTCGATGGACTGCTTGACTCCCTTGCGGCGAAGTTCGAAAGTACGCGCTTCGGCCTGAAGGCGTTTCTCAAGCTCCTTATCCGTGAAGTGAGCTTTGAGTGCCAAATAGCGCTCAACCTCTAAGCGATCCAGTTCAATCAATTTTGTCTCGTCGGCAGCTATGCGCCTTTCCAACTCAGTCACACGAGCGAGAGTGAACTCGTTACGCTCAACCAGGACTTGAACCGTTTCGGAAGGGGTGGGCTGCACTTGCTCATATGCGCTTTGTGCAGAGGCGAATTCCTGTTGCGGCATTGCGGCCAGGAAAAACAGTAGGATTGTGTTCATCATGATTCCTCGATGGTTGTTTAGTAAAGGGTTATTTCTCTATTCCCCTTGCAGGGTTTTTTGCATTTTTGATTCCCAATAGCTATCGGCTGATACCACTTCATTTTGGTCGGCGGTTTCGGCACTGTTTTTCAAGCCTTGGGTGAGTTGATCCATGTCATGCAACATGGGCATCAATGGACCAGCTTCGTCCAGCACACTGGACGCGCCTTCGAAGATCTCGAGACGTCCTTCGATACTTTGAATCCGCTCCAGGACATTGCGCACCGAATCGTTCCCTTGGCCGAAGAACGACTGGTAGTGGGCTACGATTCCGGTGGCATCGCGACGGAAGCCTGCGGCAAATGCAAGCATCTCACCTGCATCTTCGAGCCGATCATAAGCATCCTCAACGCGACCATGCACCATGCGTAGGGAACCATCCAGTTGCACCACGCCGCCGGCAAGATCCTTGTAGTGATTGGCCAATGCACCTAAATATCGTGCGCGATAGACTTGCCGTTGTTGCAGCCGATAGAGCTCCTTGAACTGTTCCATCAAGGACTCCTTTTCTTCAGCATCCTCGGCTACATCCCAAGCCTCGGCTACCTCCTCTAGCTGCTTCACGCTCTCGGCGAGCGCTTCTTCTTCGGTGGCGGCCTGCTGCTTCAGATCAGCAGAGTACAGTTCAAGGGATACCCCCATTCCTTTGACACCGTGCACGATATCTTGAAATGCGAAGGTTACCTTTTCATGGGCAGCAAGAGCACTGCGTATCTTGCGTGAAAGATCGGCGGTGAACTTCGCTAAGGCCGTTTCCAGTTTCGCCTGGTTTTCCAGAGAGGGGTCAATCTTGAACTCCTCGACCAGAGGATGAATGGTCTCGTTGGCATCACGCAGTGTTTTTGTGACGGGATCCAAGCGACGCATTCCTTGTTCAAGTTGATTAAAGGAAACGGCAGGATCGAAGTCGGGCAGTACGAGGCTGGCACCGGCTTGTTGCGAGCTTGACGGTGATTGCACAGTCTCACCTTGAGTGCCTTCTTGTTGTGGAAGCCCGAGTAAAGCCAGGGTGATTAGATTAAGAAAAAGGGTCATGGTTGGGTCCTCAGTTGGTGATCAGCGATTGATGGAGACGGACTTCTCCAGGAAAAAACCGGGGCCGACTACGGTGTCGACACTCTTGCGATCGTTGTCGGGAAGTTGTTCCCAAGCCGCACGAGCAGCCTGGAAGTTGCCGGAGCCATAGGCTGCGGCACCAAGGTCGCGGAGTAACGCCATGCTTGTGTCACCGAGTTCATAGGCCTGCTGAAGGTCATCGAATGCTTCTGTCGGGCGACCAGCTTGCATATAGAGTGAACCGCGATTGCGATAAGCGTGTCGGAGTAACTCATCGGTAGTTGCCACGATGATGGCGCGGTCGAGACTGGCGATTGCTGCATTTGGGTTGCCTGAAGCCGCATGCGCTTCAGCAGCGAGCAATGCAACCACAACATCCCCGGGCAAAGTGCTTTCTGCTTCGCGGGCCGCCATTTCGGCCGTGGTGACATCACCACCAAGAAGAGCGGTTGAAATCGCTGAGCGAAGTTGAATCGTGTCAGGACCGGATTCAACCTCCGGAGCAGCGCAAGATGCTGTGAGTATTAAGACAGTAAGAGTGAGTAGTTTCATGTTCAGAGTTCCATGGGTTTCTGGATGTTATGCAAGGCGCGTGCCAAAGTGATGTTCCAACCTGGGGCGCCTTCAGCTTGAGTTGACGCTAGCCACAAAGGCCCGCGCAAATGCTGGCTCACATAGTGGGATGGCTCCCTCCCACTATTCCCGGATTAGGCTCCTTGCGCTTTCGGCAAGGAAGCGCACAGGGATCGTCGCGCTAACCATGGGGCCAGCACAGCAGGTAGGAGTTGCAACGCCAACCGTTGAG
>CALFOT010000101.1 GCA_937919925.1 uncultured bacterium | reverse complement strand
AGTTGCTGGCGGAATGTGCGGAGAATCTGTGCGGCGCGCTGCCGGTGGCGGATGGATTGGCGGTGCCTTTTCTCTATCTGGAGCAGCGTCATTTCAAGTCGCAGCGCAGCAAAGGCACCAATGATGGGCGTTTGCAGCTGGATTTGCGCACGGTGATTGCGGGCAAGCAAGAGGGCGTGAAGTGTCAGCCGCAATGGGCCGAGGCGGTGTTTGCGTTGCTGGTTGCGAAGCGCTCAAATATGCAGTTGGGGGTTGGTGCGAACTTTGCTTATGGCAAGGCAACGCAGAGTGTGGAGGTGCTGGATTTGATTGCGGGAGCGTGGATTGGGGTGAAGCCGTTGTTGGAGCGGTTGGGGGCGGGGAAGTGATCAGCAGCATGCTGGTGAGCGAGAAAGATTTGAATCCGTCACGCTGAAAGCGCGTGTCTGCGGGGCGTCGGACGCGTCTACATTTTGGGCGGCGGCACAGGCTTCGTCGTAAGCTCTAGCCAGGCTGGTATGCCCCTAAAAGGTGTGAAGTGGTAAGATATGCCAACATCTTTGCCGATAAAGGAATACATGCCACTCACCAACGAAATACTTGCCCGCCGATTGAAGGAAGCCCGCATAGCAGTGGGGGTTTCTCAGGCTCAGGCTGCCGAAGTACTGGGTATTTCGCGCCCTGCCATTTCGCAAATTGAGACGGGGGACCGCAAAGTTGGGAGCTTGGAGCTCGATAAGCTGGCAAGCCTTTATGGCAGGCTGTCGGGAGATCTCCTGGAAGAGGAGTTCGATCCAGACGAGTCTCTGTTGGCTGCCTTCCGCGCAGTAGGAGCCCAGAGTTTGGAATGGAATGTCCAGCAAGCCGTGATCGACCGGTGCCGGAAGATCGCCAAGGCCACCCGGGAGTTGGAAGAGGCTTTAGATATAGGGCCGCCATTGGGCCGGGGGGGAGTGGGCCATTTCGGCACCGCACCCACGGAGAACACTTGGCAAGCGATCCAGCAGGGGGAGAACGCAGCAATCCTGGAGCGACGTCGGCTTGGTTTGGGCCAGGCGCCTGTCCCCGATTTGGTGGATCTGCTGGAAGCGCAGGGCATCTTGACTGCCACTCTGAACCTGCCTGAGGGAGTCGATGGCCTAACTCTCATTCTGCCGGACGGCCCTTTCGTCGCCATTAATCGCCAGGAGCCTACTCTCCCCAGGCGCCGCTTCTCACTTGCGCATGAATATGGGCATGTGATTCTGGATGCCCGGGTGCGCGCGAGTGTGACTCACCGCGATTTTCAAGACGACGTGCGAGAGAAACGCGCGAACCGTTTCGCTGCGGCCTTCTTGCTACCGGAGGAAGGAGTCGTCGACCTGCTGACTTCTGTTGGTAAGCCGCCGCGCAGCAATACTTCCTCGGTGATGGAAGGCGGGCATGTGTATTCGATGCGCAACACAAATCCTGCCTCTGATACGGAGATTCAGCCGCACGATGTGGTTCACCTGAGCCATTACTTTGGTGCGAGTCACCTTGCCGTGCTTTACCGATTGAAGTCGCTGGCTTATCTCTCCGAGCAAAACCTTCAGAAGCTCATGAGTGCGCGGGAAAGTGGTGTGCTCAAGAAGCTTTCCTCTGCCTTCTTTGATGAAGAGAATGAAGCCGCTCCGTCTGCAAGCACCCCCGATCGCTTCCATCGTCGCTTCCTGGCTCTACTGCTAGAAGCTCTGCGGCGTGATGAGATTAGCCTTGGCCATGCCACTGACTACGCCGTGCTGGTCGGCTTCGACAGCAAGGATTTCCATGGGGTGGTCCAAACTTCCGGTGTGGCCCCCATGAAGGGGCGCATTAGAAACCCACACCTTGGGGAATAGGCCCACTTGTAGGAGTGAGGGTTGTCGCTGCGGATACATGTTTTCTATTCCACTTGCATCAGGTGGGCAGGCTTAGCGTATTGGGTCAACTAGACGGATTCTGCTTCGTGATTCCTGGCGAGGTTCATGAGGAGTTCGTCAGGCCTAAGTCAAAAGCGCTCGTCGCGGAAGCTCTGAAAGAGGGATGGATCACGCTCAATTCCATCGAAGGCGTGGATGAGTTGCTGCTGCGCAAGGAGCTGATTGCCCTCAAAATCGGAAAGGGTGAAGCCGCTTGTTTGACTTTGGCCGTTTCCCGCGGTTGGTCTGTTGTCAGCGACGATGAAGAGCGGCGCTTCATTCGCGAGGCAGAATCCCGCATCGGCCCTGAGCGCATCATCTCGAGCCCAGATGTCGTGTTGATGGCCGTGCGCCGAGGGTTGATCCCGGTGGAGGAAGCCGATCGCTTTCCAGCCGTTTGGGAAGCGAACAACTACGCCGTTGATTTCGCGTCCTTTTCTGAAATGCTTGGATAGGAAGTCCTGGTTTATTGCGGTGCGTTGCCGGTGGAGGCATTGCGAGAAGCTGTTGTGAATGGCATCGTGCACCGGGATTATCGTGCCGCAGCAAATACGCAGATTTACATTTTTCGCGATCGGGTTGAGATCGTGACGCCTGGCGGGTTGCCTCCAGGGATGCGTGAGGAGGACTTTGGGGTTAAGAGTGTCCCACGGAATCCATTGCTGTTTGGCGTGTTTCAGCGCATGGGTCTGGTCGAGCAGATCGGCAGTGGGATTCGCCGCATTCACCGGCGTTGCCAAGAGCAGCCAGAGTCGCAGCCAGAGTCACAGCTCGAGGCCCGCTTGGTGGAGTTGCTTCGAGACGGGCCACTGGCAAAGTCAGAATTATCGAAGGCGCTTGGGCAAAAGGAGGTTTCAGGGCCGCTGAATAAGACAATTCGAAAACTCATTCGGCAGGGGATCTTGGAGTTCACCATTCCCGCCAAGCCAAGCAGCACGCTTCAGCGCTATCGACTTACCGGTCTGGGCGGTGGGCATGGCGCCTCCCGGTAAGGAGGACAGATGGGGGATTTTCCACATTCGATGGAAGCCATGCGCACTCAGACTTCACTGCTCTACATTCTTGCCGACGCCGACGGCGGAGAGTTCGAGCATTTCCTTGAGGCGGGGTAGGAACAGCGCAAATCTATCAGGCTGAAAGCGCGTGTCTGCAGGGCGTCGGGCGCGCCTACACCGTATGACCAGGCAATCTCCCCATATTCTTCGCGCGGAGATTAGGCGAGTTCCATAATTTTGGATAAGGCGAGATCCAATAATAAAAAGGCGATGCCAGGCCCAGGGACTTGGATCGAAGGGAGTCCAGCGCTTGGCGATACGATAATCCAAAGGAAGTAGAGCCTGGCCGCTGGCGCAGAGGGCATCGCCAGTATCTCCGCAGCCATGACATCCAATGTCAGAGCTTCCCGCCACAATGAGTGAGGGGCAAGGTGCTCGCTATGCAACTACATGAAGAT
>CALFOT010000100.1 GCA_937919925.1 uncultured bacterium | reverse complement strand
ACTTCGCATCGCGTAGTTTCGATTTGGTGACCATTGCGCAGGCATTGCATTGGTTCGACGTTCAACAATTCTGGACCGAAGTCGATCGTGTGCTAAAGCCCGGCGGCGTGTTTGCCGCGTGGGGTTATAGCTGGCCGCATATTTCCGCCGCTATTGATGAGGTCATCCAAGAAAAGTTGCGCGATGTGATCGAAAACTTTTGGGCACCACAGAACAAAATTCTTTGGGATGGATACCAAGATGTGCGCTTCCCGTTCACCAGTATTCCCACGCCGAAATTGGAGCTTACGCAACAGTGGAGCTTCGACCAACTTTTGGCATACTTCGGAACCTGGTCGGCTACGCGCCGGTGTGCTGAAGCTCAAGGGGAGTCCTTCTTTGAAGACTTTGCTGTAGCACTCGAAAGTGTGTGGGGGAATCCGCATACTGTGCGCTCGGTTCGCATGGAATTTCACATGAAGGTCGGCCGCAAATTAACATGAGCACCAAGAGAGAAGGCATCTTTCTCACAGGCACACTCCGTCGGGAACAGTCGGAGGAGTAGGCCAAATGCTGTTTAACTCCTTAGACTTTGCCGTTTTTTTGCCGATCGTGTTCGTGTTGTATTGGTTTGCCACTCAGCATAGTCTTAAGCTACAGAACCTATTGGTTACGGCAGCGAGTTACTTGTTCTATGGGTGGTGGGACTGGCGTTTTTTATCCCTCATTCTCTTTAGTACTTTTGTAGATTTTGGTGTTGGGCGTGGATTAGCATCGGAGCAACGGCCGAGACAAAGAAAGGCGCTGCTTTGGACGAGTATCGTTGTCAACCTAGGTTTTTTAGGTGTGTTCAAATATTATGGATTCTTCCTCGATAACTTCGTCGCGGCATTCTCATTGCTTGGATATCAGATCCAAGCAAGTTCACTCAACATTGTTCTTCCGGTTGGAATTAGTTTTTATACATTCCAAACCCTGAGCTATTCCATCGATGTCTATCGGGGCAAGTTAACGCCGACACGCGATTTTGTTGCTTTCGCAGCTTTTGTTAGTTTTTTTCCACAACTGGTTGCCGGCCCGATTGAACGTGCAACCAACCTGTTACCGCAATTCCAAAAAGCCCGCACTTTTCACTATGGAAAGGCAGTAGATGGCTTAAGGCAGATTTTGTGGGGGTTATTTAAAAAGGTCGTCGTCGCTGATAACTGCGCAGAATTCGCCGACTTGATTTTCAACAACTCAGGATCACATTCTGGGAGCACGCTACTTGTTGGTGCTTTGTTTTTTACCTTCCAAATATACGGCGACTTCTCTGGATACTCAGACATTGCCATCGGCACGGCAAAGCTGTTTGGCTTTGAGCTCATGCAGAACTTTGCATTCCCCTACTTCTCGCGGGATATTGCAGAGTTTTGGCGACGTTGGCACATTTCGCTTTCGACGTGGTTTCGCGACTACCTATATATTCCAATCGGCGGAAGCAGAGGCGGCAAGGGGGTCAGCATCAGGAACATCTTTGTCATATTCCTGGTGAGCGGATTCTGGCACGGTGCAAACTGGACGTTCCTTGCTTGGGGCGCTTTGCACGCGGCATATTTTTTGCCCCTGCTGCTTCTCGGAAAGAACCGGAAACACTTAGGCGTGGTTGCGCAGGGCAGACTGTTTGCCAGGCCGAAGGAAATTGTTCAGGTTGTTACCACCTTCGGGTTAACGGTATTGGCTTGGATTTTCTTCAGGGCAGAAAGTGTTGGCCATGCATTTGAATATTTATCAGGCATGGCCTCCAGTTCCCTGTTTTCGGCGCCGCAATTCGCTGGGTCCGCGGCAGCCTATAGCACGTATTCCATGATCCTTCTGCTGTTGGTCGTCGAGTGGTGTGGCCGCGAGCAACAGTACGCGCTTGCTCGCATGGGCCACCGCTTGCCCCGATTCGCTCGCTGGTCCGCCTATGCGGTCCTAATTTTTATCATCGGTATGTTTATGCAAACCGAAGAAACCCCCTTCATTTACTTCCAGTTCTAGCAGGGAAAATGAAACAATTCCTTAAGAGCCTACTTCAGTTTACGACCTTCGCAACATTGCTTTACGTCGTGCTTATTTTTCTGTGGGGCGACTACGCACCAACGAAGTTTAAGAAGAACCTGAACTACAAGATTGGGTTTGGTGGGCATTTATTTACGCGCCTGCAAGAGGTTGCCGAACAAGATCCTGTCGACGTACTCTTCCTTGGGTCGTCGCATGCATATCGGGGATTCGACGTACGCATTTTTGAGCGTGCTGGGATTCGTTGTTTCAACCTTGGCTCCAGCGGCCAGTCTCCAATTCAAAGTACTCTTTTGTTGGACCGTTACTTGGCGCAGCTCAAGCCGCGCATCGTGGTGTTTGAAGTTTTTCCACGAACCTTTTGCAGTGACGGCGTCGAGTCATCGCTTGACATGATTGCCAACGCAAAAAATGATTGGGATTCGATGGTCATGGCCCTGCGTCAAGGCAACGCAAGAGTGTTCAACACACTGATTTATGGACTGTGGATGGACACCATCGGACGAAACGCAGCTTTTAGCGAGCCAGCAAAACGTGGCCGGGACCTTTATATTTCGGGTGGCTTTGTGGAGCGCATGCCGAACCTCCCAGGTGTTGCAATTGAAACAGACTTTCCGCCTGAGGAATGGGAGATTAACGAAACCCAGTTTGAAGAGTTCGACAAAATGGTAGAGCGACTTGAAGGTGTGGGAATCACTTTGATTCTGATTCAGGCACCAATTACTAAGGCCTATTTCAACTCCTACACCAACAATGATGAGTTTGATCGCAGAATGAACGAGTACGGCAACTATTACAACTTCAACCACCTCATCAACCTTGATGATGGGCTGCACTTCTACGACTCCCACCACCTAGCTCAGGTAGGGGTAGAGCTGTTTAATGCGAAGGTTGTCGAAATTTTGAAAGCCACTGAGGCTCAAGAACCTTCGGCAAATTAAACGTGATGCACAGGGCCAGCGCCATCGGCGGCGGCGTGTAATGTGCGGCGCGTGTAAACCGGCACCATCAAGTGACGGTAATCGTGGTCGCCCGGAATGTTCGGCATTGGCCGGCATTGCTTGGCGGCAAGGGTTGCGGCCTGTTCTACGGCAGCACTGAAACAGTCTTCGCCCGGCCGCGTGCCGATGAGCAAAGCGGCGGCTTTTTTAAGTGGCCACGGGCGCGCCTGCAAGGCGACGGCACATAGCGATGCATCTTGAATAGATCCATCACTGGCGAAATCCAAACGTGCAGCAATCCCAAACAGAGGAAAGTCGATGGAGCCGCGGTCGCGCAACTTGCCGTACGCACCACGTGAATTGGCGGCAGGTTTTGGCAGGTGAATGGCTACAAGCAAATCGGTGTGCGGGATTTTCTTATTCCAAATGCCATCGGCCTGCCACAGGTCGGCGATTGGCATACGCATGCGACCATTTGCCGTGGCAAACTCCAACTCGGCATTCAGGGTCATTAACGCGGGTGCGGTGTCGTTCGAAGCAGCGGCCACACATTTTGAGCCACCTTCGATCACGTGGCACTTGCTGCCATCTTTCTTCAGGCAATAGCCAAGCGCATTGCGCCAGAAGTATGTTTGGTTGTACCACTGGCAGCGCGTATCCAGCATGACATTACCGCCAAGCGTGCCCATGTTGCGCAGTTGTGGGCTACTGACCAACTTCGCTGCTTGGCAAAGCGCAGGGTAAGCGGCTGACAGTTCAGCGTTCTTGACAATATTCGTCAAAGAGACCATTGCGCCAATGCGCGCCGCGCCGTCTGCGCCAAAGCTGACGCCATGCAGCTCATCAATCCCTCCAAGCGCAACCACCCGTTCAGGCGTGAACAGGCGGTGCTTCATGTTCGGGTTCAAATCGGTGCCGCCGGCAATAAAGCGTGCTTCGCCGTCAATCTCAAAGATCATGGCAACGGCTTCTTCGACCGTGGCGGGGTTCTTTACATCAAACTTCGGTAGTCGCAGCATTAGGCTTGCTCCTCCTTGGCGCGTAAGGCTGCGAGCACCTT